>NZ_QKZG01000014.1:0-167831 GCF_003254125.1 Pseudomonas sp. 478
GAGCGAGCCTGCTCGCGATAGCGGTAGAACAATCACAGAAAATCCCAGCAGAAACTATCTCCCACAGTTGACCGAGTTCCTCCAGGAGAAATGCGATCCACTGTGGGAGCGGGCTTGCTCGCGAAGACGGTAGAACAATCACAGAAAATCCCAGCAGAAACTATCTCCCACAGTTGACCGAGTTCCTCCAGGAGAAATGCGATCCACTGTGGGAGCGAGCCTGCTCGCGATAGCGGTAGAACAATCACAGAAAATCCCGGCCAGAGACTAACGTTCGCGCATCGCCTCGGTCCGGGCTTTAAGCACGGGTTTAAGCAAGTAATCCAGCACGCTTTTCTCCCCGGTGATGATGTCCACCGTCGCCACCATTCCCGGAATGATCAGCAACGGTTTCACATCCCCGCCCAAGTGATTCTTATCCGTCCTCACCTGAATCAGGTAGAAGCTGTTGCCCTTGTCGTCCGTAATCGTGTCCGCCCCAATCAACTCCAGCTTCGCACTCAACCCCCCATAAATTGTGTAGTCGTAAGCACTGAACTTGACCATCGCTTTCTGCCCCGGGTGCAGAAACGCCACGTCCTGCGGCCGGACCTTGGCTTCGATCAGCAAGTTGTCTTCGATGGGCACGATTTCCACCATGTCGCTGCCCGGCTGGACCACGCCGCCGATGGTGTTGACCTTCAGCACTTTGATAATCCCGTGAACCGGCGACACCACCGTGGTGCGGGTCACTCGGTCATCGATAGCAATGCTCGTTGCGGTGATTTTCGACAGATCAGTGCGTTTTTCATTGAGCTCCTTCGCCGCGTCGGAGCGGAAGGATTGTTCGGACTCATCAATCTTGCTTTTGATCTCATTGATCGCCGATTCCGCACGGGGAATCGCCAGGGTCGTGGCGTTCAATGAACCGCGAATCTCCACCGCGCTGCGTTTGAGTCGCAAAATCTCCACCGGCGAAACCGCCCCGGTGCCCACCAGCGGCGTGGACATGTTCATTTCTTGCTGCAGCAACGCCAGGCTTGAACTGAATTGGCCCTGTTTGGAGCGGAACTCTGCCAGTTCCTGGGATTTTTGCCGAAGTTGCTCACTCAAGGTGCGCTGTTCGCTGGCCAGTCGACGTTGCCGTTGTTCGTACAGCGAGCGTTCGTCCTCGGCCACTTGCGGCGCCTTGGCGATCACTTCGGGGGACAGTTTGAACGGCCGGCCTTCCGCCTCGGCCGACAGACGTTCGACCTGCGCCGTCAGTGCATAGCGATCCGCCTCGCTTTCGCCCTTGTTCGACAGAAATCGAGTGTCATCGAGGCGCAGTAAGGTGTCGCCCTTGTTCACCATTTGCCCCTCGCGAACGAAAATCTCAGTGACGATGCCGCCCTCCAGGTTCTGGATCACTTGGATCTTGCTCGACGGGATCGCCTTGCCTTCGCCCATGGTCACTTCCTGCAGCACCGCGAACTTGGCCCAGACCACCGCCGTGATAATCAGCGCAGCCGCCAGCCACACGGTGATCCGCGACCAGCGTGGTGAGTCCTGCAACGAGGCGCCGGCGGTTTCCGGCATGAATTCGCTTTCGGCGCTTTTGCTGAAACTGCTGAAGTAGCCGCGCGGCTTCGAATTGGACGAGGTGTCGGATGATGAACGGGCCATGGCTAGCTCCTAGACAGCCGCAGAGCCGACACGGCCCTTGCGCAGTGCATCGATGACCACTTCTTTCGGACCGTCGGCGACGATCCGCCCGTTGTCCAGCACCACCAGGCGATCCACCAGGCTGAGCATCGAGGTACGGTGGGTCACCAGCAACAGGGTTTTGCCCTGGACCCAACGATGGAGTTTTTGCCGCAGGATGTCTTCGCTGCTGTTGTCCATGGCGCTGGTGGGTTCGTCGAACAACATGATCGGCGGATCCAGCAACAAGGCGCGGGCCAGCAACACCGCCTGGCGTTGCCCGCCGGACAGCAGTTGTCCGCGTTCACCCACTGGCCGGTCGAAGCCTTGCGGATGCTGACGCGCCAGCTCGGTGACACCGGTCAGTTCGGCGACTTCGAGCATCCGTGAATCGCTGATGTAGCGTGCGCCGAGGGTCAGGTTGTCGCGCAGGCTGCCGGCCAACAGCGGCAGGTCATGGGCGACGTAACCGATTTGCTGACGCAGGTCGGCGACGTCCAGTTGCCGCAGGTCCAGGCCATCGAGCAGCAGCTGGCCTTCTTCCGGCGCGTAGAAACCCATGACCAGCCGCGCCAGCGTACTTTTGCCAGAGCCGCTGCGACCGATGATGCCGATCCGCTCACCGGGTTTCACGCTGAAGCTGATGTTGGCCAGCGCCGGAGCGTTCTGGCCGTTGTAGTGGAACGTCACGCTGCTGACGTCTATCGCACCTTGCAGTTGCGTGCGTTCAAGCGGCCGTTGTTTGGCGTCGCGTTCCTGGGGCAAGGACATCAGCGCATCGGTGCTTTTCATGGTCAGTTGCGCTTGCTGATAGCGTGTGATCAAACCGGCAATCTGCCCCAGCGGCGCGAGTACCCGGCTGCCAAGCATGTAGGTCGCGACCAGCGCGCCGACGCTGAGGTTGCCGGCGATGATGCTGTAGACCCCGGCGACGATGGTCGCCATGCCACAGAATTGCTGGATGAACAGCGTGCCGTTGGTGGCCAGCGCCGAGAGGTTGCGCGCATGGCTGTCGAGGCGGGTGAGGGCGCCGTGGGTGCTTTCCCATTTGTGCTGGCGTTCGCTTTCGGCGCTGCACGCCTTGAGGGTTTCCAGGCCGCCGAGGGTTTCGATCAGCAGCGCCTGGCGTTCGGCGCCGAGGGTCAGGCTTTTCTGTACGGTATCGCGCAGGCGCACCTGGATCACCATCGCGAAGAGGATCGTGATCGGAAACGCCAGTAACGGAATCACCACCAGCCAGCCGCCGAGCAGGCCGATCACCACCAGCATCAGCACGGCAAAGGGCAGGTCGATCAGGCTCGTCAGCGTTACGGCGGTGAGGAATTCCCGCAGGCCCTGGAAGTCATGGATGCTTTGGGCGAAACCACCAATGGTCGCCGGCCGCGCTTTCATCGACATGCCAGTGATGCGTTCAAACAGCGTGGCCGAAAGGATCACGTCGGTTTTCTTCCCGGCGGTGTCCAGCAGGTGCGCGCGCACCACCCGCAAGACCAGTTCGAAACCGGTGCCGATCAGCAAGCCGATGGACAGCACCCACAACGTCGACGTGGCCTGGTTCGGCACCACCCGGTCGTAGGTCTGCATGACGAACAGCGGCACCATCAGCCCCAGCAGGTTAATCAGAAAACTCGCCAGAATTGCGTCGCTGTACAGCCACTTCGACAGCTTCAAGGTGTCGCGAAACCACGCCTCAACCCGCGGCACCAGCGGCGAACGCAGGTCTTCGAGTTCATGCCGTGGCCGCGCGAACAAGGCCTGGCCACTGTAATTTTCGGTCAGTTCGTCCGTGCTGACCCATTGTTCGCCGCCGTCGGCTTCGCTGGGCAATATCAACAACTGCCCGTCATCGCCGATGCGTCGCAGAATGGCCGTACGGCCGTTGTTGAGGATTAGCATTACAGGCAGGTTGAGGACGGAAATGTCCGCCAGATCACGGCGCAGCAATCGCGCCTGCAAACTGGCCCGGGCCGCTGCGCGAGGCAGCAGGTCCAGGCTCAAGCGTTGTTTGTTCAGGGGCAGTCCGGCGCTCAGGCTGGCGCGACTGACCGTCGCGCCGTGGAGTTTGCAGAGGATCAACAGACCGTCCAGAAGCGGGTCATCGAAGCTCAGACGCGGATCGACACCGATGTTGCCGGATTCCATGCTGGTCACATTGATCTCTCCACAGGCCTACTTCAGTTCAGGCAAACGGGCTTCGTTTTTTACTTCCGTGGAGGCGATCGCATCGGCGGGCAACACCACTCGTTGTTTGCTCAGCAACTGCCCCATGTTCGCCAGCACGCGGTACATCGAGAACTCCTCGGTGTAGCGCACTTCGGTGTAGCGGCGGTTGGCGTTGTAGAGCTCGTTTTCACTGTCCAGCAGGTCGAGCAGGGTGCGTTGGCCGAGGCCGAACTGGTCCTGATAGGCCACGCGCACGCGTCGGCTGGTGTCCGCGTATTCGCGGGCGGTCGGGGTTTGTTTCTTGGCATTGACCATGGCGTTCCAGGCCAGGTGAATGTTCTCGTTGAGTTGGCGCAGGGCATTGTTGCGGACGTCCATCGCCTGGTTGATCAGGTGCGCATCGGAGGCCAGGCGAGCCTTGTCGCTGCCACCGCGGAACAGGTTGTAGTTCATCACTATGCCGACTCGCCATTCGTTGTCGTGGCCTTCATCGCCCTGCACGTTGTTGTTCGCACCCACGGCGGCTTCGGCGTCGAAGCGAGGGTAGAACGGCGACTTGGCAACTTCGTACTGGCTCTCGGCCGATTGCACATCGGCCTGGGCGGATTTCAGGTACGGGTTGTTTTCCACCATGCTTTGCTGGGCTTCCTGCAGGGTGGCGGGCAGTTCGCCGCGGGTCGAGGGCGGGGCTTCGAGTTCATCGGGCAGGCGCCCCACGACGGCGTAGAAGTTCGACTCGGCATCCGCCAGATCGACTTCAGCGGTATCGAGGTTGTTTTGTGCCAGTGCCCGGCGAGCGACGGACTGGTCGGAGTCGGCGGTGCTGCCGATACCACGCTGGGTGCGCAGACCGATCTGATCGTTGACCCGCATGTGAGCTTGCAGATTGTTCGTGGCCAAAGTCACCAGTTCGCGGCGCTTGAGCACTTCGAGGTAGACCTCGATGGTGCGCAGGGCCAGATCCTGAGCGGTGCCCTGCGCGTAATAGGCCCGGGAGTTGACCACGCCTTTAGTGCGCTGGACTTCGTTCGAGGTGTTGAAACCATCGAAGAGCATCTGCCGCAGACGCAATTCCGATTGGGTGTAGGTCAGAATTTCGGTGTGGTGATTACCTAATGCCCGGGTGTTGGTGTTATCGCTGTACCCGCGCCCGTAGGCGGCATTCAGATCAACCGATGGATAAAATCCTCCCTTGGCGACTTTCACTTGTTCATCGGCCGAGAGGCGGCTGTCCACTCGAGACGCCAGCTCCGGGTGGGTCGCGATGGTGCTCTGGATTGCCTCCGTCAATGACATGGCTTGAGCCTGAGAAGCGCAGGCCATGGCCAGCAGAATTGCGCTGCAGAGGGGGGTTAATACGCGCATGGGTGCCTCTCCCTGATTCCTAATGGTGCTTATTAGTCGCCAAATATTTGACGGCATTTATAGTGAAAACCGTTTCATGCTTGTAACAACACAGCTAAGAACATTCTAGGGAAAACCATAGAAGAATTTTTCATAAGGCTTATGCCAAAAAAAACTTATGCGCTCTGCAAAATCCAGCACATTGTTCACTCCGAAAGCCCTTGATTTACGAGCGTTATGGCGCTCGGCGGGGCTTGAGGAAAGTTCCAGACCACATATCGACATAGGGCGGGGAAGTGCTGGAGGGGAGGGAAGCGGACGGTTTTAAGGTGACGGTTTTTTGTCACCTTGGTGGATCAAAGCCGTTACGCATCGCTCAAAGGGTGACGTATTGCGAAAGTGGATCCCGATGCCATTGATTGCAGAGGGTTTTTATCCCGCAGCAGACACGTTGCCCGCGAGCGGCACGCTTGGCGAGAACGGCGCCAGGGCAGCGGCTTACTTGAAGTAACCGCTGCCAGCAGGCGATTCCGCCAGGCAACCCGTTGAAGCCATGAGCACGTTCTTCGCAAAAACAGGATGCCGACAGCGGTTGGCAGCGGAGGAAGTGCACATGGCTACGCTCATCGGTATTGTCAGTAAGGTCATTGGTCAGGTGTTCGCGGTTGCGGGCGATGGCACCCGACGCGCGCTGGTCGAGGGGGACCGGTTATTCGCCGGCGATCAACTGGTCACCGGGGCCGAAGGCGCGGTGGCGGTTCATCTGCACAATGGCCAGGAACTGACACTTGGGCGTGGCAGCAGTATGGAGATGACGCCTCAGTTACTCGCGAATCAGGCACCTCATGTAGACACCGCTGAAGCGGTGACACCGACTCAAGCGCAACTGACCGATGTCGAACAACTGCAAAAAGCGATCGCTGCCGGCGATGACCCGACCCAGACTGCTGAAGCTACGGCGGCCGGACCGGGTTCGACCGGCGCACCTGGTGCACTGGGCGGCGGCCACTCGTTTGTCATGCTTGAAGAGGTGGGCGGGCGGGTCGATCCGACGATTGGTTTTCCTACCGCAGGCTTCAACGGCATTCCCGAATTTCCCCTGGGGCGGCTGGCCGGAAACCCGGACAACGGCGATAACGGTGCAGGCGGTGCAGGCGGTGCAGGTGGTGCAGGTGGTTCGGATGGTGCAGGTGGTTCAGGAGGGACAGGCGTTCTTCCTGTGACACCGGATGTTCCTGTTGTTCCTGTTGTTCCTGTGACACCGATTGTTCCTGATGTGCCGAACAATCCGGTGACCCTCACCGGCCTGTCGGTAGCAGGGGGAGAAATGACCGTCAATGAGGCCAACCTGGCCGACGGTTCGGCCCCCGACCCAGAGGCACTGACCAAGACCGGCACGTTCAGCGTGTCTGCTCCTGACGGGCTGACCAGCCTGAGCATCGCAGGGGTCAACGTGATCAGCGGTGGCGTTGCCGCAGGCTTCCCGCAATCGATCACTACCCCGTTGGGCAACACCCTGACCGTCACCGGCTACAACCCGGCCACGGGGGTTGTGAGTTACAGCTACACCCTCGTCGACAATGAAACCCATCCGACCGGTGACGGCGCCAACAGCATCACCGAGAATCTCGACGTCGTCGCCACCGATACGGACGGCAGTTCGGCGACCGGGCAAATCAACGTCAACATCGTCGATGACCTGCCGACCGCCAACCCCGACTCGACCGCGGTTGAGGAGGGCGGCATCGTCAGCGGCAACGTGCTGTGGAACGACGTCGCCGGTGCCGATGGCCCCGCCGCAGGGGGCGCGGTGCTCGGCGTGCGTGCCGGTTCCGACACCTCGACCTCAGCCGTTGGCGGCCTCAACACTCAGATCAATGGCACCTACGGTTACCTGACGCTGGACGCCAACGGCAACGCTGAATACCACAGCAACCCGAACGCCGTGAGTGGCCCTGGCGCGACGGACACGTTCACCTACACCGTGCGCGATGCCGACGGAGACCAAAGCACCACCACCATCACCATCGACGTGCATAACTGCAGTATCAGAGCGGTCAGCGACAGCGACGTGACCGTCTACGAAAAAGCCCTCGACCTGAACCAGGACGGCCAGGATCTGGCGCCCGGCACCGTCACCGGCAGCCTGCCGGGCAACACCGGCGAAACCGCCAGTGGCACGCTGGTCGGCTCCGTCACTGGTGCCACCGGCGCGATCACCTACACGCTGGTCGGCAGCGCCACCGGCACCTACGGGCAAATCCTGCTCAATCCCGATGGCTCCTACACCTACACCCTGACGTCGCCGGCCAGCACCACGCCGCATGCCAACGACGGGCCGAACACCCTGAGCGAAAGCTTCACCTACCAAGCCACCGATGCCCTGGGCAACAGCACCACCAGCACCATCGTGGTCAACATCGTCGATGACCTGCCGACGGCTCATGCCGACGAGGCTTCGGTCGCCGAAGGCGGCATCGTCAGTGGCAACGTGTTGTGGAACGACGTCGGCGGCGCCGATGGCCTCGCCGCCGGAGGCGCGGTGCTCGGTGTGCGTGCCGGTTCCGACACCTCGACCTCGGCCATCGGCGGCCTCAACACTCAGATCAATGGCACCTACGGTTACCTGACGCTGGACGCCAACGGCAACGCCGTCTACCACAGCAACCCGAATGCCGTGAGCGACCCTGGCGCGACCGACACGTTCACCTACACCGTGCGCGATGCCGACGGTGACCAAAGCACCACCACCATCACCATCGACGTGCACAACAGCTGCATCATGGCTGTCAGCGACAGCGACGTGACCGTTTACGAAAAAGCCCTCGACCTGAACCAGGACGGCCAGGATCTGGCGCCCGGCACCGTCACCGGCAGCCTGCCGGGCAACACCGGCGAAACCGCCAGTGGCACGCTGGTCGGCTCCGTCACTGGTGCCACCGGCGCGATCACCTACACGCTGGTCGGCAGCGCCACCGGCACCTACGGGCAAATCCTGCTCAATCCCGATGGCTCCTACACCTACACCCTGACGTCGCCGGCCAGCACCACGCCGCATGCCAACGACGGGCCGAACACCCTGAGCGAAAGTTTCACCTACCAAGCCACCGATGCCCTGGGCAACAGCACCACCAGCACCATTGTGGTCAACATCGTCGATGACCTGCCGACGGCTCATGCCGACGAGGCTTCGGTCGCGGAGGGCGGCACCGTCAGCGGCAACGTGTTGTGGAACGACGTCGGCGGCGCCGATGGCCTCGCCGCCGGGGGCGCGGTGCTCGGCGTGCGTGCCGGTTCCGACACCTCAACCTCGGCCATCGGCGGCCTGAACAGCCAGATCAATGGCACCTACGGTTACCTGACGCTGGACGCCAACGGCAACGCCGTCTACCACAGCAACCCGAACGCCGTGAGCGACCCCGGCGCGACGGACACGTTCACCTACACCGTGCGCGATGCCGACGGTGACCAAAGCACCACCACCATCACCATCGACGTGCACAACAGCTGCATCATGGCTGTCAGCGACAGCGACGTGACCGTCTACGAAAAAGCCCTCGACCTGAACCAGGACGGCCAGGATCTGGCGCCCGGCACCGTTACCGGCAGCCTGCCGGGCAACACCGGCGAAACCGCCAGTGGCACGCTGGTCGGCTCTGTCACTGGAGCCACCGGCGCGATCACCTACACCCTGGTCGGCAGCGCCACTGGCACCTACGGGCAAATCCTGCTCAATCCCGATGGCTCCTACACCTACACCCTGACCTCGCCGGCCAGCACCACGCCGCACGCCAACGACGGGCCGAACACCCTCAGCGAAAGCTTCACCTACCAAGCCACCGACGCCCTAGGCAACAGCACCACCAGCACCATCGTGGTCAACATCGTCGATGACCTGCCGACGGCTCATGCCGATGAGGCTTCGGTCGCCGAAGGCGGCATCGTCAGTGGCAACGTGTTGTGGAACGACGTCGCCGGTGCCGATGGCCTCGCCGCCGGGGGCGCGGTGCTCGGTGTGCGTGCCGGTTCAGACACCTCGACCTCAGCCGTTGGCGGCCTCAACAGCCAGATCAATGGCACCTACGGTTACCTGACGCTGGACGCCAACGGCAACGCCGTCTACCACAGCAACCCGAACGCCGTGAGTGGCCCTGGCGCGACGGACACGTTCACCTACACCCTGCGCGATGCCGACGGTGACCAAAGCACCACCACCATCACCATCGACGTGCACAACTGCAGTATCAGAGCGGTCAGCGACAGCGACGTGACCGTCTACGAAAAAGCCCTCGACCTGAACCAGGACGGCCAGGATCTGGCGCCCGGCACCGTTACCGGCAGCCTGCCGGGCAACACCGGCGAAACCGCCAGTGGCACGCTGGTCGGCTCTGTCACTGGAGCCACCGGCGCGATCACCTACACCCTGGTCGGCAGCGCCACTGGCACCTACGGCCAAATCCTGCTCAATCCCGATGGCTCCTACACCTACACCCTGACCTCGCCGGCCAGCACCACGCCGCACACCAACGACGGGCCGAACACCCTCAGCGAAAGCTTCACCTACCAAGCCACCGACGCCCTAGGCAACAGCACCACCAGCACCATCGTGGTCAACATCGTCGATGACCTGCCGACGGCTCATGCCGACGAGGCTTCGGTCGCCGAAGGCGGCATCGTCAGCGGCAACGTGTTGTGGAACGACGTCGGCGGCGCCGATGGTCTCGCCGCCGGGGGCGCGGTGCTCGGTGTGCGTGCCGGTTCCGACACCTCGACCTCAGCCGTTGGCGGCCTCAACACTCAGATCAATGGCACCTACGGTTACCTGACGCTGGACGCCAACGGCAACGCCGTCTACCACAGCAATCCGAACGCCGTGAGCGACCCCGGCGCGACCGACACGTTCACCTACACCGTGCGCGATGCCGACGGTGACCAAAGCACCACCACCATCACCATCGACGTGCACAACAGCAGCATTCTGGCGGTCAGCGACAGCGACGTGACCGTCTACGAAAAAGCCCTCGACCTGAACCAGGACGGCCAGGATCTGGCGCCCGGCACCGTCACCGGCAGTCAGCCGGGCCTCACGGCTGAAACCGCCAGTGGCACCTTGGTCGGTTCGGTCAGCGGCGCGGTCGGCGCAATCACCTACACCCTGGTCGGCAGCGCCACTGGCACCTATGGCCAAATCCTCCTCAATCCCGATGGCTCCTACACCTACACGCTGACGTCGGCGCCAAGCACCACGCCGCACGCCAACGATGGCGATAACACCCTGAGCGAAAGTTTCACCTACCAAGCTACCGACGCCCTGGGTCATTCCACCACCAGCACCATCGTGGTCAACATCGTCGATGACCTGCCGACCGCCAACCCCGACGCGGCCTCGGTAGTGGAGGGCGGCATCGTCAGCGGCAATGTGCTGGCGAACGACTTCGGCGATGCCGATGGAGGTGGGGTGGTCGGCGTGCGTGCCGGTTCCGACACCTCGACCTCGGCCATCGGCGGCCTGAACAGCCAGATCAATGGCACCTACGGTTACCTGACGCTGGATGCCGCGGGCAACGCGGTCTACCACAGCAACCCGGACGCCGTGAACGGTCCCGGTGCGACCGACGTGTTCACCTACACCTTGCGCGATGGCGATGGCGACGAGCGGACCACCACCATCACCATCGACGTGAACAATAGCTGCATCATCGACAACGGCGGCGACCAGGCCCCAGTCATTGCGAACGCGCCACCCGTGGCAGTCGATGACCACATCATCACCAACGTGCTGTCGGACCACATCGTGGTACCGGAGGAGTTGCTGCTGGCCAATGACACCGATGCGGATAAGGATCCGCTCACTGCATCGCCGACCTCATTCAATACCGGCTGGATTGCCAAAGGCGCGGACTTCACCGGCACCAATCAAAACTTCAGCTTCACCGGCGGTAACGAGCAGGCGGTGACCCTCGCCCGCAGTGCATTCGTCGCCAACACGACAGCCATGACGGCGGTGTTGGTCGTCAGCGGGGCGCTGGGACCGGTCAACAACACATACGCTGAGGACCGCATCACCATCGACCTCAAACAGGGTGAAACCCTTAACCTGGATCACAATCTGCCGGCCGATCATGTCGCCATGGAGTACTCAATCAACGGCGGCGCATGGATCACCCTCGCGGACGGGCAAACCCTCACCGCAACGTCGGACAGCACCTACCAGATCCACATTACCAACATCGACAACCCTGGCCCGGGCAACAGCGGGAATGGGGCGGAAAACTACCAGTTGACCATGACCGTCGACTACGCCGGAGCCCACGACATCACGCCAGATGCCCACGGCACCTATGCCGCCAACGACAGCCATGGCGGCAGCGACAGCGGTGCCGTAACCATCACCTATCAGGATGGCCACACCCTCACCGGCACGGCGGGCGACGATGTACTGGTGGCGGGCCCGGGTAACAATGTGATCAATGCCGGCGACGGTAACGACGTACTCACAGCCGGTTCCGGCAACAACGAAATGCACGGCGACGCCGGCAACGACTTGCTGTACAGCGGTGCGGGCAACGACCTGCTCGACGGCGGCACCGGCGTCGACACCGCGAGCTATGCCCACGCCACGGCCGGGGTTACGGTCAATCTGGGCGTGCTGGGTGCGCAGAACACGGCGGGCGCCGGGACCGACACCCTGACGGCGATCGAAAACCTGACCGGTTCAAATTTCAACGACAGCCTCACCGGCGACAACCACAGCAACATCATCAACGGCGGCTTGGGTAACGACATGCTCAACGGTGGGGACGGCGACGACTTCCTCATTGGCGGCCTGGGCAACAACACCCTCACCGGCGGCAGCGGTGCCGACACTTTCCAGTGGCTCAAAGGCAACAGCGGCCACGACGTGGTCACCGACTTCACGCCGGGCATCGACAAACTCGACCTGTCGCAACTGCTGCAAGGGGAAAACAGCACCGCGGCATCGCTGGATGATTACCTGCACTTCAAAGTCACCGGCAGCGGCGAATCACTGGTCACCAGCATCGACGTCAGCGCCATGGCGGGCGCCGCGCCGAACCAGACCATCGACCTGGCGGGTGTGAACCTGGCCAGCCATTACGGCGTAACGCCGGGGGCGGGTGGGGTGATTGCCGATGGGCACGATACGGCGACGATTATCAACGGGATGTTGAATGATCATTCGTTGAAGGTGGATACCGTGTGATCTGAAGGCAGTAACGACAAAGCCCGCCATTCCTGCGAAAGGGGTGGCGGGTTTTTTATTGTCCCTCTGCGCGACGGCTGCGATCTGATGGACATGATTGGGTGACGGTTGCGGGCGCAGATGGCGTGATAAACAAAAACGGGCGACCTCAGAGGAGGCCCGTTTTTTTTGGTTGATACCTGCTGCACCCTCAGGGCATGAAGCGACAGACCACGATTGATATCGTGGTCCTGTCCCTGGATTTGGTCAGATTAACCTGACCAGATCAGGTAGCCTCCTTAAAGGTGGCGGCAGGCAACTTGAACGCTTGCGACTCCACCCGCAGTTTGTAAATCTCGCCTGGCCCCCCGCCACCCTCGAGCAAAATAACGTCATAACTGATGGTCACGGTCTGGTTCAAACAGAGCATCACGATTTCGTTACTGATCTGGAATTCGATCGGTTTACCCTTGTTGTCTTCGTCGATGATTTTGTGAA
The DNA here is from genome assembly GCF_003254125.1 of Pseudomonas sp. 478. Classification (NCBI taxonomy): domain Bacteria; kingdom Pseudomonadati; phylum Pseudomonadota; class Gammaproteobacteria; order Pseudomonadales; family Pseudomonadaceae; genus Pseudomonas; species Pseudomonas sp. 478. The sequence continues at coordinate 12,869 of NZ_QKZG01000014.1, forward strand.
CTAACTCATCGGCGACACCGTCATCGCTGAGCCACCATATTTGAATAGAATCGCCAGCATTCACGGAACTGTTGAAAGGAATCTCGACGGTAGCGCCGTTTGGCGCGTTGGCCGGGTCGAGTACGTCATCAACTGCTTCCTGTACTTTTGCCGGGCCAAACTTGAACGCTTGCGACTCCACACGCAGTTTGTAAATCTCGCCTGGCCCCCCGCCACCCTCGAGCAAAATAACGTCATAACTGATGGTCACGGTCTGGTTCAAACAGAGCATCACGATTTCGTTACTAATCTGGAATTCGATCGGTTTACCCTTGTTGTCTTCGTCGATGGTTTTGTAAACTAACTCATCGACGACACCGTCATCGCTGAGCCACCATATTTGAATAGAATCGCCAGCATTCACGGAACTGTTGAAAGGAATCTCGACGGTAGCGCCGTTTGGCGCGTTGGCCGGGTCGAGTACGTCATCAACTGCTTCCTGTACTTTTGCCGGGCCAAACTTGAACGCTTGCGACTCCACACGCAGTTTGTAATCCTCGCCTGACACCCCCTTGTCATTCTCGAACAACCTAATCTCATAACTGATGGTCACGGCCTTGTTCAAACTGGCCATCACGATTTCGTTACTAATCCGGAATTCGACTGGTTTACCCTTGTCGTCTTCGCTGATGAATTTGTGCTCTAACACATCGACGACACCGTCATCGCTGAGCCACCATATTTGGATAAGCTCGGCATTCTCGGGAGGGGGGGGAATCTCGACGGTAGCGCCGTTTGGCGCGTTGGCCGGGTCGAGTACGTCATCAACTGCTTCCTGTACTTTTGCCGGGCCAAACTTGAACGCTTGCGACTCCACACGCAGTTTGTAATCCTCGCCTGACACCACCTTGTCATTCTCGAACAACCTAATCTCATAACTGATGGTCACGGCCTTGTTCAAACTGGCCATCACGATTTCATTACTAATCCGGAATTCGACTGGTTTACCCTTGTCGTCTTCGCTGATGAATTTGTGCTCTAACACATCGACGACACCGTCATCGCTGAGCCACCATATTTGGATAAGCTCGGCATTCTTGGGAGGGGTGGGAATCTCGACGGTAGCGCCGTTTGGCGTGTTGGCCGGGTCGAGTACGTCATCAACTGCTTCCTGTACTTTGGCCGGGCCAAACGGTTTTCCTTGCGCTTCGCCAAGGGTGTGGTCAGGGATTGCGGTGTTTTTTGGACGTTGGATGAGCATGGTGAAGACTCCAATCTGGGGGGGACGGAGTGATTAAAGTCCGAAGCTGGGGCGGTGGCTACTGTCATAAATAACAGGTGAGGGGTAGATTCAGACGGGCGGTCGTGTGAGGCAGCCAGTCATGCTCTCAATCATTGCTGCTCCAACACAAACTCATCCCCTCAACTGCCATCAAGCGAGTGTATTGTCTGCTGGGTATTGGCCTCTGCAAGCAGAGCGCCCATTGTTCTATGGGGTCATATTGCGAGCCTTGCTGGCTCGTTAAAACCTCCGTTGGTACATAAAGCTGGTAGTCATGAACAGCGCTTTCAGAGCAGGTGTTAAATGCAAAAGAGTGCTCTCGCTTTGGCGCCTGGGTCTGGAGCATTGACGGAGCGGCGCGGCTTTGAGCTGCCCTGGAAAAAGCGGAACAAGCCCTTCGCGGTGAGGTGCATTATCAGGCGCAGGGCTTGGATAGATGGCGAGGACTCCTCAGGTGCTGTCCCCCCCCCCCCGGTCTGCGTTTTGAGTACGGTTAGCCGGCCAGAAATCAAGGACACTGACCGACTGGCACGCCGCCGTCGTTGTCGGTTTAATTGCTGACAATTACGGAGACTGAGTTGTCATGAAAATTGACGACGTAGGCACGGCCGTCGGGGTGAACTGCGATCAAGCAGGGGGGGATTTGCCCTCCACCGAGTCCGACAGGAGAACGGTGGATGGGCTGCTCGATATGGGTAAGGATCGGGAGAGTCAGGGCAAAATCAGGTAGGCACCACCTCTCAGATACGTGAAATTGGTTGCGGGTATGAATACCCAACGATTTGGAATCAGGTTCATGGTCTCCCCAGACGGCTGGATCCCTGTCGACTCATAGTGTGCTTGTAAACCAGCAGATGGGTTTTCGGGGACGAACCAAGTGTTCGGGTCGCATGTGAAGGCAGGTTGAAAGTCACTGCCAAGTCTAACTTTATATTCAGAGGTGAAGAGTGTGAAGTGTTGGGGGTCGGAGCGGGTGGCAAGCGGTATACCTCCTTGGGAACGCATCCTCGCCACGATTTGGGTGTGGCTCATCACTCTCGATCCTTCGTAGTGGAGGATTATGACATTGCTGCAGGATACGTTTATTCGGGCGGATATGCCGAGGCTGTCTAGGATTGTGATGATGGCAGAGCCGTTCCCACGACTGTGTATCAACCCGTCGTTGTCGACGGAGGCGATGTGGGGGGCGGATGATATGTAGGTGTAAGGAGCGGTTCCGCCCTGGGCGGTGCGCTTGGCAAAAGTACCTGAGATGTTAGTGTGACGGATAAAAAAAGTATCGGGCCCGTTCTGACCAGTCAAGGCTAAAGCTATATGGCGGCCACTCAAGGAAAGTGGCGTTGTGTCCACGATCAGTGCGGGGGTAATAATGAAAGTCCGGGCCGGTGACTCCAGCCCAGTCCCATACAGGGCCTTGGCGGTAAAGCTGTGCGCCCCCACGCTGAGCTCGGAAACTGTCAAGCTCCAGATCCCCGTTGTCGCATCGGCGGTGGGCTGGCCTTTGGACGTGGTGCCATCCAGGACTTCAACTTTCAGCCCTTTGCTGGCCGTGCCGGTCAGCGTCACCGTGGTGTCCACGGTGGTGCCACCGTTCGGGATTTCGCGATCTTTGCCGTCCTTCACCGAGGTGATGGTGGGGGCAGCAACCGCTGTCACGGTCAGCGTCCTCGGTGCCGAAGGCTGCCCCGAGCCGTACAACGCCTTGGCGGTGAAGCTGTGCTGCGCCACACTCAATCCTGTCACCTGTTTGGTCCAGACGCCCGAGACCGGATCAGCGGTGGCCTCTCCCATGCTGGCGGCTCCGTCGAGGATCTCGACTTTCTGCCCTTTACTGGCCGTACCGGTCAGGGTCACCGCGGTTTCCACAGTATTAGTGCCATGGGGAATCTCGGCGCCACTGGGCGAGCCTTTCACCGAGTCGATGATCGGCGGATCTAGCGATATCGCTTCACCCACCACAAATTCCAACGGATTCGAACGACTGGTTGTATTCGTCTCGGCCCGCCAGATCCGGTAATGCACCGTCACCTTCTTTCCGCGGTTCGGCTCAATATGCTCGGCGACAAATGCAGCGTTGAGGGTGAAGTTCACGTCCTTGTCTTTGGAGAGTGCGTTGAGGGTAATCGAGTCCTCCTTGGTACCGCTGAGCTCGCCGATCCACGTGTAGGTGACGATATCTCCGGATTTGGTCGGGGTGGCGACGGGCCGCGGCGCGGTCAGTTTGCTGACGCCGCCGGGCAAGTCCTTGGGTTCCAGCGCACCGTCCTTCTCGCCGAGGACGATGGGTTTGACCAGTTCGAACTGTGGCTCGCCGACGTTCAGCCGCGCGGCGTGCAGGGACGGTCGGCGGACGATGGTGCCGCCTTCATCGCTGAGCAGGTTGTACGACAGATCCAGGGTGCCGCCTTTGAGGGACTCAAGGTGTTTGCCCTCGACGGTAATGAGGAAACCCTGGGGATTCTCGGCTTCCTGGGTGCTGGGAAAATACCACTCCAGGGCTGGGTCGTAGGAGGTGCCGTCGGGCCGGCTGCCGAACCATTTGAGTTCGATCGCATTATCGGGCGTGATGAGCGAATCATACGGAATCCGGATGCGGATGCTCGGCAGGTCAGGGTCGAGGGCGCCGTTCTGTTCGTCCTCGGCAATGGGCGCCGCCAGGCGTTTGGGTTCGCCGACGATGTTGATGAAGCGACCTTTTGAGCGCTGAATGAGGGTGCCGCCGCGCTCCAGTTCGTAGGAAAACATCCCCTGGGTTTTTGCCAGTGCGCGGGCGCCAGCGTTGGACAGCAGCACCTTGACCACCAGGGGCGGTGTTTTCTCGATGGGTTGGCGAACCTTGACGTCGATGGCTTCACCGTCAAGGGTGGTGCCCCTGAGGTTCATGATGATCACATCGTTTTGCTGGAACTCGGTCGACGCCGCCCAGACCTGCAAAATCAACTTTTCATCGCCCAGCGTGTCCAGGTCAAGCACGTTGCCGTCGGCTTGCTGGAGAATCGGTGCATCCAGCCTCGAGTTGCCGGTGTCAACGACGATGCGCGCTTCCTTGCACCAGTCTTCGGACTGGTTGAGTACCCGGTCACGGATCATGTAGGTAACGGACAGGCCTTCAATGCCTGAATCGCCGGCCGCCAGAATGGTGGTTCCGTCGATGTGCACCTTGATCGGGTGGGTCGCAGGGGTGTCGATCTGCGCCTGGGTGACCGGCTCGGACCGCCGCAGCTTGCCGCCCCAGCTCGCCGTGATCACATCACCTACGGCGATGTTTTCGTAGGGCTCGTCGGTGCCGCTGCCGGGTTTGCCCAGGATGAGGATGTCCACGCCGTTTTTGGCGCTGTCCTTGTCCACGCCGATCTGGACGATCTCCGGCGGTTCGAACGCCATGGACAGGTTGGAGTGCCCATAGTTCGGGTCCGTGTCCTGGCCGCCGGGCAAGTCGAGTTTGACGTAGAGCTTGAGCGGCGGGATGAAGGGTTCGGGCGCCTGATGGGCCCGGGTCACCCGGTAGGACAGGGTCCATGGCCCTGTCTGCAGATTGTCCGGGTCAACGAACAGGGTGGCGCGCTCAGTCAGTTCGGCGCGGTCGGTGATGGTCGCTTGAGCGACCACGTTGTTGTTGAGCAGCAACTCGACCTTGTCGAGCAGGCTCTTGTTCGACCAGATCGGAATCTGGACTTTCAGGCCCCTGTCAGGAAAGTTGCCCCTTGCGGCGGCGAAGTTGATCCCCCACTCGTCAGCCGGCGGCTGCGGCGCAATGGCGCCGGGTATTTCCGGTTCGAGCAAGGCGAGGGGCGACAGGTTTTTCAGGGGCTGAATGAGCATGTTAGGGCACTCCGGTCGGTGAAGGACGATGGAGTGATTTAAGGCCTGGCGCGGGAGGATTGGCTACTGTCATAAATAACAGGTAGGGGGGGGTTCTGACGGACGGTAATGCACAAGTTCATCCCGCTGAACATGCCATCAAGCGAGTGGGTCGTCTCCTGGGTAAATCGGCATCCGCAAGCAGAACGTCCATTGTTACAGGCGAAGCGGCGCGGCTTTGAACTGCCGGAGAAAGCTGGAAAAGGTGCAGCAAGCCCTTCGCGATGAGGTGCAGTCCGGTAACCCTGAAAATCCACCGGACATATCCGTGGCTCGAGAATCAAGGGCGTAGGTTGATTTTTTATTTTCGGAAAAATAAACCTTAACCTTTTCTGCTCATTTACTTTCTAACCTTCAGGAAACTCTTCTTACAATGATGTTATCTATCTGATAGTCATTTCCACCATCACTTCCATCGTTACCCCCCCTGTCCTGGTGACTCATTATGTGCACTAGATGATTTCCAGTCTGGGTAACAAAGAAGGTGCGACTCGGTGTATACCATATTCCGTCCCTGGGGACGGAATATTCAGGAATTATCTGTATGCCCGAGGTGGTGCTGACTGAAAATTTCGGCGGCACATTGTTTGCCAGCGGACTGAAGTTTCGAACGTTATAGCTGAATGAATAGGTTCGTCCTGCCACGAAGTGAAATGTTTGACTGAACAACACGCCGGAATGCCCTGAAGGAGCTGTCGTATCGTTATGAAACACTCCATTGGTAACATACCCTTGAAAGCCCGCCGGGCCTTTTTGCCAGTTACCTGAGGTTCCATTGTTGAAGTCAGTAATGGAGTCCCGCCAGGTATCAACCGCTACGGTAAAGCTCCGGGCCGGAGATTCCTTGTTATTACCATAGAGCGCCCTGGCTTTAATGGAGTAACCCTTCGGACTCAATCTGGACAACCTCGTGGTTCCTTCACCATTGCCGTCGAGGGAGATAGGGGAGCCTATGGTCGTGAAGTTGTCGTAGAGCTGGACGAGTTGGTAAGGGTCCGCCTTGACGGTCACCGTGACTTCCGTGTCGTAGGTCGTTCCGTTATGGCCAACAGAGCCTTTGGAGTCTGTGATTGCGAGGATTTTGGGCTCAGTGGGAATACCGATGGTGAATGTTCTCGGATCACTGTTCTTCTCATCGGCGTCGTATTGGGCAATGGCGATGATGCGTTGCACGCCCTCGACCAATTCTACGGGGAGTTCCCATGTACTGCCCGCACCGACGGGCGGCATGCCTTTTGATACACCGTTAATCTGAACGTCGACTTTTTCACCCCGTGTGGCCGTGCCATGGATGGTCACGCGTTTGTCGTAGGTCAGGCCTGCTTCGGGAATCACGGTGTTTTGTAGGTTTTTCACGCTGGTGATCACAGGTTTTACATAGTCGTAACGCGTGCGGATGGTCAGGGGCAGGCTCGGGAAGTGGATCGCAGTTACTCCATCCTTGCCGCCATCGAAGATCACCTTGCACTTCACAGTGGCGGTCGAGCTATGGAGCAGTTTCAACAACTCCATTCGAAGCAGCGTTTCATTCAGGCCTTGTGTAACTTGCAGATCGCTGACCTCATGACCTTTGAGCAAATCGATGGTGTAGACGTCGTTGCTGGTTCTGCCCTCGACACTAAGCCAGACAAGCTGTCTGGCCGCGATAAAGGGCCAAGCCTTCACCAGAACCCTGGCGTCGCCCGTAAATTCCATCAGATCCAGTACGTCATTTTTCGCTTGCGGAGCTTCAGGCCTCGGCAGATCTTTTTCAGGGTTCTGGAAACTCAGTATGTTCAGCGCCAAGGCATCGGATGGGGTCCACAAGTTATAGCGTTGCATGGCATAGCTGACCGATACCTCACGACCGATATTGGCACCGATCGCGGACGCGGGCAGGTGAAACGTGACCGTGCCTGAGGCCTCGGCGGGCTTTTCAAGATCTTCCGAGGTGCCGGCCCCGGGCGTTCCCCGCCATTTCAATCCGAGTAAGTCCAGCGTTTCATCCATCGAGGCGTAGCTGCACTCGATATCAACGCCATTAAGCGCATCCATCGGATTGAGCGTGCCGCTGGGGGCCTGGACAACTGTGGGGGAAGGCAGCCGGCCGACCGGTATTCCGACCAATACGTCCAAGGGCACCGAATAGCTGTATTTGCCGGTTGCTGCATGCAGGAGGGTATACCGGACAGTAACGTTGTAGCCGATATTGGCCGCTACGTAACTGGCGTCCACCCGGAAGCGCACAGGTTTGCCAATAGTCATCGTGGTAATGGGCACGCTGCCTCGGGTCGTACCGAATGGGTTAATGCCAATCCAGTGATAAGTCAGCGTATCTTCCTTGACCCAATTGACCGGTTTGATCAACACATGCGCTTGGGTGTAAACCTGAGTCGGGTCGATCACCCCGTCCTTGGCTTCCTCGACTTCCGGCACCGGCAGCGTGGCATTCAGGGATCCCACCGCGACCCTGAGAAAGTCTGACTCGCTGACACCATGTTGGCTTGTGTCGTCAGTGGATACTCGGTAATACAGCTTGAGACTGCCGTTGTTCAACGCCTCGATATGCTCGCCCCGCACATACACAATGGCTTCGCCGCTTTTTTGCTCGTTTTCACTGACGCTATGTTTCTCTTCATGCACATACGGAGATGTGTCTGATTTTGCGCCCTCCCATATCAGATTGATGAAGTCCCCGTTAGCAATGGCCGGGTAACGGATCACCACCGTTGCCATCATGGCATTGACGGGCAGCACAGCCCCTATCACTTCATTGACGGTCGGCGCGGGCAGTTGCGCAGGATTGCCGATCACATCGACAAAGGTACGTTTTGATGTGAGGGGATCGCTGCCATTCTTTTTATGCAGTTCATAAGCGGCATCGAGTGTTCCCAAGGCAAAGAGACTTACGAACTCAAAGGGTATGGGTATTCTGCAAATATAAGGTGGGGTGCTAACGGTGGCCTCTGCTGGAAAGGTCCGTGTGGCGTTTCCAGGAAGCGGCGTGCCAATGACTCTGATCTTGAGGGTGTCGCCCGGGTCGAACACATCTCCAGCTTCAACAAGGATTTGCAGGGTGACAGGTTGGTGGTCGAGGTCCTTGAGATGAATTTGCCCGTTGTCAGCTTCCTTGAATATGGCGGCACCCAGGCGCGCGGCACCGGCTTCAACTAACAGGTTGGTTTCTTCTGACCATTTTTCACTGTAATTCCACAGCTCATCATGTACTACGTAATGTATTTTCATTTTGTCGGCGTCGCCGGCGGTCAAGATATCGGCGGGCATGGCTGTGACCACAATGTCGACGGTGCCATCCACTTCTGCCTGCGACAACTCGTGCGGCAGGAGAAACACGCTGCCCCAACGCACCTGGATAACATCGCGCAGGGCGATACCCGGATAAGTCTTGATTGTCATCGGTACACCCTTGGCCGCCCATTCTTTGGTCACACCATTGTCGATGACATCCTGAGGCAACTCGACCATCTTAAGTGCCGAATGCCAAGGTAGATTGGGTTCCTTGTCGTCAAGGGCTGGTTTGTGAAGTTTGACCAACAGCTTTAACCTGGCCGATTCCTCGGGTACGGTTTCTCCTGTACGGGTCAATAGGTAGTAGCTCTCTGCGAAGCCAGGCACAACGTCGTCTGTCGGCAGGAAAAAGTACATTCGTTCGTTAAGTTGTTCAGATTTTACTTTCAGCTCGTGGAGCAACTTTTCATTCCAGAAAACCTTTAACTCATCGTTGATTGCCATATTCAAGTAAGGGTCGATCGCGCAGAACATTCCTGCGTCATGTTCTTCGACGACGGCAATGTTGACACCGCCATCAGCGTCCACGACAGGACGGACCATGCCAGCGATGAGGAGTGGCCACATTTGGAGTGGCGATACGAGAGCGGCTAGTTCTTCGCGGGGAATAAACAGGAATTGGCGAGAAGAGGACATAATCAGCTCCGTTTGGTGACACAGGATGTAATACGGGGGTTGTTCCTCTTTTAATTCAGCTAATCGGCTAGCGTCTACTGTCATATCTGACAGGTACACATAGGTTTAAGACGAACGGTCTAACTGCATTACATCGGCTCCGGCGGCCCAATCAACCGCCCCATCACCCCAAACAGTCCCAACTCCCGGATCACCTCCAGCTCCCCCTTGGTCTCGACCATCTCCGCAATCAACGGCAAATCAATGCTGTTGGTCGCTCGAAAAATCGCCTCGATAAACAGCCGTTTATCACTCTGCTCATCAATGTGGCGGATGTACGCACCGTCGATTTTCAAGTAAGCCAGGCCCAATTGAGCCAGGTTGCCGATCTGGCCGAAGCTGCCGCCGAAATGCTGCAGACCGATGCGGTAACCGGTGTTGAGCAAGCTGTGGCTCAGGCGTTGCAGTTCTTCCTGCGGTGGCAGTTGGCGTTCGTCGATTTCCAGTATCAGCAACTCAGCGAGTTCGGGCAGCGATTCGAGCATGTCGAGGATGTGTTGCAGTTGCGCTGGATCGCGCAGGGTGCTGCCGGACAGGCTTAACGCCAGGGGCCAACGATTGACGATGAGGTAGTCGAGGGTGGCTTCGAGCATGGCCAGGTCGAATCGGGCCGACCAGCCGAGTCGCTCGATCCACGGCAGGAAATGCCCGGCGGCAATGGCCTCGCCCTGCGGGTCGAGCAGGCGTGCGAGCACTTTGTGATGCAGCACCTGGCTGGTGTCGGCGCATTGCACCACCGGCTGGAAATACAGTTGCATCTTGCCTTGGTTCAGGGCGTCGTCGATCCAGGTTTGCCAGTCGTTTTGGGACGGGTTCGGCGCGGTGATGGAATCGGCCAAGTGGACCCACGGGCGCTCGGGATGTTGCCGGGCTTCGGTCAACGCCCGGTCCAGTCGCGTCAGCACAACACTGGCTGGTTCACCGGGGTGGTAAGGGGCGATCCCCAAATGCGCCACCGGCATGGCGTCGCTGGCGCCGGTCAGGCGCAGGTTTTCCAGGGTGGCGCTGATTTCGCAGGCCAGGCGTGCGGCGTCGGTGCTATCCAGGCCAGGCGTCAGCAGGCTGAATTCACCACCACGATTGCGCGCGGCTAGCCAGGTGCGACGTTCCGGTGGCTCAGTCAGGCGCTTGAGCAATTCGCCGACGGCGCTGATCAACGCATCGGTGCGCTGGCCGCCCAAGCGTTGGTTGAGACCGGCCAGATCGTTGATCCGCAGCATCAGCAAATGGCCGTCGCTGCTCTGCTCGGAGACCAGCAATTCGTCGGCCAGCTCTTCATCCAGCAAGCGCCGATTGGCCAAGCCCGTAAGGCTGTCCTGATAAGACTCGACCCGCAGTTTTTCACTGCGTGCGACCTCTTCGGCGAACAGCGCCTTGAGCTTCTCGACCATCTGATTCATAGCCAATACCACGCGTTTCAACTCCGGTGTGCGCGGTAGTTTCGGCAGGCTGAGGAACTCGCGTTTGCTGATGGCTTCGGCCTGTTTGACCATGGTGTCGAGTGGACGAAATTGCCGGCGCAGCAGCCAGCCTCCAAACACGGCACTGAGCAGGCCGCACACCAGTAACCAGATCAGGCTGCCGAGGGTGCTGTCCCAAAGTTTGGCCAGGGCGAACTGCGGATTGCTCAACACCTCGACCCGTGCCGCCTGGGCCCAGCCACGCATGATCAGCGCTTCGCCACCGGGTGGGTGCAGGTTGACCAGATTCACAAACCAGGCGGGAACGCCCTCGATTTGCCCCGGCGCGCTGCGCTCTACCAGTACCTGCGCATTCTCGATGTTAATGATTCGAATGCTGCTGAAATAACCGCTGTCGAAAATCGAGCTGACCATTAATTCGATCATGGCCGGGTCATCGATTTGTGCCGTCAACGACAAACCCAGCGCGGTGGCCGCGTCCTGAGCGTGGGAGCGCAACTGGCTGAGCATCTGGTCGCGAGAGCTTTCCAGGCTGACAAAAAAACTGCCGCTGAACGCCACCAGCAAGAACAGGCAGATGGCGAGAAACAACTGTTTACGCAGTGACATAAATCGCTCCTTGCTCAGGTGGCTAGCCGTCGCCCACGGCGAACCCTTCAGCCTGCATCTTTTTCAGTACGTCCTGCCAGCGCGACAGTTTTTTCGAGTCGCCGCTACGTTTGCCACCATTGGCTCCCGGCAAGTACAGGCCTTCGGCGTTGAAGGCGTACACCGGCAGCAGGTCTTGGCGTTGGGAGGCGGGGCGGACCTCGCCGATCAAGTTGTCCAGCACCAGCGGATCGGCCGTGGGGCTGTTGTAGAATGTCAGCACCATGTGCGCCTGGTTCTGGGTCAGGGCTTTCACGTAGGTGATGCGTAGTTTTTCGCTGGGAATTCCCAGGTAGCGCAGGCTGAAATATTTCGCCAGTGCGTAGTCCTCACAATCAGCGGCACCCTTGATCAGGGATTCGACGGGCGTGGCCCAGTAATCGGTCTGATGCCAAATGCGGGTGTCGTCCAGAAAACTCAGTTGCTGATTGAAGAAGCGATTGACTGCGTTCAGCTGCTCGCGCTCGGGCGCGTTGACTTCGCTACTGATCATTTGACTCCAGGCCTCGATCCTTCCCCGTCCCGGGCCCAGGGTGCCGTAGCGATTTTCGGCGGTTTGCAGAATCTGCGCAAAATCCCAGTTGGCCCCGACACTGCCCAGCCCGGCCAACAGAAAAGTGATCAGCAACAGCCATCCGCCGAACCGAAGTCGGAGCGTTGACCATCCTGGGCTACGCGGACTGCGGGACATGTCTGGCCGCTCGGGTGCAGATGTCTGAAGTCTAGGCGGTGTTTTTTGAAAGGGAGGGTTGATCGTCGGGTCAGTTCGCGGACTGATCGTTCCCACGCTCCGCGTGGGAATGCCGCCCGGGACGCTCCGCGTTCCTTCGACGCGGTGACGCAGAGCGTCACTGGATGCGTTCCCACGCGGAGCGTGGGAACGATCATTGTGGCGTTTTCAGGGTTTGTGCAGGGTTTTCTGTTTGAGGATGTAGAGGGTCACCAGCACGGCGCTGGTCAGCATGAACCCCCGCGCCCACGGCAGGGGCACCAGATAGCAGGAGAGCAGGATACTCGCCCACATCAGGCCGATGGCGTAGACCTTACCCTTGAGCGGGATGCCGTTGCCGCTCAGGTAATCGCGAACCCACGGCCCAAGCCGCGGATGTTCAACCAGCCAATGATAAAAGCGCGGCGAACTCCGGGCGAAGCAGGCGGCCGCCAGCAGCAGGAAGGGCGTGGTGGGCAATACCGGCAGGAAAATCCCGATCACCCCCAGCGCTACGCTTAGCCAGCCGATGGCCAGCAGCACGTAGCGCAACATCAGGGAGCGGTTGCCTATGGGGTTGTCCATAGGCAAAACCTTAGTGGTGACGAGGCTTGAGGATCGCCGGTTTTTCGTCTGGCGCCTGGCACAGCAGGTACAGCGCGGTCAGGGCTTCCGGGATCTGTACGATCATGTCGTCCATCAGGTTGGCGTCTTTGGCGATGTCTTCGAACTCAGGCTGTTCGTCGAACAGGCCCGAACCGACCATGATCGGCAGCAGCATTTCGCTGACTTCGTCTTCGGCGGTCTCGAACCAGGCTGCTTCGCGCAGGAACACGCCTTCCATGAAACCGATGCACCAGCCGCGCAGGTCGGAATCGTCCGGCTCTTCGCCCAGGTCCAGGTCGCAAGGCAACTCGAACTCTTCATCGGACGCCAATTGGCGAGCGATGTGAGCCTTGAGGGCCAACAGGGTGGATTCGATCGCTTCACGCTCGGTGTCGTCGGCGTAATGCGGCTCTTCGGCGAAAAGGGCGTCGATCCATTCACGGTCAGGAATGGTTTCGGAACAGATCGACAGCGCAGTGAGGTAGCCGTGGGCGGCCACGTAGTCCAGCGCCTCGTCATGCAGTTCGTCGGCGTCGAGGAAGACTTGCAGGCGGGTTAGTTGCTCAGCGAAGGACATTAAAGGGCTACCTTGGGGAATATACGATGCAGGAATTCTAGGCCTTCTTGAGCGTTGGGGCCAGCCGCGCGGCATTTTTGCGCCATTGCGGCCCTGCGAAACACCGCAACCCCTGTGGGAGCGGGCTTGCTCGCGAAAGCGGTGTGCCGGCCAGCATTAATGTCGACTGACACACCGCTTTCGCGAGCAAGCCCGCTCTCACAAGGTCTGCAGTGCATTGACCTTCGCGTGTCTTATCAGCGGCACCCTTTGCAGGGGAGGGCTCGGGTATACTCCCGCGTTTTGTGATGCCCTGCCGGCGTCGCGGCTGAAATGTGACGCGTCATGCAATGCGCACTTACGATTTGTCGGTGCAGCCTTCGTGGTTCTGAACCAGCCTTGCAGGGATGTTTTTGTGATTTTTGGAGTTTCTATGCTCGAACAGGCTCAACGCGTCCTCAAGGACATCTTCGGCTACGACAGTTTCCGTGGCCGTCAGGGTGCAATCATTGAGCGCGTGGCCAGTGGCGGCGATGCCCTGGTGCTGATGCCTACCGGTGGCGGCAAGTCCTTGTGCTTCCAGGTGCCGGCGCTGTTGCGCGAAGGCCTGGCAGTGGTGGTGTCGCCGCTGATCGCTCTGATGGACGACCAGGTCGCTACCCTCGAAGAGCTGGGCGTCGCTGCGGCGGCATTGAACTCCACGCTCAGCGCCGAGCAGCAGCGCGATCTGGCGGCACGGATCAAGCGCGGTGAAGTGAAAATGCTTTATCTCGCGCCCGAGCGTCTGGTTCAGCCACGAATGCTGGCGTTCCTGCAAAGTCTTGAAATTTCACTGTTCGCCATCGACGAAGCCCACTGCGTGTCCCAATGGGGCCACGACTTTCGCCGCGAATACCTGCAATTGGGCCAGTTGGCGGAATTGTTCCCCAACGTCCCGCGTATCGCCCTGACCGCGACCGCCGACAAGCGTACCCGAGAAGAAATCGTCGACCGCCTTCATCTTCAGGATGCCGAGCGCTTCCTGTCGAGTTTCGACCGTCCCAACATTTTCTATCGCATCGTACCCAAAGAGCAGCCGCGCAAGCAGTTGCTGGCGTTCCTCGCCGAACGGCGCAGCGATGCCGGCATCGTCTATTGCCTGTCGCGCAAGAAAGTCGACGAAGTGGCAGTGTTCCTCAGCGAGCAAGGCTTCCCGGCGCTGCCGTACCACGCCGGTTTGCCCAACGATACCCGGGCTCACCACCAGAAGCGCTTCCTCAATGAGGAAGGCCTGATCATGGTCGCCACCGTGGCGTTCGGCATGGGCATCGACAAGCCCAACGTGCGCTTTGTCGCTCACCTCGACTTGCCAAAATCCCTTGAGGCTTACTACCAGGAAACCGGTCGCGGCGGCCGTGACGGTCTGCCGGCAGACGCCTGGATGGCTTACGGCCTGCAAGACGTGGTGATGCTCAAACAGATGTTGCAGAACTCCGAGGGCGACGAACGCCACAAACGTCTGGAGCAGCACAAGCTCGACGCCATGCTCTCGCTCTGCGAAGAAACCCGCTGCCGTCGCCAGACGCTGTTGGCTTATTTCGACGAAGACATGCCCGAGCCGTGCGGCCATTGCGACAACTGCGTCGATGGCGTGCAGACCTGGGATGCCACCGAGCCGGCCCGTCAGGCGCTTTCGGCGATCTACCGTACCGGCCAACGCTATGGCGTCGGGCATTTGGTTGATGTATTGCTGGGCAAGGACAACGAAAAGGTCCGCAATTTCGGCCATCAACATCTGTCGGTATTTGGTGTAGGCAAGGCGATGGGAGAGAGCGAGTGGCGCTCCTTGTTCCGACAGCTGGTTGCCCGCGGTCTGGCAGACATCGACCTGGAAGGCTACGGCGGCCTGCGCCTGAGCGACACCTGTCGACCGCTGCTCAAGGGCGAAGTAACCCTGGAGCTGCGTCGCGACCTCAAGCCGCAAACCACGGCTAAAAGCAGCAAGAGCCAGGCGAGCCAACTGGTTCGCGGCGAAGAGCGCGAACAGTGGGAAGCCTTGCGCGCCCTGCGTCGAAAACTCGCCGAAGAGCATGGCGTGCCGCCGTACGTCATCTTCCCCGACTCGACACTGCTGGAAATGCTCCGCAGCCAACCGACCTCGCTGTCGGAAATGGCCACGGTCAGCGGCGTTGGTGCGCGCAAGCTGGAGCGTTACGGCGAGGCCTTCCTCGAAGTCCTCGGCGGGCAAGTCGAGGCGCCGAAAGTGGTGGCCGACCTGCGCCACGAACTGATCACCCTGGCCCGAGCCGGCATGACACCGTTGCAGATTGCCGGTCAGCTGCAATGCTCGGAAAAGAACGTCTATACCCTGCTCGCCGAAGCGATTGGCAAGCAGCAGCTGTCGCTGGAGCAAGCGCTGGATCTGCCTGAAGAATTGATGGGTGAGATCCAGGATGCGTTCCTTGACGGCGAGGGCGAATTGCCGCCCGTGTCGGAGATTGCCGCACTGTTTGCCGGGCGAGTGCCGGAAGGCGTTTTGTACTGTGTTCGGGCGGCGCTGCAATCCGAATTCGAGATTTAGGTGATCTGCCACATAGATGTAACGATTCAGTACAGAGCAAGCCTTGCCTCTGGCCAAGGGTCATGCTTAGCTGACTAATAATTAGTTTTTCTTTATTTCAGTCTAATCATGAGTGTTCTATGCCGTTAACCGAACAACACCGCTTTGGCATGCAACTGGCCCAGATGTCGCGCGGCTGGCGTGCCGAACTGGACCGCCGTCTGGCTGGCCTGGGGCTGTCCCAGGCGCGCTGGCTGGTGCTGCTGCACCTGGCGCGTTTTGATGATGCCCCGACCCAACGTGAACTGGCGCAGAGCGTCGGCGTTGAAGGGCCGACCCTGGCTCGTCTGCTCGACAGCCTCGAAAGCCAGGGACTGGTGCAACGTCAATCGGTGCTGGAAGATCGCCGGGCGAAGAAAATCGTCCTTTGCGCGCCGGCGCTTCCCTTGATCGAACAAATTGAAACCATTGCTACCCAACTGCGCCACGAGTTGTTCGAAGGCGTCGATGAGGCAGACTTGAAGGTCTGCATGCGTGTCCACGGGCACATTCTGGCCAACCTGGAAAAATCTTGAGGCATTAACGCCCCCAAGACTTTTGAGATACTCCGTTGGGCAGACTATAAAGAACTACTTGGCAATATCGTGTTCGTACCGGATGTGCGAACGCGTACAAGATGGTTCTGGTTATCTAAGGGATGCTCATGCTCGAGAGTTGGCACATGGCTTTACGGTGTTGCGCCAGGCTGCTTCTGGTCGGTGGTGCTGTCACTTACTCGGCATTGGCGCCCGCGTTGGGCTTGGGTGATATCACCCTGCATTCAGCGCTGAATCAGCCGTTGCGCGCCGACATCGCACTGGAAGATGCCGCAGGTCTGGAGGAGGGCGAGCTCTCCGTCAGCCTGGCGACAGCAGACGAGTTCAGCCGCGCCGGCATCGATCGGGTGTTCTTTCTCAATAATCTGAAATTCACCCCGATCCTGCGCGGCAACCGCAGCCTGATCCGGGTGAGCTCCAGCAAACCGGTCAATGAACCTTTCCTGAATTTCCTGGTGCAGCTCAATCAGCCCAACGGGCGGGTGCTGCGCGAGTACACGGTGCTGATCGATCCGCCAGGTTCGCCGGGGATTGTTCCCGTCAATGACGAACCGGTGACCGACGTTCAGCCCTCTGGATTCCCAACGGTTGAGCCGGCTGTTGCGAAGCCACCCGCGGTGAAAGGCAAACAGTCGCCACCCCCTCCTGCCGCCGCGCCTGTGAGTGATCCCGTTGCCGAACAACTGGCCGCCAGCGTGCTGCGAAACCAGCAGCTGCAAGCAACCATCGATGAATTGACTGCGAAGCTTCAGGCCCAGGAGGAGCAGATCTCCGGTCAGAAAAAGCAGGTGACTGAACTGCAAACCCAATTGGCGGAAATCAAGACCGCAACGGTGGAGCCGGCTGCACCCGCCGTTGTGGCTCCCGCGCCGGCTATTGTTGAAGAGCCTGAGGCTACTAACTGGGGGCTGATTCTCGGGTTGTTGGCGGTGGTGGCTCTGGTGTTGCTGGGGTTGTTCGTGAGGCGTCAACGACAACAGGTTCAGGCATTGCCCGACGCTTTACCTGATTTGCCGTCACGGCATGAACCGGTGCTCAATCGCACTGCAGAACCGGTTTCACAATCGTCAGAGGTGCAACCGGCAACTGAATCGGGTGAAGAGTCGCCCGCAGGCGATGTGCTTGAAGGGGTTGATATCTATCTGGCCTATGGCCGTTTTTCCGAAGCCGCCGGTTTGTTGCGAGAGGCGCTGATCAAGGAGCCGCAACGCACGGATCTTGCCGTTCAGCTGTTGGAAGTTTTGGGTAAACAGGGGGACGTACCCGCCTATGAAGCACAGGAAAACAACCTGCGGGACGCCGGATACGACCTGCAAGAACTTCAGAATATTCGCGCCCGACACCCGAAATTGAACAGTGCGACACCGTTGGCTGTTGCAGCGCCAATGACTCCCCCCAAGGCGGCGATTGCCGAAGCAGCACCCAACGATGAGTTCCAGTTGAACCTGGATGACCTGTCGATGGATTCGAGTTGGGACCTGATCAGCCCTTTTGAACACTCGCCGTCCGCCGCGAAGCCATCGAGCGAATCCGCGCCGGTCGAGCCGCCGTTTGCCTCGAACCTGCACGTCTTGCCCGAGGTGTTTGAAATGCCCGATGAGTCGACGCTGGACGAGCCCGAACTTGAATGGGTCGCCGAGCCTGATTCACAGACTCTGGATGACACCTTTCTCAACGAGTTCAGCGATCCTGGCCAGTCGCTGGAACTGCAACCGCTGAACCTGGAACCGCCCGAGCCGAGCAGCGCCGAAAAACTCGAACAAGCCCAGACCTGCATTGATGACGGCGATCTGGACAGCGCCATCGAATTGCTCAACGAGTTGCTCAAGGAAGGTAACGAGCCGCTTAAGCAGACCGCCCGGAACCTGCTCGCCGGGCTATCATAGCGGCGCCCTCTGGCTCAGGAGTTTCGCCGATCATGACTGCATGCAAACCGGAAATCATCATCACGTATTGCACGCAATGCCAGTGGCTGTTGCGTGCTGCCTGGCTGGCCCAGGAACTGCTCAGTACCTTCGGTGACGATCTGGGCAAAGTGTCGCTGGTGCCCGGCACCGGTGGGGTGTTTCACATTTTCTGTGACGATGTGCAGATCTGGGAGCGCAAGGCTGATGGCGGTTTCCCGGAGGCCAAAGTGCTGAAGCAGCGGGTCCGTGATCAAATTGATCCGGACCGCGACCTGGGGCACAACGACCGCACTCAGTGAGAGGCGGCTTCTGCCGCAACGGCTTTCTTGCTTGAGCCGCCCGAGAGTCGGCTGGAGACCACGATCGCCACGATGATCAGCGCGCCGCCGATCAGCATGCGCAGTGTCGGGTTTTCATCAAACAGCAGCCAGGCCATGGTGATGCCGTAAACCGGCTCCAGGGCGAACACCACGGCCGCGGTCCGCGCCTTGATCACTGCCAGGCTGGCGACAAAAAGACTGTGAGCCACGCCAGTGCAGAACACCCCGAGCAGACCGATCCACAACCAGTCGATGGCGCGCACTTCGCTTAACTGCGGTGCCGCCATCGGCAACAGGCACAACGCGACCACCACGTTCTGACACAGCGCCGCCTGCACCGCCGGGATTCGCCCGGAGCTGGCGCGGTTGGTCAGCGATAGCAGAGAGAACAGCAAACCTGAGCCCACCGCCCACAGCAGACCCATTGTGGCGCCGCTGGCCAGATCGAAATCAGGGGTGACCAGCACCAGCCCGACACTGACCAGCACCACCAGCAGGATTTCGTTGGTGCGAATTCGCTCGCGGAAGATCAACCCTTCAAGGATCACGGTAAACGCCGGGAAGCTGGCGAAACCCAGGGTCGCAATCGCCACGCCTGCGACCTTCACTGCAATGAAAAAACTCACCCAGTGTCCGGCCAGCAGTAAGCCGCTGAGCAACAGTCGGCGCCAGTCCACAGCCTCGAGTTTCTGCCAGCGAGTAGTGCTGGCGAATCGCGCAAAAACGGCCAACGCCAACACAGCGAATGCAGCCCGCCCGAAGACGATGACGGCGGGGGAGGTGGCAGCCAGTTTGCCGAAGACACCGGTCAGGCCGAACATCAATGCGCCAATATGCAAAGCGCCAAGGGCGGTACGGGGGGTCATTGCAATCCTTGAAAAACGTATAAAACCAGGCCCTACATTGAACGCGCAACTTCCCGTTGTGTCTGTCGCCAGACTATCGTCCTTTGTCGCCAGCCTCTCGGCGCAACTTGCCAGGCGATGCGCCAAACTCCCGCAACACCGCTGCCGCGAAGGCACTCTGGGAACTGTAACCGACCCGACTGGCAACCTCGCCGATGGGCAATGGCGAATCCCGCAGCAGTCCCACAGCGATATGCAAACGTCGACTGCGGATGTAATCCATCGGCGTCTGCCCGCATTCAGCAACGAACCGCGCATGCAGCCGTGCGCTGGACAGACCGGCGACGCGTGCCAGATCGGCGACTTGAAGTGGATAGGCGGCGTACTGATCGATGTGCGCATTCAGCGCCGCATAAGGCAGGCGCCGACCGCCGACGATCTCGGGTTTGGCGTTGTTGAGGCTGGCCAGCAACAACACCGCGCCTTGTTGCGCGATCAATGGATCGTTGACCTGACTGCCCGCCAACCAACTGACCAATTGGCTTTGCCCGGCATCCAGCGGCAGGCGACCGGCGTTGTCGAGCAAACGACGGCTGGCCTCGGCGTGGTCCCCCAGGGACTGAGAAACCCATTGGTCGCTGGGCACATCCAGCACCAGGCAACGGCTGCCATTGGCGCTACCGCAGGCGTGATGGAAACCGGACGGCACCACCACGAAACTCTGTTGAACCACCTGACTGCCACGCCCGTCGACCTCGAAATCCAGTGCACCCGACAGCCCGAACACCAGTTGCGCGTGGTCGTGACTGTGGACGATCAGGTCATGAGTGTATTGGCGTAGCGTGAGGATCGGTCTCATCGCAGGTCTCCTGGTCAAGGTGCGGTCAGTCTACACCGGCCCGGCGCTGTCACAGGACTGACTCGCCACTGTCATGGGCGATTAACCCGACCGGCGCAAGCTTGCAAAAACTTTTCCAGAGGGTTGCCCATGACCAGCGCCGAGCTCGCCAAACCCAGTCGTAAGCAACGTGTGCGAACCTTGTGGATTTCCGACGTGCATCTGGGCACCCGGGATTGCCAGGCCGAACACCTGTCGCAGTTTCTCAAGGGCTATCACGCGGACAAGATCTACCTGGTCGGCGACATCATCGATGGCTGGAAGCTGCGCGGCGGCATGTACTGGCCTCAGGCGCACACGAATGTGATCCGCCGCTTGCTGACCATGAGCAAGCGCGGCACCGAGGTGATCTACGTCACCGGCAATCACGACGAATTCCTGCGCCGCTATTCGAAGCTGATTCTGGGCAATATCCAACTGGTGGATGAAGCCGTGCACGTGACCGCCGATGGTCGCCATCTCCTGGTCATTCATGGCGACCAGTTTGACGTGATCACGAGGTATCACCGCTGGCTGGCCTTTCTCGGCGACTCGGCCTACGAATTCACCCTGACTCTCAACCGCTGGCTCAACCATTGGCGCGCACGCTATGGCTACGGTTACTGGTCGCTGTCGGCGTACCTCAAGCACAAGGTCAAAACCGCGGTCAGCTTCATCAGCGATTTCGAAGAAGCCATCGCTCACGAATGCGTCAAACGCGAGTTGCACGGCGTGGTATGCGGGCACATTCACCATGCCGAGATACGCAAGGTCGGCGGGGTGGATTACCTCAATTGCGGGGATTGGGTGGAGTCGTGCACCGCGCTGATCGAGCATTGGGACGGATCGATCGAGTTGTATCGATTGGCGGATGCCCAAGCGCGGGAGGCCGAGTTGAAAGCCATCAACATCGCAGAGCCGGTCTGAAAAGCAGAGTGTCTGGTCTGGCCCCATCGCGAGCAGGCTCGCTCCCACAGGGGATGTGTGTACAACACGAGTCCAATGTGGGAGCGAGCCTGCTCGCGAATGGACTGCGCAGCAGTCCCCGGGATTTATCAGGCTGGCGAATGTTCTTCCATCGCCGCCTTGTAAATCGAGTATTTGGGCTGCGCAAACAACCGTTCCATCATCGGTTCAAAGAAGCTCAGCGGCAGCGTGTCATACGCCGGATCAAACGCCGCGGCGTCATATTTGGCGCAAAACTCAATGGTCGCCTGATACTGCGGATGCCCGCTGAATTGCTCGCGCAAATGCCGGTCCATCCCTAGATGATGGAAGAAGTAATACCCCTGGAAAATTCCGTGTTTCTCGACCATCCACAGGTTCGCGGCGCTGACGAACGGCTTGAGGATTGCCGCAGCGATGTCCGGGTGGTTGTAGGAACCCAAGGTGTCGCCAATGTCGTGAAGTAGCGCGCAGACCACGTATTCTTCATCGCGGCCATCACGCCAGGCACGGCTGGCGGTTTGCAGGGAATGGGTCAGACGATCCACCGGGAAGCCGCCAAAATCACCCTCCAGTAATTTCAGGTGCGCCACAATCCGTGTCGGCAATTGCCTCGCATAGGCACTGAAATCTGCGGCGATGATCGCCCAGTCTTCCTGCGTGCCGTCCTGCATGTGGGTGAAACGGGCGTGGGCGTTCATCGGCTCTCCGCTTGTTCTTATCGAAAGGGATTTTTTGAGTGTAGAGCCTGGATCCAATACCGCACTGGCTGCGCAGGACGCTTTGGTGGCCCGTCGGGCCTAGAACGGCACGCGACCCAGAATCATGTCTCGGTACATGACGAAATCGCCGAGCAGGCTGTAAAACGGATGTTGAAAGGTCGCGGGACGGTTCTTCTCGAAAAAGAAATGCCCGGCCCAGGCGAAGCTGTAACCCGCCAGAGGAAGGGCCCATAACAGCAGCCAGGCGCCTTTGCCGATGGTCAGGGCCAGGATGAAAATAACCAGCGTCGTGCCGATAAAGTGCAGTCGTCGGCAGGTGCTGTTGCTGTGTTCGCTGAGGTAATACGGGTAGAACTCAGCGAAGCTGTTGAAACGTTTGATGTTTTCCACGACTGCGATCTCTGTGGTTATTGTTCTGACTGCAAGTTGTTCTGCGGGTAGCTTATTTGAGTCTAGAGTGATCATTGGCATCAGCCAGTGACAATAGGCGCCACTTTAGTATCCTTCGGAAATTGGCCGCGATAGACGGCTCACTAAGTAGTAAGTAAACGCCATGAGCGAACGAACGACTTCTGCAAGCTGGGCGATGGGGATTGTCAAAGCACTGGAGATGGACGGCCTGGATTGCCGGGTGCTGTTCAAACAGCTGGGGCTCGACTACGCGGCACTGGATGATCCGGACGCGCGCTTCCCGCAGGATTCCATGACACGGCTGTGGCAGCGCGCGGTTGAGCTGTCCGGTAACCCGGCGATTGGCCTGAACATGGGCAAGGTCGTGCGACCGGCCTCCTTTCATGTGGCCGGTTACGCCTTGATGTCCAGCCAGACCCTGGCCGAAGGCTTTCAACGGCTGGTGCGCTATCAGCGGATCATTGCGGAAAGTGCCGACCTGAGTTTCCGATTGTTGGAAGAAGGCTACGCGCTGATTCTGACGGTCCACGGCGACCATCTGCCACCGACCCGGCAGAGTGCCGAAGCGTCACTGGCCTGTGCCCTGGCGCTGTGCGGCTGGTTGACCGGGCGCACCTTGCAACCGCGCAAGGTGCTGGTGCAGGGCGAAGAGCCCGCCGATCTCGAACCTTATAAACAAGCCTTCCATGCGCCTTTGGTGTTCAACGCACCGTATGACGCCTTGATCTTCGAACGCGCTGACATGGAGGCTCCGCTGCCTACCGCCAACGAGGCGATGGCGCTGTTGCATGACCGGTTTGCCGGTGAATACCTGGCGCGATTTTCCGAGAGTCGCGTGACCCACAAGGCGCGACAGGTGCTGTGCCGTTTGCTGCCCCAGGGCGAACCCAAGCGCGATACCGTGGCGCAGACGCTGCACCTGTCGCAACGCACCTTGCAGCGACGCTTGCAGGAAGAGGGCACGAGTTTTCAGACGTTGCTGGACGACACCCGACGTGAACTGGCCGAGCAATACCTGGCGCAGCCGACCATGACCTTGCTGGAAATTGCCTACCTGCTGGGGTTCGCCGATCCGAGCAACTTCTTCCGCGCTTTCCGCCGCTGGTTCGACGCCACCCCTGGCGAGTACCGGGCGCGGCTGATGGGCGCGCTGGCGCCTGTCAGTGACGCCAGAACGCCGGAATACACAGAACAAACACCGTAATGATTTCGAGTCGGCCCAGTAGCATGCCGAACGAGAGAATCCACTTGGCCGCGTCCGGCAGGGTGGCGAAGTTGCCCGCCGGGCCAATGGTCTCGCCCAGGCCCGGGCCGACGCCGGACACTGTGCTGGCGGCGCCGGTAAGGGCGGTCATCCAGTCCACGCCGAGCAGTGACAACAGCAGCGCGATCACGCAGATGGTGATGGCGAAGAAAAACGAAAAGGTCAGAATCGAACGCACGATCTCTTCGTCGAGGCGGTGACCGTTGTACTTCTGCTTGATCACCGCGCGTGGATGAATCAACTGGTTAAGGTTGGCCTTGAGCAGGATGTACGCGACCTGGAAGCGGAAAATCTTGATCCCGCCGGCGGTCGAGCCCGAGCAGCCGCCGACAAAACCCAGATAGAAGAACAGCATCAGTGAGAAGTTGCCCCACAGGCTGTAGTCCCCCAGCGCAAATCCTGTGGTCGTTACCACCGAAGTCACGTTCAGCGCCACATGCCGCAGTGCCTCCAGCCAATGCAACTGGGTGGTCCACCAGTACCAGGTGCCGAGCACCAGCCAGGTTACCAGCAACATGCCGAGCAAGCCTTGAACCTGCTGATCCTTGATCAGTGCTTTGCGGTTACCGCGCAAGGTCGCTACATACAGGGTGAACGGCAGGCTGCCGAGGATCATGATGACGATCGCCACCCAATGCACCGCCGGTTGCGTCCACTTGGCCAGAGACTGGTCGGACGTTGAGAAACCACCGGTGGAAATCGCCGACATCGCGTGGTTGATCGCATCGAACAGGCTCATACCGGCCCACCAGAACGCCAGGCTGCCGATAATGGTGATGCCGACGTAGGCCGCAACGATCAAACGCGCCACCATGTGCGATCGGGGCATGATTTTTTCGGAACGGTCTGACGACTCGGTCTGAAACAGCCGCATGCCACCGATGCGCAGCAGTGGCAGAATCGCTACCGCCATGCCGATAAAGCCGATGCCGCCGATCCAGTGCAGCAACGAGCGCCACATCAGAATGCCGGGGGACATGGCGTCCAGGCCCGTGAGCACCGTCGACCCGGTGGCGGTAATGCCGGACATGCTTTCGAAGAACGAATCGGTATAGCTGATGTGCTGGGTCAGCAGGAACGGCAGCGCGGCGAAGATGCACACCACCAGCCAGCTGCTGACCGTCAGCAGGTACATGTCTCGCGGGCGCAGGTGTACATGTTCCGGGCGACCGGGGATGACCAGCGCGAGGCCGGCGACAAAGGTAATCATGCTCGCCCAGAGGAACGACGTCAGGTCGCTGGTGCGGTCGAAAATCACCAGCGTGGCCATGGGCACGACCATGGCGATGGCCAGGGTGATCAGGAAGATGCCGATGATGAAACCAATGAGACGTAAGGTCGGCAACGCCATGAAGTCCGCTCGGGCTGAAATAAAGAAGGGCGCCATTCTACCTGTGGGGTCTGCTATGTAAACCGGCACTCCCGAGGTGGTTGCAGCTAGAATAGCTTCACATTTTTTTCAGGAGGTGGCCGATGCAGGCTCTCGACGCTTTGCTCAACCGTGTTTCCGTTCCACGACTGATAGAACCTGCGCCCACCGCAGAACAGCGTGAAGTGCTGTTTGGCGCCGCGATGCGAGCGCCAGACCATGGCCACTTGCAGCCTTGGCGCTTCCTGACAGTCGAAGGCGCGGCGCGCGAGCAAATGGGCGAGTTGCTGGCCGAAGCGGCGAAGCTGCAGGACAGCGAAGTGTCCGAGGCAGCGCTGGACAAGGCGCGTAACGGTCCACTGCGCGCGCCACTGGTGGTTGTGGTGATCGCCCGGTTGCAGGATCACGTTAAATATCCGAAGTCTGAACAACGGCTGGCGGCGGGCTGTGCGGCTCACGGGATTTTGCTGGCGGCTTATGCGCAAGGGATTGGCGCGGTGTGGCGCACGGGTGAGCTGGCGTATTCGGCGCATGTGGCCAAGGGTTTGGGTTTGGCGGAAGGGGAAGAGGTGATTGCGTTTCTTTACCTTGGCACGCCACAGAAAGAACCGCGCGTGGCGGAGAAAGTCGACCTGGCTGAATTCGTCAGCGCCTGGCCCGGAAAAGCCTGACACCACCATTCAAATGTGGGAGCGGGCTTGCTCCCACAGGGGTTATGGCTGGACGACGATTCCGGGAACTAACGGTAATTCGAGGCTGGCGATAAACCCGCCATCGGGATGATTGGCCAACACCAGACTACCGCCATGCCGTTCCGCCGCACGGCGCGCAATCGCCAATCCCAAACCATGCCCGGCCGCCGTCTGCCCCGGCGCCCGGTAGAACGGCTCACCCAACTGACTCAAATGCGCAGCCTCTACCCCCGGCCCATGGTCGCGCACACTGACCACAATCCGCTCACCCTGACGCACCGCCTGCATTTCAATCGATTGCCCCACCGGGTTGAACCGCTGAGCATTGCGCAGCAGGTTGTCGAGGGCGCGCTCGATCATCGTCGGCCAGCCTTTAAGGTTCAGCTGCGGCTCGGCCTCAAGGTGCACGTTTTGCTCCGGCGAACCCAATTGAGCATCCTTTTGCAGGGTGTTGAGCAGCGCATTGAGATCAACCTCTTCAGCGCTGGCGTTGTCGGCATCGACCCGCGCCAGAACCAGGATTTCGCTGATCAGTGCTTCCAGTCGGTCGCACTCCCGAGTGAGACGCGGCCAGAGTTTTTGCCGTTCTTCAGGGTTGGCCCGCTCGGCCAGAGCCAGCGCAATGCGCAGCCGGGCAAGCGGTGAACGCAGTTCATGGGACACATCCCGCAGCAACTGCCGCTGACTGCCGATCAAACTTTGCAGACGCGCGCCCATGCGGTTGAAGTCGTTGGCCAGCACGCCGAACTCATCGCGCCGATTGGCCAGTTTTACCAGGCTGTTTTGTTGGTAGGTGGTTTGCCCCAGATCATGCACCGCGCCGCGCAAGCGGTTGAGTGGGCGAGTAATGGACATCGTCACGAACAGGCTGAACAAGGTCAGGACCACCAACGCGATACCCAGCGCACTCAACGGCCAGAGCAGGCTTTCGCGGTGCCACGCGTCGAGCTCCGGGTGCGGAATGCGGTAGATCAGCAGGTAGGTGTCGCCGGTTTTTTCGCTGGTGTACTCCGCCGTCAAACGACGCCATGGCAGGCGGCGGTCGTCGTTGTTCTGTCGCGCTTCGAAGGCGGCCGCCCGGCGTGGGAAGGTGCCGCGCACCACCGGATCGCCGCTCTCGTTGAGCACTTGAACGTCGATGTGATACTGGCGCTTGCGCTGTTCCAGAATGTCCTGGGCCGCGTCTTCACCCTGTGATTCGTAGGTTTGCGTCCACTGTTCGGCCAAAGTATTGAGGCCCGGATGGCGGCTGAGAATCCACGCGTCCTGGTTGAGCATGTGCCCCAGCAGAATGGAAAGCCCTGCAACCAGAGCGATGGCCAACCAGAAGCTGGCCAGAATACGCCAGAACAATGAGCGCACAGAAAATCCTCAAACAAACACAAATCCCATGTGGGAGTGGGCTTGTGTGGCGAGGGGATTTATCCCCGTTCGGCTGCGAAGCAGTCGTCAAACCATTGCTTGCGGTGTATCTGAAACACCGCAATGTTCGATTCGGGGCCGCTTTGCAGCCCAACGGGGATAAATCCCCTCGCCACACAAGCCCGCTCCCACATGGGACTGAATGGAATCAGACCCGACGGTGTTAGCCGTCAGGTCCGGGGGTTAGCACATTATTGCGCCTTTTGCGCCTTCCAGGCCTTGAACTCGGCCCATTCGGCGCGACGCTCAGCCTGTTTTTTCTGGATCTCGTCGAATTGCTTCTGTTGATCCGGTTTCAGCAAGGCGCGCACGTCGGCTTCGGCTTTCTTGTGGTTGGCCGCCATTTCATCTTTCATGGCTTTCTGGTCGGCTGGCGAGAGTTTTTCCAGGTACTTTTCGACCACTTGCTTACGCTCGTGCATCTGCTCGCCCATGATTTTGCGGATCTGCTCGCGCTGTTCGCGGCTCAGGTCCAGCTGGCTGTACGGGCCTTTGCCGTGCATGCCGTGCATCTGACCGCCATGGCGTGAGCCGTCCATCGGGCCACCCATCGGGCCGGTATCTTCAGGCATGGCGGCCATGGCAACGGTTGGCAGGGCGGCAGCGAACATCAGAGCGATAAGAGTCTTGCGCATGGTGAATCTCCTTGTCTCGTTCCCGGTACGTTCCGGATGAGTACAGATTACGCAGATCAAGGTCAGTGGCGGTCAGCGGAGCGTAAAGCTTGGGTAAAGACGATTTCTCGCCGACCTGACAAAACTTACAGGCGTCGTAGGAGCACGGCTTGCTGGCGATGGCGTCCTTGAGATAGTCATCGCCGGCAAGCCGTGCTCCTACGGGGGGAGATGTTCGGGATTAGAGGCTGTAGTAATAGCCGCGGCTGCGCAGGGCCACGATGCGTGGGCGGCCGTCGGGGTGCGGGCCGATCTTTTTGCGCAGGTTGCTGACGTGCATGTCCAGGCTGCGGTCGTACAGCGTCAGTTTGCGGCCGAGGGCGATTTGCGCCAGTTCCTGTTTGTCCAGCGGCTCGCCAGGTTGCTTGAGCAGGGCTTCGAGCAAACGGCTTTCGGAGACGGTGAGGGTGAATTCCTGTTCATCGATGCTGACCACGCCACGTACCGGGCTGAAACACAGGTCGCCCAGTTCGAGCTGACTGGAGACGGCTGCCGGATGACTGCGGCGCAACACGGCGCGCAGGCGGGCTGTCAGTTCCCGTGGGTCGCACGGTTTGGCCAGGTAATCGTCGGCACCGAGTTCCAGGCCGAGGATGCGGTCCAGCGGTTCGCCGCGAGCCGAGAGCATCAGCACCGGCAAGTCCGGGTGATCGCTGCGCAATTGCTTGAGCAGCTCCAGACCGCTGCCGTCCGGCAGCATCACATCCAGCACCACGGCTGCCGGCGATGTTTCGGCCAGTGCGCGACGGGCGCTCTGACCATCGTGGCAGGCGCGGACGTGGAAGCCTTCCTGGCTCAGCCAACTGCTCAGGAGCTCGCACAGCTCCTGGTCATCATCAATTAATAACAGCTCGCTCATGACTCACTCAATTTAGCCATTGCCTACGTTTTCTGGTGGCACCACTGGCGAAGATACCGCAGAGCAGCGCCAATAGCGCTACCCCGGCGCCGATGACGAACCACTGTTGCTGGTCGGTCAATAGACGCGGCAGCGGGTTGCCGGCCTGGGTTTCCTTGAGTTGCAGCTTGAGGCGCTGATTCTCTTGGCGCAACCGGCTCAGCTGAGCGCTTTCGCGTTCGGCATCGGTATTTTGCAGTTGTTTACTCAGTTCTTCTCGTTGCTGTTCGCTTACCTTCAAGCGCTGTTGCAACTGGGTGATCTGGCTGCCGGCGCTCAGGGACAATGGCGTGGAACTACCGCCCTCGGCGCTTTCTTCACCGTGAGCAGGGGCCACAATCGACAACGTCACCAACATCAGACACAACGGACCTTTGCGCATCGCCACTCCTGATTCCAATACGAGTATTGGGCAGGTTGTCGGCCGGTAAACGAGAATAATGAGCGTTGAGAGCACGATGAACCGACAAGGTTCATCGTGCGGGGAGAAATTACGGGAGGACTTGCTTGAACGGTTTGACCGAAACGTTGGCGTAGACGCCTGCGGCGATATACGGATCAGCGTCGGCCCAGGCCTGTGCGGCGCTCAGGGAATCGAATTCGGCGACGATCAGGCTGCCGGTGAAACCCGCAGCGCCCGGATCATTGCTGTCGACCGCCGGGTGTGGACCGGCCAAAACGATGCGACCTTCACCTTTGAGCACTTGCAGGCGCTCAAGGTGTGCAGGCCGTGCGCCCAGGCGGGCTTCCAGGGAGTTGGCGACGTCTGTGGCAATGATTGCGTAAAGCATGTCAGTCCTCGGTTTTTGGCGTAGTGGTATCGGCGTCGTGCAGGTGGCGGGACAGGTAAATGCCCTGGCCGACCAGGAACAGCAGCGTCATGCCCAGGCTGCCGAAGACTTTGAAGTCGACCCAGTAGTCCTGAAAGGTGAACGCGACGAACAGGTTGGCGGCACCGCAAAACAGGAAAAACCCGATCCAGGCGATGTTCAGGCGAGTCCAGACCGGATCCGGCAGGGTCAGCGCGTGGCCCATGATGCGTTTGATCAGCAGTTGCTCACCGACGAAGTGGCTGCCAATGAACGCCAGGGCGAACAGCCAGTTCACCACCGGGGCTTTCCATTTCAGGAAGGTTTCGCTGTGGAACGCCAGGGTCAGGCTGCCGAAGACCAGGCAGGCGATGAGGGTCAGCCACTGGCTCTTCTCCAGCTTGCGCTGCTTGATGAACAGCGTGCCGTAAACCACCAGGGAGCTGATGATCAGCATGGCGGTGGCGCTGTAAATACCGCCTACAGTCAACTCGTGACCGGCGATGTCGACGACCCGGGGATCGAGCTTGAAGACGATGAAGAACAGCAGGAGCGGGATGAAATCGATGAATTGTTTCACAGTGGCAGCCAGAAGCAGGATGTGGCGGCATAATAACAAACATATGGGCGCGCGATAGCGCCAGCTGATTTGAGGTAAAAAAGTCCTGTGAATGTTGATTTGCACTGCCATAGCACGGCCTCCGATGGCGCTCTCGCGCCTGCAGTACTGGTTGCGCGTGCGTTCGAGAAAGGCGTGCGAGTCCTGGCCTTGACCGATCACGACACCCTCGAAGGCCTTGATGAGGCCCGCAGCACTGCGACTGCGCTGGGGATGCAACTGGTCAATGGCGTCGAATTGTCCTGCACCTGGGGCGGCGCGACCATTCACGTGCTGGGCTATGGTTTCGACGTCAACGCTGCGCCGTTGGTCGAGGCCATCGCAAAATTGCACGATGGCCGCTGGTTACGGTCCGAAGAAATAAGCCGCAAGTTGGCGCTTAAAGGCATGCCGGGTGCGCTGGAAGGTGCCCGGGCGATCCAGCAGGAACTGGGCGACAGCGGCAACGCGCCGGCCCGTCCGCATTTCGCCGACTGGATGGTGCGTGAAGGTTTCGTCAAGGATCGCGCCGAAGCGTTCCGCAAATGGCTGGGCGCCGGCAAGCTGGGGGACGTCAAGCAACACTGGCCGACCCTGGAAGACACGGTCGAAACCCTGCGCGCCGCCAAGGCCTGGGTCAGCCTGGCGCATCCGTGGCACTACGATTTCACTCGCAGCAAACGTCGCCGGCTGATTGCCGACTATATTCAAGCAGGGGGCCACGCAATCGAAGTGGTCAATGGCCATCAGCCCGCCGAGCAAGTGGGCAGCCTGGCGATTCTCGCCCGTGAGTTCGGTCTGCTGGTCAGCGCCGGCAGTGATTTTCATGGTCCTGGAGGCTGGTCCGAGATCGGTGAGTACCGCCCGCTCCCGGAGGATCTGCCGCCACTGTGGTGTCGATTCAAACATGACCCAATTATTGCCGCCGTCTGAACAGGTAGAGAATGTGAGTCAATTTTTCCAGATTCATCCGGAAAACCCGCAAGCGCGCCTGATCAAACAGGCTGTCGAAATCATCCGCAGCGGCGGGGTGGTGATTTATCCCACAGACTCGTCCTACGCCATTGGTTGCCAGATCGGCGACAAGAATGCCGTGGAGCGCGTGCGTCGGTTGCGTGGACTGGATGACAAGCACAACTTCGCACTGATTTGCAGCGACCTGTCGCAACTGGGGCTGTTCGCCAAGATCGACACCGGCCTTTTCCGTTTGCTCAAGGCCCACTTGCCGGGTCCGTATACCTTCATTCTCAACGCCACCCGCGAAGTGCCGCGGCTGTTGTTGCACCCGAAAAAACGCACCATCGGCCTGCGTGTGCCGAGTCATCCGATTGCCCTGGCGCTGTTGGAGGAACTCGGCGAACCGCTGATGAGCGTGACCCTGATCATGCCCGGCGACACTGACCCGATGACCGATCCTTACGAAATGCGTCAGTTGCTTGAGCATCAGGTCGACCTGATCATCGACGGCGGTTTCGGCGGAATCAAGGCGTCCACCGTGATCAATCTCGCCGACGGCGAGCCGGAAGTGATCCGTGTTGGCTGCGGCGACCCGACGCCGTTCATGGCCGAGGCGTAGATGTCTGCAGTAGAACCCGTTGTTGACAGTCAGGCCGGAGCCCAGCAAGAGCTGCCCTTCGCGATGGTCTATGGCCAGGCGGTCATGGAAATGCCGCTGGACCTGTACATTCCGCCGGATGCGCTTGAGGTCTTTCTCGAAGCCTTCGAAGGCCCTCTCGACTTGCTGCTGTACCTGATCCGCAAACAGAACATCAACATCCTCGACATCCCGGTGGCGGAAATTACCCGTCAGTACATGGGCTATGTCGAGTTGATGCAGTCGGTGCGCCTGGAGCTGGCCGCCGAGTACCTGGTCATGGCCGCAATGCTGGCCGAGATCAAATCGCGGATGCTGCTGCCGCGTGCCGAAACGATCGAAGCCGAAGAAGACGACCCCCGCGCCGAACTGATTCGCCGCTTGCAAGAGTACGAACGCTTCAAGGCCGCAGCCGAAGGCATCGATGGCCTGAGCCGTGTGGGCCGTGACGTGGTAGTCCCCAAGCTCGACGCCCCGGAAGCCCGGGCACGCAAGCTGTTGCCAGACGTGCGTCTTTCAGAACTGCTTTTGTCTATGGCCGAGGTCCTGCGCCGAGGCGACATGTTCGAAAGCCACCAGGTCAGCCGCGAGGCACTGTCCACCCGCGAACGCATGAGCGATGTGCTGGAGCGCCTCAAGGGCGGCGGTTTCGTGCCCTTTGCCGAGCTGTTCACCGCTGAAGAAGGACGTCTGGGGGTGGTGGTGACCTTCATGGCGATTCTCGAACTGGTCAAGGAATCTTTGGTCGAGCTGGTGCAGAATGAGCCGTTCGCAGCCATCCACGTGCGGGCCCGAGCCGAATAACGAGTTGAATCATGAACCTGACTGAACCCCGCGAGCTGGCGCCATTGCTTGAAGCCTTTCTGTTGGCCTCGGGAAAACCGCAATCGCTTGAACGCCTGTTCGAACTCTTCGAAGAGGGCGAGCGGCCCGAGCCGCCGGTCTTCAAGAAAGCCCTGACGATTCTCGCCAAGTCCTGCGACGGCCGCGCCTTCGAGCTGAAGGAAGTGGCCTCCGGGTATCGCTTGCAGATCCGCGAAAAGTTCTCGCCGTGGGTCGGACGTTTATGGGAAGAGCGGCCGCAGCGCTATTCCCGCGCCATGCTCGAAACCATCGCGCTGATCGCCTATCGCCAGCCGATCACCCGGGGCGAGATCGAAGACGTGCGGGGCGTGGCGGTCAACAGTCACATCGTCAAAACCTTGCTGGAGCGCGAGTGGATCCGCATCGTCGGTTACCGCGACGTGCCGGGTAAACCGGCGATGTTTGCCACCACCAAGGCCTTTCTCGATCACTTCAACCTGAAAAACCTCGACGATTTGCCACCGCTGGCCGAATTGCGCGAGCTTGAGCCTGATCCAGTGCTCGATTTCGACGACGCGCCGGTGCCTGCCGCACTGCAGGAGTTGGCCGACGCCAGCGCCGAGCCGGAAGAACCGAAGGAAGAAACCAGTTTCCACACCCTGTTGCTGGAACTGGACACCATGGAAGAGGGGCTCAAGACCGACTTCGACGATCTGTTGCGCGATGGGGCGGTGACCGAGACCGAAGGGGAGTTGGCAGAGCCCGAGCCTGACATTGAAGTTGAACTTCAAGTCGAGGCTGAAGCCACAGTCGAAGAAGAGCAGGAACCAGAGCAGGAAGATGACATTCTTGGTGTTGCCGAAGCTCGCGCAAAGCTCCTGGCTGCTGTAGCCGCGCTGGAGCAGTCGAAACCTGAACTCAGCGATGAAGAGGCTGAAGCCCAGGCCCTCGCCGAAGCGATCGAAAACGAACGCCGCCAGCACGAAGACTGACACGAGCCCAATGTGGGAGATTCTATGTTGCCGCGCAACCTTGCCTTCAGGCGCCGTTCTTGAGCAACTGGCTGAACGCCTCCAGCTCACTTTTCTCCAGATCGGAAACCAGTACAAATTGCATGTGGTTTTTTTGCCAGAACACGACGTTAAAGCCGCGGACCATCTGACTCTGAAGCGGCTTGTCCGCCTCCTGCGTGGGCAGGATAAACACATTGATAATGTGCTTGGCGCGCCCATAACTCAGGGCCGCCGTGGTCTGATGTTGCAGGTAATCCAACCGTCCACCCAATAATGGAAAGCCCTGCGCCGAGTAATCGAATACCGGTGGCGAGAAGTCGAGCTTGCCGGTGAACCAAGGCTTCACTGTATGGCGGTCGGATGAAACCACATCGTTCAAATGTTCACCCATTAACGAGCGGACATGGCTGGAGACCGCCTCATCCATCAACGGCTGTTCGCTGGCTGGCGTGACGACATACAGCATCACTGCCAAGGCCAGCGCTGTCGCTGAAAAAACAGGCGCGAACCATTTTCGCCAACGTTCCACTGCGCGGGTTTGTGGCGCAACAGGGGCGAAAAGGTTGGCCGTCAACGACGCAGGTGCCGAGTAATACGGCGCATGTCGCTTCACGCTGACCTTCAGTAGCCGCGCCTGATCATGCAACCGCGCGCAGTTGGCGCATACAGCCAAATGCCCGGCGACCCGGGCAGCCATCACCGTATCGAGTTCCTTGTCCAGATAGCCATGAACTAGCATCTGGCAAGCCGTGCAGTCGAGTTCATTCATGATCATGCAACTTCAGTAGTTCGAGCTTGAGCATGGCGCGAGCCCGGGCCAGTCTCGACATGACGGTGCCGATGGGGATGTCGGCGACCAAGGCAATGTCCTTGTAGGGCATGTCTTCGAGCTCCTTCAGAATAATCACCTCGCGAAATATGGGCGGCAGGGCGCACAGGGCTTGCTGGACAAGCATCGCGTTTTCCGTGTGTATGGCCAGCAACTCGGGGGTTTGGCCGTGACTCAACGCGGCATCGTCTTCGGGCAGTTCATCGCCGATAGCCACCCAGTGGTGGCCGGCCGAGGCCTTGAGCCAGGTGTAGCTTTCGTTACGCACGATGGTCAGAAACCAGGCCTTGGCATTGCCGTCGGTGAAACGGTGCAAGAATCTGAAGGCCCGCAGGGCGCTTTCCTGCACGACGTCGCGCGCGGCGCTGTCGTTACCGGTGAGCCAGCGCGCGAGGTTGTAGGCGGCGTCCATGTGGGGCGCAAACAAGTCCTCAAATCGCTTCATAGTGATTCCCGCAACGTCCCACCCCTATAACTGTTATCCGCTGTGTTTTATTCCCGGGGAAAAAATAATTTTGCGACGTGGAATAAAGACTCGTCTCACAAGGTTGTATCTCGTGTCAGCTACATCACTGTAGTCCGCCAGCGAGGGCACACCGATGGACATTCATATGAAACACGAACGACGCACCGACGGTCCGCTGAACCCAGACCGCCGGACACTGCTCAAGTGCTCCGCGTGGGCCGGGGCCGGGGTGCTCTGGGCCTTGAGCGGCGGCATTCCGCGGGCCTTTGCGCTGGACGCTTCCGGCAACGTCTCCGACCCCAAAGCGCTGGCCAGCACGTTCCACTTTGTGCAGATCAGCGACTCGCACATCGGTTTCAACAAGGAGGCCAACCCGGAACCGTCGAAGACCTTGCAGGTGGCCATCGACAAGGTCATCGCATTGCCGAAACGGCCGTCATTGATCCTGCATACCGGCGATATCACCCACCTGTCGAAACCGGAAGAATTCGATACGGCGGCGCAACTGCTCAAGGGTCTTCCGTCCACCGTGCACTACGTGCCGGGCGAGCACGACACCCTCGACGAGGGCGGTGGCAAGCTCTATCTGGAGCGTTACGGCAAAGGCACCAAAGGCAATGGCTGGTACAGCTTCGATGACCACGGCGTGCATTTCATCGGGCTGGTGAATGTCTTCAATTTTCAGGCTGGCCATGAAGCGACGCTTGGCGCCGATCAACTGGCCTGGCTGGCCGATGACCTGCGCGCCGTGACGAGCAGCACGCCAATCGTGGTGTTTACCCATATTCCGTTGTGGACGATTTATCAGCCGTGGGGTTGGGGCACCGAAGATGGCGATCAGGCGATTGCCATGCTGCGCAAGTACGGTTCGGTGACGGTGTTGAACGGGCATATCCATCAGGTGATCCAGAAGGTTGAAGGCAATATCACCTTCCACACCGCCCGCGGCACGGCTTATCCACAACCTGCACCGGGTACGGCGCCGGCACCGGGACCGATGACGGTGGCGGCTGATCAACTGCGCAATTATTTAGGGCTCACCGATGTGCGAGCGACGCAGGGCGAGCATCCGCTGGCGCTGATCGATTCGACACTGGTTTAGCGGAGGAACGGGGATGAAAACGCGACTGTTGGCCGTTGTCTGCCTGATGCTGTCGATGCCGGTGTGGGCTCAGGAGGTGAAAATCGATATCAAAGAGTTCATGTTTGCGCCCAAGGATTTGAACGTGGCCGTGGGCACCAAAGTGACGTGGGTAAACGATGACCAGATCCCGCATACGGTGGCGGAAACCCATAAGGTGTTTCGCTCAGGGGCGCTGGATACGAATGACAGCTTTTCCTGGGTGTTCAACACGCCGGGGGAGTTTGAGTATTTTTGTGCGCTGCATCCGCAGATGATCGGGAAGATTGTGGTCAGCCAGTGATGTCGCAAGCAACTTGCGATAGATCGAGCTAAAGAAACCCTACCCCCCCTGTGGGAGCGAGCAGGTTCACTCACACAGGGGTGCAGTGTCGCGGTTGAGCAAACTCGGCACCACCGGTCGGCGGAAAATCAAGTAAGTCTCCATTGATCAGCTAGTCTCTGATGCGCGAACGCTCCCATGAGCGTATGATTCGCGACCCTTCGGCGATCCCTTTGCCCTAGACCCAGCTTTCAACTCTTCAGGTCCCTCACTTCAGAGCTGCCTGAACAGACCACACCGGGAGGTGCCCAGATGAGTATCAACGACCAGAAAGACGACCAGGAAATCGGCCCAGCAGGCGAAAAACTGCAGAAAGTCCTCGCCCGTATCGGCGTCGGCTCGCGCCGTGACGTAGAAGCCTGGATCAGCCACGGCCGCATCAAGGTCAATGGCAAAGACGCCACCCTCGGGCAGCGCGTCGACATGCACGACGCCATCACCATTGATGGCAAGGTGATCAAGCGCGAAGAAGCCGCCGAGTCGGTACGCCGCGTGATCATGTACAACAAGCCGGACGGCGAAATCTGCACCCGCCTCGATCCGGAAGGCCGTCCGACCGTTTTCGACAAGATGCCGCGCCCGAAAGAAGGTCGCTGGATCAACATCGGTCGTCTGGACATCAACACCACCGGTCTGCTGATGTTCACCACCGACGGTGAACTGGCCAACCGCCTGATGCACCCTTCCTACGAAATGGACCGTGAGTACGCGGTGCGTGTCCGTGGCGAAGTCGATGACGAGATGATCGAGCGTCTGAAAGCAGGCGTCGTCCTCGAAGACGGCCCGGCCAAGTTCACCGACATCAAGCAGGCGCCAGGTGGCGAAGGTTTCAACCACTGGTACCACTGCGTGGTGATGGAAGGTCGCAACCGCGAAGTCCGTCGTCTGTGGGAATCCCAGGGCCTGGTGGTCAGCCGTTTGAAGCGTGTGCGTTTCGGTCCGGTGTTCCTCAACTCCGACCTGCCGATGGGTCGCTGGCGCGAAATGAGCCAGTACGAAGTCGACATTCTGAGTGCTGAAGTCGGCTTGACCCCGGTGGCCATGCCGCAAATGAACGCCAAGAGCAAAGACAAGCTCGATCGCATGCAGCGTAAATCGTCGCGTCCGATGGGCAAGACCGAGCGCGTGCGTTCGTTGCGTCCAGCCATCGGTAACCAGAGCGCTGCTACGCCGCGTGATACCCGCGAACCGCATATCGAAGGCGAACGTCCAGCCCGCAAACCAGCAGCACCTCGTGCTGACGGCGAGCGCGGTCCACGCACGCCACGTCCGGCCAATGGTCGCACCGAACGCGGCGAAGGCCGCAGTGCGCCAAGCGGTGGTCGTAGCGATCGCGGTGCTCCAGCCGGTCGTGGCGAGTCTCGTGGTGAGTCGGGTCGCGGTACGCCCGTGGCAGACCGTCCTTCCGACACCAAGCGCCCGGCCAAGGCACCGGCGAAGAAGCGTCCAGGCATCGTTCTGGTCGACAAGGACGCGCCATCGGGCAAACGCCGTGGTGCGCCAGCCGGTTCGGGCCAACGTCCGGGCTTCGGTCGCCGCAAGCCTGAGTAATCGGTAAGCGCCCCATAAAAAACGCCAACCTTCGGGTTGGCGTTTTTTTTTACCCGTCTGATCGTTCCCACGCTCCGCGTGGGAATGCAGCCCGTGACGCTCTGCGTCACATCTCAAGAGCGGACGCAGAGCGTCCATTGATGCATTACCACGCAGAGCGTGGGAACGATCAGTCAGAACACAAACCGCCCATCAAACACCGGCTCATCATCCAGCGCCAACACGCCGCTGGAAAAGATCAGGTCCAGATGATGGCTACCCTTCGCGCCACCGCCCAATCCCAGATGCAGCCCGCAATGGCGCTCCTCAAACCCGGCATTGCGCGCATACAGCGTCTTCACGCCTTCGTTGGTGCCGATCCCCAGCTCCTCAATCCGTCGATTGGATGGATTGGCCTCCAGGTACTTGTTGAAGTCATGTTCCAGTCCCGGCACCTCGGTGGCGATTTTGCTGATGGTCGAATTCTCGATCCACAACTCCAGTGGCGACTCCAGCACCCCGTATTTGCGGGCAAATGGAATGGTGCTGAGAAAAGTCCCCATGAACTTGACCCTGCCGTTAATGGCCTCGCTGTGCGTGGCAATCTCACCCGGCGCCAGATCGAAGTTGCCGACACCGTTGATGTCGGTCCACTTCTTGATACTGCTCAACGGTGTTTCGAACCACGAGCCGTGATCATCTTTGAAACTTAACGTGGTGGCATGGGACATGCGCTGGATCAAGTGGCTGTTCAACCCGGCAATGCGCTGCGGGGTGACACTGAACGTGTCGTAGAAGTAATCGCCGTAATCCTTGAACAGCAGCGACTTCTTCCAGTTCTCGGCCATGACGCCTTGCAGCGCGCGGACAAATTCCGGGCCGTCGGGGCGCGGGTTGGGCAGGGTGGAAGAGTCGTAGAAGAAAATGTACAGATCGCTGTCGGCAATCGCCTGGGCCAGCAATTCCGTGGGCTCCAGATCCAGTCGCATTGCGCTGAAACTGAAGCGTGGGCTGGCACCGGCCTGTTCGGCGATGGCGCTCGTCAGTGCCTGGTAATCAGCCGTGTAGCCGAGCAAGACCTTCGCCGGGTTGATGCCGACAAGGGCAGGGTGCTGTTCGAGGTAGTAAAGGAAATGCGAAATGGCGCGTTGCTTATCCATGTAGTCCTCCCTGACAAACCGAAAAAAAGTGGCAGGCACAACCGGCCGGATCGTGCCTGCCGGGATGTCTTACAGAGGCCACATCGCCGTGCCGAACGGAACAACCGCATCGGCTTGCATCATTTCAACGGCGGCGTCATGGGTCGGTGCTTCAAACCAATCGTCCAGTTGCAGTTCAGTTTCCAAGTCTTTTTCAAGTGCTTGCATTGTGAATCTCCTAGATGACTTTTTCGGTAAGTGCTGCGGCGCGTTTTCAGTCATTGAATAACCCGCCAACTTGCTGATTGATGCGCCTCGGCAAGTCGCTGAAAACCTAGTTCACAGGTTTTTAAATTGCAAAAAAATAATCAAATAAGATTTGTTTGAACTTTTTGTTCTGTTTTTTATTAAGCAATTTGTTAATAAAAAACAGAAAACTAACTCGACCTTTTCCTTAGGAAGCTTCCTACCGTCAATTTGCAGTCAGCCTACAGTCAGATCTGATTCGGCAAATTTACGTTACGGCATGTAAAGAAATGCTGACGAAATCAAGCCTCAAAGCCCTTGGTTTGACGCTTGCGGAAGGAGTGTAAGGAAAACCTTCCGCTCGGCAGCCATTTAGCCTACGCGCAGGGCTCTGGCCCGCTTGTTTCAGGCGCGGTTGAAGGGTGAGATGCGCCCCATGCCTGTCGTGCAGGTGCATAACAAGAAGGAGGCGCAATGTACGCCGTGACTCATTTCCACTTCTCTGCGAGGGGCGATTTTTCCGCCGTCCCCGTCGATGACCCGCAAAGGTCTGACTCAATTTTTGCAGCCGCCCGAGACCCTCGAGGCGGACACAGGCAATCCCGGCAAATGACACGCTGATCCAGCAGTGTCTGGCAGCAGGGGGTTACAGGTGTACAATGCGCCGCGTTTTAACTGTGACCTCCTGCGCATCTGCGCAAACCTCAAGGCTATCCGTCTTGTTCACTCCGCCGCGCCACAAGCGTGTCGGGTTCGATTTCGTCACAGATAAAAACAAACAGGTGACGCATGACCGTTGTAAAAACGCTGAACTCCTTTTGCCTTCGCTGGGGTTTGATCGGCGCTGCTTGAAATCGCAACCGAGCAGCAACGTCTAACGAACATCATCAAACCTTGCGTGAGACCCTTTTCATGAGTGGACAAAACTCGCATTCAGGCGAGCTGAAACGCGGCCTGAAAAATCGCCACATTCAACTGATCGCCCTCGGTGGCGCGATCGGTACCGGGCTGTTCCTCGGTTCGGCAGGCGTACTGAAATCCGCCGGCCCGTCGATGATCCTCGGCTATGCCATCTGCGGCTTCATTGCTTTCATGATCATGCGCCAGCTCGGCGAAATGATCGTCGAAGAGCCTGTCGCCGGTTCCTTCAGCCACTTCGCCCATAAATACTGGGGCGGTTTCGCCGGCTTCCTGTCGGGCTGGAACTGCTGGATTCTGTACATTCTGGTGGGCATGTCGGAGCTGACCGCGGTCGGCAAATACATCCACTACTGGGCGCCAGACATCCCGACCTGGGTCTCGGCAGCCGGCTTCTTCGTCTTGATCAACCTGATCAATCTGGCGAACGTCAAAGTCTTTGGTGAGGCCGAGTTCTGGTTTGCGATCATCAAGGTCGTGGCCATCGTCGGCATGATTGCGCTCGGCAGCTACCTGCTGGTCAGCGGCGACGGCGGCCCGCAAGCGTCGGTGACTAACCTGTGGGCCCACGGCGGCTTCTTCCCGAATGGCATCAGCGGTTTGGTGATGGCCATGGCGATCATCATGTTCTCCTTCGGCGGCCTGGAAATGCTCGGTTTCACCGCCGCGGAAGCCGACAAGCCGAAAACCGTGATCCCGAAAGCCATCAACCAGGTGATCTACCGGATCCTGATTTTCTACATCGGTGCGTTGGTTATCCTGCTTTCCTTGACGCCATGGGACAGCCTGTTGGCGACCCTGAACGCGTCGGGTGATTCCTACAGCGGCAGCCCGTTCGTGCAAGTGTTCTCGATGCTCGGCAGCGACACCGCTGCGCACATCCTCAACTTCGTGGTCCTGACCGCGGCGCTGTCGGTGTACAACAGCGGCACCTACTGCAACAGCCGCATGTTGCTGGGCATGGCCGAGCAGGGCGATGCGCCGAAAGCCTTGTCGAAGATCGACAAGCGCGGCGTGCCAGTGCGGTCGATCCTTGCTTCGGCGGCGGTGACATTGATTGCCGTATTGCTGAACTACCTGATCCCGCAAAACGCGCTGGAACTGTTGATGTCGCTGGTGGTTGCCACCCTGGTGATCAACTGGGCGATGATCAGCTTCTCGCACTTCAAGTTCCGCCAGCACATGAACAAGACCAAACAGACACCGCTGTTCAAGGCCCTGTGGTACCCGTACGGGAACTACATCTGCCTGGCATTCGTGGTGTTCATTCTGGGCGTCATGCTGCTGATTCCGGGGATTCAGATCTCGGTGTATGCGATTCCGGTGTGGGTCGCGTTCATGTGGATTTGCTACGGCATCAAGAACAAGCGTCGTGACCGGCATGCGTTGCAAGCTGCGGGTTCCGTAGCGAAATAATGTAAGTACAGAAACAACAAACCCGGCCATGTGCCGGGTTTGTTGTTTTCGGGTTTTACACAAATCCCTTGTAGGAGTGAGCCTGCTCGCGATAGCGGTGTGTCAGTCAACATCTTAGTTGCCGGACACACCGCTATCGCGAGCAGGCTCACTCCTACAAGGGACCGAATTCTTTCAGTTCATTCGCGGTATCCTGAGCGTTCTGAACCCGGACGCTTTTCCATGCTGGTGATATCCAACAACGTGCATCTGCCAGATGCCGAGATCGAATTGACCGCCATCCGCGCCCAGGGCGCCGGAGGGCAGAACGTCAACAAGGTCTCCAGCGCGGTGCACCTGCGTTTCGACATTCCGGCCTCTTCCTTGCCCGAGTTCTACAAGGAACGGCTGCTGGCGCTGCGTGACAGTCGCATCACCAGCGAAGGGGTGTTGATCATCAAGGCCCAGCAATACCGCACGCAAGAAGCCAATCGCGCAGATGCGTTGGAGCGGCTGACCGAGTTGATCCTCAGTGCCACCAAGGTCGAAAAGAAACGTCGCCCGACCAAACCGACCCTAGGTTCGAAGAAGCGTCGGTTGGAGTCCAAGACCAAGCGCGGCAGCATCAAGGCCGGGCGTGGCAAGGTCGATTTTTAGCGGGCTTGGCGCTCTTCCCGGTACTTTTCATTGAGATGCTTCGGCGCCTGCCGGTACAAGTAAACACTCAGTGCCAGACCGCTCAACGCGGCGAGTGCAGCAAACAGGAAGATTGAGGCAAAGCCAAAACCTGCCGCAATCGCACCCGCCACCGGCCCGGTGATCCCCAGCGACAAATCGATGAACAACGAATAAGCCCCGACTGCCGCGCCACGACTCGAGGCCGGTACCAGGTTGACCGCTTCCACCCCCAGCGCGGGGAATACCAGCGAGAAACCGAACCCGCTCAGTGCCGCACCGGCCAATGCCCAATGAGCGTCCGGCGCCAGCCACAGCAGCAGCAAGCCGAACGTTTCCACCGACAGGCAGGCAATCGCCACGCGAAAGCCGCCGAGGCGGTTGATCAGGTTGCCGAACAGCAGCCGCGCACCGATGAAACTGGCACCGAACAGGCTCAGGCACAGCACCGCGTTGTCCCAGTGTTGCGTGGCGTAATACAGGGTGATGAAGGTGGCGATGGTGCCAAAGCCGATCGAGCCCAGCGCCAGACCGCAACCATGTGGCAGTACGCGCCCCAGCACATGCATGAACGGCAAACGCTCGCCGACCACAATCGGTGCGGCGATTTTCGGCCAGGCCAGCACCAGGCCGAGGACGGCCAGCAACACGATGCTCACGCCCATGCTCCACAAGCCCAGTTGATTAACCAGCAGCACGCCCAGCGGTGCGCCGACTGCCAGTGCGCCATAACTGGCGATGCCGTTCCAGGAAATGACCTTGGCGGTGTTCGCCGCGCCGACCCGGCCGATGCCCCAGCCAATCGAGCCGGAGCCCACCAGGCTTTCCGCGCTGCCGAGTACCAGACGGCCGATCAACAGGC
The DNA here is from genome assembly GCF_003254125.1 of Pseudomonas sp. 478. Classification (NCBI taxonomy): domain Bacteria; kingdom Pseudomonadati; phylum Pseudomonadota; class Gammaproteobacteria; order Pseudomonadales; family Pseudomonadaceae; genus Pseudomonas; species Pseudomonas sp. 478. The sequence continues at coordinate 55,716 of NZ_QKZG01000014.1, forward strand.
TGATCAGGCTCAAGGTCGGCAAGCTTTGGGTCCAGGCCGAAATCAGCATGAACACGCCGCTCAAACCGCAGCCGGCGAGGCCGTACATCACGGCGAGTTTGCTGCCCTTGTTATCGATGATTTTTCCGGCATACGGACGGCTGAGCAGGGTGGCCAGGTATTGCACGCTGATCACCAGGCCGGCAATGACGGCGCCGAAGCCCAGATCGCTGTGGACGTAACCCGGCAACACGGCCAGGGGAATGCCGATATTCAGGTAACCGATGAAGGTGAACAGGACGATGGAAACGACTTGCAGCGTGACCGCCAGGGGGCGCTGGTTTTCAGACATGGGTAAAGATCCACGGGGAAGCGGGATAGATAGGCTGCTTATGATAGCGGCGCGAACGGCTACTGGTCGTGGAAAAAGTAAAACTATTTGCCGGACGGGGATGAATCAGGGTTTGGCGGGTGCGACCAGGTGCGTGGTGACCAGGGCGGCCAAGGCGTTTTCTTCGCTGCCGAAGCGGGCGAGCAGCGCGGCGCGTTTCTCGGGGGACAGGCGATTCCAGATCTCGATCATCTTCTCGGTGGTGCCGATCAAGACGCTGGCTTGCTGAGCTTCGTTAAAAGTAGAGGAGAAGTCATCAGACATGGTGTGGGCTCGGGGTTCAGGCGGTGTGGAAAGCGCATGTTAGCGCTTTCCACACGGTCTGGCATTGCAGGTGAATCAGTCTTCGCTGTCGGCCTTGCGGCGTTCAGTGGCTTCTTTCGGCTCGGGCTGTTGGGCACCGGCTTGTTGCGTGGGCGTCTGCTCAGTTTCGTGCAGGCTTGGGAAGGGGAGATTAGGGATCTCGTGCATATCGCGCTCCTCGCAAAGTCTGTTGATAGATCTGGTAGATCCGCGCTTTTAAAAAGCTTGGGGAGGATACAGCAGAAGAAATGACAAATAGACTTTTATATCCAATTGTTGCGACGGATGGGATTGTCTAGACAGGTCTGCAAGAGGGGGCAACACAAAACAAATGTGGGAGCGGGCTTGCTCGCGAAGGCGGAGTGTCAGGCAACGATAATGTCGACTGACACTCCGCCTTCGCGAGCAAGCCCGCTCCCACCGGGGACTTGCGGTGCTTGGGGGTTATTTGCAGACTTCGGCGATTGCCTCGGCCAGCAAATCAAGGCGTGTGGCATCGATTCCGGCGACGTTAGCCCGACCAGTGCCCACCATGTAAACACTGTGATGATCACGCAATTGTTTGACCTGTTCCGGCGTCAAACCGGTGTAGGAAAACATTCCGCGCTGCACGCCGATGTGCGCAAAGCGCTCGCGCAAACCATGAGGCTCAAGCGCTTCAACCAAACCGCTGCGCAGTTGGGCGATACGCAAACGCATGGCTTCCACTTCGTCGGCCCAGAGACTTTTCAGCTCTGGATCACCGAGGATGGTCGCTACCACAGCAGCGCCGTGATCCGGCGGTGTCGACCACAGGTTGCGGGCGATGTTGGCCAGCTGGCTGCGGATATCCACCAGCTTGTCAGCGGTTTTCGCGCAGACAATTAGCGCACCGGTACGGTCGCGGTACAGGCCGAAGTTCTTCGAGCAGGAACTGGTGATCAGCACTTCCGGCAAGGCGGCAGCGAACAACCGGGTTGACCAGGCATCCTGTTCCAGGCCATCGCCGAAGCCTTGGTAGGCGAAATCGATCAGTGGCACCAGATCGCGACTGCGCACCACATCCAGCACCCGGCGCCAATCATCATGGGACAGATCGAAACCGGTCGGGTTATGGCAGCAAGCGTGCAGCAGCACCACATCGCCCTTCGGCGCTTCATTGAGTACTGCGAGCATCGCTTCGACGTCGAGGCGGTTATCGCTGCCGACATACGGGTAATGACTGACCTTGACTCCGGCTGCCGCGAAGATGGTTTCGTGGATCGGCCAGGTCGGGTTGCTCAGCCACACGCCACGGCCCGGCAGGCACTGGGCGATAAAATCGGCGCTCAAGCGCAGCGCGCCGGTGCCGCCCGGCGTTTGCGTTGCGCCAGTCCGTTGTTCGGTGATCAACGGGGAATCGGCACCCAGCACCAATTCAACGATGGCCTTGCCGAACGCCGATTCACCGTGGCCGCCGATGTAGGTCTTGGTGGTCTGACGATCCACCAGACGTTGCTCGGCGAGCTTCACGGACTGGGGGATCGGTGTCAGGCCCTGGGCATCTTTATAGACGCCCACGCCGAGGTCGAATTTGCGCGGGTTGGGGTCCTGCGCATAGGCCTCCATCAGGCCGAGAATCGGGTCGCCGGGTACTCGTCCGATGGCGTCGAAATGCATTATTTGCGGCCCTCGGCGTCCTTGGCCACTTCGTCAGTGCGCGCGGCCATGATGAAATCGTTGCGATGCAGGCCCTTGATGGAGTGGCTCCACCAGGTCACGGTGACTTTGCCCCACTCGGTCAGCAGGCCCGGGTGGTGACCTTCAGCCTCGGAGATTTCACCGACGGCGTTGGTGAACGCCAGTGCGTGCTTGAAGTTCTTGAACAGGAAAACTTTTTCCAACTGCATCACGCTGTCGCGCACTTCGATGTTCCAGTCGGGAATCTGCTTGATCAGTACCGGCAGTTCTTCGTCGCTGACTTGAGGGGCATCGGCGCGGCAGGCTTCGCAATGGGCTTGGTTCAATGTGGACATGATGGGTTCCTGAAATCGAATTATTGGAAATCGGCCGTCAGTGTCACCACGCTAAACCAAAGCGTCGGTTCCTGACAGGCTCACTTGATTCTAAAAGCTGCGGATCACGCGGCCTTTGGCGGAAATTTTGGTGTGTGCAAGCCCAGCTGCATGCCTTGCTTGACCATGCCCATGATGTCTTCGTGGGCGAGATCGAACAGGCGCTTGAGGTTCGGCAGGACAAAGTACAGCGGTTGCAGGATGTCGATGCGGTACGGCGTGCGCATGCATTCCAGCGGATCGAAGGTCTGATGCTCAGGTTCATCCGACAGGCAGTAAACGGTTTCTTTCGGCGAGGAGAGAATACCGCCGCCGTAGATGCGCAGGCCTTCAGCTGTATCGACCAGGCCGAACTCGATGGTCATCCAGTACAGACGCGCCAGGTAAACGCGTTCTTCCTTGGAAGCCTGTAGGCCGAGTTTGCCGTAGGTGTGGGTGAATTCGGCAAACCAGGGGTTGGTCAGCAGTGGGCAGTGGCCAAAGATCTCGTGGAAAATGTCCGGCTCTTGCAGGTAATCCAGCTCTTCGCGGGTACGAATAAACGTCGCCACCGGAAACTGCTTGTTGGCGAGCAATTCGAAAAAAGTCTGGAAGGGGATCAGTGCGGGTACCCGGGCAACCTGCCACCCGGTGGTTTCACCGAGGACCTTGTTGATCTCACCGAGTTGCGGAATGCGGTCGTGGGGCAGACCGAGTTTTTCGATACCGTCCAGGTATTCCTGGCACGCACGACCCTCGATCACTTTCAGTTGGCGAGTAATCAGCGTGTTCCACACCGCGTGTTCTTCGGCGGGGTAGTCGATAAAACCTTGCGCATCGGGCTCGCGAGCCACGTATTGCGTCTGCTTCATGCTGCTCTCCTGCTAGGGGATTTCGTTCTTGTTATGTCCTGCTATGGACCTAGAAATACCTCAAGAAATGCAGTGTTGCAGCACGCGAGTCGCGCCGTTCGTAGGAAAAATCGTCGATTTTCGTAAAGTATTCGTTACGGATTGGCCACAATGGCGCAGGGATTGAGATTTGCGGGTTTGAAATGGCTTGCAGGTGTCACATAATCTTGACGACTATCTGCGCGTCCTTGCAGAAAAATACCCTTGTGGGAGCGGGCTTGCTCGCGAAAGCGGTCTTTCTGATACATCAATGTTAGATCTGCCGGCGCTTTCGCGAGCCAGCCCGCTCCCACTGGTTGCGCGCCAGGCATCACAACCTCAATCAGCGTTTTCAGGTCTTTTATATGCGTATCAAAGTCCACTGCCAGAACCGCATCGGCATTCTGCGTGACATTCTCAACCTGCTGGTGGAGTACGGGATCAACGTCGCACGCGGCGAGGTCGGCGGTGAGCATGGCAACGCGATCTACCTGCATTGCCCGAACCTGATCAACATTCAGTTTCAGGCATTGCGTCCGAAATTCGAATCGATTGCCGGGGTGTTCGGTGTCAAGCGTGTAGGACTGATGCCCAGCGAGCGTCGGCACATGGAGCTCAATGCCTTGCTTGGTGCGCTGGAGTTTCCGGTGCTGTCGATCGACATGGGCGGCTCGATCGTCGCGGCCAACCGTGCGGCGGCGCAGTTGCTTGGCGTGCGGGTAGATGAGGTGCCGGGGATTCCGCTGTCGCGTTACGCCGAGGATTTCGACTTGCCGGAACTGGTGCGTGCCAACAAGTCGCGGATCAACGGCTTGCGGGTGAAGGTGAAGGGCGACGTGTTTCTCGCCGACATTGCACCGCTGCAATCGGAGCATGACGACAGCGAAGCCATGGCTGGCGCGGTGCTCACGCTGCACCGCGCCGACCGGGTCGGTGAACGCATCTATAACGTGCGCAAGCAGGAGCTGCGAGGTTTCGACAGCATTTTCCAAAGCTCGAAGGTGATGGCCGCGGTGGTGCGCGAAGCCCGACGCATGGCGCCGCTGGATGCGCCGCTATTAATAGAAGGTGAAACCGGTACGGGTAAAGAATTGTTGGCGCGCGCCTGCCACCTGGCAAGTCCGCGGGGGCAGTCACCGTTGATGGCGCTCAACTGCGCCGGCCTGCCGGAATCCATGGCGGAGACGGAGCTGTTCGGCTACGGCCCCGGCGCTTTCGAAGGGGCGCGGGCCGAAGGCAAGCTCGGTCTGCTGGAACTAACGGCGGGCGGTACGCTGTTTCTCGATGGTGTCGGGGAAATGAGCCCGCGTTTACAGGTGAAATTGCTGCGTTTCCTGCAGGACGGTTGCTTCCGTCGTGTGGGCAGCGATGAAGAGGTTTATCTGGATGTGCGGGTGATTTGCGCGACGCAGGTCGACCTGTCCGAGTTGTGCGCGCGGGGTGAGTTTCGCCAGGATTTGTATCACCGTTTGAACGTGCTTTCACTGCACATCCCGCCACTGCGCGAATGCCTCGACGGTTTGACGCCGCTAGTCGAACACTTCCTCGATCAGGCCAGTCGACAGATCGGTTGCCCGCTGCCGAAACTGGCGCCGGCGGCGATGGAACGGCTCAGTCATTACCATTGGCCGGGCAATGTCCGGCAATTGGAAAACGTGTTGTTCCAGGCGGTTTCCTTGTGTGAGGGCGGGACCGTCAAGGCCGAACATATTCGCCTGCCGGACTACGGCGTGCGTCAGCCACTTGGCGATTTCTCGCTCGAGGGCGGGCTGGACGAGATTGTCGGGCGCTTCGAGAAAGCGGTGCTTGAGCGTTTGTATTCCGAACACCCGAGCAGTCGGCAGCTGGGCAAGCGGTTGGGGGTTTCGCACACGACCATTGCCAATAAGTTGCGTGAGTATGAAGTTGGCAAGACTGAGTCTTAGCCGATAGCTGTTTTACCTGTGATGGACTCTTCGCGAGCAAGCCCGCTCCCACATTTGATCGAGTCGAACACAAATTAACTGTGGGAGCGGGCTTGCTCGCGAAGACGGTAGTCCAGTCAACCTCAAGGTCAGCCGTTGCCACTTACCGGCATAACACCGCCGGTTTTTCGTCTTTGACACAATCCTCCAATCCCTCCTGAACCCCTCAAGTCCTTTGTTTGCCGGGCCCTGCGCCGCCAGAAAAAAGTTGGTCTGCAAATTGCTTATCGCTCAGCAGTACAGCGGTGGACGGCAAACGTCCGGCATGCAGAGGAAAGAGTGTGGACAAGTACCTTTATGTGGCAATGACCGGCGCCAGCCAGAATGCACTGGCGCAGAAGGCTCATGCGAACAACCTGGCGAACATCTCCACCAACGGTTTCCAGAAAGACCTGGAACAGGCGCGTTCGATTCCGGTGTTCGGCGACAGCTTTCCGGCGCGTGCGTTTGCCCTGTCCGAACGTCCGGCCACCGATTTTTCCCCTGGCGCATTGGTGGAAACCGGTCGCGACCTTGATGTCGCGGTGCAAGGCAATGGCTGGATCGCCGTGCAGAACCCTGATGGCGGCGAAAGCTACGTGCGCACCGGCAGCCTGAACGTCGACGCCCTGGGCGTGCTGCGGGCCGGCAACGGTATGCCGGTGATGGGCAATGGCGGGCCGATTGCCGTGCCGCCCGAGCAGCAAATCGAAGTGGGCGAGGACGGCACCATCAGCATTCGTGCGATGGGCGAAGGTCCGCGCGTGATGGCGGAAGTCGACCGCATCAAACTGGTCAACCCGGACTTCAAGAACATGACCAAAGGCCTGGACGGTTCGATTCACACCAAGGACGGCAAGCCTGCGCAAGCCGATGCCAACGTCAAACTGGTGTCCGGTTTCCTTGAGTCGAGCAACGTCAACGCCGTGGAAGAGATGACTTCGGTGCTGGCCCTGGCCAAGCAGTTCGAGCTGCACATCAAGATGATGAACACCGCCAAAGACGATGACCAGGCCATGGCTCGGGTCTTGCAGATCAGCTAATTATCAGAACGTCGCGCCGTAAAACAGGCGCACGAGGAGAATCGAATGCTTCCGGCTCTATGGGTTGCCAAAACAGGTCTGTCCGCCCAGGACACCAACCTGACGACCATTTCCAACAACCTGGCCAACGTGTCGACCACGGGTTTCAAACGTGACCGCGCCGAGTTCCAGGACTTGCTCTACCAGATCAAACGTCAGCCAGGCGCCCAGTCGACCCAGGACAGTGAGCTGCCGTCGGGTCTGCAAGTGGGTACCGGTGTGCGCATCGTCGGCACCCAGAAAAACTTCACCGCCGGCAGCCTGCAAACCACCGAACAGCCGTTGGACATGGCCATCGACGGTCGCGGTTTCTTCCAGATTCTGCAGCCGGACGGCACGACTTCCTACACCCGTGACGGTACGTTCCACCTGGACTCCAACGGTCAGATCGTGAACGCCAGCGGCTTCGCCCTGGAACCGGCCATCGTCATCCCGAACGATGCCCAGACCTTCACGGTCGGTCGCGACGGCACCGTGTCCATCACCGTTGCCGGCAACCCGGCCTCCCAGGTGATCGGCAACCTGCAAACCGCCGATTTCATCAACCCGGCCGGTCTGCAGGCTGTGGGCAATAACCTGTTTCTGGAAACCGCTGCCAGCGGCGCGCCGCAAGTCGGTACCCCGGGCCTGGCCGGTTTCGGCACCACGCTGCAGAACACTCTGGAAACCTCGAACGTCAGCACCGTTGAAGAGATGGTCAACATGATCACCACTCAGCGCGCTTACGAGATGAACTCCAAGGTGATCTCCACCGCCGACCAGATGCTCTCGTTCGTAACGCAGAATCTGTAATCAAGTCTATGAGGCGGCCATGAGGTCGCCTGCAACACCGTGAGGTAGGGTCATGAATCGCTATGTATCTGTTCTGGCACTGAGTGGGATCGCCGCGCTTTCGGGTTGCGTCGGTCCGACGCCCAAGCCCAATGACCCTTACTACGCCCCGGTGTTACCGCGCACGCCGCTGCCGGCGGCGGCCAATAACGGCTCGATCTACCAGGCCGGTTTCGAACAGAACCTGTACAGCGACCGCAAGGCGTTCCGGGTCGGTGACATCATCACTATCACCTTGAACGAGAAGACCCAGGCCAGCAAAAACGCCAATTCCCAGGTCGGCAAGACCAGCAAGACCAGCATTGGCCTGTCCTCTCTGTTCGGCGGCGGCTTGAGTACCAACGATCCGATTGGCAGCGGTGACCTGAGTCTGGATGCCGCTTACAGCGGCGACCGCGCGACCAAGGGTGACAGCAAGGCTGGACAGGGCAACAGCCTCACTGGCTCGATCACGGTGACCGTTGCCGACGTGTTGCCCAACGGCATCATCGCCGTGCGCGGCGAGAAGTGGATGACCCTCAATACCGGTGATGAACTGGTGCGGATTGCAGGGCTTGTTCGCGCCGATGACATCGCGACGGACAACACCGTTTCGTCGACCCGTATCGCCGATGCACGCATCACCTATTCGGGCACCGGTTCGTTTGCCGATGCGAGTCAGCCAGGCTGGTTCGACCGTTTCTTCCTCAGCCCGCTGTTCCCTTTCTAGGTGGCTACGTTGAATCTTAAACACCTCATGGTGGCCGCCCTGATGCTGTCCGCAGCGTTCAACGCTCAAGCCGAGCGGCTGAAGGATATCGCCAGTATTTCCGGCGTGCGTTCCAACCAATTGATCGGCTACGGCCTGGTGGTCGGACTTAACGGCACCGGTGACCAGACGACGCAAACCCCCTTCACCCTGCAGACCTTCAACAACATGCTCTCGCAGTTCGGCATCAAGGTGCCTCCGGGTTCGGGCAACGTGCAATTGAAGAACGTCGCGGCGGTGTCGATCAGTGCTGATTTGCCGGCGTTCGCCAAGCCGGGTCAACAGGTCGACATCACCGTATCGTCCATCGGTAACTCCAAGAGCCTGCGCGGCGGCACCTTGCTGCTGACGCCGCTCAAGGGTATCGATGGCAACGTCTATGCGGTCGCTCAGGGCAACCTGGTGGTCGGCGGTTTCGACGCCGAAGGTCGTGACGGTTCGAAGATCACCGTCAACGTTCCGTCGGCCGGTCGTATCCCGGGTGGTGCGTCGGTTGAGCGTTCGGTGCCGAGCGGTTTCAACCAGGGCAACAGCCTGACGCTGAACCTCAACCGTTCGGACTTCACCACGGCCAAGCGCATCGTCGACAAGATCAACGACATGCTCGGTCCTGGCGTTGCCCAGGCCATCGACGGCGGTTCGATTCGCGTCAGTGCGCCACTCGATCCGAGTCAGCGCGTCGACTATTTGTCGATCATCGAGAACCTTGAAGTCGACCCGGGTCAGGCGGTGGCGAAAGTCATCATCAACTCGCGGACCGGCACCATCGTGATCGGCCAGAACGTCAAGGTTTCCCCGGCCGCCGTGACCCACGGCAGCCTGACCGTGACCATCACCGAAGACCCGATCGTCAGCCAGCCCGGCCCTCTGTCCAATGGGCAGACGGCGGTCGTGCCGCGCTCGCGGGTCAACGCCCAGCAGGAAGCCAAGCCGATGTTCAAGTTCGGCCCGGGCACCACCCTCGACGAAATCGTGCGTGCGGTGAACCAGGTCGGCGCGGCACCGGGTGACTTGATGGCCATCCTCGAAGCACTGAAACAGGCCGGTGCGCTGCAAGCCGACCTGATCGTGATCTGAGGACGGCGACCATGGATATGCGCAAGGGCGGATTGGGGGTCAGCAGCAACGATTCGGGTTCCTATTCGGACCTCAATCGCTTGAACCAGCTCAAGGTCGGCGACAAGAACAGCGACGGCAACATGCGCAAGGTGGCGCAGGAATTCGAGTCGCTGTTCCTCGGTGAAATGCTCAAGTCCATGCGCTCGGCCACTGAAACGCTGGGCCAGGACAATCCACTCAACACGCCGGCAGCCAAGCAATATCAGGAAATGTACGACCAGCAGTTGGCCGTTTCCATGTCCCGTGAGGGTGGCGGTATTGGTCTGGCTGACGTGCTGATGCGTCAGATGTCGAAGAACAAGCCGATGGCCCCGGGCGAGGCCGCTGCCGCGTCAGCCGCCAAGCAAGCTGCCGCGAAAGCCGCCGTGGAAACCCCGATAGCCGCCGGTACGGTCGCCACCAACGGGCCGCTGTCGCGCCTCAATGGCGAGCGTCCGTTGTGGGCTTCGCGCTCGGTGAAGTCGGCCAGCGCGGGCGAGGGCACTCATCGCAATGATATGGCGCTGATCAATCAGCGACGTCTGGCGCTGCCGCCGAAACTGGCCGACCGCTTGCTCGCAGGGCTGGTGCCGTCGGCAACGCCTCCTGCCGCGACCGCCACGACGGCGCAGAACAGCATCCAAACGCCGCAGAGCACCAAGACCGGTGCCGGTCCCCTGTACAACGGCGATTGGCTGGCTTCGCAAACGGATGCGACATCCAGCGGGCGCCTGCAGATTTATGGCCGTGCCATGGCGCAAATACCGCTGGCACCGGCGAAGAAAGCGTTCAGTTCCGCCGACGAATTCGTCAACACCATGTTGCCGATGGCCAAAGAGGCCGCCGAACGCATTGGGGTCGATCCGCGTTACCTGGTGGCGCAGGCGGCCCTGGAAACCGGATGGGGCAAATCGGTCATGCGCGCCCAGGATGGCAGCAGCAGTCACAACCTGTTCGGCATCAAGGCCAGCAGCAGTTGGAAGGGCGAATCGGCGCGGGCAATCACCAGCGAATTCAGGAATGGCGAGATGGTCAAGGAGACGGCGCAGTTCCGTTCCTATGACTCTTACAAGGACAGCTTCCATGACCTTGTGACGCTGCTGCAAACCAACAATCGCTATCAAGATGTTGTGAAGTCGGCCGATAACCCAGAACAGTTTGTGCGCGAGTTGCAAAAGGCCGGTTACGCAACCGACCCGGACTACGCGAGCAAGATTTCGCAGATAGCCAAGCAGATGACGAGTTACCAGAACTACGCTGCGGCGGGCGCTTCCACCACGCCTTTATAGGCACAAGGATTAAGGTCTGAACCATGAGTTTGCTCAATATCGGGATGTCGGGGCTGTCAGCCAGCCAATCGTCGTTGATGACGACGGGTAACAACATCGCCAACGTCGATACCGCGGGTTACTCGCGTCAGCAGACCGTGCAGGGAACCAAAGCCTCGCAGCAGTTCGGCAATGTCTACATCGGTACCGGCACGACTCTGGCCGACGTACGTCGGGTGTACAACAGCTACCTTGACGCCCAACTGCAGACCACCACGTCGCTCAACAGTGATTCGGCCGCGTACCTGGGGCAGGTCACGCCGCTGGACAAACTGCTGTCGGACACCAGCACCGGCCTCAATGGCGCACTGACCAAGTTCTTCGCCTCGGTGCAGAACGTCAACGCCAAGCCGGGTGACGACGCTTCACGCCAGTTGCTGCTCAGCGATGCCCAGGCCTTGAGCAATCGTTTCAATTCAGTGTCCAGCCAGTTGAACGAGCAGAACGCGAACATCAATGGCAACCTGACGAACATGGCCGATCAGGTCAACAAACTGGCCGCCACCGTGGCGCAGTTGAACCAGAAGATTTCCGAGATTTCCAGCTCCGGTGGCATGCCGAACGAGCTGCTCGACGCCCGAAACGAGACCGTTCGCCAGCTCTCGACCTTTACCGGCGCGCAGATCGTCGAGCGTGAAGGTAACGTCGATATCTACTTGGGCAGCGGCCAGCCGCTGGTCATGGGCAACACCGTCAACAAACTCGAAGTCGTGCCGGGCAAAGACGACCCGAACCGCTTGGCGCTGCAACTCAATCGTGGTTCGAGCACCATCGATATCACGTCGATCATGACCGGTGGCGAAATCGGCGGTTTGCTGCGCTATCGCAGCACCGTGCTTGATCCGGCCATGAACGAACTGGGTCGCGTCGCTCTGGTCGTCGCCGATCAGATGAACAGCATTCAGGCCCAGGGCATCGACAAGAACGGTGACTTCGGTTCGAACCTGTTCAACAGCATCAACAGTGCCGCGCAGATGGCTCAGCGCAGCATCGCCTCCGGCAATAACAGCGTGGGCTCGGGCAACTTCGATGTCAGCATTGAAGACACTGGCAAGCTGACCATCAACGATTACAAAGTGACGTTCACCAGCGCCACCGACTACACCGTGCAGCGCCTGCCAGACAATACGTCTATGGGCAGCTTCAACACGGCGACCACACCTGCGCCGGTGATCGACGGTTTTTCCTTGAAGCTAACCGGTGGCACCGCTGCTGCAGGCGATACCTTCAAGATCACCCCGACCCGTAACGCGGCCGCCAACATCAAGACCGAGATGACCGACTCCAAACGTCTGGCCATCGCGGCACCGTTGGGCGCGGCCATTGCGGCAGGCGGCAGTGGCACGCTGACGATTCCAGCCAGCGGCCAGCCGACCCTGACGACGAAGTTCGACATCTACGACGCGGCCACCACCACCGCGATGCAGAACGGCCTGAAAAATTCCACGCCAGTCAAAATCGTGTTCGGTGCGACGGGCGGAGCGACCCAGACTTACCAAATGCTCGATGCCAAGGGTAATCCGCTCAGCAGCGGTACCATCGTGCCGGGCCAGAACAATACGTTGTCGCTGAGTATTCCTCTGGTCGACGCCAGCGGGGCCCCGATTAATGATCCGGGGCCGCCAATCGTGCAGCGCACTGCGACGTTCGACATGACCATCGCAGGCTCGCCGGGTACCTCGACGGCGATCAACGTCTCGCTCAGTCAGCCGGGCAGCCTGGACAACCGTAACGGTACAACCCTGGCCGGTTTGCAGACTGCGCAAACCGTTGACACCGGCTCCGCCAGCAAGGGTATTTCCCTGAACGACGCTTACGGCAAACTGGTCGAAGGCGTTGGCTCCAAGGCCGCTCAGGGCAAGCTCGACAGCGCCGCGACCGAAGCCATCCTGGCGAACGCCAAAGGTGCGCGCGATTCGCTTTCGGGTGTCGACCTCGATGAGGAAACCGGCAACCTGGTCAAGTATCAGCAGTACTACACCGCCTCTTCGCAGATCATCAAGGCTGCGCAGGAAATCTTCAGCACCCTGATCAACAGCATTTAAGGAGTCGTAGCCCATGCGCATTTCTACCGCCCAGTTTTACGAGTCCTCGGCTGCGAACTATCAGAAGAATTTCGCCAACGTGGTCAAGAGCAGCGAAGAGGCCAGCAGCCTGGTTCGCGTGAACACCGCAGCCGATGATCCGGTCGGCGCCTCGCGTCTGTTGCAATTGGGTCAGCAGGCTTCGATGCTGGATCAGTTCTCGAACAATATGACCACCATCAAAGGCACGCTCGGCCAGACCGAAGCGGTGATGACCAGCATCAACAACGTGCTGCAGCGCGCCAAGGAACTAGCCCTGGGCGCGGGCAACGCCGGTTATACCGACGCTGACCGCCAGGCCAACGCCTCTGAACTGGGTCAGATCGAAGAGCAGCTGCTGAGCCTGATGAACACCAAGGACGAGAACGGCAAATATATCTTCTCCGGATCCAAGGGCGATATCGCACCGTTCTCGCGTAATACCGATGGCAGCTACACCTACAACGGTGATCAGGTCACGCTGGATCTGCCGATTGGCGATACCCAGTCGATGGCCACCAACAGCACCGGTTGGGACGTGTTCCAGCAAGCCATCAACACCAGCCGCACCCAGACTGCAATGACCTCGCCAGCCGTCGATGACGGTCGTGTGGTGCTTTCCAACGGTCAGGTGGGCTCCGACGTTACCTACAACGCAAAATTCCGCAGTGGCGAACCGTACACGGTGAATTTCGTCAGCGATACGCAGCTGCAAATCACAGACTCGCTGGGTAACGATGTCACCGCCGAGGCCAGTCAGAACGGTGTGTTCAGTTCCACCGGTGGGGCGGCCACGCAGACTGTCAACTTCCGTGGCGTCGATCTGAAGTTGAACATTAACCTGCAAGCGGGTGACGTTCCGAGCACGGTGATCACCGGACACAGTTTCACCCTGGCTGCCAAGCCGGACAGCTTCAATGCGTCCCGCAGCCCAGGTAACCCCTCGGCGGCGCTGGTCACCGGGACGGCGGTCACCAATAGCGCCGACTACCACGCCAGTTTTCCGGGTGGCGGCGCGATCCTCAAGTTCACCAGTGCCACGAATTACGATTTGTATGCCTCGCCTTTGACCGCTAACAGCACACCGGTTTCCAGCGGCACAATGGCGGGTTCCACAGCAACAGCGTCAGGTGTCTCCTTTACTTTGGCCGGTACACCGGCGGCGGGAGATCAGTTTTCCGTTGCGGTCAACACTCACCAGACGCAAAACGTTCTGGACACTGTCAGTCAGCTCAAAACAGCACTGTCGACGCCGACCAACAATAATCCGATAGCCATTCAGAAACTGAACGCGGCAATCGGCTCGGGTGTTGGCAACTTGTCCAGTGGCATCGACCAGTTGGCGTCAGGTCTCAGCTCCGTGGGTGGTCGCGGCGCATCATTGGTCACCCAGACTGACATCAACCAGAGCCTGGCACTGGCCAATACGCAGACGCAGGGTGCGATTCGTGATTCAGACCCTGCCGAAGTGATGACCCGTCTGACGCTGCAGCAAACCATGCTTCAAGCCTCGCAACTGGCGTTCAGCAAAATTGCTCAGTTGGGGTTGTTCAACAAAGTCTGAGTCAAGGCCCTCGCGATGTTGTCGCGGGGGCTTAAGACTGCTGAGTGCAAACCGTCTTTTTTCAGCGGTTCCGGGAACTCTCCTTGTTTAGAGTGAGGTCCCGCCGCTCGAGAGTTCCCTCGCCGTGAAACCAGCTCCTCTTGTCACCATCGCCATCCCCGCCTTCAACCCGCAGTTCTTCCAGACGGCGCTGCAAAGCGCGCTGAATCAGACCTACGCCAATCTTGAAGTGATCGTCTGCGATGACAGTGGTGGCAACGAGATCCGCGAGATCGTCGATGCCTGCGAGGTGCCTGTCTCGATTCGCCTGCGCTATGTGCGCAATCCGCAGCGCCTGGGTTTTCAGGCCAACCTCATGGCCTGTGCGCAAGAGGCCAGCGGTGACTATCTGAAGTTACTGTGCGACGACGACCAGCTACTCCCCGAATGCATCACTCAGCAGATCGTCGGCTTCATCGACCACGAAGACGTCAACCTGGTGACCGGCCAGCGGCAGTTTTACGACGGTGATTACATCCTGCTTTCCGACCGTGTGGAAAATTGCTGTTTTTCCACGGGAGTCACCTTGTTCAAGGGTGAGGATCTGCTGGGCATTCTGGAAAGCAGTCTGGTCAATTTTCTCAGTGGCCTCAGCGGGGCGTTGTTGCGAACCCGGCATGCGCTGGAATATTTGCCGGCCCTGACTCAGATTGGCGAAGGCTTTATCGCGTGTCTGGACTTCGCCTTGTTTGCCTGCCTGCTACGGCGTGGCAATCTGGTGGTGGTGGGTCAGGTGTTGAGCCTTGAGCGTTTGCATCCGGCGCGGCTGAGCGATCAGACACCAGTCAAGGCTGCGGTAATGACCGAGCTCGACTGGCTCAAGCAAATGCTTGCCTTGCGCAGTGGTGAGCCGGCGCCTGCGCCGGGCTGGGTACGTTATCTGGCACTGGTCGATGCGACTGAGGGGCACGCCTATGCCTGGGAAGAAACTGCGCTGGGACGGCAACTGGGCTTCATTCAAACGATGGTGCACACCCGGGTAGGCGTCAAGAGCGACAGCTTTGTCGACATGTACCGGGAATGGCTGTCGTGCCGTCGTTTGAAACCGGCCCAGCAACGTTTGCTCGACGCCCGTTTGCAGGGTTGGAGCTGGCGTCCGCGCATCGTGCCGATTGTTCTCGACAGCGAAGGCGATGTTCCGGCGCTGGAAGAGACGCTCAAGAGCATTCGTCATCAGACCTACGCCGCCGAGCACGTGGTAGTGCTGTCCCAATTACAGCACGCGCCATTCGACGGTGTGCGTCATATACGTCTGGATGATGAACCGGTTGCCCAGTTCAATCGCCTGCTGGCCCAGTTGGATAACGCAGACTGGATCTATCTGGTTCGCGCGGGCGATCGCTTGAATGAACTGGCTTTACTGTTACTGGCAGAGCGCATGGTGGAAATGCCTGACGTGCGCTGCCTCTACAGTGACGAGGGCGGATTGCGTGATGACGTCTCGGTCGAGCCGGTGTTCAAGCCCGACTTCAACCTGGATCTGATGCGCAGCTATCCCTATGTCGGCCGCGTGCTGGCCCTGCAGCGGCAGCGGATGATCGAGCTGGGTGGCATGCAACACGGTTTTGGCGAGCTGGGTGTGCATGATCTGGTCTGGCGACTGGTGGAGAGTAACGGGCCACATGCGATTGGGCACATCGCTGAAGTTCTCGTGGAATCTGCTCTGTGTCTCTCCCAGTGGCTCACGCAGCCGCAGATTATCGAGCAGAACCCTCGCGTGCTGGCCGCGCACCTGCAGCGGCTCGGTGCACCACACCGGATTCGCCCCGGCAGCCAGCCGATGATCAATCGTGTGGACTACCTGCATGATGAGCCGGCCATGGTTTCGATCGTCATTGCGACCCGCGATGAATTGGGTTCCCTGGAGCGTTGCGTCGAAAGTCTGTTGGAGAAAACCGCCTGCCAACGCTATGAAGTTCTCATTGTCGACAATGGCAGTACTGCCGTTGATGCCTGCAACTGGCTGTCGGCCATGGAGCAAATGGGCAGTGACAAACTTCGGGTGTTGCACTGTGATCATGGTGACAATCTGGCGGCTGTGCAGAACTTCGCTGCCGGCCACGCCCGTGGCGACTATCTGTTGTTTCTCAGTCCCTACAATATCGTTGTGAGCCCTGATTGGCTCGACGAGTTGCTCAATCACGCTCAGCGTCCGGAAGTCGGTGTGGTCGGCGGTCGGCTGGTGAGTCCGCAAGGGCGTATCGAGGGCACTGCCCAGGTACTGGGGTTGCGGGGGGCGGTCGGTGTTCCCAATCGTGGTGAGTTGCTCAACACGTCCGGTTACATGCAGCGCCAGCAGACCGTACAGAATTTCAGTGCCGTGGGCATCGATTGCCTGCTTGTGCGCAAGAAGGTTTTTGATGATCTGCACGGCCTGGACGAGCAGAATCTGGCGCAAGCACTCAATGGCGCTGACTTTTGCCTGCGTGTGAAGCAAAGCGGATACCTGGTGGTGTGGACTCCCTACGCCGAATTGATGCGAGTGGTTCCATCCTCTGCCTTCACTCCCGCTCCCAAGGTGTTGCAGGCCGAGCAGAAAAGCTTTTACCAGCGATGGTTGCCAGTGATAGCCAGGGATCCGGCCTACAACCCTAATCTGAGTCTGGGCACCAGCAACTTCAGTTTGGAGCCGGGATTCAAGGATGGTTGGGACCCGTTCTCGCGTCAGCTTTTGCCCAAGATTCTGGCGATTCCAATCAATACCACCGCAGTGGGCCATTACCGGGTTGCCCAGCCGTTCCGTGAGTTGGAGGCGGCCGGGCGCGTGGTGGGGCATCTGAGTTATCACACGCCGACAGACATTGACCTGGAACGGTGCTCCCCCGACGTGATCGTGCTGCAGGGCCGCTATAGCCAGAATGCGGTCGATGAGGTTGAGCGAGTCAAAAACTGCTCGCATGCTTTGCGCATCTTCGAACTTGACGATTATGTGATTGATGTCCCGAAGAAGAACGCGCACCTGCGCAAGGCTGAGGTCGGTGTCGATAAAATAGTGCGCCGTGGCATAGGGCTGTGTGACCGGGTTGTGGTCTCGACCCAGCCCTTGGCCGACGCTTTGCGGGACATGCATCACGATATCCGGGTGGTTCCGAACATGCTTGCGCCGCATCTCTGGACCGGGCTCACCAGTCAGCACCGCACCTCTCGCAAACCTCGCGTGGGTTGGGGGGGCGGGACGAGTCATGATGGAGACCTGGCGATCATTGCGGACGTGGTACGCCTGCTTGCCAACGAAGTCGAATGGGTGTTCTTCGGCATGTGTCCGCCGGCTTTGCGTCCATTTGTCCATGAGTTCCATCCCAGCATCGGCCTGGAGGCCTATCCGGCCAAACTGGCCAGCCTGAACCTCGATCTGGCCTTGGCGCCGCTGGAGTTCCACATCTTCAACGACTGCAAGAGCAACCTGCGTCTGTTGGAGTACGGCGCCTGCGGTTACCCGGTGATTTGCACCGACACTGAAGCCTATCGCGGCTATCTGCCCTGCACCAAGGTCGTGAGCAACAGCACCGAGGAATGGCTCGAGGCAATCCGCATGCACCTGTCCGACCCTGATGCGAGCTATCGCATGGGCGATGCGCTGCGTGAGGAAGTGCTGCGCGATTACATGCTCAAGGGCAACAATCTCAACTACTGGGCCGAGGGCTGGTTGCCTGACTGATCGGGCATGGATGTACACCTGCATACCTGAATCAGACGCCTTTCTCCTGCTACGGGATTGAAGGTGCCCGCTTTACGCTTGGGGACGAACCCGGTCTGCATGATCCGGATTCGTCCCTTTTTTGTGCCTGTTATTTGGATTCGTGAGCTGGCGCGTTTCCTGCAAGTCCCCCTCATATCGCCATAAAACGAGCGCTTGCGGCCGGTACGCCGCCGCCTGACACGGCAGAGTGTTTTAGCCAGACAGCACGCAAAAGCTTGAAATAGCTTGGCCGAGCTCTGTGAAGAACAAGAGGGGAGACGATGAAGGCAGTAATTCTGGCGGGTGGCCTGGGCACGCGCATCAGCGAAGAGTCGCACCTCAAGCCCAAGCCAATGATCGAGATCGGCGGTAAGCCAATTCTTTGGCACATCATGAAGCAGTATTCCGCTCACGGGATTCATGACTTCGTGATCTGCCTTGGTTACAAGGGCTATGCGATCAAGGATTTCTTCGCCAACTACTTCCTGCACACCTCCGACGTCACCTTCGACATGCGCAACAACCGCATGGACGTGCATCAGAACTACAGCGAGCCGTGGAGCGTCACTCTCATCGACACCGGCGAGGAAACCATGACCGGTGGCCGCTTGCTGCGCGCCGGCCGTTACCTCAAGGATGAAGAGGCCTTCTGCTTTACCTACGGCGACGGCGTCTCCGATATCAATATCCGTCAACTGGTGGACTACCACGCCACCCACGGTCGTCTGGCGACCGTCACCGCCGTACAACCGCCGGGCCGTTACGGTGCCCTGGAGCGTCACGGCGATCAGGTGCTCGGTTTCACCGAGAAGCCCCGTGGTGACGGTGGCTGGATCAATGGCGGTTTCTTTGTGCTTTCGCCCAAAGTGCTCTCGTACATCGGCGGTGATGACACCACTTGGGAAGCCGAGCCATTGGCCCGTCTGGCCCGGGACGAACAATTGAAAGCCTTCGAGCATGAAGGCTTCTGGCACCCGATGGACACTCTGCGCGACAAGAACTACCTCGAAGCGCTGTGGCAGAGCGGGGAGGCCCCATGGAAGCAATGGGACTGAGCCCGGAATTCTGGCGTGGCAAACGCGTTCTACTGACCGGCCACACCGGGTTCAAGGGCAGTTGGCTGACCTTGTGGCTGCAAAGCCTGGGCGCGCAAGTCAGCGGTTTTGCCCTCGACCCGTCGACCGAACCGAGCCTGTTCGAACTGGCCCGGGTGCACGAGGGCATCAATGATCAGCGCGGCGACTTGCGTGACCTCGGCGCATTGCTGGAGCTGATCGCCGAAACGCAGCCGGAAATCGTCCTGCACCTGGCGGCCCAGCCACTGGTGCGCGAAGGCTATCGCGATCCGCTCGGGACCTATTCCAGCAACGTCATGGGCACCCTCAACCTGCTCGAAGCGATCCGTCAGGTCGGTGGCGTACGCGCCTGTGTGCTGGTGACCACCGACAAGGTTTACGCGAACAAGGAATGGCTGTGGCCCTACCGCGAAGACGAAGCCCTCGGCGGCCACGACCCTTACAGCAGCAGCAAGGCCTGCTGCGAGTTGCTGGCCCAGTCCTATGCCGCTTCGTTTTTCCCGGCCGAGCGCTATGCCGAACACGGTCTGGCGTTGGCCACGGCCCGGGCCGGCAACGTGCTGGGCGGTGGTGACTTCGCTCCAGAACGCTTGATCCCTGATGTGCTCAAGGCCTGGTCGGCGGATGAGCCGGTGACCCTGCGTTACCCGCAAGCCGTGCGCCCTTGGCAGCACGCTCTGGAACCGTTGGCCGGTTACCTGCAACTGGCCGCCGGTCTCTATGACAAAGGTCCCGAGTTTGCCGGTGCCTGGAACTTTGGCCCGAGCGAAGCGGACATGTGCAGCGTCGGCGAAGTGGTCGAACTGCTCGCCAACCGCTGGCCACAAGCGCGCGGATTGCGCATCGAACCGAGCGATTTGCATGAGGCCGGTCTGTTGCGCCTCGACAGTAGCCGCGCCCGTCAACTGTTGGCCTGGCAACCGCGCTGGTCGTTGCAGCAATGCCTGACCCATACCCTCGATTGGCACCTGGCCTGGCAAAATGGCGACGACATGCGCGCCATCACGTTGGCCCAGTTGAACCTGTACCGAGGCGCGCTGTGAGTGAGTTTCTGTTGAAGTCATTGCCGCTGGCCGGACTGTTCAGCGTGCAGCACAAACGCTTCGAAGATGAGCGCGGGCACTTTGCGCGGCTGTTCTGCGAAGGCAGCCTGAGCGCCTTCGGCCAGCCGTTTCATATCCACCAGATCAACCATTCCTGCACCCGTGAGCGGGGCAGTGTGCGGGGGCTGCATTATCAGAACGCCAGCGCACCGGAAGCCAAATTGATCACGTGTCTGCGCGGTGAGGTCTGGGACGTGGCGGTGGATTTACGCCCGGACTCGGAGACCTTTCTGCACTGGCACGCCGAACACCTGCGGGCCGGCGACGGTCGCAGCCTGTTGATCCCGGCCGGTTTTGCCCATGGTTTCCAAACCCTCACCGATGACGCCGAATTGCTTTACCTGCACAGCGCTGATTACACGCCTGCGCACGAGGGCGGTTTGTCGGTGAACGATCCACGGCTGGCGATTGCCTGGCCGTTGCCTGTCAATAATCTGTCGGCCAGGGATTCCAGCCATCCCATGCTCGATGAACATTTCGCTGGAGTGCGTGTATGAACTGCCGTGGTTGCGCAACCCCGCTGGCCTTGCCGCTGATTGATCTGGGCACTTCACCGCCGTCCAATGCCTACGTGCGCGCCGATCAGCTGGAACAATCCGAGCAATGGGTGCCGCTGAAGGTTGCAGTGTGTCAGCAATGCTGGCTGGTGCAGACCGAGGATTACACCAGCGCCGACAGCCTGTTCGACGCCGAGTACGCCTACTTCAGTTCGTTTTCCAGCACCTGGCTGACCCATGCCGAGCGCTATGTGGGCGAGATGGTCGAGCGTTTCGGTCTGACGGCTGACAGCCGTGTGGTGGAAATCGCCGCTAACGACGGTTACTTGTTGCAGTACGTGGCTGGGCGCGGCATCCCTTGCCTGGGCGTCGAGCCGACCCGCAGCACCGCGCAAGCAGCACGGGAAAAAGGCCTGGAGATCCGCGAGCTGTTCTTCGGTCGCGATACCGCGTTGCAGCTGACAAACGAAGGCTGGGCCGCCGACCTGATGGCGGCCAACAACGTGCTGGCCCACGTGCCGGACATCAATGATTTCCTCTGCGGTTTCGCTACTTTGCTCAAGCCGACGGGCGTGGCGACATTCGAATTTCCGCAGTTGCTGACCCTGATGGCAGGGCAGCAATTCGACACGCTGTATCACGAGCACTATTCCTACCTGTCCCTGACCGCCGTGCAAACGCTGTGCGAGCGCAACGGTCTGGAAGTGTTTGATGTCAGTCAGCTCTCGACCCATGGCGGTTCGCTGCGCGTGTTCGTTCAGCGCGTCGACGGTGTGCGCCGCGAAGTCCTGCCAGCGGTTCAACTGCAACTGCAAGCCGAGCTCGATGCCGGTGTAAAAACCCCCGAGTACTACGCAACCCTCGCGCCCGCCGCCGAACGCATCAAGCACGAACTGCTGCGCTTCCTGTTGCAGGCCAAAGCCGACGGCAAGCATGTGGTCGGGTACGGCGCCGCTGCCAAGGGCAACACCTTGCTCAACTACGCTGGGGTCAAACCGGACTTGCTGGCCTGGGTCGCCGATGCCAACCCGCACAAGCAGGGCAAGTACCTGCCGGGCAGTCGTATCCCGATCGTTTCGCCGGCGCAGATCGACATCGAGAAACCGGATTACGTGCTGGTTCTGCCGTGGAATTTGCTGCATGAAGTCAGTCAACAATTGGCCCGGGTGCGTCAGTGGGATGGCCGTTTGGTGATCGCCGTGCCCGAGTTGACCGTCCTGTGAAAGTGCTCGTGACCGGCGCCACCGGGTTTGTCGGCCGGCATCTGGTCGCGGCCTTGCTTGCTCGTGGTTGCGAAGTTCGCGCCGTGGCGCGCAACGCCGAGACCGCCGCGAGCATGCCGTGGATCAATGCGGTGGAGTTCATCGCCGCGGATATTCACGCCGCTGACCTGGACATCGCCAAGCTGACCACGGGTGTCGATGCCTTGGCGCATCTGGCCTGGCCGGGGTTGCCGAACTATCAGGCACTGTTCCATTTCGAGCACAACCTGATGGCTGACTACCGGTTCATCAAGGGCGCGGTCGAGGCGGGCGTGTCGCAGGTGCTGGTCACCGGAACCTGTTTCGAATACGGCATGCAGAGTGGGCCGCTCAGCGAGCAGACCGCGCCGCAGCCAAGCAACCCTTATGGGCTGGCAAAGAACACCTTGCGCGTGTTCCTCGAAAACTTGCAGCACGAGAAGTCATTCACCCTGCAATGGGCGCGGCTGTTTTACCTGCACGGCAGCGGACAGAACCCCAATAGTTTGCTGGCAGCGCTGGATCGGGCGATCGATGCCGGCGACGAACGTTTCAACATGTCGGCCGGTGAGCAACTGCGCGATTACCTGGCCATCGAGACTGCCGCCGGTTATCTCGCGGCGATCCTGCAACAGCGGGACTTCAATGGCGTGATCAATTGTTCCAGCGGCCAGCCGATATCGGTCAGAGCGCTGGTCGAGCAGCGGCTGCGTGAACGTGACGCATCGATCAGTTTGAACCTCGGTCACTACCCATACCCGACCCATGAACCGATGGCGTTCTGGGGCGTGGCGGACCGCTTGCAACAGCTACTGGGAGCAGAGCATGAGGCATGAGTTGTATCGGGTCGCCGACCTGCCGGTGTTGCAGAATCGCACCTTCGCCGACCCGCAATCGGCCAGGGCTTCGGCCTCTGCCGACATGGTGTTGGTACAGGATGAGCAGAGCGGGTTGATCTTCAACCAGGCCTTCGATGCCGACAAGCTCTGCTACGACGCCGACTACCAAAATGAGCAGGCACATTCGGTCCAGTTCCAGAAGCACCTGAGCGATGTCGAAGGCATCATTGCCCGCCACTTCAAGGGCCAGGAACTGATCGAAGTCGGCTGCGGCAAAGGCTACTTTCTCGAACTCCTGAAAGGTCAGGGCTATGCCATCACCGGCATCGACCCGGCGTACGAAGGCGACAATGTCGACGTGATCAAGGCCCCGTTCACGCGCGGGCTGGGTCTGGCGGCGGACGCCATCGTGCTGCGCCATGTGCTCGAACACATTCAGGATCCGGTGAGCTTTCTTGCCGAGATCGCCGAGGCCAATCAGGGCGGGCAGATCTACATCGAAGTGCCGTGCTTCGACTGGATTCTCGAGCACCGCGCCTGGTTCGACTTGTTCTACGAGCACGTCAATTACTTCCGTCTCGATGACCTGCGCCGGATGTTCGGCACCGTGCAGGAGGCCGGTTACCTGTTCGGTGGCCAATACCTGTACATCGTTGCGGATCTTTCGACCTTGCGCCTGATCCCGGAACAACCGGTGCCGCGCCTGGACCTGCCCGAAGGTTTCACCCGTAGCCTTGAACGTGCGGTGCAGATTATTCAGGCCGACCCCGAACAAGGTTCGGCGATCTGGGGGGCATCGTCCAAAGGCGTGATCTATTCATTGTTCCTGCAACGGGCCGGTGTGGCAGTGGACCGCGTGGTGGATATCAATCCGGCCAAGCAGGGCCGTTATCTGCCGCTGAGCGGTGTGCGGGTGTCCTCTCCACAAGAGGCCATGGAGGCTCTGCCCGAAGGCGCCAATCTGTTTGTGATGAACTCCAACTACCTCGAAGAGATCAAGCGGATGACTGGTGGACGTTACGTCTATCACGCCGTCGACAACGCTTCGTTCCAGTGACCATTGAGAATTTTGAAATGACCGACAACAGCATCAACAAAGCCTTCGAAGCCGAATGCCAGGCAGAAATCGCGCGTCAGGGCGATGACCAGAAACTCACCGGCCTGGCCCGGGATTTTTTCAATGAATCGGCCAGGCACAAATACAGCTACCACTTCTCGTGGATGGGCCGTCCGATCATCCAGTTGCCGCAAGACATGATGGCCATGCAAGAGATCATCTGGCAGGTCAAACCGGACCTGGTGATCGAATGCGGTATTGCCCATGGCGGTTCGATCATCTACTACGCATCGTTGCTGGAGCTGCAAGGCCACGGCGAAGTGCTGGGCATCGACCTCGACATTCGTGCGCACAACCGCGAAGCCATCGAGAACCACCCGATGAGCAAGCGCATTTCGATGATCGAGGGTTCGAGCATCGACCCGGCCATCGCCGCCAAAGTCCGCGCTGCGGCCGAAGGCAAGAAAGTCATTCTGGTGCTGGACTCCAACCACACCCACGACCACGTGCTTGAAGAATTGCGTCTCTATGCGCCACTGGTTTCGGTGGACAGCTACTGCGTGGTGATGGACACCGTGGTTGAAGACATGCCGGCCGACTTCTTCCCGGATCGTCCATGGGGCCCGGGCGACAACCCGAAGACTGCGGTATGGAAGTACCTGGAAGAGAACAAGGACTTCGAAATTGACCAGCCACTGCAAAACAAGCTGCTGATCACCGTGGCGCCGGACGGCTACCTACGTCGCGTTCGTTAATCAAAAGTGGTTTCAGGTTCTTGGCGATTGGCCGGTTGTGGGGATAGGAAAATGCAGGTTCAAAGCAACACTCAAACCAACGTGACACCGCTGAACGAGCTGTTCACGGTGGTGGTTATCACCCACAACCGCAGTGCGTTCCTGCGACGTGCCTTGCAGTACTACAGCAGCTACTCCGCCAAGGTGCTGGTGCTGGATTCGTCCGTGCAGGGCGATGAGCGCCTCGCGGCCGACTTCCCGTCGGTCGACTATCGCCATTTGCCTCAGTTCACCTACACGGGTTTTCAACAAAAGCTTGCGTATGGCGCCAGCCAGGTCACCACACCGTACATGGTGCTGGCCGCCGACGATGACTTCCTGCTGCACGATGCATTGACCGAGTCTGTGAACTTCCTCGAGGCCAATCCCGATTACGGCATGTGCCACGGCTACTGCCTGATGTACCTGACGCACTCCAATTATGTGCAGTACTACCGTCGCGACAAGAAGGTGAAAGAGGATTACAGCGCCGATCGCGCGCAGGATCGTGTGCTCGACTACATGGGCCAGTACATTCCGCCGTTCTATGCGGTGCACCGTACTTCGCTGTTGCAGGACTGGTACGCGGCCATGCCGGAGGGCACGATTTTCGAGTGGCAGGAAATCGGTCACGTGTACTACATGCTCGCGCGGGCCAAGGCGCGGATTCTGCCGATGCCTTATGTGGTGCGGGAGGTCAACTATGGCCGTTCGGATCACAATACCGAAATCATTCACGTCCTGAGTTTCAAAGACGCCCGCTCCGTCGCCGAGCGTGAGCGCTTTGCCGGTTTCCTCGCCACGCTGCCGACCGGCATCAGCGACCTGAACCAGGTGCAGACCGCAGAGTTCGCCCTGCAAAGTTTCCAGGCGCTGGCCGACAGCCTGGCCGCGCGCAATGCATTGACGATCGAGCCGATTTTCGAGTCCTACTGGAAAGACCCCACCATCGGCCCGAAGCGCGCATTCGGGCCTCATCAGTATGTCGAGATGCCGTTCTACAACCAGGCGTTTTTCGATCAACTGACCGAGTGCGAATTCCTGCTCCATGCGATGCCTGCCGGACGCTTGCAGCTGGAAGAAATGGAAGGTGCGTTACTTCAGCAGCACACGTTGCAGCGGATCTATTCCAATGACACGTCCGAGACCATCCAGAACCGTTTGCTGCATGCCGTACAGTTGGGCGCATTCAACCGTAGGGTTGTGCAAAAACTGGTGCAGCAACTGTTGGACATGGGCGAGAGCACCGATGCGAAAATATTGACGGACTGGATTGCCCGCCTCGACAGCGTACCGACCTACGACAGCCGTCAGTTGCTGGACAGTATGCCCTCCGGCCGGCTGTTGAACTGGTTGCAGGCTCGCCAGCCGAACGACACGGCAGTACGGAAAATCAATCAACATCTGGCGGCCAATAAGGGCGGGCCTCAGTTCGGCATTCTGCTGCTGGATCTTGAAGCCGACATGGACAAGTTGCAGACCACCTTTGACAGCCTGATGGAAAGCGCTTTCCGCGCCTTTAAGGTGGTGGTCTTCACCGCCGGTGATTTGCCCCAGGTCACCACCGAACAAAATACTGTGCATTTTGTAAAGGTCAGTGCAAGCAACTACGTCGATAGACTGAACCAGATTGCCCAGCGCTCGACGTCGGACTGGCTGCTGTTGGCCGAGGCCGGCGATGAGTTCACGTCTGCCGGCTTCCTGCGTGCCAGCCTTGAGTTGCAGAACGCCGAAGGTTGCCGTGCGGTGGCGATGGATGAGATTCATCGCCGTAGCAACGGCACATTGACCGAAGTTTTCCGTCCGGACTTCAACCTCGACCTGCTGCAAAGTCTGCCGGCGTTGACCGCCCGGCATTGGCTGTTCCGACGCGAGGTGCTGGTGGATGTCGGCGGTTATGCCCGCGAGTTCAGCGATGCCCTGGAATTCGACCTGCTGCTGCGCCTGATCGAAACTGGCGGGCTGGCGGGTCTGGCGCATTTGGCCGAACCATTGCTCATCACCCCGGCAGTGGAGATGGCACCGAACGAGCACCAACGTCAGACTCTGGTGCGTCACCTGGCAACCCGTGGCTATCAGGCACAGGTGAGCGCTGAGGTATTTGGTGGCTTGCGGATCGACTACCGCCACGCCGGGCGTCCGAAGGTGTCGATCATCGTACGCAGTGAGGGCTGTCAGGAGCAATTGCAGCGCTGCCTGGTGAGCGTATTGCAGCGCACGCGCTATCAGAACAACGAAATTATCATCGCTGACAATCACAGTCAGTCAGCCGATCTGCTGACGTGGCTCGACAGTCTGGAGCAAAACGGCGGCGGGCGGATTCGCCTGATCAAGAACGAGCGGCGCGTGAGCTCGTCGGCACTGCTCAACCAGGCCGTCGCGCAGGCGCAAGGTGAGTATCTGATACTGCTCGCAGAAGACGCCGAGGTGGTCAATGCCAATTGGGTCGAAGCCTTGCTCAATCAGGCTCAGCGTCCTGAAGTGGGTGTGGTGGGGGCCAAACTGGTTGATCGCGAGGGCAGCGTGACCGGCGCCGGTCTGATTCTGGGACTGGAAGATGGCGTGGCTTCTGCGTTCATTGGCGAGAAAAAAGACGCACCGGGTCATATGCATCGACTGCTGGTCGAGCAGAATTATTCGGCAGTTTCCGACGCTTGTCTGATGGTGCGCAAGGAGGTGTTCGACGCACTGGGCGGGCTGGATGAAGAGCATTTCGAGCAAGCGTATGCCGATGTCGACTTTTGCCTGAAAGTCGCCGATGCCGGGTTGCTGACCGTATGGACGCCGCAAGTGCAAATCGCCCACCCCGGCACTTTGCCGGATGACCCGCAGGCGGCAGCTGCCCTGCGTGACAAGTGGCAGGCGCGCTTCGCTCAGGATGCGGCCTACAACCCGAATCTTTCCCTGACCGGCAAGGGCTTTACTCTTGGCGACGCTGCCAGTGTCAACTGGGCGCAGTTGCTTGCCTAAGTTGTTTGACCCAGTAAAAGGACTCACGACATGTTCAACGGCAAATTGCTCCTGAAGGATGCGCCTACCTGCTTGCTCGATGTGCATTGCGTTGAGTCACGGTCATGACGCCTTACCGCATTCCCTACGGCCGACAAAACATTGATCAGACGGATATCGATGCCGTCATAGAGGTACTCAAGTCACCCTGGCTGACTCAGGGGCCAACCATCGAACGCTTTGAAAGGGCACTGGCCGATCACTGCCAGGCCGAGCACTCGGTAGCGGTCTGTAACGCCACGGCGGCGTTGCACATCGCTTGCCTCGCCGCCGGGCTGGGGCCGGGCGATTATCTGTGGACAAGCCCGAACACCTTTGTCGCGTCCGCCAATTGTGGGCGCTACTGTGGCGCCGAAGTCGATTTCGTCGACATCGATCCGCACACCCTGAACCTGGATGCGCGGTTACTGGCAGAGAAACTCGAGGTTGCCGAAGCGGCCGGGAAGTTGCCCAAGGTGGTGGTGGCGGTCGCGTTCGCGGGGCAGAGTTGCGACATGCGCACGCTATCGCAACTGTCTGAGCGGTATGGTTTTGTCCTGATCGAAGATGCTGCCCATGCGGTGGGTGCCTCGTACTTGGGGCGTCCGGTCGGCTGTGGTCAATATGCGGCCATGACTATTTTCAGCTTCCACCCGGTCAAGATCATTACCAGCGCCGAGGGTGGCATGGTGCTGACCAATAATGCCGAGTATGCCGAGCGTTTGCGGCGGCTGCGCAGCCACGGCATCACGGGTGATCCGGCACAGATGAAGGTGCCGGAGACGGGGTTGTGGTACTACCAGCAACTGGAGCTGGGGTTCAATTACCGGATGACCGATTTGCACGCCGCATTGGGGCTGTCGCAAATGGCGCGTCTTGACGCGTTTGTCGCCAGACGTCGTCAACTGGCCGCACGTTATGAAACACTGCTCGTTGGCCTCGCTGTGACATTACCGGTCGTTCAGCCAGGCGCAGAGTCGGCCTGGCACCTGTATGTGGTTCGATTGCAGCTTTCGCTCATTACTCTCAGCCAACCGCAGGTGTTCGAAATGTTGAGGGCGGCGGGGCTGGGCGTGAACCTGCATTACATTCCGGTGCACTTGCAGCCTTACTACCGTGAACAGGGTTTCAAGGACGGCGATTTCCCTCAGGCCGAGCGTTATTTTGCCGAGGCCATCAGCCTGCCGTTGTACCCCGACCTGACGGATGAGCAGCAAGATGAAGTGGTGGAGCATTTAAGGCGAATCCTGGGTTGAACATCATGATTTATCGCGTGGGCACTTCTCACCACGTCAAGCTCATGCTGGAGCACCGGCTGTGAGCTGCGTCGCCATCATTCCCGCCCGAGGTGGCAGCAAACGGATACCCCGCAAGAACCTCAAGCTGTTCGACGGCGTGCCGATGATTGTCCGTTCGATCCGTACGGCACTGGCATCGAACCTGTTCGATCAGGTGATCGTCAGCACCGACGATGAGGAAATTGCTGAACTCGCGCGGGCCAACGGCGCTGAGGTTCCTTTCATGCGTCCCGTTGCGCTTGCCGACGACTTCACCGGGACAGCGGCGGTGATCGTGCATGCCCTGAGCCAATTGCCGATCTTCGACTACGTCTGCTGCATCTACGCCACCGCACCGCTGTTGCAGGCGAAGTATCTGCGTCAGGGGCATGAATTGCTGGTGCAGCATCCGGACAAGTCCTTCGCTTTTTCCGTGACCGGTTTCGGCTTCCCGGTGCAACGTGCCTTGACCCTCGACGAGCAGGGTGCCTTGACCTCGCTCTACCCGGAGTTTCGCAATACCCGTTCCCAGGATTTACCTGAAGCCTATCAGGATGCCGGCCAGTTCTATTGGGGGCGCACAGAGGCCTGGTTGCGCGGTGATGTGCTGTTTTCTCCGGCGAGCCTTCCGGTGATTCTGCCGCGGCATCTGGTGCAGGACATCGACACCCTTGAAGACTGGAAGCGTGCCGAATACCTCTATGCCGCATTGAAAGCTGGCGGAGAGCTGCAATGAGAGTGCTGATCCGCGCCGATGCGTCGCCGACCATTGGCAGCGGCCACATTGCTCGCTGTTTGACCCTGGCCAGAGTTTTACGCAAGCAAGGTGCGCAGGTGGCCTTCGCTTGCCGCCTGTTGCCGGGCCATCGACTGGATGCACTGCAAGCCGAGGGCTTTGAAGTCTTCGCCCTGGCGGCTTGTTACCCTGATGAAGACCCGCAACAGGCAATCGAATCCTTGCTGCCTTGGCAGGCGGACATCGCCGCGCTTGGGCACGCGCTGAGCAATCATCCGGCCTTCGATTGGGTCATCGTCGACCACTACGGCCTCGACCATCATTGGCAGACCGCGGCCCGCCGCTGGGCGCCAAGGATTGCGGCTGTGGACGACCTCGCCACGCGCACCTACAGCGTTGATTTGCTGCTCAACCAGAACTTATCGGGTACGCCACAAGCCTATGCTTCGCTGCTAGCACCTGGCTGCCAGACTTTGCTCGGACCGCGTTTTGCCCTGCTGCGCGATGAGTTCTGTTGCCCGGCAATCGAAATCAAACCCAAGGCCAAAAGGGTGCTGGTGAATTTCGGTGGCTTCGATGCGGCGATGCAAACCCATCACGCGATGTTGGCAATGGCGGAGTTGAATGAGCTCGAAGTCGATTTCGTCGCCGGTGCCGACAACCCGGCCTGGGCACAGATGCAGGCCTTGGCACAGAGTCGTCCGAACTGGCGCTTGCACAGTTTTGTCAGCGACTTTTACCGACTGATGACCGAGGCCGACCTGTTTGTCGGTGCCGGCGGTGGCACCAGTTGGGAGCGGGCGGCCATGGGGCTGCCGACGATCTGCATCGCGGTCTCGAATAATCAGCAGGCCAACGGCGAAAGCATGGCGACCTCAGGTTCCCATGTGTATCTGGGCCCCCGCGAGCACGTCAGTGTCGAGCAGTTGCGTCAGGCCATTGCTTTTCTCGCGGGCAATCAGGGGTTACGCCAAAGTCTGGCTGAACACTCGCGTCAGTTGGTCGATGGGCGGGGTGCGCAGCGGGTTGCGGCAGCGCTCGCCGGTGCGGTACTGCAGGTTCGCAAGGCGTCCCTGGACGATGCGCAGCTGCTGTTCGAGGGGCGCAATGCCGAGTCGGTGCGGTACTGGTCGCTGGACACGCAGGTCATCGATTGGCAACGGCATCAAGACTGGCTGGCCGCGAGCCTGAGTAACCCGAGGCGATTACTGTTGATCGCCGAGGCGGACGATGGCCCGGTCGGGGTACTGCGTTATGACCTGGACGGACTTGAAGCCGAAGTCTCGATTTACCTGCTTGAAGGCCGCCTCGGTCTGGGCTGGGGCAGGGCGCTGTTGGCGCGGGGCGAAGCCTTCGTGACCACCCACTGGCCGCAACTGCAGGCCATCACCGCTCAAGTGTTGCCGGCGAATCAGCCGTCGCTGAAGCTGTTTCGCCAAGCAGGATTTACCCAGCGTGCTTGCGCGTTCACGCGCATATTGAAGGATCACCGCAATGACTAGCTTCAAGATTGGCAATCGTTCCATCGGTGCCGATGCGCCGCCGTTCATCATCGCCGAGATGAGTGGCAACCATAACCAGTCCCTTGATGTGGCGCTGCAGATCGTCGAAGCCGCGGCCAAGGCCGGTGCCCATGCCTTGAAGCTGCAAACCTACACCGCCGAGACCATGACCCTGGACCTGTCCGAAGGTGAGTTCTTCATCAAGGACCCTAACAGCCTCTGGGCCGGTTCTTCGCTGTACGCGTTGTACGAGAAGGCCCATACACCGTGGGAATGGCACGCGCCGATTTTCGCCCGGGCCAAAGAACTGGGCATGCTCGCGTTCTCCACACCGTTCGATGACACCGCGGTGGACTTCCTCGAAAGCCTCGACGTACCGGCCTACAAGATCGCCAGCTTTGAAAATACCGACCTGCCATTGATTCGTCGGGTCGCTGCGACCGGCAAGCCATTGATCATTTCTACCGGCATGGCCAGCATCGCTGAACTCGATGAAACCGTACGTGCCGCCCGCGAGGCCGGTTGCAAGGATCTGGTGTTGCTCAAGTGCACCAGTACTTACCCCGCGACGCCTGCCAACAGCAACGTGCGGACGATTCCTCACTTGCGTGAATTGTTTGGCTGCGAAGTTGGCCTGTCCGATCACTCCATGGGTGTTGGAGTGTCTGTCGCCGCGGTGGCGCTGGGGGCGACGGTGGTGGAAAAACATTTCACCCTCGACCGTTCCGCCGGTGGTGTGGATGCCAGTTTTTCGCTGGAACCGGCGGAGCTCGCCTGTCTGGTGATAGAAACCGAACGCGCGTGGCAGGCCATGGGCCATGTGCATTACGGTGTGACGGACGCCGAGCGCAAGTCGCTGGTGTACCGCCGCTCGCTCTACGTGACTCAGGACATGGCTGCCGGCGAACCCTTTACTGTCGCTAATCTGCGAGCCATTCGTCCGGGTCTGGGGTTGGCTCCAAAACACACGGAAACGCTTCTGGGCCGCCGTGCCCGTCTGGCCATCCCACGCGGAACGCCGCTGGACTGGTCGTTGGTCGAATAACCCCTTGTGGCGCTGATTCGGCAAAATAGAGTGACCTGCGAGTCATAACGCGCATCTTCACTGTATTGTATAAATCGGGGAGGTGGCGCCTGGTGTCTTTTTGACCCGGTGATAGCCTTATATTCTTCCCGCCGTCGCCTCAGTGAGGCGACGTTTTTATCCGTTTGTCGGCGCCCCTCGAATCATTACGAGCGGTGGTATTGGGCTGTTTATTATTGGGAAGCCGTAATGATTGGCATAAAAAGCATTGCGAGCTACGTTCCTGTAGCCGGCGTGGACAATTACGCACAGGGTGCAAAATTCGAAAAGGATGAAGAATTCATCCTGGGCAAAATCGGTTCGGCCTTCCTGCCGCGCAAAGACGCCGGGCAGGAAACCTCGGACCTGTGTGTCGAAGCAGCCAATGCGCTGTTCGCCAACAATCCTGACTTGAAACGTGATGACATCGATGTGCTGATCGTTGTCACGCAGAACGGCGACGAAGAAGGCCTGCCGCACACCGCAGCCATTGTTCAAGACAAACTGGGCCTGCCGACTACCGTGGCCGCGTTCGATATTTCCCTGGGCTGCTCCGGCTACGTCTACGGCATCTACGCCATCAAGGGCTTCATGGAAGCCGCAGGCTTGAAGAATGGCCTGCTGATCACCGCTGATCCTTACTCGAAGATCGTCGACCCGGAAGACCGCAATACCACCATGTTGTTTGGCGATGCCGCCACTGCAACCTGGATGGGCGAAAACGCGCCATGGCAATTGGGCAAGGCCAAGTTCGGCACCGACGGTTCCGGTGCGCCACACCTGAAGGTGACGGATGGGGTGTTCTTCATGAACGGCCGTCAGGTGTTCAATTTTGCGCTGCTTAAAGTCCCGGCGCATTTGCACGAGTTGCTGGCCGATTCGCAACTGACCGCTGATGATATCGATGCCTTTTGCATCCATCAGGGCAGTGCAGCGATTGTCGATGCCGTGGCGCGACGCTTCGAAGGTGAGCCGGAGAAGTTCATCAAGGACATGGTCGAGACTGGCAACACGGTGTCCTCGAGCATTCCGTTGCTGTTGGAAAAACATGTCATGGACTCCGCCTGGAAGCGTGTCGCGTTGAGCGGTTTCGGCGTGGGTCTGTCGTGGGGTTCGGCGATCATCTATCGTCCTTGAACCTCGGCTCTTTAGTCAAAGAAAGCCAGACACAAAAAAAGCGTTCAAGGTGTAACCTTGAGCGCTATTTTTTTGCCCGAATGAAAAGCGAGGCTCCATGAGCGAGTTCTTTGAGCACAACGTCGACGTCATACAGCGCCGCTGGCCGATGCTGTCTGCGCGCTTGCTGGTCGAGAGCACAAGCTTGTTGCAGGCTGAACTGATGGAAGGCCTGGGCTCGACGCTGAGCATCGATGGCATTCAACTGACCAGCCGCCATGACCGCGTCCGTGAGGCCAGGCTTCAGGCCGACAGCCTGCCGATCGACAGTCCGGTGGTGCATGTCTACGGCACCGGGCTTGGCGATCTGCAAATGGAGTTGCTGGCGCGCGCCGGGCTTGAACACTTGTATGTGTACATCCTCAACGGCGCAGTGTTTGCGCTGGTGCTGCAACTGCTGGATCAGCAGCAGTGGCTCGGCGATCCGCGGGTCGAGCTGATGTACGCCGGCGATCTGGCGGAAATCCAGCTGCCGTTTTTCGCCTTGCCGTCCGAGCTGGTATTAGCGGATGACTTCAATGCCAAGATCCGCGATCGCCTGATCAGCGAAACCCACTTGATGTTCAATAACAGTGAGTTTGATCCTCAGGCTCCTGACATCGTCGAGCGCTTACAGGCGAGTCTGAGCCTGGTCCAGGCCGATGATGATGTCACCCGGCTGTTCGGTACGCGGCCAGGGCAGGAAGTGTTCGTGATCGCCACCGGGCCGAGCCTGGAGTTGCACTTCGATCGCTTGCGGGCGATCCGCGAGCAGGCGGTGCGACCGTTGTTCATTTGTGTCGATACCGCTTACCGGCCGCTGCTTGATCACGGCATCCGTCCCGACATCGTCGTCAGTATCGATCAACGCATCTCGACCCGGCACCTGCCGCCTGAAGGAACGACGGACATTGCCCTGGCATACATGCCCATGGTCGATCCGCAAGTGCTGAAAGCCTGGCAGGGGGCGCGGTATGTCGGTTACTCCGCCAGTCCAATTTATCAACACATGCGGCAGCAGTTACCGAGAGGCGAGCTGTATGTCGGCGGCAGCGTGATTCATCCGGCGGTGGACCTGGCGGTGAAGATGGGCGCGGTGCAGATCACCCTGTTCGGTGCCGACTTTGCCTTTCCAAACGACAAGACCCATGCGTGCTGGGACGATGGCGACCTGGGGCCACAACTGGGGGCGGCCAAACACTGGGTGCTCGACGGTCTCGGACAACGAATCAAAACCCAACTCAACTTCCGCAGCTACCTGTGTGAGCTGGAGCGCTATATCGCTGCATATCCACAGGTAGTCTTCTACAACAGCAGTCGAGCCGGGGCGATGATTGCCGGCACGACATTTCATCCGGAGTTCAGTCAATGAGCGAAGTGTTACTCGTTGATCAGGCCCGACAATGTTCAGCATTGTTTCGCCTGGGAAGGGATGTCGAGGCTGCGCTGGTCATGGTCGAGGTAGCGGAGCGAGTGCAGTCGCGGGTCGGCGGGGCAGACAGCCAGATTGCGGCCCGGTGGGTGGCATTGCTGACATGCCTGCTTGATAGTCAGGAACGACAGGACTGGCTGGCACTGGCGGACTACCTTGAATACGAACTGGTCGATTTGTTGGTGGCTGTCAATTCCGCGTAATCCGTAGCAGATCAGCGGAAGCGGGGCTGAAGGAGGGTTTGTGGCAGTTCTCTGGCGTCATTTTCTGGTGGTTGGGTGGTTGCTAAGCCCTTGTTTTAAAGGGGGTGGCAGGGTGATGGCAAAAAAATTTCAAAATCCCCTAAAGCAACCTGCATTGGCGACGATAACTATTACGAAGGTTCTCTAGGCCATACCCGGCGGTTGCCAGGGCCGGAAGCCGCAGTACCCAACCAACGAGGAATTCGTCATGGCTTTGACAGTAAACACCAACACTACTTCGCTGAACGTTCAGAAAAACCTGAACCGTGCTTCCGACGCTCTGTCGACTTCGATGACCCGTCTTTCTTCCGGCCTGAAAATCAACAGCGCCAAAGACGACGCCGCCGGCCTGCAGATCGCTACTCGTATGAATTCGCAGATCCGTGGTCAGAACATGGCTATCAAAAACGCCAACGACGGTGTTTCGATCGCTCAGACCGCTGAAGGCGCTCTGCAAGAGTCGAGCAACATTCTGCAGCGTATGCGTGAAATCGCACTGCAATCGCGAAACGATTCCAACGGCACTGCTGACCGTACCGCTCTGGACAAAGAATACCAACAGTCGATCGCTGAGCTGACCCGTATCGCTCAGTCGACCAACCTGAACGGCAAGGCACTGATCGACGGTACTGCTGGCGCGATGGAATTCCAGGTAGGTGCAGGTACTACTTCCGACAACCAGATCACTCTGACCCTGTCGACCAGCTTCGACGCCAGCTCCCTGGGCATGACCGGTACTACCATTTCCGGCGTTTCCAACGCAGCTAACCACAGCTCTGTTGATGCTTCTATCTCGGCTATCGACGCTGCTCTGGCAAACATCAACGCCACCCGCGCTGACTTGGGTGCTGCTCAGAACCGTTTCTCGACTACCATTTCCAACCTGCAAAACATCAACGAAAACGCCAGTGCTGCACTGAGCCGCGTACAAGATACCGACTTCGCTGCTGAAACTGCACAGCTGACCAAGCAACAAACTCTGCAACAAGCTTCCACCGCAGTTCTGGCTCAGGCCAACCAACTGCCATCCGCTGTACTGAAACTGCTTCAGTAATAGCCGGATGAGTTTTGGCGGGGGAGTGCGTATACGTGCTCTCTCGCTTTTTCAGTTTAAGAGGTGATGGACATGGATATGAGCGTGAAGCTGAACTTGTCTTATCCAGCTGCGAAGCCGGCGACGACCGTTGCTGACAAGCCGGTGGAAAAGCCTCGAGCCGATGCCCTTGTGGTGGCGCCGGTCAAGGATGAACAAAAGCAAGACTCGGTATCCGAGCGGGACAAACTCAAGATGGCCGTTCAGGAAATTGAAAAGTTCGTTCAGTCGGTCAAGCGCAATCTGGAGTTCTCGATTGACGAGCCTTCAGGCAAAGTAATCGTCAAGGTTATTGCCAGTGACTCGGGTGAGGTGGTTCGCCAAATCCCCAATGAAGAAGTCCTGCGGCTGGCCAATAGTTTGAATGATGCAAGCAGCCTGTTGTTCAGCGCGAAAGCCTGACAGCTGGCATGAATATTGTTGCTATGTTCTTTTGGACGTTGTAGTGGTCAAAAGACCGGCGACACACTGAAGGGAGATATGCATGGCAAGTCCAATTCTACCGGGCACGGGTTTAGGCTCTGGCCTTGATACCGGTGCTATTGTCAAAGCCTTGGTCAATGCCGACAAAGCAGCCAAGCAGAACCAGATCGACCGTCAGACGACCACCAACACCGCGCAGATTTCCGGTATCGGTAGCCTCAAAAGTGTCCTGGCGAACTTCCAGACTGCAATCAAGAATCTGGGCAATACGCAAACTCCGCAATTCCTGGGTTACAACGCCACCTCTGCTGACGCGAAAGTATTGACCGCTGTAGCCAGCAACACGGCCGTCAACGGCACTTACGTGATCAAGGTCTCTAATCTTGCGACCTCGTCCAAAGTAGCTACCGCAGCCTTTGCTGGCGGTACCAGCAGTGCCATTGCGAGCGGCACGCTCAATATCACGCAAAACGGCGTTTCCAGTTCTGTAACCATTCCGGCAGGCGCGACGTTACAGTCGGTTCGCGATGCGATTAACACCCAGCAGGGCGCCAACGGCTTCAGTGCCAACATCGTGACCGACTCGTTTGGCTCGCGTCTGGTGATGGGGTCCACGGTGACCGGTGCCGGTTCCGATATCACCCTCAGCGGTATCGCGGGTCTGGAGATCAATGCCGGCCAGCAAATGGGTGCAACACCGACAGCTACTTCGGCGGGTGCCATCGGCGAATTCGCGGTGGACGCCAAGTTCACCGTGGATGGGCTCGCGCTGACCAGCAAAAGCAATAAGGTTGACGCGGCCATTTCCGGCTTGACCCTGAATCTGGTCGCCGGTGGTGATGCAACCACGACGGTAACGGTCGGCCCGAACAGTGATGGTCTGAAAAAATCCATTCAAGCTTTCGTTGATGCTTATAACCAGGTTGTGACCAGTGTTAATGCGCTGACCAAGCCTTCCCTGGATGACGACGGCAAACCGACCATTCCTGCTGCACTGACCGGTGACCCGTTGGCGCGCGGCATTCTGGCATCGATTCGTTCGCCGTTGGTCACTACCGGTGCGGGTGACAAACTTACTGTTCTGTCGCAATTGGGTATCACCACCAATCAGAAAACCGGTGCGCTGGATTTCGATAGCGCCAAGTTCACGACTGCGATGGACACCCAGAAGCTCGGTGGTGAGGTTCAGAAGCTGTTCCTGGGTGATCCGACGGCGACTGGCGATGCCGCCAAAGGCCTGTTGACGCGCATGAACGATGCAATTACCCCATACACGGTCACTGGCAGTGAGGGTATCCTCGATGCCCGCTCGACCAACCTGGCCAAGGCCAAGTCGAATCTGGCCAACCAGCAGCTAGCTCTGGATCGCCGTATCGAGACGCTGACGGCCGTGCTGACCAAGAAGTACAACGACATGGATTCTCTGGTGGGCAAACTCAAGGCCACTGCCAGCAACATCACCTCGATGTTCGAGGCGATGAACGCGCAGAAAAACGCCTCATAGTGCATAAACGCCAAAAGCCCGGCAGCGGATTCCGCTTGTCGGGCTTTTTTTTGTTGGGTCTAAAGAATTTTGACGCCGTGTCGATACACTGGTTATACGAATCACAGAGTTTTGATGAGGTACAGCATGAACCCGATGTTAGCCCTTCGGCAGTACCAGAAGATTGGTGCTCAGGCCCAGACTTCCGAAGCCAGTCCCCATCGCCTGGTGCAAATGCTTATGGAAGGCGGTCTGGACCGCATCGCTCAGGCCAGGGGGGCCATGGAGCGCAAGGATATCCCCAATAAAGGCATTTTCATCGGCAAGGCGATCGGCATCATTGGCGGCTTGCGTGAAGGTCTGGACCTGGAGAATTCTGTCGAGTCCGTAGGTGAGTTGGACAAGCTGTACTCCTACATGATGAAGCGCCTGACGGAAGCCAACGTCAAAACCGATCCAAAGATTCTCGACGAAGTCGCTGATTTGCTTCGCACCGTCAAAGACGGCTGGGATGCTATTGCCGCGCCGGGTCCGCAGTTTTAAGGAGATCACCATGAGTCTTGTATTGCAGCGAATCGAACAAACCCGTGAAGGCCTGGTCGGTGCTTTGGCTGAGCGTAACTGGGAAGCCATTGGTGAGTTGGACCTGGCTTGCCGTTCCTGCATGGAAGACGTCTTGAGTGAAGCTTCGGTGGACGAGGCCGCGTTACGCGACAATCTTGAGGAGTTGCTGGGGGTGTATAAACAGCTTCTTGAGGCGGCTACTGGGGAGCGGCAAGCGATAGTTGATGAGATGTCGCAGATCCACCAAGCACAGAGCGCGGCAAAGGTTTACCATCTGTTTGGTTAAAATCCCCGGTTAATCCAAACATAGTGCGCCATAAATTTGACTGTGCACGGTTTTTTGACTTAACTAGTGGCTGATTCCAGATTTCAGGCGTCTACAGGCATAACGTGTCTGCAAGCGTCTAGCTTGCCCCATCATTTTGGGCATTGAGTTGACTAGGGAAGTTGCTATTGCATGTGGCGTGAAACCAAAATTCTGCTGATTGATGACGATAGCGTCCGCCGCCGCGACTTGGCGGTGATTTTAAATTTTCTTGGCGAAGAAAATTTACCCTGCGGTAGCCATGACTGGCAGCAGGCTGTCGGCTCATTGTCATCAAGTCGTGAAGTAATCTGTGTCCTCATCGGGACGGTCAATGCTCCTGGCGCACTCGTGGGCTTGTTAAAGACACTCTCGACCTGGGATGAGTTCCTTCCGGTTTTGTTAATGGGCGATAATTCTTCCGTTGACTTGCCTGAAGACCAGCGTCGCCGAGTGCTTTCGACCCTCGAAATGCCACCCAGCTACAGCAAACTGCTCGACTCCCTGCACCGTGCCCAGGTCTATCGCGAGATGTACGACCAGGCCCGCGAGCGCGGCCGTCACCGTGAGCCCAATCTTTTCCGCAGCCTTGTCGGCACCAGCCGGGCGATTCAACACGTCCGTCAGATGATGCAGCAAGTCGCCGACACCGACGCCAGTGTGCTGATCCTCGGTGAGTCCGGGACCGGCAAGGAAGTGGTCGCGCGCAACCTGCACTATCACTCCAAGCGTCGTGACGCGCCGTTCGTACCGGTCAACTGCGGCGCGATCCCGGCCGAGTTGCTGGAAAGCGAACTGTTTGGCCACGAGAAGGGCGCCTTCACCGGGGCAATCACCAGCCGCGCCGGGCGTTTCGAACTGGCCAATGGCGGCACGCTGTTCCTCGATGAAATCGGTGACATGCCGTTGCCGATGCAGGTCAAGTTGCTGCGCGTATTGCAGGAACGCACCTTCGAGCGCGTGGGCAGCAACAAGACCCAGAGCGTCGACGTGCGGATCATCGCGGCAACCCACAAGAATCTCGAAAGCATGATCGAGGTCGGTACCTTCCGCGAAGACTTGTACTACCGCCTGAACGTGTTCCCGATCGAAATGGCGCCACTGCGCGAGCGTGTCGAAGACATTCCGCTGCTGATGAACGAGTTGATCTCGCGCATGGAGCACGAGAAGCGTGGGTCGATCCGTTTCAATTCCGCAGCGATCATGTCGCTGTGTCGCCACGGCTGGCCGGGCAACGTCCGCGAACTCGCCAACCTGGTGGAGCGCATGGCGATCATGCATCCGTACGGGGTGATCGGCGTGGTCGAGCTGCCGAAGAAATTCCGTTACGTCGACGACGAAGATGAGCAACTGGTCGACAGCTTTCGCAGCGATCTTGAAGAGCGCGTGGCCATCAACGGTCATACTCCGGACTTCTCTGCCGGCGCCATGTTGCCACCGGAAGGTCTGGACCTGAAGGACTACCTCGGTGGTCTGGAACAAGGGCTGATTCAGCAGGCGCTGGATGATGCCAATGGCATCGTGGCGCGCGCGGCAGAGCGGCTGCGTATTCGTCGCACCACGCTGGTGGAAAAGATGCGCAAGTACGGTATGAGCCGTCGTGACGGTGATGAACAGGCAGATGATTGACGCCTGTTTTTCAAGTCCTTCATTTGTAGGCGTTTTTTTTTAGGCACGGGTATTGCTACATCCCTCGCAACGTTCCGTTTAACTGACGGTCAGCCAAGCGAGAGAGCACGATGCCCCAAGCCGCCCAGATGTCTCCTGTCCCTGACGCTTCGGGGCAACCGTCGTCCGTAGAGCAGGCGAGCCGGCTTGGCCTCGAGCAGGCGTTTGCACTGTTCAGCCAGATGTCGAGCCAATTGACCGATTCCTACAGCATGCTCGAAGCCCGGGTCACCGAGCTCAAGGGTGAGCTGGCGGTGGTCAGTGCTCAGCGCATGCAGGAGCTGGCGGAAAAAGAACGCCTGGCCAACCGGCTGCAAAACCTCCTCGATCTGTTGCCCGGCGGCGTCATCGTCATCGACGCCCAAGGCATCGTGTGCGAAGCCAACCCCGCTGCCTGCGAACTGCTCGGTCTGCCCCTCGAAGGCGAGCTGTGGCGTCATGTCATTGCCCGCTGCTTTGCGCCCCGTGAAGACGACGGTCACGAAATCTCGCTCAAGGACGGTCGGCGCTTGTCGATCTCAACGCGCTCGCTGGATGCCGAACCCGGTCAGTTGGTGTTGCTCAACGACCTGACTGAAACCCGTCATCTGCAAGATCAGTTGGCCCGCCACGAGCGTCTGTCATCCCTCGGCCGAATGGTCGCTTCGCTTGCTCATCAGATTCGTACCCCCTTGTCCGCCGCCTTGCTCTACGCCAGTCATTTGACTGAGCAAGCGTTGCCGGTCGAGACCCAGCAACGTTTTGCCGGGCGCCTGAAAGAGCGTCTGCATGAGTTGGAACATCAGGTTCGCGACATGCTGGTGTTTGCGCGCGGCGAGCTGCCGCTGACCGATCGCGTCACGCCCAAAGTGCTGATGCAGTCGCTGCAGGCGGCAGCACTGACCCATGTGCAGGATCTGCCGATTCGTTGGCAGTGCGACAGTCATTCGGGCGAGTTGTTGTGCAATCGCGACACGCTGGTCGGGGCGATCCTGAACCTGATCGAGAACGCCATTCAGGCCAGCGCCGGCGATGTGCGTTTGAAAGTCCATTTCTATACCCGTGACAACAACCTGCATGTAGCGGTCAGCGACAGCGGTAGTGGCATCGATACGAAAGTACTGGCGCGTCTGGGTGAACCCTTCTTTACCACTAAAACCACCGGAACCGGCCTCGGCCTGACCGTGGTCAAGGCAGTGACGCGTGCTCATCAAGGAGAATTGCAGCTGCGCTCGCGGCTTGGTCGCGGCACGTGTGCGCAGGTGATCCTGCCACTTTTTTCGGGTGAAAAGCCCAGCGCTCAAGGCGCGGAGTGAAGGACATGGCAATCAAGGTTTTACTGGTCGAGGATGACCGCGCGCTACGCGAAGCACTGGCCGATACGCTGTTGCTCGCCGGCCACGATTTCAAAGCCGTAGGCTCGGCCGAAGAAGCGCTGGGGGCGGTCGGTGCCGAGGCGTTCAACCTGGTGCTGAGTGACGTCAACATGCCAGGCATGGACGGCCATCAACTGCTCGGATTGCTGCGCACTCGTCAGCCGCAGCTGCCGGTGTTGCTGATGACCGCTCACGGTGCTGTCGAGCGGGCGGTCGATGCGATGCGTCAGGGCGCAGCGGATTACCTGGTCAAGCCATTCGAGCCCAAAGCCTTGCTCGATCTGGTGGCGCGACATGCGCTGGGCAGTCTCGGTGCGACCGAGGGCGAGGGGCCTGTAGCGTTCGAGCCGGCCAGTGCGCAATTGCTGGAGTTGGCCGCACGGGTGGCGCGCAGTGATTCCACGGTGTTGATTTCCGGTGAGTCCGGGACCGGCAAGGAAGTGCTGGCGCGTTACATCCATCAGCACTCTCACCGCGCCAGTCAGCCGTTCATTGCGATCAACTGTGCAGCGATCCCGGACAACATGCTCGAAGCCACCTTGTTCGGTCACGAAAAGGGTTCGTTCACCGGCGCCATCGCAGCGCAGGCCGGCAAGTTCGAGCAAGCCGATGGCGGCACGATCCTGCTCGATGAAATCTCCGAAATGCCCCTGGGCCTTCAGGCCAAGTTACTGCGGGTATTGCAGGAGCGCGAAGTCGAGCGAGTCGGCGCTCGCAAGCCGATCACGCTGGATATTCGAGTCGTGGCGACCACCAACCGTGACCTGGCCGCTGAAGTGGCGGCGGGGCGTTTTCGGGAAGACCTTTACTATCGCCTGTCGGTGTTTCCGCTGGCCTGGCGTCCGTTGCGCGAACGTACCGCCGACATCCTGCCATTGGCCGAGCGTCTTCTGGCCAAGTACGTCAATAAAATGAAGCATGCCGCGGCAAGGCTGTCGCCCGAGGCTCAGGCGTGCCTGATCGGTTATCCGTGGCCGGGTAATGTGCGGGAGCTGGATAACGCGATTCAGCGGGCGCTGATCCTGCAGCAGGGCGGATTGATACAGCCTGAGGATTTCTGTCTGGCCGGGCCCGTCGCCTGTGCGCCGTTGCCAGCCTTGGCGCCAGCGTCCGTGCGAACCGTGGAGGTCGAATCCGAGTCAGCCGGAGCGCTGGGTGATGACCTGCGTCGCCGTGAGTTCCAGATGATCATCGACACCTTGCGCTCCGAACGCGGCCGTCGCAAAGAGGCCGCCGAGCGCTTGGGCATCAGCCCGCGTACCCTGCGTTACAAGCTGGCGCAGATGCGTGATGCCGGAATGGACGTGGAAGCTTATTTGTTCGCCACCTGATTCGTTAGCCATGCAAAGCCCGGGACGGCTTTTGTTTAGAGCGGCCACGGAGCTGGCACCCTTGTTGCTAACACCTCACTACCCGCCGAGTGAGTGTCAAAAAAT
Source organism: Pseudomonas sp. 478 (assembly GCF_003254125.1). NCBI lineage: Bacteria > Pseudomonadati > Pseudomonadota > Gammaproteobacteria > Pseudomonadales > Pseudomonadaceae > Pseudomonas > Pseudomonas sp. 478. The sequence goes on from NZ_QKZG01000014.1 coordinate 98,973, forward strand.
TGCGGGTCGCCAGAGAGAGTAGACCATGAGCCAAGGTATTGAATTTAATCGATTGATGTTGGACATGCGTTCCATGCAAATGGATGCCATGTCTGCGTCGAAATCGACTGCCGCTGTTCCTGAAATGGGTGGCAGCAGCTTTTCCGACATGCTCGGTCAGGCCGTCAATAAAGTGAACGACACCCAACAGGCGTCCAATCAGTTGGCCAGTGCCTTCGAGATCGGCAAGAGCGGCGTCGACCTGACGGACGTGATGATTTCCTCGCAGAAGGCCAGCGTGTCTTTTCAAGCGTTGACCCAAGTACGCAACAAGCTGGTTCAGGCATACCAAGACATCATGCAGATGCCGGTTTAAGGACGAGATTGAGTCATGGCAGAAGCAGTCGCCGATAATGTTCCGGCCAAGGCCACTCCAATAGACGGCAAGCCGCCGCTGTTCGGGTTGTCCTTCCTGGAAAACCTCTCCGAGATGACCATGTTGCGTCAGGTGGGCCTGTTGGTCGGCCTGGCTGCGAGCGTGGCGATTGGCTTTGCCGTGGTGTTGTGGTCCCAGCAGCCGGACTACCGGCCTCTGTATGGCAGCCTTGCCGGTATGGACGCCAAACAGGTCATGGATACCCTGGCCGCAGCCGACATTCCCTATACCGTTGAACCGAACTCCGGTGCCTTGCTGGTCAAGGCCGATGACCTGTCCCGTGCGCGAATCAAACTCGCGGGCGCTGGTGTCACTCCCAGCGATGGCAACATCGGTTTTGAAATCCTCGACAAGGACCAGGGCCTGGGTACCAGCCAGTTCATGGAAGCGACCCGTTATCGTCGCGGTCTCGAAGGCGAACTGGCTCGCACCATCTCCAGCCTGAACAACGTCAAGGGTGCTCGCGTGCACCTGGCGATTCCGAAAAGTTCGGTGTTCGTGCGCGATGAGCGCAAGCCGAGCGCTTCGATTCTGGTGGAACTGTACGCCGGTCGCTCGCTGGAGCCGGGTCAGGTGCTGGCGATCATCAACCTGGTGGCTACCAGCGTTCCCGAACTCAGCAAATCCCAGATCACTGTTGTCGACCAGAAGGGCAACCTGCTGTCGGATCAGGCGGAAAATTCCGAGCTGACCATGGCCGGCAAACAATTCGATTACAGCCGTCGCATGGAAAGCATGCTGACTCAGCGCGTGCACAACATTCTGCAACCAGTACTGGGCAACGATCGCTATAAAGCCGAAGTCTCGGCCGATGTGGATTTCAGCGCTGTCGAGTCGACCTCCGAGCAGTTCAACCCGGACCAACCGGCGTTGCGCAGCGAGCAGTCGGTCAACGAACAACGCACCGCCAGCAATGGCCCACAAGGTGTGCCGGGTGCCCTGAGCAACCAGCCGCCGTCGCCTGCCTCCGCACCGCAAACCACCGGTGGCGCTACCGCATCGGCCGGCATGGTGCAGCCAGGCCAGCCACTGCTGGATGCCAACGGTCAGCAAATCATGGACCCGGCCACCGGCCAGCCGATGCTTGCACCGTACCCGGCGGACAAGCGTCAACAGTCCACCAAGAACTTCGAACTCGACCGTTCCATCAGCCACACCAAACAACAGCAGGGCCGTTTGAATCGCCTCTCGGTGTCGGTGGTGGTGGATGACCAGGTCAAGATCAACGCGGCCAACGGTGAAACCACCCGTGCACCGTGGACCGCCGATGAATTGGCGCGCTTCACTCGCCTGGTACAGGACGCCGTCGGGTTCGACGCCAGCCGTGGCGACAGCGTCAGCGTGATCAACATGCCGTTCTCCGCCGAGCGCGGTGAAGTGATTGCCGAAATTCCGTTCTACTCCCAGCCTTGGTTCTGGGACATCGTCAAGCAAGTGCTGGGTGTCTTGTTCATCCTGGTGCTGGTGTTCGGTGTGCTGCGTCCGGTGCTCAACAACATCACCGGCGGCGGCAAAGACAAACATCTAGGCATCGGTAGCGACGTCGAGTTGGGGGGCATGGGCGGCCTGGACGGCGAACTGGCCAACGACCGCGTCAGTCTCGGTGGCCCGACCAGCATTCTGCTGCCGAGCCCGAGCGAAGGCTATGACGCACAGTTGAACGCAATCAAGAGTCTGGTGGCAGAAGATCCGGGTCGTGTGGCCCAGGTCGTGAAAGAGTGGATTAACGCAGATGAGTGATAACCGAGCCGTTGCCGCCAAACTGTCCAAGGTCGACAAAGCCGCGATTCTGCTGCTGTCCCTGGGTTCGACCGACGCCGCCCAAGTGCTGCGCCACATGGGGCCTAAAGAGGTCCAGCGGGTGGGTGTGGCCATGGCCCAGATGGGTAACGTGCACCGCGAGCAGGTCGAGCAGGTGATGAGCGAGTTCGTCGACATCGTCGGCGACCAGACCAGCCTCGGCGTCGGCTCTGATGACTACGTGCGCAAAATGCTCACCCAGGCCCTGGGCGAAGACAAGGCCAACGGCCTGATCGACCGCATCCTGCTGGGCGGCAACACCAGTGGCCTCGACAGCCTGAAGTGGATGGAACCGCGTGCCGTCGCCGACGTGATCCGTTACGAGCACCCGCAGATCCAGGCGATCGTGGTGGCATATCTTGATCCGGACCAGGCCGGCGAAGTGCTCGGCAACTTCGACCACAAGGTGCGCCTGGACATCATTCTGCGGGTCTCCTCGCTGAATACCGTGCAGCCAGCGGCCCTGAAAGAACTCAACCAGATTCTCGAGAAGCAGTTCTCCGGCAACTCGAATGCTTCGCGCACCACCTTGGGTGGCATCAAGCGCGCGGCGGATATCATGAACTTCCTCGACAGCTCGATCGAAGGTCAGCTGATGGACTCGATTCGCGAAGTCGACGAAGACCTGTCCGGTCAGATCGAAGACCTCATGTTTGTGTTCAACAACCTGTCCGATGTCGACGATCGCGGTATTCAAGCGTTGCTGCGTGAAGTGTCCTCCGACGTGCTGGTGCTGGCCCTCAAGGGTTCGGACGAAGGCGTCAAAGAAAAGATTTTCAAGAACATGTCCAAACGGGCGGCCGAACTGTTGCGCGACGACCTCGAGGCCAAAGGCCCGGTGCGCGTCAGCGACGTGGAAACCGCGCAGAAAGAAATCCTCACCATTGCCCGCCGTATGGCCGAAGCCGGAGAAATCGTTCTCGGCGGGAAGGGCGGCGAAGAGATGATCTAAGGTCACTATGTCGTCCAAACATGATGAGTCCAACACCGACCTGATCCGCGGCAAGGACGTCGATGGTTTCGACGTCTGGTCGCTGCCCAGTTTCGATCCGTTCGTGCCGGAACCCGAGCCGGAACCTGAGCCCGAGCCGCCGGAAATGGAAGAAGTGCCACTGGATGAAGTCCAGCCACTGACCCTCGAAGAACTCGAAAGCATTCGCCAGGAGGCCTACAACGAAGGCTTCGCCACGGGCGAAAAAGAAGGTTTTCACAGCACTACGCTCAAGGTCCGTCAGGAAGCCGAGGTGGCTCTGGCCGCCAAGATTGCCGCTCTGGAGCAACTGATGGGGCATTTGTTCGAGCCTATCGCCGAGCAGGACACCCTGATCGAAAAGTCCCTGGTCGACCTGGTGCAGCACATCACCAAGCAGGTGATTCAGCGCGAACTGGCCATCGACTCGACGCAAATCGAACACGTGATGCGCGAGGCCCTCAAGCTCTTGCCGCTGGGCGTGGGCAATGTGCGGCTGTACATCAATCCGCAAGATTTCGAACAGGTCAAAGCCCTGCGCGAGCGCCATGAAGAAACCTGGCGCATCGTCGAGGACGAGGCATTGTTGCCCGGCGGTTGCCGGGTCGAAACTGAACACAGTCGCATCGATGCCACGGTCGAAACCCGCGTTGCGCGGGTCATGGACAAGCTCTTCGATCAGTTGCACGAACAGGTCTTGCATCCGGCCGAGCCGGATCTGAGCCTGGAGCTGCCGATCAGCGACAAGCCAGCGGTCGTGCCGGTCGAACCTGAACCGGATGTTCCCGATGCGCCTTGATCGCACCAGCTTCGCCAAGCGCCTCGGCAGTTACGCCGAGGCCACGGAGCTTGCAGGCGCGCCGATCCTTGAAGGCCGCTTGTTGCGCATGGTCGGCCTGACCCTCGAGGCCGAGGGCTTGCGCGCCGCCATGGGCAGCCGCTGCATGGTCATCAACGACGACAGTTATCACCCGGTGCAGGTCGAAGCCGAAGTCATGGGCTTCTCCGGCAGCAAGGTGTTTCTGATGCCGGTCGGCAGTGTTGCCGGCATCGCTCCCGGTGCTCGTGTGGTTCCTCTGGCCGATACCGGCCGTCTGCCGATGGGCATGAGCATGCTCGGGCGGGTGCTCGATGGCGCCGGTCGCGCGCTGGACGGCAAGGGCGGGATGAAGGCCGAAGACTGGGTGCCGATGGACGGCCCGACCATCAACCCGCTCAAGCGCGAACCGATCAGCGAGCCGCTGGACGTGGGCATTCGCAGCATCAACGGTTTGTTGACGGTCGGTCGCGGTCAGCGTCTGGGCCTGTTCGCCGGTACTGGCGTGGGCAAGAGTGTGCTGTTGGGCATGATGACCCGCTTCACCGAGGCCGACATCATCGTCGTCGGGCTGATCGGTGAGCGGGGTCGTGAAGTTAAAGAATTCATCGAGCACATCCTCGGTGAAGAAGGCCTCAAGCGTTCGGTCGTGGTGGCGTCCCCGGCGGACGATGCGCCTCTGATGCGTCTGCGCGCGGCGATGTACTGCACGCGAATCGCCGAGTATTTCCGCGACAAGGGCAAGAATGTCCTGTTGCTGATGGACTCCCTGACCCGTTTTGCCCAGGCCCAGCGGGAAATCGCCCTGGCCATCGGCGAGCCGCCAGCGACCAAGGGCTATCCGCCATCGGTGTTCGCCAAACTGCCGAAACTGGTGGAGCGGGCCGGTAATGCCGAGAAGGGCGGCGGTTCGATCACCGCGTTCTACACCGTACTGTCCGAAGGCGATGACCAGCAGGACCCGATTGCCGACGCCGCGCGAGGCGTGCTCGACGGGCACATCGTGCTGTCCCGGCGCCTGGCCGAGGAAGGTCATTACCCGGCCATCGATATCGAAGCGTCCATCAGCCGGGTCATGCCGTCGGTGGTTACGCCGGAACACATGATGCGCGCCCAGTATTTCAAGCAACTGTGGTCGCGTTATCAACAGAGTCGAGACTTGATCAGCGTCGGTGCCTACGTCGCCGGTGGTGATCGGGAAACCGACCTGGCGATCTCCCTGCAACCGCAGTTGGTGAAATACCTGCGCCAGGGCCTTAACGACAGCATCGGCCTGGGCGAAAGCGAAGCCTATCTCGGCACGATTTTCGCTCCCGCGGCCGGCGGCTAACCGGCCATGGCCCAGAGCCGAGCCTCGCGCCTGGCCCCCGTGGTCGAAATGGCCGAAAAGGCCGAGAAAACCGCGGTCCTGCGTCTGGGACACTTTCAGGGGCAAGTCCGTCTGGCGGAAAGTAAACTCGCTGACCTCGAAGCCTTTCGTCTCGATTACCAGGAGCAGTGGATCGTGCGCGGCAGCAGTGGCGTGTCGGGCCAATGGCTGCTGGGTTATCAAGGTTTTCTTGCGCAACTGGGGACCGCCATCGACCAGCAGCGACAAAGCCTGGTATGGCATCAAAACAACTTGAACAAGGCGCGGGAGTCCTGGCAGCAGGCGTTTGCCCGGGTCGAAGGCTTGCGCAAACTGGTGTTGCGCTACAGGGATGAGGCGCGGCGGCTGGAAGACCGGCGTGAGCAAAAGCTGCTGGATGAGTTGTCCCAGCGGTTGCCGCGTCAGGATCCGTATTGATCAGGCAGGGTTCAACCGTTTCCCGCCTTGCTCCTGCCCTCGCCAAGTGCTAAACCTTGTACACGTACGTTCACCAATGACAAGGAAGCCGTTAAATGCCAGTTGTTACAGAAGTCTCCCAAGATGGGCAAAAGCTGACGATATCGGTCAAGGGACGTTTCGATTTCGCCAAGCATCAGGAATTTCGTGAATCCTACGAAAATCTTTCGCCAAAACCCGAGTCCTTCGAAGTGGATCTGAAAGATGCCACCTACCTCGACAGCTCAGCGCTCGGCATGCTGCTGCTATTGCGTGATCACGCGGGCGGCGAGAATGCCGAGATCACGTTGACCAACGCTAACGCAGATGTGCGCAAGATTCTCGCCATCTCCAACTTCGAACAAATCTTCGACGTGGCGTGACCGCCATGCAGGCCTTGTTCGAACCGCTGACGATCCTGATCGCCGAAGACAGTGCGGCCGATCGCATGCTGCTGTCGACCATCGTTCGTCGCCAGGGGCATGAGGTGCTGACCGCTGCCAACGGTGCCGAAGCGGTTAAAGCGTTTCGCCAGCAACGACCGCAACTGGTGCTCATGGACGCGATGATGCCGGTGATGGACGGTTTTGAGGCTGCGCGGCAGATCAAGGTATTGGCAGGGGAAACCCTGGTGCCGATCATCTTCCTCACCTCGCTGACCGAAAGCGAAGCGCTGGCCCGCTGTCTGGAGGCCGGGGGCGACGACTTTCTGGCAAAGCCCTACAACCAGGTGATCCTCGGCGCCAAGATCAAGGCGATGGACCGCTTGCGACGATTGCAGGCCACGGTGTTGCAACAGCGCGACCAGATCGCCAAGCACCACGAGTACCTGCTCAACGAGCAGCGCGTGGCCAAGGCGGTGTTCGACAAGGTGGCCCACTCCGGCTGCTTGAGTGCACCCAATATTCGCTACCTGCAATCGCCCTATGCGTTGTTCAACGGCGATCTGCTGCTGGCCGCGTTCACCCCCGCCGGCGACATGCATGTGCTGCTCGGTGATTTTACCGGTCACGGTTTGCCGGCCGCGGTCGGTGCCATGCCCTTGGCCGAAGTGTTCTATGGCATGACCGCCAAGGGTTACGGCCTGTCCGAAACCCTGCGTGAGATGAACGCCAAGCTCAAGCGCATCCTGCCGGTGGACATGTTCTGTTGTGCAACGATGCTGTGCCTGAGTTTTCAGCGACGCTCGGTGGAGGTCTGGAACGGCGGAATGCCGGACGGTTACCTGCACAGCATCGCCAGCGGTGAGCGAACGCCACTGACGGCTCGGCATTTACCGCTCGGCGTGCTGAGCCCGCAATCCTTTGTTGACCGCACCGAGGTGTTTCCGATGGCGGTCGGGGATCGGGTCTTTCTGTTGTCCGACGGGGTGATTGATACCTGCGATGCCAACGAACAGTTGTTTGGTGTGGAGCGATTGCAGCAGGTGTTTGCGGCCAATCGTCAGCCTGATGAGCTGTTCGAAGAGATCGAGCAGGCGTTGCGGGATTTTCGCGGCGAGGCCCGTGATGACGTGAGCATGGTCGAGGTCAGTCTACTGGAGGCCGCACAACTGAGCCCGCCGGCGCCGGTGTATTCCGACAGTGGTCAGTCCTGCCCGCTGGACTGGTCAGTGAGTTTCGAATTTCGCGCCGCCACGCTCAAACGCTTCAATCCGCTGCCGTATCTTCTTCAATTGCTGCTTGAGGTCCACGGTCTGCGGGCTCAGAGCGGGGCGCTCTACAGTGTTTTGGCCGAACTGTATTCCAATGCCCTGGAGCATGGGGTGCTGGGGCTGGATTCGGCGCTCAAGCGCGATGCCTCGGGTTTTACCCGCTATTATCAACAGCGCAATACCCGCCTGGACGCGTTGCAGGACGGCTTCGTGCGGGTGCATTTGCAGGTGACACCCAAGGGCGAGGGCGGGTGCCTGATTGTTCGGGTTGAAGACAGTGGCAAGGGTTTCGATGTCGCGCGGGTGATGGAGCAGCCCGTTGATGGTGTCCGTCTGTCGGGACGTGGCCTCAGTCTGATCCGTCAGCTGGGCCGCAATGCGAGTTGGTCTGACGATGGTCGAAGTGCCCGCGTGGAGTTTTTCTGGGAGGCTCTGGCATAATCCACGCATTCTTGATCAAGGAGTGAGCAAGTGGCTGACACACACCTGGACCGCGACGTGTTGAACGCGTTGCAAGAGGTCATGGAAGATGAGTATCCGATGTTGCTGGATACCTTTCTCGCCGATTCCGAAGAGCGTTTACGCATCTTGCGAAAGGCTGAAGATGCCGCGCAGCTCATGAATGCTGCCCATAGCTTCAAGGGCAGCAGCAGCAACATGGGCGCCATTCGCCTGGCTGAGTTGTGCCATGAGCTGGAGGAGCGCGCCAAGCAAAAAAGCCTCGCCGGCATTGAAAAACTGGTGGACGAAATTGATGACGAATTTGCGTTCGTCCGGCCGCTCTATGAGGCCGAGCGTCAGCGTTCCCTCTCTGCCAATGAGGCCGTCCGGCGCTTTTAGCGCCTGTCACTCAAGTCTGGCTCGACCTTTGCACTAATCTCAGTCAACTGTACCTACGATCCCAGTGCAGCGGAGACCGTTCCATGCCCGTTACCCCCAATATGCTTCTTCAGGCCGCCGCGCAGGCCAAGACTCAAGTCGCTTGCGCCAATACACCGGCGCTGGCCGCTGAGCCTGGGGACAAGGCATCCAGCTTCGCTCAGGTCTACGCCAATCAAGCCCGGAACAAACCCTCTGCGGTGGATGATGGATCGGCCAGGCCGATACGCGATAAAGCGCCGGACAGCCCCGATAAAAAGGACGTCAGCAACGACGAGTCTGCCGCCGCGGAGCCTGCGGTTGCCGATAGCGGCAAATCCTTGCCCGCCGATAAACCGGCGCAGGCTGACGACGAGGCCGCCAGTGATGACGGGTCGGATACTGCGCAGACGCCGGTTGCCGATGCCGCGCCCGTTGATCCGACGCTGGATCCTGCGTTGATGCAGGCAGTACAACCTGCGGTGCCAGCGCCGGTACCGGCCGCTCCGCCCGTTGTAGTCACCCCGCAACCGCCGGTCGAGGTGGCTGTGACGGCGGCAACGACTCCGGTCGTTGCAAGCACTGACACCGATTTCGATCCCGAAGCTGATCCTCTCGATGCATTGCCGGTCGTGCGTATGGCCATGGAGCAGGGCGGCCATATTTCGGCTGCGAGTCAGGCCCAGCCCAAAGCGGCGCCGACCTCGGCCCAGGCACAGGCCGACGGCGAGTCAACCTCGGCGCAGACCTTCGCCGCCGGCATGGCGAGCATGCTCGATGTCCAAGCCGACAAGGACAGCACCGGCCAGGGCGGCGACAAGGCCTTCAGTGGTCTTATCGATGACGGTCTCAAGGACCTGAAGTCCGCGAGTAGCGATACCCGGGTCGACGATTTCGCCAACCGTCTGGCGGCACTGACCCAGGCGGCCACGCCGAAAACCGCCAACGCGTTGCCGGTGAATCAACCGATCGCCATGCATCAGAGCGGCTGGACCGAAGAAGTGGTGAACCGGGTCATGTACCTGTCCAGTGCCAATCTCAAGGCCGCCGACATCCAGTTGCAACCGGCCGAACTGGGGCGCCTGGACATTCGGGTGAACATGGTTCCGGATCAGCAGACCCAAGTGACGTTCATGAGTGCTCATCCAAGTGTTCGCGAAGCGCTGGACGGGCAGATGCATCGATTGCGTGACATGTTTGCGCAGCAGGGCATGGGCCAGGTCGATGTCAATGTGTCCGATCAATCGCGTGGCTGGCAGGGCCAAGGGCAGGAGCAGGCTCAACAGGGTCAAAGTCAGGGGGGGCGCACCAGCGCCAGCGGTGGTCGTCTCGATTCCATGGACGAAGAGGTGCCACCAACAGCTGCCGAAGTAGCGGCCAGCACCACCAGCGTCATTGGCTCCAGCGCCGTCGACTACTACGCCTGATAAAGCCCAACACCAATCCCTGTGGGAGCGGGCTTGCTCGCGAATACGGTTGGACATTCAACATTTCTGTTGTCTGACACACCGCCTTCGCGAGCAAGCCCGCTCCCACTGGGTTTTGTGTGGGGCGTCATCCGCCGTCTCCCCTGTCTCCCAGACACTTCTGGCATAACACTTGCTCTTGCCTTGCCGTGCGACTGTGAAAACCCGAATAGTGACGGATTATTGGCATGGCGAAGAGCGAAGCAGCAGTAAAAGACCCCGCAACCAAAGGCAAACTCAAGCTGATCATTGTGATCGTGGTGGCCCTGCTGCTGGCGATCGGTTTGTCCGTGGGAGCAACCTGGTTCTTCATGCACAGCGCCCAGAGCAAGCCTGCCGCCGCGGCTGAAACCGCCCCGGTCGGCAAGCAGCCAGCGATTTTCGAGCCCATGGCGCCAGCCTTCGTGGCCAACTACAACCAGAACGGCCGTCAGCGCTACATGCAGGTGAGCATCACCATGCAGGGACGCAATCAGGCCGATCTGGACGCGCTCAAAGTCCACATGCCTGTCATCCGCAACAACCTGGTCATGCTGTTCTCCGGGCAGGACTTCGCCACCCTGGCATCGCCGGTCGGGCAGGAAATGTTGCGTCAGAAAGCCACGGCCAGCGTCCAGGAAGTGGCGCAGAAAGAACTCGGCAAAGTGGTCATCGAACAGTTGCTTTTCACTAATTTCGTACTGCAGTAGGAACACGACATGGCCGTGCAGGACCTGCTGTCCCAGGATGAGATCGATGCGCTGTTGCATGGCGTCGACGATGGTCTGGTACAGACCGATACCGCTGCTGAACCCGGCAGTGTCAAAAGCTACGACCTGACCAGTCAGGATCGCATCGTCCGTGGACGCATGCCGACCCTGGAAATGATCAACGAACGTTTCGCCCGTTACACCCGCATCAGCATGTTCAACATGCTGCGCCGCTCGGCGGACGTTGCCGTCGGTGGCGTGCAAGTAATGAAGTTCGGCGAATACGTGCACTCGCTGTACGTGCCGACCAGCCTCAACCTGGTCAAGATCAAACCGTTGCGCGGCACCGCGTTGTTCATCCTCGACGCCAAACTGGTGTTCAAGCTGGTGGACAACTTCTTCGGTGGCGACGGCCGTCACGCGAAGATCGAAGGGCGTGAATTCACCCCCACCGAATTGCGTGTAGTGCGCATGGTGCTGGAGCAGGCCTTCGTCGATTTGAAAGAAGCCTGGCAGGCGATCATGGAAGTGAACTTCGAGTACATCAACTCGGAAGTGAACCCGGCCATGGCCAACATCGTCGGCCCGAGCGAAGCGATTGTGGTGTCGACGTTCCACATCGAACTCGATGGCGGTGGCGGCGACCTGCACGTGACCATGCCCTACTCGATGATCGAACCTGTACGCGAAATGCTCGACGCCGGCTTCCAGTCGGACCTCGACGATCAGGACGAACGCTGGGTCAACGCCTTGCGCCAGGACGTGCTGGACGTTGACGTACCGATCGGTGCCACGGTTGCCCGTCGCCAGTTGCGCCTGCGGGACATTCTGCACATGCAGCCGGGGGACATTATCCCGGTCGAGATGCCGGACGAAATGATCATGCGCGCCAACGGCGTGCCTGCGTTCAAGGTCAAGATGGGGTCGCACAAAGGCAACCTCGCGTTGCAAGTGATCGAGCCGATCGAGCGCCGCTGACCGGCGCTCCAAACCCCCTGTGCTTTTAACTGACGGCTCCTGATTGAAGGGATGCCCGCCGAGGACAAATTGATGGCTAACGATATGAACACCCAGGACGACCAGGCGCTGGCCGATGAGTGGGCTGCGGCCCTGGAAGAAACCGGTGATGCCGGGCAGGACGATATCGACGCCTTGCTGGCCGCCGACGCCGCCAGTTCGCCGTCCAACCGTCTGCCGATGGAAGAGTTCGGCAGCGTGCCGAAAAACCACGAACCGGTCACCCTCGACGGTCCGAACCTGGACGTGATTCTCGATATCCCGGTGTCGATTTCCATGGAAGTCGGCAGCACTGACATCAACATCCGCAACCTGCTGCAGCTTAACCAGGGTTCGGTGATCGAGCTCGATCGTCTGGCCGGTGAACCGCTGGACGTGCTGGTCAACGGCACGCTCATCGCTCACGGTGAAGTAGTGGTGGTCAACGAGAAGTTCGGTATCCGCCTGACTGACGTGATCAGCCCAAGCGAACGCATCAAGAAGTTGCGCTGAGTGAAAAAGGTTCTGGGGTTTGTGCTGGCGTTGCCGTTCAGCGTTCTGGCTGCCGAGCCGGTAGCGACCGCTACTGCGGCCGCTGCCCCCGCGGTCAGCAGCGGCGTGGCTGGGCAATTGACGCAGTTGGTGCTCGGTTTGCTGCTGGTGCTGGGGTTGATCTTTTTCCTCGCCTGGTTGCTGCGTCGAGTCCAGCAGGCCGGGCCCGCCGGCAAGGGGCAGGTCATCGAACTGATCGGCTCCCGCGCGCTGGGCCCTCGCGACCGGTTGATGTTGGTGCAAGTCGGCAACGAGCAGATCCTGCTCGGCCTGAGCCCCGGCACCATCACCGCGTTGCATGTACTCAAGGAGCCGGTGCAAGTGCCGAGCGGTACTGAAAAAGCGACCCCCGAGTTTGCCCAGCGCCTGATGGAGCTGTTGGGCAAGGATCAGAAGGATAAGAAGTAATGGGTGCGTTACGCATCGTCTTGACGCTGGCCCTGATGCTGGCCGCGCCGCTGGCGTTCTCCGCCGATCCGTTATCGATCCCGGCAATCACCCTGGGCACCAACGCCAACGGCGCCCAGGAATACTCGGTCAGCCTGCAAATCCTGCTGATCATGACTGCGCTGAGTTTTATCCCGGCGTTCGTCATGCTGATGACCAGTTTCACCCGGATCATCATCGTCTTCTCGATCCTGCGTCAGGCCCTGGGCCTGCAGCAGACACCGTCTAACCAGATACTTACGGGTATGGCGCTGTTTCTGACTATGTTCATCATGGCGCCGGTATTCGACCGTGTTAACCAGGATGCCTTGCAGCCGTATCTGGCGGAGAAACTCACCGCTCAAGACGCCGTGGCCAAGGCGCAGGTGCCGATCAAGGATTTCATGCTCGCCCAGACCCGCAGTAGCGATCTGGAGTTGTTCATGCGCTTGTCCAAACGCACTGATATCGCATCGCCCGATCAGGCGCCGCTGACGATTCTGGTGCCGGCGTTCGTCACATCCGAGCTGAAAACCGCGTTCCAGATCGGTTTCATGATCTTCATTCCGTTCCTGATCATCGACCTGGTCGTGGCCAGTGTCCTGATGGCGATGGGTATGATGATGCTCTCGCCACTGATCATTTCCCTGCCGTTCAAGATCATGCTCTTCGTGCTGGTGGATGGCTGGGCGTTGATCATCGGTACGCTGGCGAGCAGCTTCGGCGGTGTATCGCCATGACGCCAGAAGTAGCGGTAGACATCTTCCGGGAAGCACTGTGGCTGACCACCATGATGGTTGCCGTGCTGGTGATTCCGAGTTTGCTCGTGGGCCTGTTGGTGGCGATGTTCCAGGCCGCGACCCAGATCAACGAACAGACCCTGAGCTTCCTGCCGCGCCTGCTGGTAATGCTGGTGACGCTGATCGTCGCCGGTCCGTGGCTGGTTCAGACTTTCATGGAATACATCGTGCAGTTGTACGGCAGCATTCCTCAGGTCATCGGCTAAACCATGTCGCTGCTTCAGCTGACCGATACCCAGATCAGCACGTGGGTAGCTTCCTTCATACTGCCGCTGTTTCGCATCGGCGCGGTACTGATGACCATGCCGATCTTTGGCACGACCCTGGTGCCGACCCGCGTACGTTTGTATTTCGCCCTGGCAATCACAGTGGTCGTCGTGCCCGGCCTGCCACCGATGCCACAGGTTCATGCGCTGGACCTGAGTGCGCTCCTGCTGATCGCTGAACAGGTGATTATCGGCGCATTGATGGGTCTCTCCCTTCAGCTGTTTTTTCAAGCGTTTGTCGTCGCCGGACAGATCATTTCGATTCAGATGGGGATGGGCTTCGCGTCTATGGTCGACCCTACCAACGGCGTGTCGGCAGCGGTGATCGGTCAGTTCCTGACGATGCTCGTTACCCTGTTGTTTCTCGGCATGAATGGGCATCTGGTGGTGTTCGAGGTGTTGACGGAAAGCTTCACCACCTTGCCGGTCGGCAGCGCGATGTTGATCAACCACTTCTGGGAAATGGCCAACAAGCTGGGGTGGGTGCTGGGTGCGGCAATGCTGCTGGTTTTGCCCGCGATTACGGCGTTGTTGGTGGTTAACATCGCTTTCGGGGTGATGACGCGGGCGGCGCCGCAATTGAACATCTTTTCCATCGGTTTTCCGCTGACCCTGGTTCTGGGTCTGGTGATCTTCTGGGTCGGTCTCGGCGACATTCTCAATCAGTATCAGCCCTTGGCCACCGAGGCCCTGCAGCTATTACGTGATATGGCACAGGCGCGCTAGCCATGGCCGAGAGCGAGAGTGGTCAGGATAAAACAGAAGACCCCACGGATAAGCGCAAAAAGGACTCCAGGGAAAAGGGCGAGATTGCCCGATCCAAAGAACTCAATACCTTGGCAACCATGCTGGCCGGCGCTGGCGGGTTGTTGATCTACGGCGGCGGGCTGGCCCAGGATCTGCTGGAAATCATGCGTCTGAACTTTTCGCTGCCGCGGGAAGTGTTGCTCACTCCGGGGGCGATGGGGCAGTACCTGCTGCATTCCGGCAAGATCGCGATTCTGGCGGTGCAGCCGATATTGCTGACGCTGCTGCTGGCGGCATTCCTGGGACCTGTCTCCTTGGGTGGCTGGTTGTTCGCCGGTAGTAGCCTGGCCCCAAAATTCAGCCGGATGAACCCGGCGGCGGGTCTAAAACGGATGTTCTCCAGCAGTGCTCTGATCGAACTGCTCAAGGCGCTGGCCAAATTCCTGCTGATTTTATTCGTTGCATTGTCCGTTCTGCGCTCGGACATTGATGATCTGTTACGCATTGCCCATGAACCGCTGGAGCAGGCGATCATCCATAGCGTTCAGTTGGTGGGCTGGAGTACGTTGTGGATGGCTTGTGGGCTGATTCTGATTGCCGCGGTGGATGTCCCGGTGCAGCTTTACCAGAGCCACAAAAAATTGCTGATGACCAAGCAGGAAGTGCGCGACGAGCATAAGGATCAGGAAGGGCGCCCGGAGGTCAAGCAACGAATTCGCCAGCTGCAGCGCGAAATGTCCCAGCGCCGGATGATGGCGGCGATACCCGACGCCGATGTGGTCATCACCAACCCGACCCACTACGCCGTAGCGCTCAAGTACGATCCGGACAAGGGCGGGGCGCCGATGCTGATCGCCAAGGGCAGCGACTTCCTGGCCTTGAAGATCCGTGAAATCGCAGTGGCCAACGAAGTGCTGCTGCTTGAGTCGCCGGCACTGGCGCGTTCGATCTACTACTCCACCGAACTTGATCAGGAAATCCCTGGCGGGCTCTACCTTGCCGTCGCCCAGGTGCTCGCTTACGTCTACCAGATCCGCCAGCACCGCGCCGGCAAGGGTAAACGCCCTGATCCGCTCAAGGACGACCTGCCGATTCCACCGGATTTGCGGCGCGATTCTTGAGAACCGCCGTCTGTCCGAAAACGCTGTGTACCTGTTAGTTCTGACAGTAGACACGCTTCCTCTTAAACGATGTCATGGCCTTGGGGATTCTCCCCTTCGATGTTCTTGCCATGGTCGTTCAATGAGTGGTTGATCGCTATGGAGGGGCGTTCATTCAGGCATTTGAGGTTACGGTCATGGCAGAACTTGAATACAGGAAGCTTCAAGGAATGGCGTTGGAATTTGTTTCGGGAGTCCTGGAGGAGGATCGGCTCGAACGCACGATCAGTTACTCGGCTACGTTCGACATGGCGCTGGACTTTACGCATTTTGTGCAAATGGCCAATGCCTATATCCCGGGTTATCTGGATAACCCTATCAATGCGATTCGTCCCGAGCTGGACGGGCTCGGCTACCACTATGCATACAACTACTTCTTCGATGCGGCTGGCAAAATTGGTGATAACAGTGCGTTGTTCGATGTCTTCGCTTCCTCGGGTAATTACATGGACAAGTGGTCAAGTGGAGGGCTGGAGGCGTGTTATCACAAGCCCCGATTCAATGTGACCGATGGTCGTTTGCAGGTGGTCGCACGCAAGGATTTTCGTTGGGGGAATGGGGACGAGATCAACGTCGAAGACTTGCCGGTCATTCGCTTTCAATGGGCGCTTAACCTCATGCAAGGGCACGACTTTTCTGTTGCTTCGAAGGCGCCTTTATCCGTCGTGGTGCTCGGTTATGCAGAGGAGGATTTTGTAGAGGTGGAAGGTCTTCAAATGCTTAGAGGTACGCGGTACATGGTCGGCAAGACGCTTCATCTCGGCCCGATCCACAAAGAGCAGATTCTGACGGCACGTTGATCCCTGTTTGCAGTCCGTTGCCTTTGTAGCAGGCTCGACAGCTGCTACAAACGCTCAATACCCCCCTCTATTCCCCCGCCTCGGCAAAAGTTGGAAGGCTTCTTGCAGTAGCCGCTCTGCGCCCGCTTCAGGCGTCAAAAAGTCTGCTTTAAAGGAACGGGGAAAACCGGTGGATCGCTCTCAGTTATTCAACACTGCACGCACAAACGTTGCCGACCTGAGTCGAGGCAATCTGGGTGTGCCGTTGTTGCTGCTGGTCATGCTGGCGATGATGATGTTGCCGGTGCCGCCGTTCCTGCTGGACGTGTTCTTCACCTTCAACATCGCGTTGTCGATTGTCGTGTTGCTGGTCTGTGTTTACGCGTTGCGGCCGCTGGACTTTGCGGTGTTCCCGACCATTCTGCTGGTGGCGACCCTGTTGCGACTGGCGCTGAACGTGGCCTCCACGCGGGTGGTGATGCTCCACGGTCAGGACGGTCATGCCGCCGCGGGTAAGGTGATCCAGGCCTTCGGCGAGGTGGTGATCGGCGGTAACTACGTGGTCGGTATCGTCGTCTTCGCAATTTTGATGATCATCAACTTCGTCGTGGTGACCAAAGGTGCCGGGCGGATTTCCGAGGTGAGCGCCCGTTTCACCCTCGATGCGATGCCCGGTAAACAAATGGCCATCGACGCCGACTTGAACGCTGGCCTGATCGACCAGAACCAGGCCAAACTGCGCCGGATGGAAGTGGCCCAGGAAGCCGAGTTCTACGGTTCCATGGACGGTGCCAGCAAGTTCGTTCGTGGTGACGCCATTGCCGGCCTGCTGATTCTGTTCATCAACCTGATCGGCGGCATGGCGGTCGGTATCTTCCAGCACGGCATGTCCTTCGGCGATGCCGGTCGGGTGTACGCCTTGTTGACCATCGGTGACGGTTTGGTGGCGCAATTGCCATCACTGCTTTTATCGACAGCTGCAGCGATCATGGTGACCCGTGCTTCCGGTTCGGAAGACATGGGCAAGCAGATCAATCGCCAGATGTTCGCCTCGCCCAAAGCGTTGGCCGTGGCGGCGGGTTTGATGGCGGTGATGGGCCTCGTGCCGGGCATGCCGCACTTTTCCTTTCTCAGCATGGCAGCCCTGGCGGCGGGCGGTGCGTACCTGTTCTGGAAGAAGCAGAACGTGGTCAAGGTTCAGGCCTTGCAAGAGGTCAAGCGTCAGCAGGAGCTGCTGCCATCGCCGGCTCGCGCTCAGGAAACCAAGGAGCTTGGCTGGGATGACGTGACGCCGATCGACATGATCGGCCTGGAAGTCGGCTATCGGCTGATTCCGCTGGTGGACCGCAATCAGGGTGGTCAGTTGCTGGCGCGGATCAAGGGTGTGCGCAAGAAGCTGTCCCAGGATCTGGGCTTCCTGATGCCGACGGTGCATATCCGTGACAACCTCGACCTGGCGCCGAGCGCCTACCGCCTGACCCTGATGGGGGTGATCCTGGCTGAAGCGGAGATTTACCCGGACCGCGAACTGGCAATCAATCCGGGGCAGGTCTACGGCACGCTCAACGGCATTACCGCCAAAGATCCGGCTTTCGGTCTGGAGGCGGTCTGGATCGAAATCAGCCAGCGTGCCCAGGCTCAATCCCTCGGTTACACCGTGGTCGATGCTAGTACGGTAGTGGCAACCCACTTGAACCAGATTTTGTACAAGCACTCGAGCGAGTTGATCGGTCACGAAGAAGTGCAGCAACTCATGCAATTGCTGGCCAAAAGCTCGCCAAAACTGGCCGAAGAGCTGGTGCCGGGCGTGGTGTCGCTGTCCCAGCTGCTCAAAGTATTGCAGGCGTTGTTGGCCGAACAGGTGCCAGTACGGGACATTCGCAGCATTGCCGAGGCCATCGCCAACAATGCCAGCAAGAGTCAAGATACTGCCGCGCTGGTGGCCGCGGTGCGCGTCGGTGTATCCCGCGCAATCGTCCAAAGCATTGTAGGGACTGACTCCGAGCTGCCAGTGATCACCCTGGAGCCAAGGTTGGAACAAATATTGCTCAATAGTCTTCAGAAGGCAGGACAAGGCTCGGAAGAGGGCGTTCTGCTGGAGCCAAGCATGGCTGAGAAACTGCAACGCTCGTTGATCGATGCGGC
This sequence comes from Pseudomonas sp. 478, assembly GCF_003254125.1. NCBI lineage: Bacteria > Pseudomonadati > Pseudomonadota > Gammaproteobacteria > Pseudomonadales > Pseudomonadaceae > Pseudomonas > Pseudomonas sp. 478. Next base: position 117,317 of record NZ_QKZG01000014.1, read on the forward strand.
GCAGCGTCAGGAAATGCAAGGTCAACCGGTGATTCTGCTGGTAGCCGGTCCGGTTCGCGCGATGCTGTCGCGATTCGGCCGATTGGCAGTCCCGGGTTTGCATGTGTTGGCTTACCAGGAAATTCCTGACAACAAGCAAGTGACCATTGTTGCGACAGTAGGGCCCAACGGCTGAGGTAGTGGTTTATGCAAGTTAAGCGTTTTTTCGCCGCCGATATGCGTCAGGCCATGAAGCTGGTTCGTGATGAGCTGGGCGCTGATGCCGCCATCATTGGCAACCGTCGGATCGCCGGTGGTGTCGAGCTGACGGCTGCTCTGGATTACAAGTTGTCGGCGCTGGCTCCGCGCGTTCCGAACATGGAACTTGAAGACGAGCTGCGCAAGACCCAATCGCGGATCGTCACCGCCCAGGCCGAACTGAGCCTGCGCAGCGATGGCGAAAGCGATAAGTCCACCAATCGCCAATTGTTCGCCGGCCTGCCACTGACCGCCGCCGAGCCGCTGATCGAACCGACCTACACCGAACCCCGTCGTCCTGCACCGGCTGCGGCACCTGCCTCCGGCGGCGTCGACCCACGGGCGTTCGACTCGATGCGTTTCGAGCTCAACAGCCTGCGCGAACTGATGGAAGTGCAACTCGGCTCCCTGGCCTGGAATCAGCTGCAAGGCAGCCGTCCGGCCCAGGCCAATCTTTGGCGCCGCCTGCAACGCATCGGCCTGTCCGGCCCGTTGTCGCGGGATTTGCTGGCACTGATTACCGATATTGAAGAACCTCGTCAGGCCTGGCGCATGTTGCTGGCCCACCTGGCGCGGATGATCGCCACACCGGAAGTCGAGCCTCTGGAAGAGGGCGGCGTGATTGCCATGGTCGGCCCCGCCGGCATGGGCAAGACCACCACCCTGGCCAAACTCGCGGCCCGTTACGTGCTCAAGTACGGAGCGCAAAATATCGCGCTGGTCAGTATGGACAGCTACCGTATCGGTGCTCAGGAACAACTCAAGACGTTGGGCCGGATCCTCAATGTGTCGGTGACTCACGTCGATCCGGGGCAGTCACTGGTACAGGCGCTGGAGCCCTTGCTGCGCAAACGCGTGGTGCTGATCGATACTGCCGGCCTGCAGGCCAGCGATCCGGCACTGCGCATGCAGCTCGAAAGCCTGGCCGGTCGTGGCATCAAATCGAAAAATTATCTGGTTTTGGCAACCACCAGCCAGAAACAGGTTCTAACGGCCGCTTATCACAGTTACAAGCGTTGTGGGCTCGCTGGCTGCATCCTGACTAAACTGGATGAAACGGCAAGTCTGGGCGAGGTGTTGAGCCTGGCCATCAGTCATGAATTGCCGGTGGCCTACCTGACCGATGGCCCGCGGATTCCGGATGATTTGCATCTACCGCGTCGTCATCAGTTGGTCAGTCGCGCCGTAAGCGTGCAAATGCAAGAAGAACCCAGCGAAGAAGCCATGGCTGATATGTTCGCTGATATTTACCACAGCCCGACCAAGCAGGTCGGCTGAGGTACTAATGACAGTTTTGTACCTACATCGATGGTCTGCCATGCATTGTTCCGTTTGTGAACGCGCAGCCAGTAATGTGGCCTCCGTCTAAGTAAGACAAGGTAAAGAAATTCATGGGCAGCATGCATCCCGTACAGGTGATCGCGGTGACCGGCGGCAAAGGTGGCGTCGGGAAGACTAACGTGTCAGTGAACTTGTCCCTGGCTCTAGCTGAGCTCGGTCGGCGCGTCATGCTGTTGGACGCCGATCTGGGGCTGGCGAACGTCGACGTCCTGCTGGGACTGACACCCAAACGTACTTTGGCCGACGTGATCGAAGGCCGCTGCGAGCTGCGCGACGTACTGTTGCAAGGCCCTGGCGGCATCCGCATCGTCCCGGCCGCGTCCGGCACACAGAGCATGGTTCATTTGAGCCCGGCTCAACACGCCGGCCTGATCCAGGCGTTCAGCGATATCGGCGACAACCTCGACGTGCTGGTAATCGACACCGCAGCGGGCATTGGTGACTCGGTCGTCAGTTTCGTCCGCGCAGCGCAAGAAGTCTTGCTGGTGGTCTGCGACGAGCCGACCTCGATCACCGATGCCTACGCACTGATCAAACTGTTGAACCGCGATTACGGCATGAACCGCTTCCGCGTCCTGGCCAACATGGCCCAGAGCCCGCAGGAAGGGCGCAACCTGTTCGCCAAGTTGACCAAGGTCACGGATCGCTTCCTGGACGTCGCCTTACAATACGTCGGTGCGGTGCCTTACGACGAAAGCGTGCGCAAGGCTGTGCAGAAACAGCGCGCCGTTTACGAGGCCTTCCCGCGGTCCAAGTGCTCACTGGCGTTCAAGGCCATTGCACAGAAGGTCGATACCTGGCCGCTGCCTGCCAACCCGCGTGGGCACCTGGAGTTTTTCGTCGAGCGCCTCGTGCAACAAACCGCAGGACCGGTGCTATGACAGCCAGTGGCTACAACCTCTACAAGAAGTCGGCACGTGACGCGCAGTACGAGCTGATCGAGCGTTACGCGCCACTGGTTAAACGCATTGCCTACCACTTGCTGGCGCGTCTGCCGGCCAGTGTCCAGGTTGAAGATCTGATCCAGGCCGGGATGATCGGCCTGCTTGAAGTGTCAACCAAATACGACGCCAGCAAAGGCGCGAGTTTCGAGACGTACGCGGGCATACGAATCCGCGGCGCGATGCTCGACGAAGTACGCAAAGGGGACTGGGCGCCACGTTCGGTCCACCGCAATACCCGGATGGTCAGCGACGCCATTCGCTCGATTGAAGCTAAAACTGGCCGTGACGCTAAAGATCACGAGGTTGCGGCCGAACTCCAATTGAGTCTCGACGATTATTACGGGATTTTGAACGACACCCTGGGCAGCCGGTTATTCAGTTTCGACGATCTGTTGCAGGACGGCGAACACGAAGGGCTGCACGAGGATGGCGCCAGTGCACATCTGGAGCCGTCACGCGATCTGGAAGATGAACGCTTCCAGGCGGCGCTGGCGGACGCGATTGCCAATTTGCCGGAGCGTGAGCGACTGGTGTTGGCGCTGTACTACGACGAAGAGTTGAACCTCAAGGAAATCGGTGAGGTCCTGGGGGTCAGCGAATCTCGGGTCAGCCAGTTACACAGCCAGTGCGCGGCCCGTTTGCGGGGGCGTTTGGGGGAGTGGCGAGCGCGCTGAAGGCAGTGTGGGGACACTGCGAGCGGGACCGGTGCGGGATTAGCTGCACCGGTCGCGATCTGTTGTGCTCCAGACAGTCATTGAGTGCTTTGCCGGATTGATTGAAATGGCGCGTCCAGGTGCTGGGCGCGTTTAAGACTGCTTGGAGGTCGAATTGGACAAGAACATGAAAATCCTCATCGTTGATGACTTCTCAACGATGCGGCGGATCATTAAAAACCTGTTGCGTGACCTTGGGTTCACCAACACGGTCGAGGCCGACGATGGCACTACTGCCATTCCGGTGCTCAACAGCGGCAGCATCGACTTTCTGGTAACAGACTGGAACATGCCTGGCATGACCGGTATCGACCTGCTGCGCCACGTGCGTGCCGATGAAAAGCTCAAGCACCTGCCGGTGCTGATGGTGACCGCTGAAGCCAAGCGCGAGCAGATCATCGAGGCAGCCCAGGCCGGTGTTAACGGCTATGTGGTCAAGCCCTTCACGGCCCAGGCGTTAAAAGAAAAAATCGAGAAGATTTTCGAACGCATCGGTTGATGTGCGAAGCCACTGCGCCACGGGGGGAGCTATGGAGCATTACGAGTCTTCACAGGGCGATTTCGAATCGACTCTGAAAAAACACGCGGTCGAACTGGTCGAAAGCCTTGAAAAAGGCAGGTTCGGCGACGCTGTGCAATTGATCCATGAGCTCAATCAGACCCGTGACCGTGGCCTGTATCAAGAGGTGGGCAAGCTCACTCGCGAGCTGCATAGCGCGATCGTCAATTTCCAGATTGACCCGAACATGCCGCAAGCTGAGGAAGTCTCGCAGATCACGGACGCCACCGAGCGTCTGGGTTATGTGGTCAAGCTGACCGAGGCTGCTGCCAACCGCACCATGGACCTGGTGGAAAACGCCACGCCGCTGGTCAATGGCCTGAGCAACGAAGCCCAGGCCTTGAGCACCGACTGGGGACGGTTCATGCGTCGCGAAGTCGGGGCTGAAGAGTTCCGCGAGCTGGCTCGGCGAGTCGACGGTTTCCTGACACGCAGCAGCGAAGACAATCGCGTTGTGTCGAGCAACCTCAACGACATTCTGCTCGCTCAGGATTACCAGGACCTCACCGGTCAGGTGATCAAGCGTGTGACCCAATTGGTCACCGAAGTTGAAAGCAACCTGCTCAAGCTCGTGCTTATGGCCAGTCAGGTGGACCGCTTTGCGGGCATCGAACATGACCGTGAAGCGATGCTGGCAGAAAAAGATCCGCAAAAACATCTCTCTCAGGGTGAAGGTCCGCAGATTCATGCCGATAAAAGAGAAGACGTTGTGTCCGGTCAGGACGATGTAGACGATTTGCTTTCCAGCCTTGGATTCTAGGAGCACCCCTACACATGAGCTTCGGCGCCGATGAAGAGATCCTTCAGGATTTCCTGGTTGAGGCCGGCGAGATTCTAGAGCAACTGTCCGAACAGCTGGTCGAGCTGGAAAGCCGACCTGATGATGCGGACTTGCTCAATGCAATTTTTCGCGGTTTTCACACTGTAAAAGGAGGCGCCGGCTTCCTCCAGCTCAACGAGCTGGTGGAGTGCTGTCACATCGCCGAGAACGTGTTCGACATCCTGCGCAAGGGTGAGCGTCGCGTCGACTCGGAACTGATGGACGTGGTTCTCGAAGCGCTGGATGCGGTGAACGGCATGTTTACCGAAGTCCGCGAGCGCAGCCCGATCACGGCTGCCACGCCGGAATTGCTGGCGGCACTGGCCCGTCTGGCCGAGCCGCAAACTGAAGAAGCCGCACCGGTTGCCGAAGTGGTTGAAACACCGGCGGCTGAAGGTGACATCACCGATAACGAATTCGAACAACTGCTGGACTCGCTGAACGCCGTCAAGGCTCAGGCAGAAGCCCCGGCCGCTGTGCCAGCGCCGAGCAGCAATGCAGCGGCCAGCGACGAAATCACCGATGCCGAGTTCGAGTCGTTGCTCGATCAACTGCACGGTAAAGGCCAGTTCGCCGTCGATGCGGTAGCCCCGGCGCCAGCCGCACCGGCTGCCCCGAAAGCGGCAGGCGACAGCTCCGATATCACCGACGACGAGTTCGAAGCACTGCTCGATCAACTGCACGGCAAGGGCAACTTTGCCGTTGATGCGCTGGAATCGGCCATTGCTGCGGTCCCGGCCCCGGCTGCGCCCACCGCTAAAGCGGCTGGGGGCGATCTGATCTCCGATCATGAGTTCGAATCGCTGCTCGACGAATTGCACGGCAAAGGCAAGTTCACTGAAGTCGGTACCGCGTCGGGCGCCAGCGCTCCGGTTGCGGCGCCAGCGGCCAAGGCTGTTGCACCGAAACCCGTTGCCAAAGCGCCCGAGCCTAAAGCCGAAGCGCCGAAGCCTGCCGCTGCTTCTGCCCCGGCTCCGGCCCGTGCCGCGTCCGCGCCGCCACCGGAAAAACCGGCCAGCGAAGCCGAGACCACCGTGCGGGTCGATACCGCGCGTCTCGACGAAATCATGAACATGGTCGGCGAGTTGGTACTGGTGCGTAACCGCTTGGTCCGTCTGGGCCTCAACAGCGGCGACGAAGCCATGTCCAAGGCCGTGTCGAACCTCGACGTGGTCACGGCCGACCTGCAAACCGCGGTCATGAAGACCCGGATGCAACCGATCAAAAAGGTCTTCGGGCGCTTCCCGCGTCTGGTTCGCGACCTGGCTCGCCAGCTCAAGAAAGAGATCAACCTGGAACTGGTCGGGGAAGAAACCGATCTCGACAAGAACCTCGTCGAGGCCCTCGCCGACCCGCTGGTCCACTTGGTGCGCAACTCGGTCGACCACGGTATTGAAGAGCCGGCCGAGCGTGAAGCGATGGGCAAGCCTCGCAGCGGCAAGGTGATCCTGTCCGCTGAACAGGAAGGCGACCACATCCTGCTGTCGATCTCCGATGACGGCAAGGGCATGGACGCCGACGTTCTGCGCGGCATTGCCGTGAAGAAAGGCTTGATGGACAAGGATGCAGCGGATCGCCTCAGCGAATCCGATTGCTTCAACCTGATCTTCGCGCCGGGTTTCTCGACCAAGACCGAAATTTCCGATGTCTCCGGACGCGGCGTGGGCATGGACGTGGTGAAAACCAAAATCGCCCAGCTCAACGGCACCATCAATATCTATTCGACCAAGGGCAAGGGCTCGAAGATCGTCATCAAGGTCCCGTTGACCCTGGCGATCATGCCGACGCTGATGGTCATGCTGGGCAACCAGGCGTTTGCGTTCCCACTGGTGAACGTCAACGAGATCTTCCACCTCGACCTGTCGCGCACCAACGTGGTGGACGGCCAGGAAGTGGTGATCGTGCGGGACAAGGCGCTGCCCTTGTTCTACCTCAAACGCTGGCTGGTCAGCTCCGCCGCTCACGAAGAGCAGCGCGAAGGCCATGTGGTGATCCTTTCGGTGGGCACTCAGCGGATCGGCTTCGTCGTCGATCAACTGGTGGGCCAGGAAGAAGTGGTCATCAAGCCATTGGGCAAAATGCTCCAGGGAACCCCGGGCATGTCCGGCGCCACCATCACCGGTGACGGCCGCATTGCGCTGATTCTCGATGTTCCGAGCATGCTCAAGCGTTACGCCGCACGGCGTATTTGATTCTGGTGGGGCGGGGCGACTGAGCCTCGCTCCCCCTAACGGAGTGTTTATGGCAGTTAAAGTCCTGGTGGTGGACGATTCGGGGTTTTTCCGCCGCCGCGTCTCGGAAATTCTTTCAGCGGATCCGAATATCCAGGTCGTCGGCACGGCGACCAACGGAAAAGAGGCGATTGATCAGGCGCTGGCCCTCAAGCCAGACGTGATTACCATGGACTACGAGATGCCGATGATGGATGGCATCACGGCGGTGCGGCACATCATGCAGCGCTGCCCGACCCCGGTGTTGATGTTCTCCTCGCTGACCCACGAAGGCGCTCGGGTAACCCTCGACGCGCTGGACGCTGGCGCAGTGGATTTCCTGCCGAAGAATTTCGAAGACATCTCCCGCAACCCGGAGAAGGTCAAGCAACTGCTGTGCGAGAAGATTCTCAGCATCTCGCGCAGTAACCGTCGCGCCAACACCTACAGCGCTCCGGCACCTGTCGCCGCACCTGCCCCGACGCCTGCACCTTCGAGCGTCAGCAGCTACGGCAGCAGTGCGCCTGCGCGTCCGGCACCGGCCCCGATTCCGGCACGTACCCACGTGCCAGCCTCGTCGTCGCCCGCGCCTAAACGCAAAGCCTACAAACTGGTCGCCATCGGCACGTCCACTGGCGGCCCGGTTGCCTTGCAGCGGGTTCTGACCCAGTTGCCGGCCAATTTCCCCGCACCGATCGTACTGATCCAGCACATGCCGGCTGCCTTTACCAAGGCTTTCGCCGAGCGTCTGGACAAGCTCTGCCGCATCAGCGTCAAGGAAGCCGAGGATGGTGACATCCTGCGTCCGGGCCTGGCGTTGCTGGCGCCGGGTGGCAAGCAAATGATGATCGACGGCCGTGGCGCGGTGAAAATCCTGCCGGGCGACGAACGTCTGAACTACAAGCCGTGCGTGGACATCACCTTCGGTTCCGCGGCCAAGTCTTACGGTGACAAAGTTCTGGCGGTCGTATTGACCGGCATGGGCGCCGATGGTCGCGAAGGCGCGCGTCTGCTCAAGCAGGGCGGCAGTGCAATCTGGGCTCAGGATGAAGCCAGCTGCGTGATCTACGGCATGCCGATGGCCATCGTCAAAGCCGAACTCGCCGATGCGGTGTACGGCCTGGACGATATTGGCAAGCATCTGGTCGAGGCTTGTATCTGATGGATGTTTTAAGCCTTATCGGGATCATCATGGCGTTTGTCGCCATCATTGGCGGCAACTACCTTGAAGGCGGTCACCTCGGTGCCCTGGCCAACGGCCCGGCAGCGTTGATCGTTCTCGGTGGGACCATCGGTGCGGCGCTGTTGCAGGCGCCGATGAGCGCGTTCAAGCGTGCCATGCAGATTCTGGCCTGGATCCTGTTTCCTCCGCGCATCGACCTCGCCGGTGGCGTCGATCGCGTCGTCAACTGGAGCCTGACCGCGCGCAAGGAAGGCCTGCTGGGTCTGGAAGGGGTGGCCGACGCCGAACCTGACAACTACTCGCGCAAAGGCCTGCAACTGCTGGTCGACGGCGCCGAGCCGGAAGCGATTCGGAGCATTCTGGAAGTGGATTTCTACACCCAGGAAAGCCGCGACATCGAAGCCGCCAAAGTCTTCGAAAGCATGGGCGGCTACGCGCCGACCATCGGCATCATCGGTGCGGTGATGGGCCTGATCCACGTGATGGGCAACCTGGCGGATCCCTCGCAACTGGGTAGCGGCATTGCCGTGGCCTTCGTCGCGACCATCTACGGCGTGGCCAGTGCCAACCTGGTGCTGCTGCCGATTGCCGCCAAACTCAAATCCATCGCTTTGCGGCAGTCGCGTTATCGCGAAATGTTGTTGGAAGGCATTCTGTCGATCGCCGAAGGTGAAAACCCTCGCTCTATTGAGTTGAAGCTTCAGGGCTTCATGGATTGATGGGGGTAATGGACTATGGCTCGTCGTCGGCAACCTGAAGAACATGTAAACCATGAACGTTGGCTGGTTTCGTACGCCGACTTCATTACGTTGCTGTTCGCTTTCTTCGTGGTGATGTACTCGATTTCTTCGATCAACGAAGGCAAGTACAAGGTTATTTCCGAAGCGTTGATCGGGGTCTTTACCGACTCCGACCGCGCCCTCAAGCCGATCCCGATCGGTGAAGAGCGACCGAAGACCGTGACCCCGGCCAAGCCGCTGGTTAAAGACGCCGAGCAGGTCGACGCGGGTATCGCGGGTGCCAGCGATCCGCTCAAAACCATCGCCGACGACATCAGCGCCGCGTTTGGCGACTTGATCAGTTCCAACCAGATGACCATTCGCGGCAACGAGCTGTGGGTCGAGATCGAACTCAATTCCAGCCTGTTGTTCGGCAGCGGCGACGCCATGCCCAGCGACATCGCGTTCAACATCATCGACAAGGTCGCTGCGATTCTGAAGCCATTCGACAACCCGATTCACGTCGAAGGTTTCACTGACGATCAACCGATCCGCACCGCGCAATACCCGACCAACTGGGAGCTGTCCTCGGCCCGTTCGGCGAGCATCGTGCGGATGCTGGCGATGCAGGGTGTAAACCCCGGTCGCCTGGCGTCGGTGGGGTACGGCGAGTTCCAGCCAGTGGCCAACAACGCGACTGCCGAGGGGCGGGCGCGTAACCGTCGCGTGGTGCTGGTGGTGTCGCGAAATCTCGATGTGCGCCGCAGCCTTACGGGTACCGGAACGGCCAATGCGAAACCGGATGCCGCGTTGAAGCGTGCTGGCACACAAACTGCACCGACCCCGGTCAAGTCGCCGGGACGAGAGAGTGCCGTCAATTCTCCGTCACCCGCATTAATACGTTGAGCTATTTCTCGGTCCGCCATTTCGACCGGGAGGAACAATCCGAATGAGAGTCTGGGCCGTTGCCAATCAAAAGGGTGGTGTTGGTAAAACCACTTCCTCTATCGCTTTAGCCGGTTTACTGGCCGAGGCGGGCAAGCGCGTGGTTGTGGTCGATCTCGACCCCCACGGCTCCATGACCAGCTACTTCGGTTACGACCCCGACAGCCTGGAACACAGCAGCTACGACCTGTTCCTGCACAAGGGCAGTGTGCCGCAAGGTTTGCCCGGTCAGTTGTTGTTGCCTACCAGCCACGAGAGTATTTCCCTGTTGCCATCAAGCACCGCACTCGCGACCCTCGAGCGCCAGTCGCCGGGGCAGAGTGGCTTGGGCCTGGTGATTGCCAAGAGCCTGGCGCAACTGTGGCAAGACTTCGATTACGCTGTGATCGACAGCCCGCCGTTGCTCGGCGTGCTGATGGTCAATGCCTTGGCGGCGAGCCAGCAATTGGTGATCCCGGTGCAGACCGAACACCTGGCGGTCAAAGGCCTGGAGCGCATGGTCAATACCCTGGCGATGATCAACCGTTCGCGTAAACAGGCGCTGCCGTTCAGCATCGTGCCGACCCTGTTCGACCGCCGCACACAGGCGTCCCTTAGCACGCTGCGGGTGTTGCGCGACAAATACCCGGAAGAAATCTGGCAGGGCTACATCCCGGTCGATACCCGCTTGCGCGACGCCAGCCGTGCCGGCGTGACGCCTTCGCAGTTCGACGGCAAGAGCCGTGGGGTGCTGGCGTATCGCGCGCTGCTCAAGCATCTGCTGGCCGCACAACTTGTCCCGCAGGTGGCGTGAGATGAACTCATTACCTGTAGGAGCAAGGCTTGCCCGCGATAGCTTCACTGCGGTTTTCATAGCTACACCGAGTTATCGTTCATCGCGGGCAAGCCTTGCTCCTACAACAACGGTGTGCGCATGAACCGGCCGGTGAAGGTCACCTCGCGTCCGCAACTGGCGCTGCAGTCTTATCTGGACAGCTTGCTGATGGAGGCGACTGAAGAGTTGCCGCCGGAAATCGAAGCGTCGGTTGAAATCGTTGAGGTTGTTGAAGCGGTCGAAGTTGAAGCTGCGCTGGACGAGTTCCAGGCAGCGGTGCTTGAAGAGCAGGCTCGCGATGCGCAAAACCCCGTCGTGGTTGCCGCGCCAGTAGCAGCGCCTGTGGTGAAGGTTCCAGTGGCGTTGATCGAAGCACCCGCGCCGGTTCTCGCGCCGGTATCGACCATCGCACCGCTGCTGCAAGCCTTGGTGCCGCCGGTGGTCGAAGTCCATCGGCCGCCGAGCAACACGCCGCCACCCGTGGAAACCGATGGTCGCCCGTCCTGGGCCGCCGAGCCGTTCGAATGCCTGTTGTTCGATGTTGCCGGGTTGACCCTGGCGGTGCCGCTGGTGTGTCTGGGTTCGATTTATTCGTTGACCGGCCACGAGCTGACGCCGCTGTTCGGTCAGCCAGAATGGTTTCTCGGGATCCTGCCGAGCCAGGCCGGCAACCTGAAAGTATTGGACACCGCGCGTTGGGTCATGCCCGACCGTTACCGCGACGATTTCCGTCAGGGCCTGCAATACGTTATTTCGGTTCAGGGCTACGAATGGGGGCTGGCGGTGCATCAGGTCAGCCGCTCGTTGCGCCTGGACCCGAACGAAATCAAATGGAGAAGTCATCGCGGTCAGCGGCCATGGCTTGCCGGCACGGTGATTGAGCACATGTGTGCGCTGCTGGACGTTTCCGCCTTGGCCGAGTTGATTGCCAGCGGCGGGGCAAAGCACATGAGCGGCAGCAAGCCGCTACACAAACCGACATAGCTGCCGACATAACAAGTATGCGACGGCATTGTTGAATGCCGCCTAAAGAACACACACCGCCAGAAGCGGTTTTTCGAGGGGTCAGGGTATGAGTAATCAAGCGACGAATGCAAAAGGTTCTGAAGATCCGATCCTGCAATGGGTAACCTTCAAACTGGACAACGAAACCTACGGCATCAACGTGATGCGCGTTCAGGAAGTCCTGCGTTACACCGAGATCGCCCCGGTCCCGGGTGCCCCGAGCTACGTGCTGGGCATCATCAACCTGCGCGGTAACGTGGTCACCGTGATCGACACCCGTCAGCGCTTCGGCCTGATGAATGCCGAGATCAGCGACAACACCCGGATCGTCATCATCGAAGCCGACAAGCAAGTCGTCGGGATCATGGTCGACAGCGTGGCCGAAGTGGTTTACCTGCGTCAGTCGGAAATCGAAACCGCGCCGAACGTCGGTAACGAAGAATCCGCCAAGTTCATTCAAGGCGTGTGCAACAAGAACAACGAACTGCTGATCCTGGTCGAGCTGGACAAGATGATGAGCGAAGAAGAATGGTCGGATCTGGAGAACATCTGATTGATTCTTGAGGTAGCGGTCATTGTCCTGTTCCTCTTCTGGGCAGGCACGCTGGCGATGTTTCTGGCGTACATACGAGGCCAACGACTGATCGCCGCGCAACAGGCTCAGGGCGATGCGCTGCGCGATCAGCGCATCAAGGACCTGGCCAGGCGCGTCGAGGACTACCAAAGCGGCAACGTGCGCATGGGTGAAGACCTGCACGAACTGCGCGCGGTGGTTGGCCCGTTGCCGGACAAACTGGCTCAGCTGGAACAGCGCGATCCGTCGAGCCTGTCGTTTGCCCAGGCGGCAAAACTGGTCGGTATGGGCGCGAGCGTCGATGAACTGACTCAGTCCTGTGGCTTGACCCAGGCTGAAGCGGAGTTGATGAGCAAGTTGCACAAGAACTGATTGTTGCTATTCAGCCGAGATCGCCATCGCGGGCAAGCCTTGCTCCTACGGGTTAGAGTCGTTCAAACATCCCACGAACGCCTCATTCCGTAGGAGCAAAGCTTGCTCGCGATGGCGTCCTCGAAACCTCAGTAATCGTCCCCGCGATCAGTCACATCCTTCTCGACCATCGGCGCATCCGGATCATGCCCCGCCGGGAACTTACCCTTCAGATTCCACGCAAACGCAATAATCTCGGCAATCGTCCGATACAACTCTTCCGGAATACTCTCCCCCAATTCCATCCGCGCCAGCAGTTTCACCAGCTCGGGGTTTTCGTAGATCGGTACTTCGCATTCGCGGGCAATCTTCAGAATGGCTTCGGCCAGTGCTTCGTCACCTTTGGCCGTGAGGGTAGGGGCGTGGCTGCCGTCGTACTTGAGGGCGATGGCCTGGCGCGGGGTGTTGGGGTTTTTCATGCGGTTTCGTCGACCCAGCGTTGTTCGAGACGGGTTTGAGGGCCTTGTGGCGGTGTGCCGAGGTGGCAATCGAGATCGCCGACATTCAGGCCGGACGCTAGCAGACGCTGGCGCAGTTCGGCCAGATGACTTTCGATCAGGCTGGCGGTGTACGGGCGTTCGGCCCACAACTGGCTGGACAGGCTGCCTTTGATCAGTTGTGCGTGAATCTGCAATGGGCCCAGGGGCTCCATGTCGAACGCCAGGTCCACTCGCCACAATTGTTGTTTGGGTTCGCGCTCGTCGCGGCGTTCGTTTTGCTGATCCTTCTCGGGCGCTTCTTCGCGCTGGAACTTGACTTGCAACGGCACGATGTCCTGCAGATTGCGCATCGGGATTTCCAGTTGCCACGTGCTCATCAACCGACCGTCGTCAGTGACGCCGGTCTGTTCCAGGCTCGACAGTTGATGGCTTTGCAGGCGTGAAACCGCCGCGGCTGCCAAACGCAGCAAGTGCTCGAGGTCGCCTTCGCCGTCCGTGCTTTTGAGCAGGCGCTCGGGCAGCGGGAAGCGGGTTGGCGGCGGTTTGGCGCTGACCTGACCGAGCATGCCGAGGGCGCTGCGCACGAAGTTCGGCATGGCCTGGGCCAGTGTGTTGGCGGCAATGATCGCGTTGAGATTGGTGTTGGCCGGCAGGCCTGGCGTCAATTGTGCGATCAGCTTGAGCAGATCACCTTTCAGGTCCGGGGCCAGCGTCGGGTTCTGGCCGCTGAGCAATTTGGCTTCAAGGAACAGGCCGCTATTGGCCAGAGCCTGGGCCAGCCCCTTTGGCGTGCTGAGTTGTTGAACATCGGGCAGGCCGGCGAGCAACTTGTCGACGGCAGCACGCAGATCACTGGACGTCTGGTCCGAGGCCGGCAGGTTTTGCAGGAGTTTGAGCAGGCCATCCAGCGAGCCTTGGCGGCTCTGTTGGTTGACCAGTTGTTGGGTTACCGCCAACTGTTCCTGGCGGCTGCTCAATGGCACGAACTTCAATGTCTGGGTGTCCTGCACCAGCGCGCTCAGCAAGGTGCCGATGCGCAGCGGCGTCGGGCTGTCGATGTTCAGGGTGCTGCCGCTCAACGCGGTGTTGAGCAAGCTCACCATCGAGCGAAACACCGTCGGCTGGCCCGGCCCCTGCGGCAACACTTGAGAGGTCAGTACTTTGCCTTGCAGCAGGGTGCCGACGGGCAGTTGTGCCGTGTCGATACGGGTGAGAGTGGCGATGCTGGAGGCGATGGCCTGTTGCACGGTGACGGCCAGATTACCCGCCGACGGCTGAGTGATCGCCAGGCTGGTGCCCTGAGGCAGCGGTTGGCTGCTGGTGGCCTGGACTGTGGTCTGACGGCCGCTGTCGAGGGTGACCTTGAGTAACAGTTGAAAGGTTTGATCCGCCTGCTTGAGCGACAGCACTTCGGCCTTGGCGGTCTGACCGGCAGTGATCAGGCCCTCCATCGGCGTCAGTAACTTCAGCAGGTCGCCACTCACCACCAGCGGTCGCGAAGTCGCGGGCGTGGTTTGCGGGAGCGGAAGGATGTTCATTTCGCCTGTCATACGCGGTCACAACCTGAGGAAATTGCCCTCTTGAGAGTAGGGCATGGCATGTATAATGCGGCCCCGTTGTATCCGGGGCGCTGAAAACATTTCAAATACTTGATCCAGCTCCTTAGAACGGGCCGCCAATGCATTTATCCTGCATATCTTTAACGGCCGCTCCACTGCCGACTTGAACCCAAAAGGCCCGTGATCTCTTGACCAGTCCTGTCCTGCAAACCGTTGCCCTCGCTTGTGAGCGAGACCTTCGGCTGCTCTTCGAAAATCTCGAATTGAGACTGGCCAGTGGCGAAATGTTGCAAATCAGCGGCCCCAACGGCAGTGGCAAAACCAGCCTTTTACGTCTGCTTTGCGGGCTGATGCAGCCGACTGCCGGTCAGGTGCTGCTCAACGGCCAGCCATTGAACGAGCAACGTTTTGAGCTGGCGCGTAACCTGCTGTGGATCGGCCATGCCGCCGGGATCAAGGATTTGCTGACGCCGGAAGAGAATCTGAGCTGGCTTTGCGCCTTGCATCAACCGGCCTCCCATGAGGCGATCTGGCAGGCGCTGACGGCTGTCGGACTGCGCGGTTTCGAGGATGTTCCTTGCCATACGCTGTCTGCCGGGCAGCAACGCCGGGTCGCGTTGGCGCGGTTGTACCTGGAAAGCCCGCCGCTATGGATCCTCGATGAGCCGTTCACTGCGCTCGACAAACAAGGCGTGGCACAACTCGAAGAACACCTGGCCGCACACTGCGAGCGCGGCGGCATGGTGGTCTTGACCACTCACCACACGCTGACCCGGATGCCGGCCGGCTATCGCGATATTGATCTGGGGAACTGGGCCGTATGAGAGTTTTCGGCCTGTTGGTCGCCCGTGAAGCCCGATTGTTGTTCCGTCGCCCGGCGGAGTTGGCCAATCCGCTCGTATTCTTCGCGATCGTCGTTTCCCTGTTCCCGTTGGCGGTCGGACCCGAGTCTCAATTGTTGCAAACCTTGTCTCCGGGACTGGTCTGGGTAGCGGCCCTTTTATCGGTTTTGCTCTCGCTGGACGGGCTTTTCCGCAGTGATTTCGAAGACGGATCGCTTGAACAGTGGGTCCTTTCGTCGCACCCCCTGCCTCTTCTGGTTTTGGCCAAGGTACTGGCACACTGGTCCTTCTCTGGCCTGGCACTGGTTTTGCTCGCTCCATTACTGGCATTGATGCTCGGTTTGCCAACCGCCTGTCTGCCGGTGTTGCTGCTTTCCTTGTTGCTGGGTACACCGGTGCTGAGCCTGCTCGGTGCGGTGGGCGCGGCCCTGACGGTGGGATTGAAGCGCGGTGGTCTATTGCTGGCGCTGCTGATTCTGCCGTTGTACATCCCGGTGTTGATTCTCGGCAGTGGTGCCTTGCAGGCGGCATTGCAGGGCATGCCGGCGACCGGTTATCTCTTGTGGCTTGGTAGCCTGACCGCCCTGGCGATAACGCTGACACCTTTTGCAATCGCTGCTGGCCTGAAGATCAGCGTCGGCGAATAATGAGGTCTGGTCAAAATTTGATCAGTAAAGACCCTTGGCTCTTCATGGCGAAGAGCAACCGTGATGGAAACAGTAATGAACTGGACTTGGTTTCATAAGCTCGGCTCGCCCAAATGGTTTTACGGCATCAGCGGCAAACTGCTGCCGTGGCTGAGTGTCGCGGCGTTGCTGCTGATCAGCGTTGGTGTAGTGTGGGGCCTGGCCTTCGCGCCGCCGGACTACCAGCAAGGCAACAGCTTTCGCATCATTTATATCCACGTTCCGGCCGCCATGCTGGCCCAGTCCATCTACGTGATGCTGGCGGTCTGTGGCATCGTCGGGCTGGTGTGGAAGATGAAGCTGGCCGACGTCGCCCTGCAATGCGCAGCGCCCATCGGCGCCTGGATGACCGCCGTGGCGCTGGTCACCGGTGCGATTTGGGGCAAACCGACCTGGGGTTCGTGGTGGGTCTGGGATGCACGACTTACGTCCATGCTTATTCTGCTGTTTCTGTACTTCGGTCTTATTGCGCTGGGCAATGCGATCAGCAATCGTGACAGTGCCGCCAAGGCCTGCGCGGTATTGGCGATTGTCGGCGTGATCAACATCCCGATCATCAAATACTCGGTGGAGTGGTGGAACACCCTGCACCAGGGCGCGACGTTCACCCTCACCGAAAAACCGGCAATGCCCGCCGAGATGTGGCTGCCACTGCTGCTGACGGTGCTGGGTTTCTACTGTTTCTTCGGCGCGGTGTTGCTGCTGCGCATGCGTCTTGAAGTGCTCAAGCGCGAAGCCCGCGCCAGTTGGGTCAAGGCCGAAGTGCAGAACAGTCTGGAGGCCGCTCGATGAGTTTTGCTTCATTCGGCGACTTCCTCGCCATGGGCCATCATGCCCTGTATGTCTGGTCAGCCTATGGCATCTGCCTGGCGGTGCTGGCCCTCAACGTGGCGGCGCCAATCCTGGCCCGCAAGCGGTATCTGCAACAAGAGGCGCGTCGTCTGCGCCGGGAGAACGGCAAGTGAATCCGCTGCGCAAAAAGCGTCTTATCATCATTCTCGCGATCCTGGTCGGCGTCGGTGCTGCCGTCGGCCTGGCCCTGAGCGCCCTGCAGCAAAACATCAATCTGTTTTACACCCCGACCCAGATCGCCAACGGCGAAGCCCCGCAAGACACGCGCATCCGCGCCGGCGGCATGGTCGAGAAAGGTTCGCTGCAACGTTCCGGCGATTCGCTGGACGTGAAATTCATCGTCACCGACTTCAATAAATCCGTAACCATCACTTATCGCGGCATCCTTCCGGACCTGTTCCGCGAAGGGCAGGGCATCGTTGCCCTGGGCAAGCTCAACGCCGACGGCGTGGTGGTGGCCGACGAAGTGCTGGCCAAGCACGATGAAAAGTACATGCCGCCGGAAGTGACCAAGGCTTTGAAAGACAGTGGTCAATCTGCTCCAACGCCCGCGAAGGAGGGTTGATCGATGACGTCTGGACTCTATATTCCTGAACTCGGCCATCTGGCCATGATTCTGGCGCTGTGTCTCGCGCTGGTTCAGGCCGTGGTGCCGTTGCTCGGTGCCTGGCGCGGTGACCGCTTGTGGATGAGCCTTGCTCAACCGGCCGCCTGGGGGCAATTCGCGTTTCTGCTGTTCTCCTTCGGTTGCCTGACTTACGCCTTCATGACCGACGATTTCTCCGTCGCCTACGTTGCCAGCAACTCCAATAGCGCCTTGCCGTGGTACTACAAGTTCAGCGCGGTGTGGGGGGCGCACGAGGGGTCGTTGCTGCTCTGGGCGTTGATCCTCGGTGGCTGGACCTTTGCGGTGTCAGTGTTTTCCCGACAGTTGCCGCAAGTGATGCTGGCGCGGGTGTTGGCGGTGATGGGCATGATCAGCACGGGTTTCCTGCTGTTCCTGATCCTCACCTCGAACCCTTTCGCCCGCATCCTGCCGCAGATTCCTGCGGACGGTCGTGATCTCAACCCACTGCTGCAAGACATCGGCCTGATCGTTCACCCGCCGATGCTGTACATGGGTTATGTCGGTTTCTCCGTGGCCTTCGCTTTCGCCATCGCTGCACTGCTGGGCGGTCGTCTTGATGCGGCGTGGGCTCGCTGGTCCCGTCCGTGGACCATCGTCGCCTGGGCCTTCCTCGGTATCGGTATCACCCTCGGTTCATGGTGGGCGTACTACGAACTCGGCTGGGGCGGTTGGTGGTTCTGGGACCCGGTAGAAAACGCCTCCTTTATGCCTTGGCTGGTGGGTACGGCGCTGATTCACTCGTTGGCGGTCACGGAAAAACGTGGCGTGTTCAAGAGCTGGACCGTGTTGCTGGCCATCGCCGCGTTCTCGTTGAGCTTGCTGGGGACTTTCCTCGTACGTTCCGGCGTGCTGACCTCGGTTCACGCCTTTGCGTCCGACCCTGAACGCGGTGTGTTCATCCTGATCTTCCTGTTGTTTGTAGTCGGTGGTTCGCTGACGTTGTTCGCCCTGCGCGCTCCGGTGGTGAAGAGCCACGTTGGCTTCAACCTCTGGTCCCGGGAAACCCTGCTGCTGGGTAACAACCTGGTGCTGGTGGTGGCGGCCTCGATGATTCTGCTGGGCACGTTGTATCCGCTGATCCTCGATGCGATGACCGGCGCCAAGCTGTCGGTCGGCCCGCCATACTTCAACGCACTGTTCATTCCGTTGATGGCCTTGCTGATGATGGTGATGGCGGTCGGCATGCTGGTGCGCTGGAAAGACACCCCGGTCAAATGGCTGATGAGCATGCTGACCCCGGTGTTGCTCGGCAGCGCCGCGCTGGCTGTGATAGCCGGTGTCGCTTACGGCGATTTCAACTGGGCGGTGATCGCGACCTTCATGCTCGCCGCCTGGGTATTACTGGCCGGTGTGCGTGACATCTTCGACAAGACTCGCCACAAAGGCCTGATCAAAGGCCTGCCGACCCTGACCCGCAGTTATTGGGGCATGCAGGTCGCTCACCTCGGCATCGCCGTGTGTGCCCTTGGCGTCGTGTTGTCGAGCCAGAACAGTGCCGAGCGCGACCTGCGTCTGGCGCCGGGTGAGTCCATGGACCTGGGCGGTTACCACTTCGTGTTCGAAGGTGCCAAGCATTTCGAAGGCCCGAACTTCACCTCCGACAAGGGCACCGTTCGGGTGATCCGCGACGGCAAGGAAGTCAGCGTGCTGCACCCGGAAAAACGCCTCTACACCGTGCAGAACTCGGTGATGACCGAAGCCGGGATCGACGCCGGTTTCACCCGCGACCTCTATGTCGCACTCGGCGAACCGTTGGGCGATGGCGCCTGGGCCGTTCGCGTCCACGTCAAACCGTTCGTGCGCTGGATCTGGTTCGGTGGTCTGCTCACCGGTTTGGGCGGTTTGCTGGCGGCGTTGGATCGCCGTTACCGGGTCAAAGTGAACAGCCGTGTGCGTGAAGCACTGGGCATGACGGGAGCCACGGCATGAGACGTTGGTTGATGCTGTTGCCCCTGGTGATTTTCCTGGTGGTGGCTGTTTTCCTTTATCGCGGTCTGTTCCTGAACCCGGCCGAGCTGCCTTCGGCGATGATCAACAAGCCGTTCCCGGAGTTTTCCCTGCCGGCGGTGCAGGGCGACAAGACCCTGACCAAGGCTGACATTCTGGGTAAACCAGCGCTGGTCAACGTCTGGGGCACCTGGTGCATTTCCTGCCGGGTCGAGCACCCGGTGCTGAATAAACTGGCCGAGAAGGGCGTGGTGATCTACGGCATCAACTACAAGGACGTAAACGCTGACGCCTTGAAGTGGCTGGTGGAATTCCACAATCCGTACCAGCTGGACATTCGTGACGACGCAGGCACTTTGGGTTTGAACCTGGGTGTGTACGGCGCTCCGGAAACCTTCTTCATCGACGCCAAGGGCATCATCCGTGACAAGTTCGTTGGTGTGATCGACGAACAGGTCTGGCGCGAAAAACTGGCGGCCAAGTATCAGGCGCTGGTTGATGAGGCCAAGCCATGAAGCGCTGGATAGCCGCCGCGGTATTGGGTTTGAGCATGGCCGGCGTGGCGCACGCGGCCATCGACACCTACGAGTTCGCCAAAGAAGGTGATCGCGAGCGTTTTCGCGAGCTGACCAAAGAGCTGCGTTGCCCCAAGTGCCAGAATCAGGACATTGCCGATTCCAACGCACCGATCGCCGCCGACCTGCGCAAAGAGATTTTTCGCATGCTCGGCGAGGGCAAGGACAACCAGCAGATCATCGACTTCATGGTCGACCGCTACGGTGATTTCGTCCGCTACAAACCCGCTCTGAACGCCAAGACTGCTGTGCTCTGGTTCGGCCCTGCCGGCCTGCTGCTAGGCGGTTTTGTGATCATCGCCGTGATCGTCCGCCGTCGTCGCGTGCAACGCGCTGACACCAAGGATGAGCTCTCTGCCGAGGAGCGTGAGCGCCTCGACCACCTGTTGGATAAAACCAAGAATGATTGATTTCTGGCTCGCTGCAGGTCTGCTACTTCTGGTTGCCCTGAGTTTTCTGCTGATTCCCGTTCTGCGTGGTCGTCGCGCCCAGCTTGAAGAGGATCGTACGGCCCTGAACGTCGCGCTGTATCAGGAACGTGTGGCTGAGTTGCAGACTCAGCAGGAAGAGGGCGTTCTCGACGCCACGCAAATGGACACCGGTCGCGCCGAAGCCGCCCGTGAATTGCTCGCCGACACTGAAGGCGTCGAGGCGCCACGCGTGTCCCGCCTGGGCAAACCGTGGCCCTTGCTGGCGGCGATTCTGGTGCCGGTGCTGGGCCTTGGCCTGTATCTGCATTTTGGGGCGAGCGACAAGGTCGAACTGACCCGCGAATTCTCCCAGGCGCCGCAGTCGATGGAAGAGATGACCCGTCGCCTGGAACGTGCGGTCGCGGCTCAGCCGGATTCGGCTGAAGGCCTGTATTTCCTCGGTCGCACGTACATGGCTCAGGATCGCCCTGGCGATGCGGCGAAGATCTTCGAACGCACGGTGAACCTGGCCGGTCGTCAGCCGGAGCTGTTGGGTCAATGGGCGCAGGCTCAGTACTTCGCCGACGGCAAAAAGTGGTCGGACAAGGTTCAGGCCCTGACCGACGAAGCACTCAAAGCCGATCCGAAAGAAGTCACCAGCCTTGGCTTGCTCGGTATTGCTGCCTTTGAAAGCCAGCGTTATCAGGACGCCATCGATTACTGGAATCGCCTGCTGGTGCAACTGCCACCGGAGGACAGTTCCCGCGCTGCGCTGCAAGGCGGCATCACTCGGGCCATCGAGAAACTCGAAGCCAGCGGCGGCAAGGTCGCCCAGGCGCCTGCCGCCAAAGTGGCGGCACTGCTCAAGGTGCGAGTAGATCTGGCACCAGAGCTCAAAGCCAAGGTCCAGCCGGGCGACAGCGTATTCATCTTCGCCCGCGCCACCGCAGGGCCTCCCGCGCCGTTGGCCGCCAAGCGCCTGACCGTGGCCGACTTGCCGGCGACTGTCGAGCTGGGCGACGCCGACGCAATGATGCCGCAGTTGAAACTGTCGAACTTCCCTGAAGTCCAACTGGTTGCGCGCATCTCCCGCGCCGGCAAACCCACTGCCGGCGAATGGATCGGTCGCAGCCAGCCTCTGGCCAGCAGCACCACTGCGCAGCAAACACTGACCATCGACAGCCCGGACAAATGACAGGAAACGCCACTATGACCGCCATCGCCCGTATCACCCTGCTCAGTATGGTTTTGGGGTTAAGCGCTTGCGTGGTCCAACCGCAGCAGCCTGAACGGCTGCCACCGATCCCGCCGTCGCAGCCACGTCCGACGCCGTCCCCGACACCGGGCAAGCCGAGCATCCCGGCCAAGCCCGCCAAACCGCTGCCACGCACCTCCGCCAGCTTCGCGCCGCCGCCGGGTGGCAACAGCCATTGGGACGCCAAGCTCGGCGTGTACGTTCTCGATGATCAGACCAACACCTTCTACCGCCAGCGCACGTACTACCGCTGGGACAACGGCTGGAGCCGGTCGATCAGCCCGAACGGGCCATGGGAAGAGACAGACATCCATGGCGTGCCGGGCGGGTTGGGACGGCAATTCGGGGAGTAAACAGAAACGGCGATCCTTGGATCGCTGTTTTGCTTTTTGGAATCTGAGAAAGTCGTTCAGAGAATGGCGCGGTACTTGGTCAATGCCTTGCTCGACTGAACCAAGCCTTGGCGCAATAGAAGATCAAGATAGCTGCTGACATTCATCGGTGGCATCTTCAATTGCTTGCGTTGGCGTTGCGCCGCCGTGACCACTGCTGAAGGGTCGAGGTTGAAGAGGTTGTCGACGAACTCGTCAGGATGCTGAGCCTCGATACCGAAAGGGCCCAATGCTTCACCGGGGAAGTCTTTCTGATTGAACGTGACAATGACGCTGGCGTTGCAGCGAATGGCGGCTGCCAGCACATGTCGATCATCGATGTCTGGCAGCTTCAGCCCTTCGACCAGGTCTTCGTAACCCGTTACACAAGCGTCGGGTAAGGCCTGATCCATCAGCCCGGATGTGCGATCCAGTTGCTCAACGGTTAGATCCGGACGGTTTCTCAGCAGATTGCGTTTCCATTCGTTGTGTATCTCCAAGGACCATTTCGCTCTGAAACGCCCGGAGAGCGCGAGCCACATCAGTAAATCTCTCAAGGGAGCGGGGTACAACACACATGCGTCATATACAGCGGTAAAAGAGGATTGCCTCACTCGTATCCTGTCCTTAACGCTTGTGCCTGCTCGGCGAGAAGCGTCATTGCTTGCTCGCTGGCAGTGTCGCGCCGGTTTTTATAGTCCATCAAATCGGCGAAGCGCACACGTCGGTGCTTGCCTGTTTTGTGGTAGGACAACTCGCCGGATTCAAGCAGCTTGATCAGGTGCGGGCGTGAGACGTTAAGCAGGTCGGCGGCTTCCTGGGTGGTCAATTCGGCGTGAACCGGGACTACTTTGACAGCGTTGCCCGCGGCTAGCTCAGCCAGAATGTCGACCAGTAACCTGAGGGCTGAGGTGGGCAGTTCGACAGTGTGAGCTTCATTCTGCTCGTCGAAAATCTGGATGTGCTGAGTTTCGAATTGAGTGGCGAGGTAGGCAGCCAGAGCGCGTTGGCCTTCGCTAGCAGCCTGAACTTCGCGCTCCATGGGTAGATTGATCGGTGGATGGATGACTGGCGACATGATGGTTTCCGACATTCTGAAAAAACAATGCTGGAAGGCTATTCGAATCAAACGAAAATCGCAATAAACGAAACGAGTGGGTTTCAGGTCTCCTTGGCCAACAACCCCTGCACATACTGCACAAACGCCCGAGCCTTCGCACTGGCCATTCTGCCCGTGGGAAACACCGCCCAAAGGTCCTGATTCGGCAACGTCCAATCCCTCATCACTTCCCTGACCGCGCCGTTGGCCAGTTCCGGGGCAAACATCCATTCGGACGCCATGGTCAGCCCTTGATGGGCAAGCACGGCTGCACGCAGACCTTCGGCGGCGTTGACGCGGATTCGCCCGTTGATGATGACGGACTGATCATCTGTCCCGTTGTGCAATTGCCAATTGGCATTACCGCCCAAGGTGTAGATGACCGCTTGGTGTTTGCTCAGATCGGCAGGGCAGGTGGGCTCGCCGTGTTTTTCGAAATAGGTGGGCGTGCCCAGCACCACGCGTCGACACTCGGCGATCTTGCGGGCGGTGAGGCCGGAGTCGCTCAAGGCGCCCATGCGCAAGGCGATGTCGACGCCTTCTTCCACCAGATTGACGTTGCGATCGTCCAGCATCAAATCGATGTTCAGGCCCGGGTTCTGATCGAGAAATGGCCCCAGGTGCGGAACGATGTGCAGCCGGCCGAAGGTCACGGCGGCGCAGATGCGCAGATTGCCGGTGAGGCCGCTGGCGGCACCGCGAGCGGCATTGTCGGCTTCGTCCGCTTCTTCGATGGCACGCTTGGACCGTTCGAAAAAGGCCAGGCCAGCTTCGGTGGGGGTCAGGCCTCGAGTCGAGCGCAACAGCAGCCTGACCGCGAGGCGCGCCTCCAACTGCGCGATGGCTTTCGAGACGGCGGGCTGGCCGATATTCAAGCGCCGGGCAGCGGCGGAAAACGAGCCGGTTTCCACCACATAGACGAAGGTTTCCATTGCGCCGAGGCGGTCCATCCGAAGTCCTTGTGAAGATCAAATTGTGGGAGCGAGCCTGCTCGCGATGATGGCGGAACATCCAGCATTAATGTGACTGACAGTCCGTCTTCGCGAGCAAGCCCGCTCCCACAGGGATTTGGGTTGTCGGTTAGAACGCAGCTTTGCCGATTGAGGCGCCGCCATCGACAAACAAGGTTTGCCCGGTGATAAACCCGCTCTGCTCGGACAACAAAAACGCAATCGCCGCTGCGATTTCCTGCGGTTGCCCCAACCGCCCCATCGGCACACCGGCCAGATACCGCGCTTCACCCTCACTGCCCGGCGGATTGTTGGCGCGAAACAGTTCGGTTTCGGTCGGGCCCGGGGCCACGGCGTTTACCGTTACGCCGGTTTGCGCCAGTTCCAGCGCCCAGGATCGCGTGAAGCTGATCAACGCCGCTTTGGCCGCCGCGTAGGCGGTGCGCTGCGTGATACCCAGCACGGTCAGGCTGGAAATGTTCACCACCCGACCCCAGCCCTTGGCGCGCATGTTCGGCAGCAATGCCTGAGTGGCCTGCAACGCCGAATGCAGGTTGACCCGCATCACGTCGTCGAACGTGTCGAGGTCGATTTCCCCCAGCACCTGCGGGCGCACCAGACCGACGTTATTCACCAGCCCGTCGAACTCATAAGTCCTGGCAAGATCAGCCAGCACTTCCTGAGTCAGTGCCCTGTCGCTCAGATCCAGCGGAAACAGGATGCCGGGAAAGCTCAGGTCGGGCGATCGGGCGATTCCGACCACCCGATGACCCGCGCGATCCAGATGCTCGGCGACCGCACGGCCGATGCCTTTGCTGGCGCCGGTGATGAGAAAGGTACGTCGGGTCATTGCACACTCCTTGAAAGAACATGCCGCGGCTCAGGCGGCATTTGATCGGTTCAGCCGCGAATCGCATCCCGCATAGCGTCAGGCTCAGGACGCTGAGTGTAATCCGGGTTGACCTCGGCGTAACGGATCAGGCTGAGCGAAAGTATTCATTCTTGGGAAGAATGCCGCGGCCCGCGATCACACTCTGTAAAACAACCGAGCGTCGAATTCCGGATTTTTGTGCTTGAGTAAAGGTAACTCTAGGGTTACTTTTGTTTGAGCCTGAGCAAGGAGGCTATTGGTGCAGAGCAGGCTATTGATCAAGGAGTTGGAGGAGGCTGGCTGGATGCTGGATCGGATTGCCGGCAGTCATCACCTCTTCAAACACCGATACAACCCGTACACGATACCCGTCCCTCATCCGAAAAAGGATTTGCCGATCGGGACGGTCAAAAGCATCAGGAGGCGAGCCGGGCTGTATTGCCCGGGAGCCAGTTATGCAGGAGATCCATAATGCAATATCCAATCTGTATCGAGTGGGGCGACGAGAACACCGCCATCGGTATTCAGATCCCCGATATTCCAGGCGCCGTAACGGCCGGGGATACGTTTGAAGACGCCTACAACGCGGCGGTCGAGATTGCCCACATCATGCTTCAGGAGATTGCGGCTGACGGGGAGTCGATTCCCATGCCTACATCTGCTGCCGCCCACCGTGGGAATCCGGACTTTGCCGATATGGGCTGGGGAATGCTGGAGCTGGACATCGCGCCGTACATGGGCAAAACCGAGAAGGTCAATGTGACGCTGCCCGGTTATGTGATTCAGCGTATTGATCGTTATGTGCGTGAGCACAATGTCAAAAGCCGCTCTTCATTTCTGGCAGATGCGGCGATGGAGAAGTTGGTTCGGCACTGAGTGATTTCAGTCACACAGCAATCGCAGGCAACCTCGCTCCCGTAGGAGCGAGCGGTGCCGCGGTCCGACTTGCCCGCGATGCTTTTAAAGCTTCACGCCGTCGCCAACGAACGCTTCTCTGAAACACTCAAAAACCGAATCAACGCCAGCAGTGGAAACGCGCTACCCACAATCACGATCCACAACCAGCCGCCGTGTTCATACACCGCACTGGCCACCGAGGAGCCAAACGCCCCACCGATAAAAATGCTGGTCATGTACAGCGCATTCAGGCGGCTGCGGCTTTTGGCGTCGAGGGCGTAGACCGCGCGTTGGCCGAGGACCATGTTCATCTGTACGCAGAAGTCGAGCACCACGCCGGTGACCGCGAGGCCAATGACGCTGTAGACCGGATGAATGAAGGCGGGTAGAAAACTCAGGCTGGCGAACAACAGGGCCAGCAGTGAAGCAACGCGGGTGTGGCCGGCATCGGCCAGTCGACCGGCAATGGGGGCGGCGATGGCGCCGATGGCCCCGACCAGGGCGAAGATCGCGATCTGGGTTTGCGACAAGCCATGATTGCGCGCGAGTTCCAGTGGCACGGCGGTCCAGAACAGGCTGAAGGTGGCGAACATGCACCCCTGATAAAACGCGCGCTGACGCAACACCGGTTGTTGACGCAACAGGGTCCACAGCGAGCCCAACAACTGGCCATAAGAAGCGCTGTGATCAGGCTGGCGCTTGGGAATCGTCAGCGCCAACACCACGCTGATCGCCGCCATCAGCACCGCTGCAATCACAAACATCGCACGCCAGCCAAAATGGTCAGCCACCACGCTGGACACCGGTCGCGCCAACAGAATCCCCAACAGCAAACCGCCCATGATCCCGCCGACCACACGGCCACGAGACTCTTCCGGCGCCAAGTGCGCAGCCAGTGGAATCAGGATCTGCACCGACACCGAACTGAAACCCACCAGCAGCGAGATCAGCAAAAACACGTTTGGCTGATCGGTGAACGCTGCACCCAACAGACTGGCAATCGCCACCACGGTCGTGATGATCATCAAGCGGCGGTTTTCCAGTAAGTCACCCAGCGGCACCAGGAAAAACAAACCCAACGCATAACCGATCTGGGTCAGCGAAACGATCAGGCTGGCCATGGTGCTGGTCAGGCCGATGTCCGGCGCGATCAGGCCGATGATCGGTTGGGCGTAGTAAATGTTGGCAACGATGGCGCCGCAGCAGAAGGCAAACAGCAGCACCATGCCTCGGGTCATTGTTGCGGTGCCGTGGGGCACTGGGGTCGCTGGGTTCATAACGGGTCTCGCTGAGCAAAGGAGAATGCGCGCAGGCTAAAGGGCTATCGGAATGGGCAGAAGAGGGTTTGGAGTGATAGCAATCATTCCGTTGCGGAATGAGTGACGGACGTGTGTGTTGTCCATCAAGGAACCTGGCGTCAAAACATTGAGGTCCGATGATACATTCACTTACATCCTGTTCGATAGCGTGCTTATGTTCTCTCTTCACGTTTCATAAACGGAAGGCACTTTCATGAATGCGATGTTTCGTCACCTGATTCGCGGCACTTCAGTGGTTACCTTGATCGGCTTGTTCACGGCAGGTCTTGCCCAGGCTGCTGACGCGCCAGGCATGCGTATCGGGGTTCGCGGCGAGATCACCGGGGTCAGCCCCGACGTGCTGAAAGTCCACGTCAACAGTGGTGAAAACGTGGTCATCAATCTGACCCAGGACACCAAAGTCCGCGCGGTCACCCTGGCCAATATCGAAGACATCAAACCCGGCAGCTACATCGGTTCGGCAGCCATACCGCAGGAGGACGGAACCCTCAAGGCACTGGAAGTCCATGTCTTTCCACCGGAACTGGCCGGCAGCGGCGACGGCCATCGGCCCTTCGACCTGGCCAAGGGCAGCAGCATGACCAATGGCAGCGTGGGTGATCTGGTGGTCAGCAATGGTCGGGTCTTGACCGTCAACTACAAGGGCGGCCAGCAGAAGATTCTGGTGCCGGAGGATGTGCCGATCGTGAACCTGGTGCCGGGGGATCGCAGCTTGCTGAAGGTGGGGGTGAAGATCGTGACGTTTGTGACCCAAAGTGCTGACGGGACACTCACCGCGCAATCGATCGCGGCCGGCAAGGATGGCGTGACACCGCCGATGTAACTGCTTGGCGCAAACCCTGTGGGAGTGAGCCTGCTCGCGATAGCGGCGTGTCAGGCAACAAATTTATCGAATGGATAAATGTAATCGCGAGCAGGCTCACTCCCACAGGGGATCTTCAGCGAACACGAGCCAAAAAAAAGGCGACCTTCTCAGGTCGCCTTTTTCATTGGACTCAGGAATTACTGACCGCTGTAGATCTGATCAAAGATCCCGCCATCATTGAAGTGAGTCTTCTGCACAGTTCGCCAGTCACCAAAGGTCTTCTCGACCGACAGGAAATCCACTTTCGGGAAACGATCGGTGTACTTGGCCAGTACCGCCGGATCACGCGGACGCAGGTAGTTCGCCGCAGCAATCTCCTGACCTTCCGGCGACCACAGGTACTTCAAATATTCCTCGGCCGCCGCGCGGGTGCCTTTCTTGTCGACGGTTTTGTCGACCACCGACACGGGCGGCTCGGCTTCGGCGGAGACGCTTGGGTAAATGACTTCGAACTGATCACGACCAAATTCACGGGCAATCATTTCCGCTTCGTTTTCGAAGGTCACCAGCACATCACCAATCTGGTTGGTCATGAAGGTCGTCGTGGCGGCGCGGCCACCGGTGTCGAGCACCGGCGCTTGCTTGAACAGCTTGCCGACGAAGTCTTTGGCTTTGCTTTCGTCGCCACCGTTTTTCAGCACATAACCCCAGGCCGAGAGGTAGGTGTAGCGGCCGTTACCCGAGGTTTTCGGGTTTGGCACGATCACCTGCACGCCGTCCTTGAGCAGGTCGGGCCAGTCTTTCAGAGCTTTCGGGTTGCCTTTGCGGACGATGAACACGGTGGCCGAGGTGAACGGCGCGCTGTTGTTCGGCAGGCGGGTAACCCAGTTGTCCGGAATCAGTTTGCCGTTGTCCGCCAGTGCGTTGATGTCGGTGGCCATGTTCATGGTGATGACGTCAGCCGGCAGGCCATCGATCACCGAACGCGCCTGTTTGCTTGAGCCGCCGAAGGACATCTGCAGGGTGATGTTTTCGTTGTGCTCGGCTTGCCAGTGTTTCTGGAAGGCAGTGTTGTAGTCCTTGTAGAAATCGCGCATCACGTCGTAGGAAACGTTAAGCAGGGTCGGTGCGGCCTGAGCCACGCTGGACAGAGCCAGGCCAGCGGCCAGAAGTGAGGCGCCAAAGAGTTTTTTCACTGCGCAGTCCTTGTTTTATAAAGAGTGTTCTTAAGTTTTTATTTAAAAGTGAGGCAATTTGCCAGCGACTATAACGGGGCTCGCATAGTCCCTTAAAGATTAAAAAATACTTTGCTTATTCCATTTTCTTAAACAACGCATTCCCGCATTGTGAGCAGAATGCCGCCCCATGCTCGTGGTTGTTTTTCTTGCACACCGGGCAGTCATGTTGCAGGTGTTCGCCGCGCATGGCGTTGGCCAGTTCGGCGGTGAAAATTCCCGTCGGCACGGCGATGATCGAGTAACCGGTGATCATCACCAGTGACGAAATCACCTGGCCCAGCGGCGTTTTAGGCACGATGTCGCCGAAGCCCACGGTGGTCAGCGTGACGATAGCCCAATAGATGCCTTTGGGAATGCTGGTGAAGCCGTGCTCCGGGCCTTCGATCACGTACATCAGCGTACCGAACACCGTCACCAGGGTGCAGACGCTGACCAGAAACACCACGATCTTCTGCTTGCTGCCGCGCAATGCGGACATCAGATAGTTGGCTTGCTTGAGGTACGGACTCAGCTTGAGCACGCGGAAAATCCGCAGCATTCGAATGATCCGGATAATCAGCAGGTACTGCGCATCGGCGTAATACAGCGCAAGAATGCCGGGCACGATCGCCAGCAAATCCACCAGTCCATAGAAGCTGAAAGCGTAGCGCAACGGCTTGGGCGAACAGTACAGTCGCAGGCCGTATTCGATGGCGAAGATGACCGTGAAGCCCCACTCGATGTACGCCAGCAGGTCGGCGTAGTTCTGGTGAACCGCGTCGATGCTGTCGAGCATCACGATCACAATACTGGCGAGAATGATCAACAACAGGATGCCGTCGAAGCGCCGCCCAGCCACTGTGTCGCTCTGGAAAATCATGACGTAGAGGCGCTGGCGCCAGTCGTTGTTACTGTCCATAAGGTCTTGCCCAAGCCGAAAATCAGAGAAGCGTGGGTGATTGACGAGTATTGCGCAAGCGGGACGCCGGGTAGGCCATGTTCAGCCGGTTTTAGTCGTTCATGGCTTAAGAAATTGATGATCTCGTCGATATAGCGACTTCCCACAGAACAAGAACCTTTGTCTCGATGTGCTGCCCGGATTTCAGGCGAGGGGTTTCAAAACCACACGGAAGCGATATGGATAGTAAGTTGTTCAAGAAAAGCCTGCTGGCAATGGTTATCAGCGCTTCGACCGCTCAGGCATTTGCCAGCGAGTACGACCTGGGTCAGGGTTTCAAGAACTGGACGGGTCAAACCCTTAGTGAAACCTTGACCCTGACCGGGCAACGGACCCGCCAGAGCAACACGGACAAAACGGGTGTCACGTTCTTTCAGAACACTGTCGCGGGCTCACTCATTAACCGGGGCGACTTCACTTTCGACGCTCAAGGCGCGACGGTGACCGGGATTGGACTGGATGCCGGTTTCCATGGCTTGAACTCCATCGGCAGCAACATCCAGGGTGACTTCCTCAATGCCGGCAAGCTTTCTCTTTCCAACGTGAATAGCGCTGAGGGAATCGAGATCGGTAATACCACTTTCACCGGCAATGTCATCAACGCAGGGACTGTTTCCATCACCCAGGCATCGGGAGCCAATATCTATGGCTCGCCTGAGGGTATCTACCTCCATGGGACCACTATTGGCGGCGATCTGATCAACAGTGGTGTTGTCGATGTGCAGGGTAACTATGCCGTGGGGCTGATTCTGGATTCCCATTACGGGCATCCCGTGAGCATCGCCGGCAGGCTTCTCAACTCAGGGACGATTCGTGCCACGGGTCAGAACGCCTCCGCTTTTCACGTCGAAACCCAAACCGGCGCGTTGAGGATCGAGAACAGCGGCTCGATCATGAGCGTCGGCAAGAACTCCGAGGCCATCGGTTTTTTGGAGGGTTCAGTCGATTATTTGCTCAACACCGGGACTATTGAGGCATCGGGTGAAGACGCCGTTGGCATCAAGCTCGGCGGGGCCACTTTCACGCAGAATGCTGTGCCTGGCGCTCGGGGCATTATCAACGCCGGCAATATCACTGCAGACGGTGTTGCGATCCGGGTCGATGCGGACCAGACATCAGCGTTCGAGATCAACCAGCAAGGTGGTGAAATTCGCAGCAATCATGCGGCGGCCATCGATGGCGCAGGGTTGGCGCAACTGAACTGGACCGGCGGTGCGATCAAGGGCGATCTGCTCAACCTCAATGGGGTGAATGTCGCGGGTCAGGCCAATTACACCGGTAGCAAAATCGGCAGCACGGTTTCTGTGACGTCGGGCTCTCTGAATCTGCAAAATCAGGGGGTCGTGATCACTGGCGACTTGAACGTCGGTGCCAACAGTGGCATCGATATGTTGCTTTCGGATCGCGTCACACCCGCCACGCCTTATTTGACGGTGGACGGCAAGGCCACCTTTGCCAAGTCCTCCAACGTGACATTGAATGCCAAACCAGGTGATTTCACGCCGACCGCTGCCGGCACTCAATACACACTGGTCAAGGCCAGTAGCCTGCAGAACAACGGGTTGAGCGTCAGCAGTTCGTCTTCGTTGTTGAATGTCGCCAGCTATACAACCGATGCCCAGACGGTTAACGCGCTGGTCACACTGAAAAGTGACCGTCAGGTGGATGAAGAGCAGGGGAGCATCGGTACTTCCAGCAGCACCCGCAAGATTCTCAATCGCTTCAAGAATGGTCCGCTGGGGCAATTGAACAGTGATGATGCAGTCTTCAAAGCCTTTGCCAACGCCTCCTCCCAAGAGGAACTGGCAAAGCTGGGTGAGCAACTGGCTCCGGACGTCAGCGGTGGGGCGGTCAATGCGACAGTGTCGGGTCAGGCGATGATGAATGGCGCGATCAGCAACCGCGTTTCCGGTCTGCGCTCGGGGCTCTCATCAGGGGATTCGCTGGCAGAGACCGGCGTATGGATTCAGGGGTTGAGCAGCAACCAGGATCAGGACAGTCGTGATGCGGTCGCCGGTTATTCGGCCAACAGCAGCGGTGTTGCTGTCGGGGCGGATGGCAAGTTGAATACTAATACCACCGTGGGTCTGGCCTATTCGTATCTGAACACTAACGTCACTTCCGATACTGGAGATAAAACCGATGTACAGGGCAGCGCATTGACGCTGTACGGTAGCTGGGATCTGCGCAACTGGTTTGTCGATGGCAGCCTCAGTTACGGACGCAATGACAATGACAGCAAACGTTACATCGCCGACAGCGTGGCCAAAGGCAGCTACAACAGTGACGCATGGGCTCTGAGCGCCTTGAGCGGTTATACCTTCAAACTCTCTGACCAACTGATTGTCGAACCCCGTGTTGCCGCACGTTACACCAATATTCAGCTGGACAGCTTTAATGAGCATGGCTCTTCGGCCGCCCTGCACTCCAATGCCCAGCGCTTCGAAATCGGCGAGCTGGGTGCCGGGTTGCGAATGGCCGCTGACGTGCCATTGCTCAATGGCACCCTTACACCTGAAGCGAGTGTGATGGCTTACCATGACTTCATCGGTGACCGGATCAATCAGACCTCCAGTTTCACCTTGGGGGGCTCGCCTTTCATTGTCTCGGGAGCCGGTCCGGTACGTGATAGTTATGAAGGTCGCATAGGGGTGAAGTATCAAATTGATGCTCTAACCCTGGGGACCCATTACAGCTATCAAGCGAAGACCGGTTTTAACGCCGACACCTTTACCCTTGAAGCGCGCTACGCTTTTTGATCGACTGGATTGCAACGGTTCGCGCGGGTGGGCCGTTGCGTCTGATCAACAGGTTAAAACCATGTTTAAAGCACTGGCCGCCATCGGCTTCGCGCTCCTCGGGCTCAGCGGGTGCGCGGGTAAAGTCGATTTGCAGGCGCTAAGCCACAGTTCTTCGCTTACTCCTGGAACGCTCGATAGTTCACCTTACACACTCATGGCCTTGCTCCCGCCACCAGGGAGCTATAAGCATCTGCGTGTTTACATTGAAGGCGATGGTCGGGCGTGGGCGACACGATCTCAACCGAGTATCGATCCGACCCCTCGCGTGTCCTTGATGGCGAGATTGGCCGCTGGAGATCGAGGGCCCAGTGCCTATCTGGCGCGCCCTTGTCAGTTCGTGACATCACCAGGCTGCAACCCTGATGTGTGGACTTCCGGTCGTTTCAACTCATCAGTC
The DNA here is from genome assembly GCF_003254125.1 of Pseudomonas sp. 478. Taxonomy (NCBI): domain Bacteria; kingdom Pseudomonadati; phylum Pseudomonadota; class Gammaproteobacteria; order Pseudomonadales; family Pseudomonadaceae; genus Pseudomonas; species Pseudomonas sp. 478. The sequence continues at coordinate 150,671 of NZ_QKZG01000014.1, forward strand.
ATAGAGACCATGAGCGCGGCCCTTGATCGTCTGAAAAGCCGCTTTGCCGTGGAGCAGTTCGAACTGGTCGGATACTCGGGTGGCGCGGCGATTGCCTTGATCCTTGCGGGTTCTCGTAACGACGTCACTCAGGTGCAAACGATTGCCGGCAATCTCGACCCGGTAAAGTGGGCGGAGCTGATGCAGCTCGCGCCATTCTCGAAGCCGGTGACACCTCTGGCGTTTCGCGACAAGTTGCGGGCGCTCCCGCAACGTCATTTCATCGGTTTGAATGACAAGGTCGTGCCGCCTCAAATGCTCCGGGTCTATACCACGCAGCTTCAGGGCAACTGCCTGGAAGTCGTCGAAAGCCTCGCCACCCACGATCAGGGATACGATGAAAGCTGGGGCGCGCGATCGAATCTGCCATTGGCTTGCGAGACTGATCCATTGCGCTGAATGCAGATTCAGCCCTATCAGGCGCCACCCTTGGTTTGGCGCTCAATAGCACAAGGCGCACTGTCGACAGCGGTCTGGCGTAGCACTCGATTACCGGCACGGATCAGCCAGCAGGAGAGGATGAACGGCGCGGTCAGCGTTGGCAGACCGATGGTGGCAAACATCGGCGTCAGCAACAGCGCTGATGCAATACCGGCCAGCGGCAGCCAAGGCTTCTGGCGCTGCGAGCTGAGGGCGAGGGCGGCGAGGACGGCGTTATAGCCACCGAGGCCGATCAATGCGGTGTAGAAGTCGTGATGCAGCATGCTCCAGCCCATGCCCGCGACAGACGCCAACAATGCCCAGCAGAATGCGCGGCGATCAGCGATCAGCAAACCCACGGCAATCATCGCACCGGCCAGCGGATGACCGAGGAACATCACCTGGCCGAGGCCTTTGAGTGGCGCTGCGAGCATGTTCAGCGTATTGATTTCGATCAAGTGCGCATTGGTCGAGGGCGTGGCGAAGCACAGCAGCAACCAGCCCAGCCCCACGAAGGGCGCCGTATAGGCAGGCAGGTAGTGGCTGACCCGGACGCGCTTGAGCCATTGTTGAGTGAACATCGCGCTCAGGCCGCCAGCGGCGATGATCAGCGGCGGTAACAGCGCTGACCAGGGGAAGTAGAGGCTCAGCAGCAAACCGAGCAGAACACCGTTGTAACTGAAGAGTCCGGCCTGTCGATCGGCCTTGGCATAGCCGCGTCGTTGCGCGGTGAGCAACCCGGCGACACCGCCCAGCAGTGCACCGCCGAGCAGGGCGGGCGCGGTGAACAGAATGGCCAACAGGCACAGCAGACCGCACAGCGGATGGCGCTGGAGAAAGATCTGACTGAAACCGTTGAGCAGGGCAGTGGCCCAGTCGGGGCAGTGGGTGTTGAAGTGGTTGGCAGGCATGATGAGGTCTGTAGTGTGTCTGGGGCACCGAGTCGCCCCATTCGCGAGCAAGCCCGCTCCCACATTTAATCTGTGATAGACACAAAACTAATGTGGGAGCGGGCTTGCTCGCGAAGAAGCCGGTACAGGCGCTAAATCAATGTTTCGATACGCAGTGAGTTAGTCGACCCCGGCTGCCCAAACGGCACACCCGCAGTGATCAATAAGGTGTCGCCACGCTTGGCCATGCCCTGCGCCTGGGCAATCTCCAGCGCCGTCGAGCACACCTCATCCACCTGCCGCAGCCGATCATTGACCACCGAGTGCACGCCCCACGCCACCGTCAACCGGCGAGCGGTCTGCAGGTTCGGCGTCAGGTTGAGGATCGGCACCGTTGGCCGCTCCCGCGCCGCACGCAAACTCGAGGTGCCGGATTCGCTGTAATTCACCAGGACCGCCACCGGCAGCACATTGCTGATGCGACGAATCGCGCAGCTGATCGCATCGGAAACAGTCGCTTCAGCCTTGGGTCGGCTGACGTCCAGTTGCGCCTGATAGTCCGGACCATTTTCCACCTGACGAATGATCTTGCTCATCATCTGCACGGCTTCCAGCGGGTACTCACCGGACGCGGTTTCCGCCGACAGCATCACCGCATCCGCACCTTCGGCCACGGCATTGGCAACATCGGTCACCTCGGCACGGGTCGGGGCAGGGGAGAAGCGCATCGACTCGAGCATCTGCGTCGCCACCACCACCGGTTTGCCGAGCTGACGGCAGATGGTGATGATGTTTTTCTGAATCTGCGGCACGCTTTCGGCCGGTACTTCCACGCCCAGGTCACCGCGAGCGACCATAATCGCATCGCTCAATTCGGCGATCTCGCGCAGTTGCGTCACCGCCGAAGGCTTCTCGATCTTGGCCATCAAAAACGCTTTGTCGCCGATCAGTTCGCGCGCTTCGCGGATGTCTTCCGGGCGCTGCACAAACGACAGCGCGACCCAGTCCACACCCAGCTCCAGACCAAAGCTCAAATCGCGACGGTCCTTGGCGGTCAGCGGGCTCAGTTCCAGCACCGCTTGCGGCACGTTCACGCCTTTGCGGTCCGAGAGTTCGCCGCCATTGAGCACGGTGGTGTCGATGGCGTCGGCGTACTTTGTCACCACGCGAAGACGCAGCTTGCCGTCATCCAGCAGCAGGTCCATGCCCGGCTCGAGTGCGGCGATGATTTCCGGGTGAGGCAGGTTGACCCGGCGCTCATCCCCCGGCGTCGGGTCAAGATCCAGACGCAAGGCCTGACCGCGATGCAGTTGCACCTTGCCCTCGGCGAACTTGCCGACCCGCAGTTTCGGGCCTTGCAGGTCCATCAGGATGCCCAGCGGATAATTCAGCTGGCGCTCGACTTCACGAATCCACTGATAGCGCTGAGCGTGGTCGGCGTGATCGCCGTGGCTGAAGTTCAGGCGAAAGATATTGACCCCGGCCTGCACCAGTTCACGGATGTCGTCGATCCCGTGAGTGGCAGGACCGAGGGTGGCGAGGATTTTGACCTTCTTGTCAGGCGTCATTTTTAGGGCTCTCGAGAATCAGGATGGCACGGAAGTCGTTGACGTTGGTGCGGGTCGGTTCAGTGACGATCAGCGCGTCCAGCGCCTCGAAATAGCCGTAGCCATTGTTGTTGTCCAACTCGTCGCTGGCACTCAGGCCGAGGGCGGCGGCGCGGACGTAGCTGTCCGGGGTCATGATTGCGCCGGCATTGTCTTCGGAACCGTCGATGCCATCGGTGTCGCCGGCCAGCGCGTAGACGCCGGGCAGGCCTTTGAGGCTGTCGGTCAGGCTCAGCAGGAATTCGGCGTTGCGTCCGCCACGGCCATTGCCGCGTACGGTGACCGTGGTTTCACCGCCCGAGAGGATCACGCAGGGCGCCGCCAATGGTTGACCGTGCAGCACGACCTGACGGGCGATGCCGGCGTGAACCTTGGCCACTTCGCGGGATTCGCCTTCCAGGTCGCCGAGGATCAGCGGGCTGAAACCGGCCTGGCGTGCTTTCACCGCAGCGGCTTCAAGCGACTGTTGTGGGCGGGCGATCAGCTGGAAGTGACTGCGCGCCAGGCTCGGGTCGCCGGGTTTGACCGTCTCTGATTCCGGGTTCTGCAGCCAGTTGCGCACCGAGGCCGGGACTTCAATGGCGTAACGCTTGAGGATCGCCAGAGCTTCGGCGGAAGTGCTCGGGTCGGCCACGGTGGGGCCGGAGGCGATGACCGTGGCGAGGTCGCCCGGTACATCGGAAATCGCATAGGTATAAACAGTGGCAGGCCAGCAGGCTTTGCCGAGACGACCGCCCTTGATCGCGGAGAGGTGCTTGCGCACGCAATTCATCTCGCCGATGGTGGCGCCGGATTTGAGCAGGGCTTTGTTGATCGATTGCTTGTCGGCCAGGGTGATGCCGGCCGCGGGCAACGCCAGCAGGGCAGAGCCGCCGCCCGAGAGCAGGAAGATCACACGGTCGTCTTCGGTCAGGTTGCTGACCAGTTCCAGTACGCGTTTGGCCACCGCCAGGCCGGCAGCATCAGGCACCGGGTGAGCGGCTTCGACCACTTCGATTTTTTCACACGGGGCGCCGTGACCGTAACGCGTCACCACTAAACCGGATACTTCACCCTGCCAGCAACGCTCCACCACTTGAGCCATGGCCGCGGCGGCTTTGCCGGCGCCGATGACGATCACCCGACCGCTGCGGTCTTTGGGCAAATGGGCTTCGAGGACTTGCTGCGGATGGGCCGCGTCGATGGCTGTGGCAAACAGCTCGCGCAGGAATTGTTGCGGATTGACCGACATGGCGGGCTCCCGGATTTCTTGTTATTTGGAGGGCGACTCGGTTCCCCTGTGGGAGCGGGCTTGCTCGCGAAAGCGGTGTATCAGGCGCCATTTGTATTGGCAGGCACACCGCCTTCGCGAGCAAGCCCGCTCCCACAGGGTTTTGTGCAGGGCTTACTTATCGCGAATCGAGAAATTCGCCATGTGTTCCAGGCCCTTGATCAGCGCCGAGTGGTCCCAGTTGCTGCCGCCGATGGCCGCGCAGGTGCTGAACACTTGCTGGGTGTTGGCGGTGTTCGGCAGGTTGATGCCCAGTTCGCGCGCGCCGGCCAGGGCCAGGTTCAGGTCCTTCTGGTGCAGGCTGATGCGGAAGCCTGGGTCGAAGGTGCCTTTGATCATGCGCTCGCCGTGCACTTCGAGGATCTTCGAGGACGCGAAACCACCCATCAGTGCTTCGCGCACCTTGGCCGGATCGGCACCGTTTTTCGAAGCAAACAGCAGGGCTTCGGCCACGGCCTGAATGTTCAGTGCCACGATGATCTGGTTCGCCACTTTGGCGGTTTGACCGTCGCCGTTGCCGCCGACCAGGGTGATGTTCTTGCCCATCGCCTGGAACAGTGGCAGAACGCGTTCGAAGGCATCGGCCTCGCCGCCGACCATGATGCTCAGGGTCGCAGCCTTGGCGCCGACTTCACCGCCGGACACTGGCGCGTCGAGGTACTGAGCACCTTTTTCGTTGATTTTGGCGGCGAAGGCTTTGGTGGCCGTCGGCGAGATCGAGCTCATGTCGATCACGACTTTGCCTTTGCCAACACCGGCCGCAATGCCGTCGGCGCGGAACAGCACGTCATCGACCTGCGGGGTATCCGGCACCATGACGATGATGAACTCGGCTTCTTGCGCGACTTCTTTCGGGTTCGCCAGGGCGATGGCGCCACCGGCAATCAGGTCAGCAGGCGCAGCGTCGTGGTGCGCCGACAGGAACAGGCTGTGACCGGCTTTCTGCAGGTTCAACGCCATTGGGTGGCCCATGATGCCGGTGCCGATAAATCCGATTTTAGCCATGAGAAAGTCCTCTTGTTTTTGTGTTGCTCAAGCAAATGGGTGCATAGCTTTTTGTAGGAGTGAGCCTGCTCGCGATAGCGGTAGGCCAGACAACGTCAACGTTGAATGTGCTGGCCTCATCGCGAGCAGGCTCACTCCCACAGGGATCTGCGTCAGATTGCGTTATGGGTTTTGAGCCAGCCCAAACCCGCTTCAGTGGTGGTCAGCGGCTTATATTCGCAGCCAACCCAACCCTGATAACCGATGCGGTCCAGGTGTTCGAACAGGAAGTGGTAGTTGATCTCACCGGTGCCCGGTTCGTTGCGCCCTGGGTTATCGGCCAACTGGATGTGGTTGATCTCGCCCAGGTGCGCAGCCATGGTGCGGGCCAGGTCGCCCTCCATGATTTGCATGTGGTAGATGTCGTATTGCAGGAACAGGTTGGCGCTGCCGACCTGTTCGCGAATCGACAGGGCTTGCGCGGTGTTGTTCAGGTAGAAACCCGGGATGTCGCGGGTGTTGATCGCTTCCATCACCAGTTTGATGCCCGCCGCTTGCAGCTTGTCGGCCGCGTACTTGAGGTTGCTGACGAAGGTTTTTTCCACGGTGGCATCGTCGACGCCTTGTGGACGAATACCGGCCAGGCAGTTGACCTGGGTATTGCCCAACACTTTCGCGTAGGCAATCGCCAGGTCGACACCGGCGCGGAACTCTTCAACCCGGTCCGGCAGGCACGCGATACCGCGTTCGCCCTTGGCCCAGTCACCGGCCGGCAGGTTGAACAGCACCTGGGTCAAGCCATTGGCATCGAGCTTGGCTTTGATCTCGGCGGAGCTGAAGTCGTAAGGGAACAGGTATTCGACACCACTGAAGCCGGCCTTGGCGGCAGCTTCAAAACGGGCAAGAAAATCCTGCTCGGTGAACAGCATGGACAGGTTGGCTGCGAAACGCGGCATGGTGGTCTCCCGTATATGTGTGGGGTCCCTGTGGGAGCGGGCTTGCTCGCGAAAGCGGTGTATCAGGCGACATCAATGTTGACTGTGCCGACGCCTTCGCGAGCAAGCCCGCTCCCACAGGGGGAACGATCATCAATCGAGCAACGAAATCGCGGTTGGCGCATCGTTGCCGACCAGCGCCAGGTCTTCGAATTCGTTGACGGCGTTGATCTCGGTGCCCATGGAAATGTTGGTCACACGCTCCAGAATAATCTCGACGATCACCGGCACCTTGAACTCTTCGATCAGCTCCTGAGCCCTGCGCAGGGCAGGCTGGATCTGACTCGGTTCGAATACACGCAGCGCCTTGCAGCCCAGGCCTTCAGCGACCGCGACGTGGTCGACACCGTAACCGTTGAGTTCCGGAGCGTTCAGGTTGTCGAAAGACAGCTGCACGCAGTAGTCCATGTCGAAACCGCGCTGAGCCTGGCGAATCAGCCCCAGGTACGAGTTGTTCACCACCACGTGGATGTACGGCAGCTTGAACTGCGCGCCCACCGCCAACTCTTCGATCATGAACTGAAAGTCATAGTCGCCCGACAACGCCACAACCTTGCGGGTCGGATCAGCCTTGACCACACCCAGCGCTGCCGGAATGGTCCAGCCCAACGGACCGGCCTGACCGCAGTTGATCCAGTGACGCGGTTTGTAGACGTGCAGAAACTGCGCGCCGGCAATCTGCGACAGACCGATGGTGCTGACGTAGCACGTGTCCTTGCCGAACACCTGGTTCATCTCTTCGTAAACCCGCTGCGGTTTGACCGGCACGTTGTCGAAGTGAGTCTTGCGCTGCAGGCTGGACTTGCGCTGCTGGCAGTCTTGCAGCCAGGCACTGCGGTTTTTCAGCTTGCCGGCGGCTTGCCATTCGCGAGCGACTTCGATGAACACGGTCAGCGCGGCAGCGGCGTCGGAAACGATGCCCAGGTCCGGGGTGAACACGCGGCCGATCTGGGTCGGTTCGATGTCAACGTGAATGAATTTGCGGCCTTCGGTGTAAACGTCGATCGAACCGGTGTGACGGTTGGCCCAGCGGTTACCGACACCCAGCACCAGGTCGGATTTGAGCATCGTCGCGTTGCCGTAGCGGTGCGAGGTTTGCAGACCGACCATGCCGACCATCAACGGGTGATCGTCTGGAATGGTGCCCCAGCCCATCAGGGTCGGGACCACCGGAATACCGGTCAACTCGGCGAACTCCACCAGCAACTCGCTGGCGTCGGCATTGATGATGCCACCACCGGCCACCAACAACGGACGCTCGGCCTGATCGAGCATGGCCAGGGCCTTCTCGATTTGCACGCAGTTAGCGGTTGGTTTGGCCAGCGGCAGTGGTTCATAGGCGTCGATGTCGAATTCGATTTCAGCCATCTGCACGTCGAACGGCAGATCGATCAGCACCGGGCCTGGACGGCCGGAGCGCATTTCGTAGAAGGCTTTCTGGAACGCGTAAGGCACCTGACCCGGTTCCATGACGGTGGTTGCCCACTTGGTCACTGGCTTGACGATCGAGGTGATGTCGACCGCCTGGAAGTCTTCCTTGTGCATACGGGCGCGGGGCGCCTGGCCGGTAATGCAAAGAATCGGGATCGAGTCGGCCGAGGCGCTGTAGAGCCCGGTGACCATGTCGGTACCGGCAGGTCCCGAAGTGCCGATGCACACGCCGATGTTGCCGGCCTTGGTGCGGGTGTAGCCCTCGGCCATGTGCGAGGCGCCTTCAACGTGGCGAGCGAGGACGTGATCGATGCCACCGACCTTCTGCAAGGCGGAGTACAGCGGGTTGATCGCGGCGCCCGGGATGCCAAAAGCGGTATCAACCCCTTCACGGCGCATCACCAGAACGGCGGCTTCGATTGCTCTCATTTTGCTCATGGTTTTGGTGCCTCTTACGTTTTGTAATTGTATACAAGTGGCTTTGCGCAGAGTGTATTCACGGCGGACGGCGCAGGTCAATCCATTTTCTCAAGCGGCCGTTTCATTCGTCGGAAGCCCAATCTACTGTGGCTTTTCGTCGCATGTGGCGCTTTTCGAGAATTATTGTATACAAAAAAATAACTCATTGTGTTCTATTTGTCGCATCGGACTTCGGAACAAAACACAGTCCAGCAGCTTTCCCTATAACAAAATGAGGACGGCACCATGAGCGCTTTAACCTTGAAAGTCGCAGTCAACCTGGCCAATCAGGCTATCTCCGCAGGGCGTGCAATCTCGGCGGCTCCATTGACCATTGCAGTACTGGATGCGGGCGGACACCTGGTCACCCTGCAGCGTGAAGACGGCGCCAGCCTGCTGCGCCCGCAGATCGCCATCGGCAAAGCCTGGGGCGCTATCGCCCTGGGTAAGGGCTCACGCCTGCTGGCGCTGGACGCACAACAACGACCGGCGTTTATCGCCGCTTTGAACAGTCTGGGGCAGGGCAGCGTCGTCCCGGCACCGGGTGGGGTGTTGATTCGGGATCAGGATGGGAACGTGCTGGGGGCTGTTGGTATCAGCGGTGATCTTTCTGATGTTGATGAGCAATGTGCGATCAACGCAATCGAGGCGCTGGGGTTGCGGGCGGATGCGGGGGTGACTGCTTGATTATGTGTTGATTGATCTAACGCCTTCGCGAGCAAGCCCGCTCCCACAATGGTTCGGTGGAAGACATAAAATGTCTGAACACCGCTCACCCACTGTGGGAGCGGGCTTGCTCGCGAAAGCGATCCTTCAGACACATCCAGCTAAAAGTCCGCCCCTCAGTTCCCGGTTCGCTGATCTAGCCTTTTCATGAATTCATCCATGAGAGAGGCAAAGGAATGCCTGAGCTGTCAGCTTCACACCGCTTGCGCATCGGTCGCTATGCCGAGCAAAACCGCATTTATCTTCTGACTGCCAACACCCTCAAGCGAGAGCCTGTTTTCAGGGATTACACCTTGGGCAGGATGGTCGTTCACCAATTCAAACAAGCACAGGATCACGGGTTTGCCGAGACCTTGGCTTTTGTAGTCATGCCCGATCACTTTCACTGGTTGATCCAGTTGCAAAAAGGGTCATTGGGTCAATTGATGTGTCAGGCCAAATCGTTGAGTACTCGAACTATCAATGCCGGCACGGGGAGAACAGGCAGCCTTTGGCAGCAGAGTTTTCATGATCATGCTTTGCGCCGAGATGAGGATTTGGTGAAGCTCGCCCGATATGTTGTCGCCAACCCATTGCGGGCGGGACTGGTTGGGAAACTTGGCGACTATCCGCTGTGGGATGCGATCTGGGTTTGAGGCGATATCGAGTCGCCTTCTTCGCGAGCAAGCCCGCTCCCACACTCGATCTCCAACACACCGAAGATCCCTTGTGGGAGCGGGCTTGCTCGCGAAAGGCGCACCACGGTTTAACGGTCCGGCTCACACCCTTTCAACACCAACCGGATAATCGTCTGCGCCGCCGCTTCATAGTCGGCCTCATCGAGCTTGGCCTTTCCGGTCACCGCAGAAATCTGCCAGTCGAAGTCGGCATAGGTCTGGGTCGCGGCCCAGATGCTGAACATCAGGTGGTTGGGGTCGATCGGGGCGATCTGGCTGCGGTCGATCCAGGTCTGGATGCAGTCGATGTTGTGCTTGGCCTGGCCGTTGAGCCGTTCAACCAGATCGGCGCTCAGGTGTGGCGCGCCGTGCATGATTTCGCTGGCGAACACCTTGGAGGCGAAGGGCAGGTCGCGGGAGATACGGATTTTCGAGCGAATGTAGCCGCTCAGCACTTCACTGGGCACGCCGTCGGCGTTGAACGGTGTCGAGGCCTGCAGAATTGGCTCGATGATGCTTTCCAGGACCTCGCGGTAGAGGTTTTCCTTGGATTTGAAGTAGTAGTAGACGTTGGGCTTGGGCAATCCCGCCTTGGCTGCGATGTCACTGGTTTTGGTCGCAGCGAAGCCCTTGTCGGCAAATTCTTCACTGGCGGCACGCAGGATCAGTTGTTTGTTGCGCTCGCGGATAGTGCTCATAAACCAGGGGGTTCCTTGCCTGTTCTGGCGGTTGCGCATGGTAGCACCGGCCTCGCGCGACGCTCAAGAATGCCCCACGGCACGTTAGGCCGCGCTATGCTGCGCGGCATTCATTATTCGAAGGAAGCCTGATTCATGGCAGGAAGCAGTTTGCTGTTGCTGATCGACGACATTGCCGCGGTACTCGACGACGTGGCATTGATGACCAAAATGGCTGCCAAGAAGACCGCCGGCGTGCTCGGTGACGATCTGGCGCTCAACGCCCAGCAGGTTTCCGGCGTGCGTGCCGAGCGGGAAATCCCGGTGGTATGGGCGGTGGCCAAGGGCTCGTTTCTCAACAAGCTGATCCTGGTGCCCTCGGCGTTGGCCATTAGCGCGTTCATTCCGTGGCTGGTCACGCCGCTATTGATGGTCGGTGGCGCCTATCTGTGTTTCGAAGGTTTCGAGAAGCTGGCCCACAAATTCCTGCACAGCAAGGCTGAAGATCAAGCCGAACATGCTGAGCTGGTCGAGGCTGTAGCCAATCCGGCGGTCGATCTGGTGGCGTTCGAGCAGGACAAGATCAAAGGCGCCATCCGCACCGACTTCATTCTGTCGGCGGAAATCATCGCCATCACTCTGGGGACCGTGGCAGATGCCTCGCTGACCCAGCAAGTCATCGTGCTTTCGGGCATTGCCATCGTCATGACCATCGGTGTGTATGGTCTGGTGGCCGGCATCGTCAAGCTCGACGACCTCGGTTTGTGGCTGACCCAGAAGCCTGGGCAGATGGCCAAAAGTATCGGCACCGGGATTCTGCGTGCGGCGCCGTACATGATGAAAAGCCTGTCGGTGATCGGCACGGCGGCGATGTTCCTGGTGGGTGGCGGGATTCTCACCCACGGCGTACCGCTGGTTCATCACTGGATTGAGAGCGTCAGCGCAGGGGCGGGCGGTGCCGGGTTTATCGTGCCGACGTTGCTGAATGCGGTGGCGGGGATTGTCGCGGGTGCGGTGGTGTTGGCCGGCGTCATGGTGGCGAGCAAAATCTGGCGTGCAGTCAAAAACTGAACCTGTAGGAGCTGAGCTTGCTCGCGATGAGGCCATAACATTCAACATCTATGTTGGCTGTTACACCGCTATCGCGAGCAAGCTAGGCTCCTACAGGAGAGGGTGGTGTCTGATCCATCGGGCATGAAAAAGGCCATTCGATTCGCATCGAATGGCCTTTTTTGTTGCCGATGACTTACTCGGCGATCTGCAACTTTCGCGACTCGGTGTAGACGTAGCGCACTTTCTCGTACTCGAATGGCGAGTTCAGTTGGCCATAGCGGAAGCTGTTCTGGTGGCGCTTGTCGATGCCACGCAGGACCCAGATTTCCGGGTGGTTTTCGCTGACTTCGGAGACGTTCAGGAAGTTGATCGCCGACTCTGCGGTGAAATCGACCGCCAGGCCCCCGGTGTCGCGGATGTTCGAAGGGCCGAGGATCGGCAACACGAAGTAAGCGCCGCCCGGCACGCCGTAGAAACCCAGCGTCTGGCCGAAGTCTTCGCTCTGGCGCGGCAGACCCATGGCGGTGGCCGGGTCCCACAGGCCGGCGATGCCCACGGTGGTGTTGAGCAGCAGGCGTGCGGTGGTTTCCATCGAACGCTGCCCCTTGAACTGCAGCAAGCTGTTCACCAGGTTCGGCACATCACCGAGGTTATTGAAGAAGTTGCTGACACCGGTGCGCAGGAAACTTGGCGTGATGTAGCGATAGCCATTGACCACCGGCAGGAACACCCATTGGTCGAAACGGTAATTGAAGTGGTAGACGCGGCGGTTCCACTCTTCCAGCGGGTCGTAGACGGCCAGCGCGCTAAGCGTCGAGCGTTCGAACTCGCGCTGATCCAGCCCCGGGTTGAATTTGAGTTTGCTCAGCGGCTCCTTGAAGCCGTCACTGTCAATCACAACCGGTGCGTTGGCTTTGCTGTTGTCGGCATTGGCGACGCCTGCGCAGAGTATCGCTGCGATAAGCAGGAGGTATTTAGCCACGGAAGAACTCCAGCATGGCGTCGCTGTTGACGCGGTAATTAAGGTTGCCGCAATGGCCGCCCAGTGGATAAACGGTTAAACGATCGCCAAAAGTCTTGCGCAGGAAGCCAAGGTCGCCAGGGCCGAGAATCACGTCGTCGGCGTTGTGCATGACGGCGATTTTCGGGCTGTCGTGCAGGTAATCCTTGAGCGCGTACAAACTGACCTGGTCGATCAGTTGCAGCAGGCTGCCGCCGTCGGTGCGGGCGCGCCACATCGGGATGACCTGTTCGGTGATGTAACAGTCGAAATCGCACTGCAGCGCGCGTTTGAGGAACGGCGTGAGGGTGGTGCCTTCGGTGATCGGGTATTTCGGGGGAGTGATCAGACCGCGGCGGTTGATCAGGTCCGAGGTGAAGGCAATGTCGGCTGCCGAGAAGCGGAACGAAGTGCCGATCAGCATGGCCATCTGTTCGTTGCTCAGGTGCTGCTTGGACTGCTGGAAGTCGTAGAGCAGGGCATCGTTGAGGTCGATGTAGCCTTTCTGCTGGAAGTAGCGAGTCAGTTTGTTCAGCACCAGCTCATAGAACGTTGTGCTGTTGTTGATGCCCTTGACCTCGGTCTGGACCAGCTTGTCGAGGTTGGTGATCGAGGTGTAGAGGTTGACCGGCGGGTTGAGCAGCAAGACTTTCTTGAAGTTGAAGCTGCGGCGGGTTTCATCCAGGTGCGCGACGAACGCCGCATCCAGTGCGCCCAGGCTGTAGCCGGTCAGGTAGTAATCGGTAACGTCCACATGCGGGTTTTGTGCCCGCACGGCCTGCATCACCCGGTACATGTCTTCGGCGTCTTCCTTGGTGATGCCGGGTGTGGCAAAGCGTGAGGCGGCGCTCATGAAGTCGAAGCTGGTGGGCGACGACAGTTGCACCACGTGGTAGCCGGCCTTGTAGTAGAGCTTCTTCAGGTATTCGTTAAGGCTGCTGTCATAGCGCGCGCCGGTGCCGGCGATCAGGAAAATCAGCGGAGCGGCTTTATCCTGGGTGGCGATGCGGTAGGTGAGTTTCTTCACTGGCCAGAAGTTGTCCGGCAAATCGAATTCACGCTCCGGGCGTAACCTGACGCTGCGGGTTTCCTGATTGATGTCATCGTCCAGCGGCAAGTCCGGACGCAGGTCCGGCGGTGTCGTCGCGATGGTCGCCTCGAACGGGTTGGTCAAGGGGTAGCCATAACTGGCGGCGTCGATGTCCGCCGCCAGTGCGGACGCACTCAAAATAAGGCCGCCAAACAGGGCGGCGAAGCGCAAGGAACGGAGCATGACTAGATCCCTTAGAGAAAGGTGCCAAATGAAGTTCGCAGGCTATGACCACGGGGTTTGCGCCAAAGTGCCATGGGTCGGCACCAATCAGGGCTAAATTCGGAGTAATAGTAGCTGGACGATACACTTTGCAGCGATTTGGTGGCCAATTATCTGTCACATGCGTTTGCTTAGCGCTGGCGGGGGATTAAGCTGGCCGCCGTTTTCGTTTATTGGAGTGCTTCATGTCCCGCCGTCTGCCTGTGATTCTGCTGCTCGTTCTCCTGCCGTTATGGCTGGCCGCCAGTTATGGCGCGCGTTATGGCTTTATGGAGGATGCTCAATGGGTCGGCATCTGCGTGGACGAAGCGAGCCGCTGGGAATGCCAGGTTCGTTCGAGCCTAGGCTTGATGATTCACTTCAATGTCTTGGGCTTAGCGGCATTGGCGGCGGCCGTTATCGGGTTTGTGCTGCCGGGCCGGGCCGGGTGGTGGTTGGCGGTGCTGGCGCTGGTGTTCGGGTTTCCGGCGTTGGCGTTGTACAACACGACGTTGGCTGTTTTTGCGGTGGTCATTGCTGGATTGCGTCTGGTTCGGGCTTCCCGTAGCGTCTGATGGTCAGTCTTCGCGAGCAAGCCCGCTCCCACAGGGTTCTTCAGCGAACACAGAATTTGTGTACGACAAAGATCCCTGTGGGAGCGGGCTTGCTCGCGAAGAGGCCGGCAGCCGCAATGAAGATCAGCTTTTACGAACCCGCAAACTGCGCCACAACGCTGCAACCATCAACACACTCACCAGCGCCCAACCCCAGGCCTGCTGATTCTGCAAGCCTTCACGATAAAGCTGCGGCGCAATGCCGGCACCGATGATGAAGGTCAGCAGGGCAATCTCCCGACGCGGCACGCTCACCGGGCGGCACAGATAGACCAGCGCCGGCAGGATGAACGCGACACTCGGGAAACTGCGATAACGCGGGTCGAACACCAGCTCCAGCATCGTCACCGCAGCGGCAAACCCGGCCACCGCGAGCAACCAGCCCGCCCGACGTTCCAATGCATTGAACGCGCGTCCGCGCCAGCCGGTGCGAGCGCTCAGGGTCAGTGCCGCATGGGCCAGCACCAACACATTCAGCGCCGTCAGCAAAGCGACCCACAACCACTCACTGGTAAACCGCGTAGTGACACGGGCCAGGTCGCCCCAGGCGCCAATCGAGCAAGCGGCCAGCGCACCGAGCAGCGGTAGAACCAGCGCTGCGCGAGTGCTGCGGACACGGCCGCCGAGGATTAACGTGCCAAGGAAAATCAAACCACCCACCACCAGCCACTGCGTCCAGTAAGGCACGTTCGACACAGGACCGGCGAGCACGCCCTTGTCCTGGCGATCGGCATCGAACAGCCCCCAGTAGCCACCGACCGCACCTTCGCTTGCGCGTTTCCATGGCTGGTCGAAGGCTTCGATCAGGTTGTAATGCCAGCCTTGCTGCTCCGCCATGATGACAAAAGCACGAATGAACTTGGCTTCATTGACCCGGCTCGGCAGGGCGGTTTCACGCTGACGGCCTTCGCTGGGCCAGCCGGTTTCGCCAATCATCACGTCCTTGGGTGCGAACTTGTTGCCGAACACCTGACGTACCTCGGCCACATGCTGCAGGGCGGCGTCGATATTCGACGGGTCATCTTCCCAGTACGGCAACAAATGGATGGTCAGGTAATCCACCGCCGGGGCGATTTCCGGGTGCTTGAGCCAGAACTCCCAGACGTCGGCGTAAGTGACAGGTTGTTTGACCTGGCTTTTGACTTTATTAATGAGCTTGGCCAATTGCGCGCCAGTGACTTCCTTGCGCAACAGGGTTTCGTTGCCGACGATCACCGAGGTCACCACGTCCGCGTTGGCGTTGGCCGAGGCAATCAGCAGGTCGACTTCCTTGGCGGTGTCAACCGGGTTGCTGTTGACCCAGGCGCCGATCATCAGTTTCAGCCCGTGCTTGCGCGCCAGGTCGGGCAGGGCCTCGAGGCCGGTCATGGAATAGGTGCGGATGCATTCGAAGCTTTTGGCCAGCAGCGCGAGGTCGGCGTCCATGCGCTCGGGGCGCAGCTTGAACGGCTGATCGAACGGCGATTGGTCCTTGTCGAACGGGGTGTAGGAGGCGCATTGCAGCTTGTGCGTCGCGCTGGCCACATCCGGCAGCACCACCGGTTTACCGAGGCCGTACCAGAAGCCACCCAGGGCAAAAAGCCCCAGCAGGCAGGCGAATAGATAAGCAAAAAAAGGAAAGCGGGATGTCGCGGGCATGGTCAGGCCGTCTGGGAGCAAAGCCGCGCATGTTACCTTCATTTGCCGCGTGCTTGGTGGCCTGCATACTTTTGACATGCAAAGTTTGGGCGGATTGGCGGGCAGACTTCCGGTGGTCTAAATTAATGGCGTTCTGATGTCGTTTCTCGATGCCTTGAGGTCGCTGGCAGAGAAGGTCGCCATTGTCTTGAGGTTGATTATCGAGACGTCAGTACTCCGCTGATGTTCGGATGAGTTTGCGGTGGGCGTGATGGGGGCGCTGTGCACCATAACAATACGTTGACGCGACTCGGCATCCGTCGAGCGCAGCACTTTCGGGGAAGTAACGATGAAGATGCGACGACTCTTGGGCGCAGGTGCCGCTTTGGTGCTGGCGATCAGTTCTACTGTGGCCAGCGCTGAAGGCAAGGCAGTGACTATCGGTTATGTTGACGGCTGGTCGGACAGTGTTGCCACGACCAACGTGGCTGCTGAAGTGATCAGGCAGAAACTCGGTTATGACGTGAAACTGCAAGCAGTCGCCACCGGGATCATGTGGCAGGGTGTGGCCACAGGCAAGCTCGATGCCATGATGTCTGCGTGGCTGCCCGTGACTCATGGTGAATACTGGACCAAGAACAAGGATCAAGTCGTCGATTACGGTCCGAACTTCAAGGACGCAAGAATTGGCCTGATCGTGCCGGAGTACGTCAAAGCTAAAAGTATTGCCGATCTGAAAACCGACGACAGCTTCAAAGGTCGCATTGTCGGCATCGACGCCGGTTCGGGTGTGATGCTCAAGACCGAGCAGGCCATCAAGGACTACGATCTGACCGGCTATCAACTCAAGGCCAGTTCCGGCGCCGGCATGATTGCCGAGCTGACCCGTGCCGAGAAGAAAAACGAATCCATTGCTGTCACCGGTTGGGTGCCGCACTGGATGTTCGCCAAGTGGAAACTGCGCTTCCTGGACGACCCGAAAGGCGTTTATGGCGCGGCTGAAACTGTAAACAACATCGGCAGTAAAGAACTGGCAACCAAGGCTCCGGAAGTTGCCAAGTTCATGAAGAACTTCCAGTGGGCGTCGAAAGACGAAATCGGCGAAGTCATGCTGGCGATTCAGGATGGTGCCAAACCTGAAGCCGCTGCAAAGGATTGGGTCGCCAAACACCCGGAACGCGTTGCAGATTGGACTAAATGATTTGAGCTGACGCGTCTGGTCAGCACTTCTCAAGGCCGCTTGGCATAACCGCCAAGCGGCCTTTTGTTTTTCCATGTGGGAGCGAGCCTGCTCGCGATAGCGGTGTATCAGTCGATATTGATGTTGACTGATACACCGCTATCGCGAGCAGGCTCGCTTGTATGGTAGGACTTGAAGGGAGGAGGAGGGACAAGGCTCGATTCTGACTGTTGACGCAGTACAGACCGTGGG
>NZ_QKZG01000015.1:0-166939 GCF_003254125.1 Pseudomonas sp. 478
TCCGGTGCGGTAAACACCGGGGTGGGGAGGACGCGGTTGATCGAGAAGGACAGGATGGTCGACGGCGAATCCTGACCGGCCGCGTGCTGTGTGACTGTGAGCGTGTGGGTGATGTCGATCTCGAACGGCTCGGGACGCGTATACGTCCAGGTGTCACCTTGCACCACCGCGGGATAGACATTTGGATCGTCGCTGAATGTCAGATTGACCGTCGCCCCGGCCCAGCAGGTGCCATTGAAGATGGGCGTGTATTCGTTGTCGATCATCTCTGTGATGACCGGCGGGAGCAGAGGAATGGTCACCTCAAGGAAAAACCAATCGGAGAAGACCTGGCCCAGGCGTTGGCGCAGGTGAACCTCACGCTTCAACGTCGGCCCCCAGACCTCAGACGCCTGGCTTGACCATCGTCTGTTGGCCACCAACGCATCCGGTGCGGCCTTGCTCGCGCCACCAGGGTTGTACAATTCGACCGTGGCCCCGTTGTAGCCACGGCCGGTGAAGGTCGGCGTGTAATTCGCCACTGTATAAGTGACCTCGGTGGGTGCCGGTACCTTCCAGTCGTAGGTGAACGGGAAAGGCTTCGAAACGATCCAGCCACCGTCGCCATCAGACACTTTTTGTGTGGCCAAAAAGCTGTACAGGCCGGGCGGCCAATTGGTGGCGACCACCTGCCAGGCATTGTTGACAACCGTCACCGGGCCTAGCGATTGTCCACCTGGCCCGTTGGTTATAGCGATTTCGACTCTGGCGCCGTTGTGACCAACACCTGAGAACATAACGGTGTTGTCAGACGTTGCGGTGGGGATGACATCCGTCAGTTGGGGGGGGCGGATTTTGAACTGGCGCTCGAAGCCTCTCCCGGAAACCAAACCTGACGCTCCCCATCTTTGCTCCGCCACGAGGGAGACAGGGCCCGGCTCAAGTGTCACTCTCGCGGACCAGGTTTTACCACTTAGCGTCACAGCACTCTGCCCCACGCGCTCAGGTGACAGATCGATATAGATATCGACAGTGGAACCTGGCAAGTAATTATTACCGGTCACGTCAAACGACATGTCTTGCTCGATAGCGGGGCCGGTGATGGCCGGAACACCTAACACTTTAAAAGTCAGTAGGTCCGAACGGCCCATGCCGGCCAGTCCATTCCATTGAGCTCTTACACTCAACTCACCACTTTCCAGTGTTCCAACCATATCCTCTCTTAGTCTCAGGCTCCACTGCTGGCTGGATGGAACTTGAACTAAACTGGTAAGCATCTGCTGAGTACTGTCCGCTCTAATTACATGAACCATCACTCCAGGATTGCTCTCACCCCTGAAAACAATGTCCTTGCTGGGCACGATCTGAGCAGGCTGGGGTGAAGACAAGTCTATACCTCTGATTTTAAAAGGCCGGTTTAGACTATAACGCGAGATATAGAACGGCATCGATTGCCGAATGGCAATAGAATAATCACCATACGGCAAGCGCTGGTTAAGATCGAGGGCCCATCGATTTGAATTGGGCGTGATTTCCGCACTCAGTTGAATTGCCGAGGAACTCTTCATTACCCTGAGGATACTGCGCTCGCCGCCGGTCCCGGTAATCCTTGGCTTGCGATCTGCTATGACTTCATTTTGAGCCGGATAGGTAATAACTGGCTGATCACTAACGTATACAAATCTATGAATTTTTTCGGAGATCGTGTCATTAAATCGCCAGTACGCTTCATACAACCCATCCCCTGTAATAAAACTACTAACAGGATGGTGATTCCATTGTTCACCCGTATACCATTGTTCTTCAAAAGAACTTATCAAAACGTTGTTCACCATGTACTTCATCCAAACCTGGTGACGTCCCTTTTGCGCAACATTAAAAATAAAAACATTCGATCGATCGACAAACACACGATCATGAGGCCTATTGATCTCTAGTGGACCAACAAGAACTGATCCCGCGTCGTCGGCTGTCAAGTTGTTCGCGCCGGTTTGCTGTGCACTCTCAGTCAGAGGCTCTACAGAGTTGTCCGATTTCTCATCGGCAAAATCTTTCTCATGAGCAGCATCTGTGAAATCAACACTCTCATCTGACATGATCCAACTCCTGTATTTGGACGAAAACTCGGTCTGCCGCAACTTGACCTGCTGCTTTCTTTTACATCGATCAACGGGCGACCGACTACCTGTCAGATATGACAGTACCGACGAACGGCTACCCTACGCCTCGTCACTTTTCCTAATGTTTTAAACCCTTCAGTCCGCGGCTACAGCGCCTTGCGCCTTTGCCTACACATCCGCCAGAATCCGCCGGCTTGTGCGCCTTGGTATTGCCCCGTAACTTGATCCGCGTCGCTGCCAATCAGCGATCGGGTTTAGTCGCCCGGTAGGTAACATGAAGGTGCATAAGCGTCATTCAGTCGGGTATTCCCTATCCCCGCACTCAATGGTGGCTGTGCGCAGGGCGCCCTCGGGCGCGCCGGTTTTTTCATGTTCCTCCCGGTCGACTAACCTGCGTCCAGCCGCCACCCCTCGTTTAGTCGCGAGACGGTGGCAGCTTCACTAAAAGGAACAATGATCATGTTCAAGGCAACACCCAATCCCCCCGAAGCCGACCCGGTTTCCCCCTATTCCACCCTCGATTCAAAAAAGCTCAACGCCGCCGCCAACAAGGCGCTGGACCATTACCTCAAACCCCACATCAACCGCCTCCCTTCATCCCAGGACCGTGCCATGGAAATGTTCACCGTCGTCCCCGATGCAAACCCCGAAGCCCTGACCATCCAGACCTACGAAACCTTTTCCTCGGTCAGCATTCTGCTGCTCGACCTGGCCGAAAGCCTGGAGGACAAGCCGCGGCATCTGGCGATGGCGATTTATCAATTGAGTGAGTTGGGGTTGATGCTGGTGGAGCGGTCGCTGGCGAACGAGACGGCGATCAAGGTGACCTGAGCTTAAATATCAGGCGCCTGCGCTAACGCCTTCGCGGGCAAGCCCGCTCCCACAGGTTCGGTGGTGTACGCCAACATTTTGTTCGACGCGATCACTGTGGGAGCGGGCTTGCCCGCGAAGGCGCCAGTACAGGCACCGCAGGGCATCAAGCAGAAGCAGGCAGCGGCTGAAAACTGAAGTATTGCTTCAAGGCGCTGACCAGTTGCCCATACTCCGGCGGTGCCCGTTGCAGGCTGAACCCGGCGTCGTAATGGTGAGGGGTCGTGTCTTCATGACACCACAGACAACACCCCTGAAGATCGATGACCTGCATGCAGCCATCGCTGTCGGGGATTTTCAGGCGCAAATCGAAATCGGCGCCGATCATCATCGGCAGCTGGCTGATCAGCATCAGCCCGTCTTCGGACACATTGCCCAGAAAGCCGATGGGTTTGTCGGTGACGCTGTTGAACACTCTTAGAAAATACGGCAGTTGATGCCGCTCGATCCGGCGGTCAGTAAACATGCGCAAATGGCCCAGCAAGGCTCTTCAGCAGAGCCGCACTAATGCTTCGGAACGGGCCTGCTTCTCTTATATAGAAGCATGGGCGCGCTCTCCCCGATCCCGGTGCGACAGTCCATAACGCCGCTGCCGCTTACGCCTGCCGATCACAGGTGTTGCGTCGATCAGAGGCAAGGCTCTAAACCGATCTATTCGACTATAGCTCACCACCGCCGGTGAGCCAGCCTTTGAACGATCAGGACCATCAGAACTGCGTCGGGTGCACCACCGCAGCCGCGCTGCGCAGCGGATAGTGGCCCAGCGACTGCAAGGTTTCCAGGCGGGCGCGGGCGCGGTAGGCGTATTCACTTTGCGGGTACGAGGCGATGATGAACTGGTAGGTTTGCGCCGCATCGACAAACAGTTTCTGCCGTTCCAGGCACAAGCCGCGCATCATCGATGCTTCCGGCCACACGTAAGGCCGCGCTCGGCTGGCGCGTTCGACTTTGGACAGTTCGAGCATCACCTGCTCGCAATTGCCACGGTCGTAGGCGCTGTAGGCGTTATTCAAATGATGGTTCATCGACCAACGGGTGCAGCCCGTGACGCTGAGGGCAAGGGCGGCAATGAGCACGAATCGCATGGGGGTTCTCCTGTCTTGAGCTCTGTATCGACCCGTTGGCGGAAATCTTCAGGATTGTTCGTTTCAAGAAACAAACGAATAAGTAGTGCAAACGAACAATGACTACAACTTCGGACCATAGTAGCCTCACCCAGCGCTTGAACTCAGGAGTCTATGCATGTCCGTCCGTCGCACCAAAATCGTCGCTACCCTTGGCCCGGCCAGTAACTCGCCGGAAGTTCTCGAACAGCTGATTCTGGCTGGCCTGGACGTCGCCCGCCTGAACTTTTCCCATGGCACCCCCGACGAGCACAAGGCTCGCGCGAAGCTGGTGCGTGACCTCGCTGCCAAGCACGGCCGCTTCGTCGCTCTGCTGGGTGACCTGCAAGGCCCGAAAATCCGTATCGCCAAATTCGCCAACAAGAAGATCGAGCTGAAGATCGGTGATCAATTCACCTTCTCCACCAGCCATCCTCTGACCGAAGGCACCCAGACCGTCGTCGGCATCGACTACCCGGACCTGGTTAAAGACTGCGGCGTGGGCGACGAGCTGCTGCTCGACGACGGCCGTGTGGTGATGCGCGTTGATACCGCCAATGCCACCGAACTCAATTGCACCGTACTGATCGGCGGCCCGCTGTCCGACCATAAAGGCATCAACCGTCGCGGTGGCGGCCTGACCGCTCCGGCCCTGACTGAAAAAGACAAGGCGGATATCAAG
Organism: Pseudomonas sp. 478; assembly: GCF_003254125.1. Taxonomy (NCBI): domain Bacteria; kingdom Pseudomonadati; phylum Pseudomonadota; class Gammaproteobacteria; order Pseudomonadales; family Pseudomonadaceae; genus Pseudomonas; species Pseudomonas sp. 478. The sequence goes on from NZ_QKZG01000015.1 coordinate 4,755, forward strand.
CTCGCCGCGGAAATGCAGGTCGACTACCTCGCCGTGTCCTTCCCGCGTGACGCCGCCGACATGGAATACGCCCGTCAACTGCGCGACGAAGCCGGCGGTACTGCCTGGCTGGTGGCGAAGATCGAACGCGCTGAAGCCGTGGCCGACGACGAAACCCTCGACGCGCTGATCAAAGCCTCCGACGCCGTCATGGTGGCCCGTGGTGACCTGGGTGTGGAAATCGGCGACGCCGAGCTGGTGGGCATCCAGAAGAAAATCATTCTGCACGCACGCCGCCACAACAAGGCTGTGATCGTGGCGACCCAGATGATGGAGTCGATGATCCAGAACCCGATGCCGACTCGCGCCGAAGTGTCCGACGTAGCCAACGCCGTGCTCGACTACACCGACGCCGTGATGCTCTCGGCGGAAAGTGCTGCCGGCCTGTACCCGCTGGAAGCGGTGCAAGCCATGGCGCGCATCTGCATCGGCGCTGAAAAGCACCCGACCAGCAAGACCTCCAGCCACCGCATCGGCAAGGTCTTCGAAAGCTGCGACCAGAGCATCGCGTTGGCGGCCATGTACACCGCCAACCACTTCCCGGGCGTGAAGGCGATCATCGCCCTGACCGAAAGTGGCTACACGCCGTTGATCATGTCGCGCATCCGTTCCTCGATCCCGATCTACGCGTTCTCCCCGCACCGCGAAACCCAGGCCCGCGCGGCCATGTTCCGTGGCGTCTACACCGTACCGTTCGACCCGGCATCGCTGCCGCCTGAGCAAGTCAGCCAGGCCGCGATCGACGAGTTGCTCAAACGCGGTGTCGTCGAAAAAGGCGACTGGGTGATCCTGACCAAGGGCGACAGCTACCACACCATCGGCGGCACCAACGGGATGAAAATCCTGCACGTTGGCGACAAGATGGTCTGAGTGACCGGTTGCTGAAAAACAAAAGCCCCGCCATGTGAATGGTGGGGCTTTTTGGTTTCTGATCTGGAAGAGGTGTCGCCTTGATGGACGCCTTCGCGAGCAAGCCCGCTCCCACAGGGGGTTTGTGTACCCACAGATCCAGTGTGGGAGCGGGCTTGCTCGCGAAGGGGCCCGCCCAGTCACCGCAGAATCAATGCCGTTTGGCGAACCCGGTCAACGCCGCAATCACTTCCCCCGAGCGCAGCTGCTGGGTGATCTGTGCGCTCTCTTCTTCTATGGCCGGCTCATCCTGAATAACAACTGACCGTCACACGTTCACCGTTACCTTCAGTGGTACCGACGGTGATGATATTCGCGTCGTACTGTCGTAGCGTTGCCGCAGCGATAGATACCCTGGGTTCCCCTCGGATAACGCCCTCTTGTCCAAAACGGCTATCCAATTGTCCGGAGGGCAGGTAGCGGGCGATGGCATACCGGGTTATGCCTTCCGATGTTTGACCGCCGCCGACCAGTGTGAGGTGTTGATTCTGGACGATGACATCGCGCCACATCACATCCATTTGCGGGATGGATAGCAGGGCAGGCATTCCATTGTTGAACTGCGCATCCGGTTGGCCTTGGGCGTCGATAACCGATAGAAGCCCACGGCCGGTATACCACGCCCCGCCCAGATGTCCTGCGCCGACCGTTTTGCCGTCCTGGGTGAGGGCTATCGGTCCCAGATAAGTGTTTACCCCTGAAATCTCGACCGTGGCATAACCTAGCTCTCCGAATGTCGCGTCGATGCCCCCGTTTTCATGAATTCGTGTCATAAAACTGAACGTGTGTGTACGTATTCGCGTCGTACCGGCGACCAGGTAACGGCCATCGGCTTGCACGGCAACACCTTCAAGCGTCGTCAGCCCAGTGTCTTTGTAAGGGACAGGGACATAGCCTCGGCTATTAAATGTGGTGTCCAGCGAACCATCGGGTTCAAGTCGAATCAGCAATCCCTCGTATCGGTCGTTCAATATCCTTTGGGGGGTGAGTGTCAGGAGTATTTTATCGCCGGCCAACACCGTTGAATGGCGGCAGAATCCTGTTTGCAACTCGTCTTGTCCGGCAGGTTTGAGCTGGACGATTTGTTGTCCGTTCTGGCCAAAGGTCGTATCTGCACTGCCATTGCGATGGAACATGGCCAGTGCCGGGTACGTGCCCATTGATGTCGTCTTCTCTGCGACGAGTAGAATTCGACCATCGCGCAGCAGGTGCAGATCAGTCACCGGGGTGATCTCGTTATCCTGGCCGAACTCTCCAATGACGTATCCATCGATACCAAAGGTCATGTCTGGCGAGCCATCTGGCTGTAGACGAGCCAGCCCGAAGCCGGGACCAGTGCGAAATCCAACGATAATTTTATTGTCGGGTTGTATTTTTACGGTCTCGCCATAGCCCTCAACACTCAGGTAAATTCGGCCGCCATCGCCAAAGCCGGGATCTAGATCGCCAGAAGCGAAGGGTGACTGGTTGTGTACGTTGGACATGGTCCTGCTCTCCCGACTGAGGATGATGACAATCGTGCCCGAGCCCTTTCGGGCCCGGGTGAAGGGCTACGCCAGGTAACGCAGGATGGCTGATTTTTGCGATTGATCGTCAGCCGCGAGCAGCGTCTTATTGTCGGTCTGCAGCGTCATCGCAGTGACACCATCACCTTTGTCGAAACCGGTACGGGTCCAACCCGATCCGTTGAACACTGGATCCAGGGTGCCATTGCTCTGGAAACGAGCGACAACGCCGTCGAAGTGAATGGCGTCTGAACCCTGTATGGCTCCCGCCACGACGATCTTCCCGTCGGTTTGCATCGCAGCACCTACCCAGCCGGTCGGTTTGTCATCCAGTTGCGTGTAAACCGGGCGCGCGCCATTGAACTGGATGTTTGGACTTCCATCAGGCTCAAGACTCACCATCAAGCCTTCAGAGGGGCTGGAGATAACTTCGCCAATAGCGAGAATTCGTTGATTAGGTTGCATCGACATCTGTGTGAAGCGCAGGCGTTTGTCGTCAGAGGGAGAGGAAGCAACGAGAACGAAGCCGTCTTTACCAAAGGTGCGATCCAGGCTGCCGTCAGTGTTGTAACGAGCGACAAAAGCATTTTTTGATTGGTTAAAACTGCCACAGGCCAGGTACTGGCCGTCTGCTTGAAGCAATACATTGTCAATCAATACCGGCTGATCAGGTGCGTCAGGGTGGCTCAAGGTAATGTAGCCAACACCATTGAAACTCAGATCAAGTGAACCGTTGCTCTGGAGTCTGAAAATCGCTCCTACCCGGGGACGATAGGTGCATACCAGGATTTTACCGTCGGGAAGTACCTGGGCAATGTCTGATGCCGGGCTTGTCGGGGTCATTGCCGTTTGACCCGGTGGGTCAATGGCAGTGGCAAGCGGGGTGTCGATGATGACTTTCCCCCCAGTGCCAAAATCTGGATCAAGGCTGCCGTTGTGGTTGTAGCGGGCCAACGCCGGGACGTACGCGGGGTACTGATCTACACGGGTTGAGGCCTGAAGAAGAATGCTCCCGTTTTCAAGAAGGGTAATGGTATTGCCAGTTGAGTCGGGTTCACCTGCGAACGAGTCAATGACAAGACCATGGGTGCCGAATGTCGGGTCAGGCGATCCATCGGCATCAAGGCGTCCGAGCATGTACCCGGCCTGTTCGTTAGCGATGTAACTCCCGGTGAAATAGATTTTTCCATCGGTCGCCACAGTCAGTCCCTTGATGGTGACGCTTATCGCTGCGCCGAAGTCAAGGTGGACCTTGCCGTTTACCCCAAAGGCAGGATCGAGCGTGCCAGAGAGCAGGTCTTGTGCTGACATTGTGTTCTCCTTCAAATAATGAATGATCACCGGGGGGTTAAAGGACTGCGCCGGGTCAGAGCATCTGAACAGTGAAGGTGGGGGCCGTCTACTGTCAGACTTGACAGTAGACGGCCTGTGTTTTTTCAGTTTTTGGGCGCACATACGCAAAAAGCCCCGCCATGTGAATGGCGGGGCTTTTTAGTTTCTGATCCGTAAGAGGTGTCGTCTTGACGGACGCCTTCGCGAGCAAGCCCGCTCCCACATTGGATCTGTGGCGTTCGCCCCCCTGTGGGAGCGGGCTTGCTCGCGAAGGGGCCCGCCCAGTCACCGCAGAATCAATGCCGTTTGATGAAACCGGTCAACGCCGAAATCGCTTCCGCCGAGCGCAGCCGTTGGGTGAACTGTGCGCTCTCTTCTTCTATGGCCTTGCGCAGTTGTTCGCGGTCCGCGGCTTTCATCAATTGCTTGCTGATGCGCACCGCTTCCGGCGGCAGCGACTCGAAACGCAACGCCACCTCCCGCGCCTTGGCCAACGCCGCTTCGCCACTGTCCAGGGCTTCGGTCGCAATCCCCCACTGTGCCGCTTGTTCACCGCTGAAGCTTTCACCCAGCAGTAACAAATGCGCCGCTTTGGCCTGCCCGAGCAACCGCGGCAGGATCAGGCTGGAACCAAATTCCGGACATAACCCGAGATTCACGAACGGCATGCGCAGGCGCGCATCGCGGCTGACATACACCAGATCGCAATGCAGCAACATCGTCGTGCCAATGCCCACGGCTGCACCGGCCACGGCGGCGATCACCGGTTTACGGCATTCGAGCAAGGTGAGCATGAACTGAAACACCGGGCTGTCGAGGTTGCTCGGTGGTTGCTGGATGAAGTCGGCGATGTCGTTGCCGGCGGTGAAGCACTCGGTAGTCCCGGTGATCAGCACGGCATTGATTTCAGGGTCGGAATCCGCCAGTTTCAGCGCTTCGGCCAAGTGGCTGTACATGGCGCGGGTCAGGGCGTTTTTCTTGTCGGGGCGGTTGAGGCGCAGGGTCAGCAGGCCGCGCTCGCGTTCAAACTGGATGGCATCACTCATGGTCGGTCTCGCGTCTGAAAATCAGCGCTCAACCGCGCAGAACAAAGACGTCCGCCAGCAGTTGATTGCGCGGCAATCCCGCCAGGTACAAGCGCCGGGCAAAGGCGTCGACGCTGTCAGGGGCTCCGCAGAGTAAGGCCAGGGTTTGCCGTGAAACAAGCCGCAGTTGCGCCAAAGCCTCGGGCAACTCGGCCGCTGTCCACAGCTCAATGCTCAGGTTAGGGCGGCTGGCGGCCATGGCTTGCAGGGGTTTGGCCAGGTAATGCGCCTCGGCATCGTGGGCCAGGTGAATGACGCGAATGGCGCCTTGATGATCTTGCCGTAGCGCTTCCCGCAAGATACCGAACAATGGGCCCAACCCTGTGCCGGCGGCCAGCAGCCAAAGTGGTCGGGTGTTCCAGTCCGGGTCGTAATGCAAGGCCCCGCCGCGCAATTCGCCGAGGCGGATCGCATCACCGATTTTCAGCTGACGGGCCGCGTCGCTGAATTCCCCAGGCTGGCGACAATCGAGGTGGAACTCCAGAAAACGGTCTTCTTCCGGCAGGCTGGCCAATGAATACGGGCGCGCCACGTTGCCCGCCCATAACACCAGATGCTGCCCGGCGCTGTAGCGCAACGGACGCTCGGGGATCAGGCGCAAACGCAACACGCTGGCGCTCAACCAATCGACAGCCGCCACCTCGGCCGGGCGGCCGTCCTGTAGCGGATCGAACGTGTGGACTTGCAAGTCTTCGACCACCTGACACTGACACGCCAGGCGCCAGCCTTGCTGTCGTTGCTCTGCGCTGAGGGCATCGGGGCGGCTGTCGCTCGGCAGCCCTTGGACACATTGCACCAGACAGGCATGGCAACTGCCGGCGCGACAGCTGTAGGGCACCGACACGCCGTTCTGATTCAACGCATCGAGCAGGTTGCTGCCCGCCGCCACCGACCATTGGCGTTCGCCGACCCGTAACTCAGGCATCGACGTTCTCCCACGCGGCCGCGCAACGATTGCGGCCGTCACGCTTGGCGCGATAAAGCGCCTGATCGGCGCGCTGCAAGGCTTCGTCGAGATCATCGCCCACTTCGAGCAACGTCATGCCCGCCGACAAGCTGAGATGGGCGACGTCGAGTCCGATCAGTTGTACATCGGTGAACGCAATGCGCAGCCGCTCGCAGCAGGAGGTCAAGCGCTCGGGGTTGCAGTCGGGCAACAGCACGACGAATTCTTCGCCACCGTAACGGGCCAGAACATCGCCATCGCGCAAGCAGGCGGTGGCCACGGCGGCAAAGGCTTGCAGCACCTGATCACCGGCGGCATGGCCGTGCACGTCGTTGATGCGTTTGAAATGGTCGAGGTCGATCAGCGCAAGGCCATGCATGACATCGGCGTCCATGGCCCTCAGCTCCCGGGAGGCCAGGCGCAGGAAATGCCGGCGATTGAACAGCCCGGTCAGCTCGTCGGTGGCCACCAGGTCTTCGAGCTGGCGCATCATCCCGCGCAGGGTGTCCTGATGCGCCTGCAAGGCAAATCGACGCTGGCGCATGCGTTGACGGGAAGCCTGGACGTGACGGGCATAAAGCTCCAGCCAGACCAGCACGATGAGCAGCACGCACACCTGCAACGCGGCCAGTGCCGGGTCGGGCAACTGGAAGTGGTAGCCCTCCCACAGCGTGATCGCGCTGAAACTGACGAACACCAACAGCGCGCACCGCAAGAAGGCAAAGCGCGAAAGGTGAAACAAGCCGAACAGCAGAATCAGCACGTAGAACACCAGGAACGCGCCGCGTGCTTCGTCCAGATGGGCGATCAGCCAGGTTTGCCAACCCAGCCCCAGCAACACTTGCGCTTCGGTCAGGCTGGGATCGGAAAAACGCAGGTTGCAGCCGCTGTAAAACACCGCAAACAACGCGGCCTGGCTGATGACCACCAGCGCACTGCCGATGACCACGTTGGACAGGGATTCATCGTAATGACCGGTAAAAAATGCCAGCCACAACAGCAACAGAGCCAGGGCGTAGGTGCCGGCTGCGAGGGCGAAGCGTTTGAGCAACAAGCGCTGGATGGCGTTATGGGTCAATCGTTGACTCACCGTGCGAAGGGAGGCTGCTTGAGTGTCCTACTCTACAGACCGAACGCCACTTTAGTAGCGTGCCTGATAAATGACCATTCAATTTTTAGGGCGAAAAACTGGCGTCAAAGGCATGACCTTCGACTTTCCGCAAATTTACACACAAACCTTTGTGGGAGCGGGCTTGCTCGCGAAGGCGGCGTGTCATTCACATTAATGCTGGATGTGCCGATGCCTTCGCGAGCAAGCCCGCTCCCACCAAAAGCCCTGCCGCAGGTTTATTTGCATCGCCAGCCTATGCGACCAACGATTGACTACCGGCGGGTGTGCCCGGAACCGAGGCGCGTTATACTGCCGCGCCTTTTTAGCGTCGCGCCAGCAGCCCCGGCGTGCCTTGTAAAGGTGCTTGCAACCGACCGATGCACCCAAGCTGCAAGCACCTTATTGAATGTTCCCGTCTTTTAGAGGAGCGCGACTCATGACCGTGATCAAGCAAGACGACCTGATTCAGAGCGTTGCCGACGCCCTGCAGTTCATTTCCTATTACCACCCCGTTGACTTCATCCAGGCGATGCACGAAGCCTACCTGCGCGAAGAATCGCCAGCGGCCCGTGACAGCATGGCGCAAATCCTGATCAACTCGCGGATGTGCGCCACCGGCCACCGCCCGATCTGCCAGGACACCGGCATCGTTACCGTCTTCGTTCGCGTGGGCATGGACGTACGTTGGGATGGCGCCACCATGGGCCTGGACGACATGATCAACGAGGGCGTGCGCCGGGCTTACAACCTGCCGGAAAACGTTCTGCGTGCCTCGATCCTCGCCGACCCGGCGGGCGCTCGTAAAAACACCAAGGACAACACCCCGGCCGTTATCCACTACTCCATCGTTCCGGGTAACACCGTGGAAGTGGACGTGGCGGCCAAGGGCGGCGGTTCCGAGAACAAGTCGAAAATGGCCATGCTCAACCCGTCCGACTCGATCGTCGACTGGGTGCTGAAAACCGTTCCGGAAATGGGCGCCGGCTGGTGCCCACCGGGCATGCTCGGCATTGGCATCGGCGGCACCGCCGAGAAAGCCGCAGTGATGGCCAAGGAAGTGTTGATGGAATCCATCGACATTCACGAGCTGAAAAAGCGCGGCCCGTCCAACCGTATCGAAGAGATGCGCCTGGAGCTGTTCGAGAAGGTCAACCAACTGGGCATCGGCGCCCAGGGCCTGGGTGGCCTGACCACCGTGCTCGACGTAAAGATCATGGATTACCCGACCCACGCCGCTTCGTTGCCGGTGTGCATGATCCCCAACTGCGCCGCCACCCGTCACGCGCATTTCGTGCTCGACGGTTCCGGACCGGCCTCCCTGGAAGCGCCGCCGCTGGACGCCTACCCGGAAATCGTCTGGGAAGCCGGCCCGTCGGCCCGTCGCGTCAACCTTGATACCCTAACGCCTGAAGACGTGCAGAGCTGGAAGCCGGGCGAAACCGTCCTGCTCAACGGCAAGATGCTCACCGGTCGCGACGCGGCGCACAAGCGCATGGTCGAGATGCTGAACAAGGGTGAAACCCTGCCGGTGGACCTCAAGGGTCGCTTCATCTACTACGTCGGCCCGGTTGATCCGGTGCGCGAAGAAGTGGTGGGCCCTGCCGGTCCGACTACCGCGACGCGGATGGACAAGTTCACCCGTCAGATTCTCGAGCAAACCGGCCTGTTGGGCATGATCGGCAAATCCGAGCGCGGCCCGACTGCGATCGAAGCGATCAAGGACCACAAAGCCGTGTACCTGATGGCTGTTGGCGGCGCGGCTTATCTGGTGGCACAAGCCATCAAGAAATCCCGCGTGGTGGCTTTCGCCGAACTGGGCATGGAAGCGATCTACGAGTTCGACGTCAAGGACATGCCAGTGACTGTTGCAGTAGACAGCAAGGGTGAGTCGGTACACATCACCGGTCCTGCCATCTGGCAGAAAAAGATCAGTGAAAGCCTGGCGGTAGAAGTGCAGTAAACGCTTCAGCTTGCCTATACGGCCGGGTCGTCTTTCAGATGACCTGGCCGTTTTTTTTGCGCGCCACTTTTACCATTCGCTATAACGCACAGCGTTTTTCAACCTATTCGGTCTAGAAAACCCCGCCCTACCTGTCAGATGTGACAGGTCACACCTTCCTATGATTTTGTTAGCGTCGCTCTATCACGCGACTCCATTGCTATGGGAGAGCGCAAAGCCGATACAGGATCAGCCCCATGGAAGAGCAAGCGTCCCTGAGCATCACTGAACCCTCGATCGCCAAGAGTGCTTCCATTGCCACGATCGGCAAAAGCTGGGGTTCGGTCGGCGTAACGGGCAGTGCTTCATTCGAATTGCCGCTGCCCCTTTCAGCAGGGCGCGGTTTCGACCCCGCCATGGCGCTGGGCTATGACAGCCAGGGTGGTAACGGTCCGTTCGGCATTGGCTGGCGTTTGGGGACCAGTGCCATCACTCGCCGGACCAGCAAAGGCGTACCCGACTACCTCGCCACCGACATCATGGTCGGCCCAGGTGGCGAGGAGTTGATGCCCGAGCTGGATGACGAGGGCAAGCCAACGTCCAGAGAAGTAACCGAATATCGCGGTCTCCCCATTGGCAAGCACGACGTTGTGCGCTACTGGCCACGGGTCGAGAGTTCGTTCGATCTGATCGAGCTATGGCGTTCTGACGTCACCCCTCAAGGATTCTGGCTTGTGCATGGTGCCGACGGAAGCCTGCATCTTTATGGCAAAACTGCGGCATCGCGTCGGGCAGACCCTCAGGCCGAAGACCGGGTGGGCGCTTGGCTTCTGCAGGAAAGCATGAATGCTCATGGCGAGCACATTTGCTTCGAGTACAAGCCAGAAGAACCCCATGATCCAGACAATGCACATGACTACAGCGCTCAGCGTTACTTGCAGCGCGTGCTTTATGGCAATTTCGAGGCAAGCAGCCACTTGTATGGCTGGAACGTACTGAAGCTGGCGCCCCCTTCGTGGCATTTCCACCTGCTGTTCGACTACGGCGAACGCACCCTCGACCGGGAAAAGAAGCCGATCTACGGCCCGCCCTTCGATGCTCCCGGCGATGGTCATGGTGAGTGGCAATTGCGCAGCGATCCCTTCCACAGCTACACCTACGGATTTGAACTAGGGACCCGCCGCCGGTGCCATCAGGTCTTGATGTTTCATCACTTTCCAGAGCTGGGCGCAAAACCGGCGCTGGTTCGGCGATTGTTGCTCAAGTACCAGCCGACTGCGCTGGAGTACACCCAACTGTGTGAGGCGCACTATCAGTCATACGACGCCAGCGGCGCCGTGGAAAACATGCCGCCAGTTGAGTTCGACTATTCAGAGTTCGAACTGAACAAGCAGTCGAAACCGTTCCCGTTCGAAAACATGCCCGGTATCGAGGACGGAGCGCTCCACCAATGCGTTGATTTGTTCGGTGAAGGTGTGCCGGGTTTTCTCTGTCGTTACGACCAGAGCTGGTATTACCGCGAACCCTTGCGCGCGCTGACAGGGGCCGATGACATCCACTACGGTCCCTGGACAGAACTGTCCCGAATCCCCGTAGCCGATCGCAATCAACCGACCTATCAGGCGTTGACCGATATGACCGGCGACGGCCGGCTGGACTGGATTCTCGCGTCCCCCGGCATGAGCGGTTTCCACACCCTCAACCCCGATCGCAGCTGGTCAGGGTTCATTCCCTTTACAGCATTCCCGGTAGAGTTTTTCCAAACGCTTTCACAGTCTGGCGATTTGATGGGCGACGGGCTCAGTTCGATGGCGCTGATCGGCCCGCGCAGCGTGCGACTGTACGCCAATCGGCGTGAGGAAGGTTTCGCGCAGGGCCAGGATGTCGAGCACACACCGGACACCGATCGCCTGCCGCTGTTCAGCAACGCTCGCAGCGAACTGGTGTTGCTCGGCAATTTACTGGGCAGTGACATGACCGAGCTGTGCCGCATCCGGCACGATGAAATCAAATGCTGGCCGAACCTCGGGCACGGTCGGTTCGGCAAGGGTTTTGTCATGAGTGCCCTGCCCTTCGACTACGCCACATTCGACGCGGCGCGGGTGTGGATTGCCGATCTGGACGGCTCTGGTGCACCGGCACTGATTTATCTGAAGTCCGACTGTTTCGAGATCTATTTCAATCACGGCGGCAATGGTCTGGAGCAAACCCCCGTAACGGTCCCTTGGCCCGAAGGAATCCGCTACGACAACCTGTGCCAGGTCACCCTCGCCGACCTGCAAGGCCTGGGGTGCGCGAGCCTGATCTTGACCGTGCCGCACATGAAACCACGGCACTGGCGCTACGATTTCGTCAGCGCCAAGCCGTACATGCTGGTCGCCAGTAATAACAACATGGGCTGCAGCACCCAGGTGGTGTATCGCAGTTCGGCGCAGGAATGGCTGGATGAAAAAAATCGGATACTCAAGTTCAAACGTCTGCCGATTTCCTACTTGCCGTTCCCGGTGCCCGTGGTCAAGCAACAGAGCCAGCTCGATGAAATCACCGGCAACTGCCTGAACCAGTTTTTCCAGTATTTGCAGGGTTATTACGATGGCCGGAACCGCGAATTTCGCGGCTTTGGCCTGCTGCGTCAGACCGACAGCGAAACGGCCACACGGGCAGATGACACCGGTTTTACCGCCCCGGCGCTGGTCTGCACCTGGTTTCACACCGGACGGCAAATCGACCTGCCACGCGATGGCTATTTCAACCGTGACCCCGAAGCCTGTGATTTAAAACCCACACTGTTCTGCCAGTATCACCGCAACGACGCTTTCGATGAGCCGATCCCGCCAACCGATGAAGCCACCGCCCACGCCATCGCCCACGCCCTGGCCGGTTCGGTGTTGCGTGTGGAGACCTACGCCGCCGACGATGACCTGGCCATGGCGGTGCCGTTCGCGGTGGAGGAAAGCCGTTACAAGGTTCGCGAACTGCGCAAAAAGGCAGACCATGACGCGTACCCGGTCATGCTGCCCTTGCAACTGGAAACGATCAGCTACCAGTACGAACGCTTCGAGAATGACCCGCTGTGCCGACATGAAATCACCTTGAGCCACGACGAGTTCGGTCTGCCTGTGCATGCCATCACGGTCAGCTATGCGCGGCGCCAGACCGAGCAGGATGAACCGCCCTTTGACGACGTCGATGAGCAGAAATGGTGGCTTGATGCCCATGACCCGGCGCAACAGTCCTATTACCTGAACGAAACCCGCGCCGAGTTCATTCATTTGCAGGAGTTGGAGGACTGGCAAGGCTGGCGACTGGGTCTGCCCTATCTGCAACGGGGCAATGCGTTGGTACTGCCCAAGAAGCCAGCCGCCGGGGGACTCGCTCCCGCAGACATTTCTTATGAGGGCTTGCTCGAACTGTACGCCTCGCCCGAATGGGTGGCTCAGCGGCTACTGACCACGCAGTCGGTCTATCGCTACTTCAAGACTGACGACCGAACACTGCTTGCTGACGGCGAGGCGGATTTCGAGGCACTGCGGGCGCCGCTGGAAATTGCCCAACTGGACAAGACCGCACTGCAAGCCTATGACACGGTCGAGTCGCTGGATATTCGGGACGAACTGGAAAGAATCGGTTATTTGGCCATGCCTCTGGTGCTGGGCGTAGACCCAGAGGCAGACAAGGAAGAGGACAAGGAGAGAAACCTGTGGTCGTCGCGGTATGGTTTTGCCAAATACGGCAAGCTCGATAGCTTTTACAAAGTGATGGAGTACAACGAAACCCCCAGCTACGGCATCACGAAAGCCCAATACGACGCCTACTGTCTGCTGCCGAAAAGCATCACCCAGCCGGACGGATGCGAAGCCCGTTTCGAATATGACTATCACGCGCTGCAACTCATGCGCAGCTACGATGCCAATGACAATGTCGAGGAAGCCCTTTACGAGCCGTCCGGACAACCCCTTGCCATCAGTTTTTATGGCACTGAAGGCGGCGAAAAAGTTGGTTTTTGCCCCCTCGGCGAACAAGATCGTCCCGAGGACCATCGCCCGGGCCCTGCCATCGAAGATCCCAAAGGCGCCCTGCAAAAAGCAGCCAGCGTATTGCGCAAGGACCTGTTCAGCTGGATGGGCGAACTCCCCCCGTCCGTCAACCAGACACCTGACTGGCTGGCCACCTGGATCGCCCAGGGTTACGTGCTACCCAGCCTGCACATTTGCGCCAGCGCCCGCCGTCGCCTGTCCCGGCTCAAGTCCCTGACCGCGCCTGAACAAGCACTGCTCGACCTGATCCGCACGGTGCCCCGCGAACCGGTGCACAGCGTCGTCCTCACCGCCGACCGCTATTGGGATGATGAGCTGCAACAAATCCAGATCGTCAAAGTCTTTGTGGACGGTTTTGGCCGGACGCTGCAGACCAAACAGTTGGTCGAGCCAGGGCTGGCTTTTGTGGTGGAAAACGGTGAGCTGGTGATTGAAGACGGCAAGCCCAAGGTTGCGCATGCCGACCCACGCTGGCGCGTCAGCGAACGTGTGGAATACAACAACAAGGGGTTGGCCGTTCGGGCATTTCGCCCTTACTTCGCCGATGGACATTGCTATATCAATGACCATTCCTTCCGGGAGTTCGGCCATCACGATCAGAACTTTTACGACGTGCTGGGTCGCCTGTACAAAATCATCAACGCCAAAGGAGATGTCGCGCTCGAGATCATCCATCCCTGGTACACCACCAGCCTGGATTTCAACGACACCTACGTTGCGCCGCCTGAAGGTGAGCTGAAGGCAGGCAAGCCATGACGACCTCGGCTCATTGGCGCACCCCGAACCTGACGGTCATCGATAGTCGGGGCTTGTCGATTCGCCAGGTCGCGTACTTGCGCAAGGTCGCTGCCGCCCCCGTGGAAACCCTGATCGGCCGCCAGCGCTACGACGTTGCCGGGCGACTGCTGGAGCAATGGGATCCGCGACTGTTCGGTGTCGTCCCCAACATGGCTACGGTTTATCGCCTGTCCGGTGAGCCGTTGAAGGTCGATTCCGTCGACGCCGGTTGGCGTTTGAGCCTGCCCGGGCTGTCGGGGGAAGAGCTCCAGCGCTGGGACCAGCGTGGCAGTCATTGGCGCACCACCTACGACCGTCAGTTGCGTCCGATAGCCGTCGAGGAAAATGGCCAGCCGAACGTCGAAACCTTCTCCTATGCCGATGACTCCGCCGATCCCGCATTTAACCTGCGTGGCCAACTGACCGGGCAACTCGACCGCTCCGGCACCTTGAGTTTCGATAGTTACAGCCTGCTCGGACAACCTCTGCGCGAAACCCGAACCCTGCTCGAAGGCCAGCCCTACGTCAGCAGTCGCACCTTCAGCCCGCTGGGCACGGTGCTGAGCCAGACCGATGCCGGTGAGCACCAGCAACAGTCGCGTTACGACATCGCCGGGCAGCTCAAGCAGGTTCAGTTGCGGATCAAAGGCAGCCCCGACTGGCAGCCGATTCTGCAAGACGCGCAGTACAACGCCGCCGGCCAGATCATCGAACAACGCGCCGGCAACGAGGTGCTCAGCACCTGGACTTACGACCCGGCCGATGGGCGCCTGGCTACGCAACGAGCACAAAAAAACGCCGAGCTGGCGCTGCAGGACCTGCAATATTTCTACGATCGTGTCGGCAACATCACCCGCCTCGAAGACCACACCTTCCAGCCGATCTTTTTCGCCAACCAGCTGGTCGACGGCCACCGCGATTTCACCTATGACTCGCTGTACCGCCTGACCCGCGCCAGTGGTTACGACGATGCACCGCCGTCGGATGTACCGGGGCGGCCCCTGCCCGGGGATCCGAACAATCGCCTCAACTACACGCAACACTACGAGTACGACGCCGGTAACAACCTGATCGAGCTGCGGCACGTGCGGGCGGGTGCCTCACACACCCGCGCGATGTTCATCGACCCGGCCAGCAACCGCGGTGTGCGCTGGAAACCTGGAGACCCCGATCCAGTTTTCAACACCTTATTTGACCGCCACGGCAACCTCCAGGCCTTGCAACCGGGCCAAGCCTTGCAGTGGAACAGCCTCGATCAGCTGGAAGCGGTGACGCTGGTCAACCGCGATAACGGCCCCAATGACCAGGAGTTCTACCGCTACAGCCAGGGCGTGCGCGTGTACAAACGCCACGAAACCCACACCTCCTCGCTGACTCATTTCCAGGAAGTGATCTACCTCCCGGGCCTGGAAATCCGCACCCGCGACAACGGCGAAGAACTGCACGTGATCACCCTGCCCGGCGGGCACGGCAACGTGCGTTGCCTGCACTGGGTCAGCGGTCAACCCGCGACCATCGCTGCCGATCAAGTGCGCTACAGCCTCGATGACCACCTGGGTTCCTCCACGCTGGAACTCGACCAACAGGCGCAAGTGATCAGCCAGGAAGGTTACTACCCGTTCGGCGCCACGGCCTGGTATGCGCGGGGCAGTCAGGTGGACGCCGACTACAAAACCATCCGCTATTCGGGCAAGGAAATGGATGACAGCGGGTTGTATTACTACGGTGCGCGGTATTACGCGCCGTGGTTGCAGCGTTGGGTGAGTGCCGACCCAGTGCAGGCGGACGGGCTGAACAGATATGCCTACGTGCAGAACAACCCGATGCGCTATGTGGACTCTGACGGGAAAGCCAAAGCGGAAAGCGCGATCATGCTTTATTCAGGTTTTATTTCTACCGTCGGTGGACATGCCGAGCAGACACTCGGGCAACTCCACAACATCATCCATCAGAAGCACATCAAACGAAATCTGATGGCGAATCTGGCGGTCGAGGTAGTCAAAGGGGTCGCGGGCTATGAAACCGGACTCGCATACGGCAAGTTAGTTGACATCGCTGTTCCTGGTCTTCCTACCGAAATTCCATACTTAACGGCTGGGGGGTTGATCGGTGGCAACATCGCCGGAGATGAAACCGGCGCGAAGATAGACCCCATTGCAAACGCGCTCGCGGATAAAGTCGGGGTCAGCCTCGGCCCGCTCATACCACAAACCTCTAAGATGTCCGTCAAAGAGATTGATCGCCAGTTAGGCATCGCTGATGCCGTTAACGAAATCAACAGCTGGAAAGACGCAAAGAAAGAGCTGATCCACCCGGCGCTCAACGCAGTCCTCAACCCTGAATTTATAATGAACAGGGTAATGGCCTCGTGGATATCGCCCATCCCAGGCGCCATCAATATGTTTGCTCGCGCCGTGGAAGCCGAAGACATCAAGAACGGGCTCGATCCGGTCAAGATCGGCAAAATCGAGACTATGCTCAGCGACTGGAAAACGGCTGTCGAAGAGCGTTCGGAGTGGGCCGAATCGGCTTTCGACGCATTAGGTTCCGATGAACTCGGGCCATGGGTAACAGGTGGGGCGCCTATCACCCGGGCAGGCTTGCGCCAGCAAACCAGCGCCGTCCTTGCCGACATAAAACACGCTCAAGGAGGGATCGCCGCCTACAAAGAGATGGGTACTACGGATAATCAGTTTTTAAGGCGGCAAGCTCATCCGGCTTCCACAAATCACTCCAGGTTGTACAACTGGTGGACCAAAGGTGGATAGTTTTGTCCACCAGCGCACGCCCTCGCTCACTGTGCATGAAAGCCGGGGCCTGCCGGTCCGCCAGGTGGCTTATCTGCGCGTAGTCGCCGACGGCCCCGTGGAAACGCTCATTACCCGCCAACAGCACGATGGGGCCGGGCGACTGCTCGAGCAATGGGACCCGCGGCCGTTCGGTGTCGCTCCCAACCTGGCCACGGTCTATCGCCTGTCCGGCGAGCCGTTGAAGGTCGATTCCGTCGATGCCGGTTGGCGTTTGAGCCTGCCGGGGCTGGCGGGGGAAGAGCTCCAGCGCTGGGACCAACGTGGCAGTCATTGGCGCACCACCTACGACCGTCAGTTGCGTCCGATAGCCGTCGAGGAAAATGGCCAGCCGAACGTCGAAACCTTCTCCTATGCCGATGACTCCGCCGATCCTGCATTTAACCTGCGGGGCCAATTGACCGGGCAACTCGACCGCTCCGGCACCTTGAGTTTCGACAGCTACAGCCTGCTCGGACAACCCTTGCGCGAAACCCGAACCCTGGCCGAGAGCATCCCCTACCGCAGCAGCCGAATTTACAGCCCGCTGGGCACGGTGTTGAGCCAGACCGATGCCGGTGAGCACCAGCAACAGTCGCGCTACGACATCGCCGGGCAGCTCAAGCAGGTTGAACTGCGGATCAAAGGCAGCCCGAACTGGCAGTCGGTGCTCAAAGATGCGCAATACAACGCCGCTGGCCAGATCATCGAACAACGCGCTGGCAACGAGGTGCTCAGCACCTGGACTTACGACCCGGCCGATGGGCGCCTGGCTACGCAACGAGCACAAAAAAACGCCGAGCTGGCGCTGCAGGACCTGCAATATTTCTACGATCGTGTCGGCAACATCACCCGCCTCGAAGACCACACCTTCCAGCCGATCTTTTTCGCCAACCAGCTGGTCGACGGCCACCGCGATTTCACCTATGACTCGCTGTACCGCCTGACCCGCGCCAGCGGTTACGACGATGCGCCGCCGTCGGATGTTCCGGGCCGGCCCCTGCCTGGGGATCCGAACAATCGTCTCAATTACACGCAACACTACGAGTACGACGCCGGTAACAACCTGATCGAACTGCGGCACGTGCGGGCGGGTGCCTCACACACCCGCGGGATGTTCATCGACCCGGCCAGCAACCGCGGTGTGCGCTGGAAACCTGGAGACCCCGATCCAGTTTTCAACACCTTATTTGACCGCCACGGCAACCTCCAGGCCTTGCAACCGGGCCAAGCCTTGCAGTGGAACAGCCTCGATCAGCTGGAAGCGGTGACGCTGGTCAACCGCGATAACGGCCCCAATGACCAGGAGTTCTACCGCTACAGCCAGGGCGTGCGCGTGTACAAACGCCACGAAACCCACACATCCTCGCTGACTCATTTCCAGGAAGTGATCTACCTCCCGGGCCTGGAAATCCGCACCCGCGACAACGGCGAAGAACTGCACGTGATCACCCTGCCCGGCGGGCACGGCAGCGTGCGTTGCCTGCACTGGGTCAGCGGCCAACCGGCGAACATCGCCGCCGATCAAGTGCGCTACAGCCTCGATGACCACTTGGGTTCCTCCACGCTGGAACTCGATCAACAGGCGCAAGTGATCAGCCAGGAAGGTTATTACCCGTTCGGCGCCACAGCCTGGTATGCGCGGGGCAGCGCGGTGGACGTCGACTACAAAACCATCCGCTATTCCGGCAAGGAAATGGATGACAGCGGGCTGTATTACTACGGTGCGCGTTACTACGCGCCGTGGTTGCAGCGTTGGGTCAGTGCCGACCCGGCGGGGGCTGTGGATGGGCTGAACCTGTATGCGATGGTCGGCAACAACCCGCTTCTGTACATCGACAAGTCAGGCACATCAAAAGCGGTGTTTGAACTGGCGAAGGATTTCGTCGGCGTGCTCGGTAAAGCCAAAAACGCGGCCGACCAGATACACAACCTTGCCACTGAATTCGACGGCCTCGTTCCCGAAGGTGCCGATATTGCCGAGGTACGGCAGAACATGACGCTGGGTAAATTCCTTCTGTCCAAACACGGCGTCAAATCAATTTTGAAAGGTGCGATTGCGGGTAGCACAGTGGCCTCGGCGATCGGCAGTGTCGTCCCCGGTGTCGGCACCGGAATTGGCGCGGCGATCGGCATGTTTGTCGGCGCCATAGCGATGCCGCTACTGCGCTACTACTTTTTCAAGAAAGGCCTGAAGCTGGCAGAGACACTGCATACCCAGGAAATCAAAAATGGCCTGAACACAGCGGTCGACACCACGAATAAAGTGATCGACGGGGCAAAAAGCATTGCCAATGGTGGCCGAGACCTGATCGACAAAATCAAGAATTTCGCAGACACCATCAATGCCTATCCAACGCAAATGCAGGACCTGTTTTACAAGCAGCTGGAGGAACTCACCTCCGAAAGACAACGTGATGTGATGAAGCTGCTCAATAGCGGCATCGGTATCGATCCTTTTGCGGCAATCACTCAGGTACTGGAGACAGCCCAAACCATCGGTGAGAGGCCAACCGAGGCAGCGAGTGCAAGTCAGCGGCTGGCACAACTGGCTGACGAAGTCGCGAACCCTGTATCTGAGAAACCCATTCCCAAACCGAGGAAACTGATACAGAAGCTACAGCGAAGAAACAGCGAATCAATCGCATAGATCGGCACACCAGCGAGCTATTCGAATGAGTCTCGCTGCACCTCGTTGTAATGTGCGCAGCCTGACATGCCTGGCAAATACTGATTAGCCGCTGTCACTCCATGCTATGGTGCCGGCCCGACCTTCTATGCGTTTGCGACAAGCATGCTGCCGACCTCTCGTACCCTGCGTCTGACGTTGTATACCTTGCTGATCCTGGCCGGTGCCGCGCTGGCGGCAGTGCTTGCCATCCGCCACACCGAACGCCAGGCGCTGGTCGAAGACGCCGCCCGCGCCAATCAGCAATTGGCGCTCTACGCCAATTCCCTGCACACCCTGATCGACCGCTACCGCGCCCTGCCGGCAGTCCTTGCGCTGGACCCGGAGTTACGCGCCGCGCTCAAGGGTTCGGTATCCGCTGATCAGCAGGACGCACTGAACCGCAAACTGGAAAAGATCAACGGCGCTGCGCAATCCTCGACCCTGGAACTGCTCGACCACACCGGTCTGGCGGTGGCCGCCAGCAATTGGCGTTTGCCCAGCAGTTATGTCGGCCACAACTATGGTTTTCGCCCCTACTTCAGCGAGACACGCACCCAGGGCACCGGGCGTTTTTACGCGGTGGGCGTGACCAGCGGGATTCCCGGTTACTTCCTGTCCAGTGCAGTCACCGGCGACAACGGTCAGTTCCTCGGCGCGATGGTGGTGAAACTCGAGTTCCCGGAACTGGAGCGCGAGTGGCGTCAGGGCAGCGACACGTTGCTGGTCAGCGATGCACGCGGGATTATCTTCATCGCCAATCAGCCGGGCTGGCGCTATCGCCTGTTGAAACCGCTGAGTGACAGCGATCACGCCGAACTCAAGACCACCCGCCAATACGACAAACAACCGCTGACACCGCTCGAATATCAATCAGTGCGGCGCTTCGACGACAACAGTGATCTGACGCGGGTTGTGGGGCCTGACGGGACGGCGAATTACCTGTGGGAATCGCTACCGCTGAGCACTGAAGGCTGGACGTTGCACCTGCTGCGTCGCCCGCAAATCGCGTTCGAAGACAGGCGCAACGCCGGGCTCGCCGCTGCCGGGTTGTGGCTGGCCGTGGTGTTTCTGTTGCTGTTCCTCAATCAACGCTGGCGTCTGGCCAAGCTGCGCCAGCGCAGTCGTGAAGAACTCGAACAACTGGTGGAAGAGCGCACCCGCGACCTGCGCACCGCCCAGGACGGTCTGGTGCAGTCGGCCAAACTCGCCGCCCTCGGCCAGATGTCTGCCGCGCTGGCCCATGAAATCAATCAGCCGTTGACCGCCCAGCGCATGCAGCTTGCTACGCTGAGGCTGCTGCTCGATCACGGCCGGGTCGACGACGCTTACAAGGCACTCAAACCGGTGGATGACATGCTGACGCGCATGGCCGCCCTCACCGGCCACCTGAAAACCTTCGCCCGCAAAAGCCCCAGCGGTTTACGCGAACGCCTGGATTTGGCGGCGGTGGTCGATCAATCCTTGCAGTTGCTGGATGCGCGCCTGCGTGACGAGCGCATCAGCACCGTGCTGCACCTGACGCGCCCGGCCTGGGTGCGTGGCGATGCGATTCGCCTGGAGCAGGTGCTGATCAATTTGCTGCGCAATGCCCTGGACGCCATGCAGGACAAACCCTGCAAACGCCTGGAAATCCGTCTCGAAGCCGACGAACAACTCTGGCGCCTGACGGTTGCTGACAACGGTGGCGGCATTGCCCAAGAGCACTTGGCCAACGTGTTTGATCCGTTTTTCACCACCAAACCGGTGGGTGATGGCCTGGGCCTCGGGCTGGCCGTATCCTTTGCCATCGTTCACGAATCGGGCGGACGCCTGAGCGCCGACAATCATGCCAACGGCGCGGTGTTCACCGTGACCTTGCCCATCGACCTGGAGGCCCCTGGCTCATGCTGAATTCCGTGATGGTGGTCGACGACGAAAGCAGCATTCGCAGTGCCGTCGAACAATGGCTGAGCCTGTCGGGGTTCGAGGTGCAGTTATTCAGTCGCGCCGATGAATGCCTGGCGCAGCTGCCGAAGCATTTCCCCGGGGTGATCCTCAGCGACGTGCGCATGCCTGGCATGACCGGCCTGGAACTGCTGGCCGAGGTTCAGCGCCGCGATGCCGACTTGCCGGTGATTCTGCTGACCGGTCACGGCGATGTGCCGATGGCGGTCGAAGCGATGCGCGATGGCGCCTACGACTTCCTTGAAAAACCCTTCAGCCCCGAAACCCTGCTCGGCAGTCTGCGCCGTGCGCTGGACAAGCGGCGGCTGGTGCTGGAAAACCGCGCCCTGCATGAACAGGCGGACAACCGCGCCAAACTCGATGCGACACTGCTGGGCGTGTCCCGTGGTTTGCAGACGCTGCGTCGGCAAGTGCTGGACCTGGCGACGCTGCCGGTCAATGTGTTGATTCGCGGTGAAACCGGCAGCGGCAAGGAATTGGTTGCCCGTTGCCTGCACGACTTCGGCCCGCGGGCCGACAAACCGTTTGTGGCGTTGAACTGTGCGGCGATCCCCGAGCAGCTGTTCGAGGCCGAGCTGTTCGGTCACGAGAGCGGCGCGTTCACCGGCGCCTCGGGCAAACGCATCGGCAAGCTCGAATACGCCGATGGCGGCACGCTGTTTCTCGATGAAATCGAAAGCATGCCGCTGGCCCAACAGGTGAAATTGCTGCGGGTGTTGCAGGAGCAGAAGCTGGAGCGGTTGGGCTCCAATCAGAGTATTCGCGTGGATTTGCGGATCATCGCCGCAACCAAACCCGATTTGCTCGACGAAGCCCGGGCCGGACGCTTTCGCGAAGACCTGGCCTATCGATTGAACGTGGCCGAGTTGCGGCTGCCACCGTTACGCGAGCGGCGTGAAGACATTCCGTTGTTGTTCGAGTCGTTTGCACAAAATGCCGCCGAGCGTTTGGGCCGCACTTTTCCACCGCTGAGCGGCCCGCAGTTGAGCCATCTGTTGAGCCATGACTGGCCGGGCAATGTGCGCGAATTGGCGAACGTCGCTGAGCGGCAAGTGTTGGGCCTGGGCGAGCCTGAACCGGTGGGCATCGACCCGGGGCAATCGCTGGCGGCGCAGCAGGAAGCGTTTGAAGCGCATTGTTTGCGTGCGGCACTGACCCGACATAAGGGCGATGTGAAAGCGGTATTGGAAGAACTGCAACTGCCGCGCCGGACGTTCAATGAAAAGATGCAGCGCCATGGCCTGACCCGCGAGATGTTCCTGCAAGACAGCTGACTTTTGCGTTGCCTGACCAGGCCACTTCGCGAGCAAGCCCGCTCCCACATTTGAACTGTGTACACCGGACCATTGTGGGAGCGGGCTTGCTCGCGAAGAGGCCGGCACAGACAACGCACTTCATGCCCCATAAGCAATTTTCCGCTCACACACCCTCCAGCATAAGCGGATTTCCGCTCACTCAAGCTGCAAAACCCCTCTAAACCGGCCCTCCTCCCCTTGGCACATCTCCTGCTATAGCCCCAGCAGGCTGCGTTTCAACGCGCTCCACAAAAACAATTAAATGAAGGATCCGTCATGGATAACTCACAAACCCTGCCTCTTGGGTCGGCAGCTGCGCCTGCCAAAGAAAGAACCACTGCCAGTCGCATCAAATCGATCTTCAGCGGCTCTGTCGGCAACATGGTCGAGTGGTACGACTGGTATGTCTATGCCGCCTTCTCCCTGTACTTTGCCAAGGCCTTTTTCCCCAAAGGCGACACCACCGCGCAACTGCTGAACACCGCCGCGATCTTCGCCGTGGGCTTCCTGATGCGCCCGATCGGTGGCTGGCTGATGGGCCTCTACGCCGACAAGGCCGGTCGCAAGAAAGCGCTGATGGCTTCGGTGTATCTGATGTGTTTCGGCTCGCTGCTGATTGCCCTGAGCCCGGGTTATGAAACCATCGGCATTGGCGCACCGATCCTGCTGATTTTCGCCCGCCTGCTGCAGGGCCTGTCGGTCGGTGGCGAGTACGGCACCTCGGCGACGTACCTCAGCGAGATGGCGACCAAGGATCGTCGCGGCTTCTACTCCAGCTTCCAGTACGTGACCCTGATCTCCGGCCAGCTCATCGCGTTGGCAGTACTGATCGTGCTGCAACAGACCCTGACCACCGAGCAGCTGTATGCCTGGGGCTGGCGCATCCCGTTCGCCATTGGCGCGCTGTGTGCCGTGGTCGCGCTGTACCTGCGTCGTGGCATGGAAGAAACCGAGTCGTTCACCAAGAAAGAGAAGGCCAAGGAAAGCGCGATGCGCACCTTGTTGCGCCATCCGAAGGAACTGATGACCGTGGTCGGCCTGACCATGGGCGGCACCCTGGCGTTCTACACCTACACCACGTACATGCAGAAATACCTGGTGAACACCGTCGGCATGAGCATCTCCGACTCCACCACTATTTCGGCTGCCACGCTGTTCCTGTTCATGTGCCTGCAACCAATCATTGGCGGGCTCTCGGATAAAGTCGGTCGCCGGCCAATCCTGATTGCCTTTGGTGTTCTCGGGACGCTGTTCACCGTGCCGATCCTGACCACCCTGCACACCGTGCAGACCTGGTGGGGCGCGTTCTTCCTGATCATGGCAGCGCTGATCATCGTCAGCGGCTACACCTCGATCAACGCGGTGGTCAAAGCCGAACTGTTCCCGACCGAAATCCGTGCACTGGGCGTCGGCCTGCCGTACGCGCTGACCGTGTCGATCTTCGGCGGCACCGCTGAATACATCGCACTGTGGTTCAAGAGCATCGGCATGGAAACCGGTTACTACTGGTATGTCACCGCCTGTATTGCCGTGTCGTTGCTGGTCTATGTGACCATGAAAGACACCCGCAAGCATTCGCGGATCGAGACGGACTGAGTCCGCCCGCGCAATAAAAACAGGGGCAGACCTTAACCGGTCTGCCCCTTTTTTATTTGCCTCAACCCAAACCCTGTGGGAGCGGGCTTGCTCGCGAAAGCGGTTTAACAGGCAATGTATTTGTTGGATGTGACACCGCTTTCGCGAGCAAGCCCGCTCCCACGGGGTTCTGGGTCGATCCCGGATTTGGATCTCCTGCTGGAAATTATCGGCTCGTCCTTGCACCATGGCGTCTCCCGAGAGCTCCTGGAATTTACGCCATGCCCGACGACATCCATTTCTACGAACCCGCCAACGGCCACGGTCTGCCGCATGACCCGTTCAACGCCATCGTCGGCCCGCGTCCCATTGGCTGGATTTCCTCTCAGGATGCCGATGGCCGCTTGAACCTGGCGCCCTACAGCTTCTTCAACGCCTTCAACTACATTCCGCCGATCATTGGTTTTTCCAGTGTCGGGCGCAAAGACAGCCTGAATAACATCGAGCGCACCGGCGAGTTCGCCTGGAACCTGGCGACCCGTCCGCTGGCCGAGCAGATGAACCAGTGCTCTGCGATGGTCGGGTCTGAGGTCAACGAGTTCGAGTTGTCCGGGCTAACCCCGGCAGCGTCGAAAATCATTCAGGTGCCGCGCGTCGCCGAAAGTCCGGTGTCCTTCGAGTGCAAGGTCACGCAGATCATTCAGTTGCAGCGGGCGAACGGCGAAGTGGTGCCGAGCTGGCTGATTCTCGGCGAAGTGGTCGCCGTGCATATCGCCAAGTGGCTGTTGAAGGATGGGGTGTACGACACCGCCGCGGCAGAACCGATTCTGCGCGGCGGCGGGCCAGCGGATTATTTCCAGCTGGGGCCTGAGGCGTTGTTCAAGATGTATCGCCCGGGGGCGAAAAGGTAATTACCAGATCAGGTCGCCGTCTTCGCTGACATCTTTGAGGTGGGTCAGTTGCAGCGCGGCGGCTTCATCGGCCTCGCGGGCAGTTTTGAAGGTCTGCTCTTCGAGCAGCTTGTGAAAGCGCGGTGCGCCCGAACCACCGATGGCCTTGGTGGCAATCGCGGCGTTATAACCGCCCTCACGGGGTACTACGGCCGATACGGCTTCGAAGGTTTCAAAGGCTTTGCGTGCCATGTCGCGGATCCTGCTGAATGGAGAATTGAGCCATTAAACCCTCAACCCGCCATTTTGTGTACCCACGACTGGGACTGCCCCTGCGCCTGGGCAGCCGACACGTCCTTGAAGGTATGAAAATCCAGGCTGTTGACCACCAGGTCTTGCACCAACCCGGCAAAAATCTGCATGGCCGGGGTGCTGAAGTAAGCGGTCATGGCCTGCTGGTTCATCCAGAAACCGGACACCAGCCACAACTCCGGATCGCACTGCGAATGTTGCAGGGTAAAACTCAGGCAACCCGGTGCGCTACGGGACGGCTCGATCAAGGCGCTGAGGCGCGCACCGAGTTCCGCCGAACGCCCGGCGCGGGCGCGGACAAAGGCCATATGACTGACGGGGATCTGCGTAGACATGTTCAACCCTCCCAGGTACTCGAGTGGCAGCCGTGGGACGGGCTGCGACAGGATCAAAGGTTAAGCGCGCCGGTGGAAGCGCGGTTAGTCGATTCCTGCCGGCTTATTGCACAATCCTGCGCGGCTTCTCGAAAAACCTGTAACAACCTGTAAAAGCTTTGGTGCCAATGAAACAGGGCTTTCAAGCAAGTTTTCCTTGGGTTGGCCTGTCATAGAGGCGCCGTCAATTCACTCCGTGCAGAATCAGGCAAGGTTGAGGCAGGATGTGTCTACCGCTTCGTCTTGCACAAACTTATGCTCACCTCATTACTGACGCCCCACCGAGGATGCCTTGCATGTCGTCGCTCGATCATTTTCAAGCCCCGCTGGACGCCGACATGGAGAAACAGCGCGCGGAACTGGCCGCTATCATTCGCCATAACACGGCGGAGGATGGCACTTATGCCACTGCCGTCGGCTCGCTCTTCATGTCTCGCCATAGCCAGTCCCATGAGTTTGCCCCGGTACTGGCGCAACCCGCGCTGTGCATCATGGCGCAGGGCCGTAAAGAGGTCAGGCTGGCCGATGAATACTTCAATTACGATCCGCTGAACTACCTGGTGGTCTCCGTCTCGATGCCATTGAGCGGACGCGTGGTGAACGTCACGTCTGAAGAACCGATCCTCGCGGTGCGGCTGGATATCGACCCGGCGGAAATCTCCGCGCTGATTGCCGATGCCGGTCCTCTCGGTGTGCCCACCCGGCCGACGGGGCGCGGCTTGTACGTCGAACGGATCGACACCGCGATGCTCGACGCTGTGCTGCGTCTGGCACGTTTGCTGGATGCGCCGAAAGACATCGCCATGCTCGCGCCGTTGATTCGCCGGGAGATTCTTTATCGGTTGTTACGCAGTCAGCAGGGCCATCGGCTGTACGAAATCGCTATCGCCAACAGCCAAAGCCATCGCATCAGCCAGGCGATCAAGTGGCTCAATGGCAACTATGAACAGCCGTTGCGCATCGATGATCTGGCGAAGGAAGTGAACCTGAGCGTGTCGACGTTGCATCATCGGTTCAAGGCGATGACAGCGATGAGTCCGTTGCAGTATCAGAAGCAACTGCGCCTGCAAGAAGCGCGGCGGTTGATGCTGGCGGAAGGCTTGGAGGCTTCGGCGGCGGGGTATCGGGTGGGGTATGAAAGCCCTTCGCAATTCAGCCGTGAGTACAGCCGGTTGTTTGGGGCTCCGCCGTTACGGGATTTGGCGCGGTTGCGGTTGTCGGTTTGATCTGGTTTCTGCGGTGCGGCTACTGACGCCTTCGCGAGCAAGCCCGCTCCCACATTAGACCGAGTTGTTCATAAGAACGCGGTCAACTGTGGGAGCGGGCTTGCTCGCGAAGGGGCCAGTACAGTCAATCCACCTCTAGGAGTCAGGCGCCGAGTACGCGGCACGCCTCAGCCGGCAATGTCACTGACACGGGGTTGCCAATGCTCAACCCAAAACCCTGACACGGCGTACTCAACGCCGTAAACGACACCCCGGAACACTCCACGGTCGTTTCAATCGTCGCGCCAATATCACGCACAAACGTCACCTTACCGAGCAACCGATTCCCCGCCGTCGCCTGTGGATGCGACAGTTGCAGGTCCTCAGGGCGAATCAGCATCTTCACCTTCTCACCGACCACAATGCTGCTGCAGATCGGCACTTCCAGCGCATCGCCACCCGGCAACCCGATCTTGCCGTTGCCCAACGCGGTGGCCGGGAAAATGTTGCCCGAGCCAATAAAGTCCGCAACAAACTCGTTCGCTGGGTGACGATAAATCTCAATCGGAGTGCCCACTTGCTGCACCCGATGTTCACCCAACACCACAACGATATCCGCCATGGTCATGGCTTCACGCTGGTCGTGCGTCACCATGATGGTGGTGATGTTCAAGCGTTGTTGCAGCTGACGGATTTCCACCTGCATCGATTCGCGCAGCTTGGCGTCGAGCGCCGACAGCGGCTCATCCAGCAGCAGGATTTTCGGCCGCGAGGCAATCGCCCGGGCAATCGCAACGCGCTGACGTTGACCACCGGAGAGTTTGGCCACCGGGCGATCAATCATCTCGCTCAGTTGAATCAGCTCGAGCAACTCCACCACCCGCGCCTGCTGATCAGCTTTGCTGACGCCACGCAGTTTCAGCGGATAGGCGATGTTCTCCCCCACTGTCATGTGCGGGAACAGCGCCAGGGATTGAAACACCATGCCGAAATTACGTTGATGCGCCGGCGTGTGGCCGATGTCTTCACCGTCCAGGCGAATCTCGCCGCCGCTCAGGGTTTCGAGCCCTGCAATCATTCGCAGCAAGGTGGTTTTGCCGCAGCCCGACGGGCCGAGGAAACACACCAGTTTGCCTTCAGGCAAATGCAGGTTTACATCCTTTACCGCGCAGGCCGAGCCGTAATGTTTCTCGACGTTTTCCAGAATCAGACCAGTCATTTGAATCACCTCAAGAAATCAGAACGAAACGCCGCCTTCGCCAACCAACTTTTCCAGCGCCCAAATGAGCACGAAGTCGATCAGCACGATCAGCACGGCAAACGAAAATACGGTTGGGTCGAGCGAAGACACGGTGCGGCTGTACATCCAGATCGGCACGGTCATGACGTCGATGGTGTAGAGGAAGTAGGTCACGGTGAATTCGTTGAACGAGACGATGAACGCCAGCAGCATCCCCGCCAGAATCCCCGACTTCATCAACGGCACCACAACATCGATAATCGCCCGGGTCGGTGAAGCACCCAGCATCTGCGCGGCTTCTTCGACTTCGCTGCCGATGGAGAGCATCGCGGCGGTGCAGTTTTTCACCACGAACGGCAGCGCCAGAATCACGTGGGCAATCACCAGCCGCGACGTTGTGATTTGAAAGGGCAGGCTGTCAAACACCAGCAATAACGCCAGCCCCAACACCACCATCGGGAACACCAATGGCAGCGACATCAGTTGCAGCGCCACGGCTTTGCCGCGGAACTCGCAACGGGTCAGCGCGTAAGCTGCCGGCACCGCCACAATCGTGGCAAACACCATGGTCAGGCACGCCACCATCAGGCTGGTGGTCATGGCTTTGCCGAGGCTCAGCACATCGCTTGCATCCGGCGACACGAAGGTGTGCCAGGCGGCCTTGTACCATTGCAGGCTGTAGCTGCTCGGCGGGAAGTCGAGGTTCGACGCACCGCTGAACGACATCACAATCATGGTCAGGATCGGCAACACCGCCAGCAGCAGGATGAAGCCCGAGAGGATGCCGGCAAACTTGCCGGTCTCGCCGGGCAGCAGCCCATAACGTTTCTTGATCAGGGTGCTCATTGGGAAGCCTCCAGCATGCGCCGACGACGGCCAGTGATGTATTCGGACAAGGTCATGATTGCGAGCGTAGTGACAATCAGCACCACACCGGCAGCAGAGGCGGCGGGCCAGTTCATCAGCGGGGCGATCTGGTCATGGACCATCACGGCCAGCATCGGCACGCGTCGGCCACCGAGCAGCAAGGGCACCACGAAGCTGCTGGCGTTGTAGGCGAATACCAACGTCGCACCGGTAATGATCCCCGGCATGCTCATCGGCAGCACCACTTGGCGGAACACCTGCAAACGGCTGGCACCCAGGGTTGCAGCGGCTTCTTCATAAGTCCGGGCGACACCGCGCATGGCGCTGGCAATCGGCAGCACAGCCAACGGGAACGCGGTTTGCACCAGGCCCATCAGCACGCCGTTCTGGTTGTAGAGCAGCATGATCGGACGCTTGATCAAGCCCAGGCCCATCAGCGCCTGATTGAGCATCCCGCCAGGTCCCAGAATCACCAGCCAGCCATAGCTTTGCAGCAACAGGTTGACCAGCAATGGCAGCAGCACCGCGGCGAGGAAGATCCGCCGCACGAACGGTGAGGTCAGCCGCGACATGGTGTAGGCCACCGGGATCGCTAACACGACCGCGATCACCGCGCTGATCAGCGCCAGGCGCAGGGTCAGCAGCAGGGATTTGAGGTAATACGGTTCCAGCAGCTGGGCGTAACTGGCCAGGCTGAACCCGGTCCATTCCGCGCCTTTGGTGCCCACGCTCATGCGCAGTACCAGCAGGCTGGCGGCGATCAGTACGCCCAGAAACAGCATCGACGGCGAGAGGAAAATCCAGGCACGCGTCGTCGGCGAAACACCCCGATTGGTGCGCACTGCAGCGGCGACGACCGGATGAGTCAGAGGTTGGTGTTCCATAGCAAGGGTCTCGTCAATGGAAAGCAGCTGACAAACACAAGACTTGAAGCAACGACGGTCTAATGTGGGAGCGGGCTTGCTCGCGAAGAGGCCATGTCAGTCGACATCAATGTTGAATGTCACACCGCATTCGCGAGCAAGCCCGCTCCCACATTTGATTTGTGGTGCTCTTGGGGCCTGTGGTCGTCACTCGATCAGGAAGAAAAGATTTCCGTGTAACGACGAATCCATTGGTCATGCACGGTGGCCAGGAAGGCGTTGTCGTGCATGATCGCCTTCTCGGCAATCTGCTCAGGCGTGAGGATGAACGGGCTCTTGCGCGCTTCGGCGGAGATGATCGCCTTGGCGTTGACCGGACCGTTGTAGATGTCCTCAGCCATCTTGCCCTGCACCAACGGGTCCAGAGAGTGGTTGATGAAGGCGTAGGCCATGTCGGTGTCGCCCGGACGGTTCTTCGGCATCACCGATTGCATCAAGTCAGTGTAGAAACCTTCCTTCATGCCAAAGGTTGCACTCAGACCGTAGGCCGGATCGCGGATCTGTTTCGGGAAGAATGCCGGCGCGTACAGGCCGCCCATGTCCAACGAGCCGGTGCGGAACAGTTCGGCGATCTGGTTCGGGTTTTCACCCAGGGTCACTACGCGATCTTTCAGCTCGGCGAGTTTCTTGAAGCCCGGTTCGATGTTGTGTTCGTCACCACCGGCCAGTTTGGCGGCGATGATGATCAGGTCCATGGCCTCGGTCCAGTTTGGCGGCGGTAGGAAGATGTTTGGTGCCAGGTCCGCGTCCCACAGGGCGGCGTAGCTGTCCGGCGCTTCTTTCTGAGTGCGCGTGCTGTAGACCAGGCTGTTGCACCAGAGCAAGTAACCGATGCCGTGGCCATTGGCGCCGGTGCGGTATTTCTCCGGCACGTCAACCAGGTTGGGAATGCGGTTGAGGTCAGGTTTTTCCAGCAGGTTGGCGGCGGCCAGACCTTCGGCACCGACGCCTGCCAGGGTGATGATGTCGTACTGTGGACGATCACCGCCGGCCTTGAGTTTGGCGACCATTTCCGAGGTGCTGCCGGTGCGGTCAGCGATGACCTTGCAGCCGTACTTGTCTTCGAAGGTCGCGGCGATATTACGCAGGGCTGCCAAGCCGGTGTCATCGGACCAGGTCAGCAAACGCAGGGTCTTGCCCGCAAAACGTGTGTCGCTGGCATTGGCCTTGATGAACGGCATGCTCATGGCGGCCGCGGCCACCGAGGCTACGCCTACGGTCTTGATGAATTGACGTCTGTTCAGATCATGTTCGCCCATTACGGACTCCCTTTGTTTTTGTAGGTATAAGGCAGGTCAAAACTGTTGCATCCGCGCGACCGATTCAGCATTAGCCCCCGTATTTTCGGGGGTTTGGCTGAGCCAGCGAGTTCATCCTGAGGTCGTGTAAAACACCTGACTATCGATAAAAACTCATCGAAGCCATGACGCCAGCGCATGCCTCATCACGAGGCATGCGCTCACCTTTTTCGTGCCGTCAGACAGCCCGAATCACGTGTTTGATTTCCTGGAAAGCCTGCAAGCCCCATGGCCCCAACTCGCGGCCGATGCTGCTCTGTTTGTAGCCACCCCAAGCGGTCTGCGGGAAGATCACTTGCGGCGCGTTGATCCACACAAGCCCCGCCTGCAAGGCGTTGGCGACCCGATCTGCCGCTTCGGCATCGCGGGTGACCACGCTGGCCACCAGGCCGAACTGGCTGTCATTGGCCAGGGCAATCGCCTCGTCTTCGCTGGCAAAACTGCGCACGCAGATCACCGGGCCGAAGATCTCTTCACACCACAGCGCACTGCCGAGGGGCACTTCGGTGAAAATCGTCGGCTGCAAAAAATAGCCTCGCGACAGGTCTGCCGGACGATTGCCGCCGCAAACCAGTTTGGCGCCAGCACTCAAACCGCGATCAATATGACCAAGCACGCGCTGGTATTGCGCTTGGTTGACCAGTGCGCCCATTTCCACGTTCGGGTCGAACGGGTCAGCCACGCGAATGGCTTCGGCGCGGGCCTTCAAACGGATGAGGAATTCGTCCGCCAGTTCATCGGCGACCAGCACGCGGCTGGTGGCCGAACACATCTGCCCGGCGTTGAAGAAACCGCCGCCACAGGCCACTTCCACAGCCAGCTCGATGTCAGCGTCTTTGAGCACCAGCAGCGAGGATTTGCCGCCCAGTTCCAGGCTCACGCCCTTTACGGTTTCTGCGGCACGTTGCATGACTTGAACACCGACCGCGTTGCTGCCGGTGAAGGAAATCTTGGCGATGCGCGGGTCGGCCGACAACGGCGCACCGACCGCCAGGCCCGTGCCGCAGACCAGGTTGAACACGCCCTTGGGCAGGCCGGCCTCGGCGATGATCGTCGCCAGCTCCAGTTCCGGCAGCGGCGTCACTTCTGACGGCTTGAGCACCACGCAGCAACCGGCAGCCAGGGCCGGGGCGAGTTTCCAGGCGGTGGTAACCATCGGGAAGTTCCACGGCACGATCAGGCCGACGACACCGCACGGCTCGCGGCGCACACGAGCGCTGAAGTCGTCGGTTGGCAGCTCGACGTTGCTGTCTTGCTTGGCATCGAGGCCTTCGGCTAAACCTGCGTAGTACTCAAAGGTGGCGATCACGTCGTCGACGTCGATGGCCGCTTCGAACAGCGGTTTGCCGTTGTTGCTCGATTGCAGATGCATCAACTGTTCGCGACCGGCCTGCACACCCGCAGCGATTTTGCGCAGGATCGCGCCGCGCTCGGCGCCGGTGGTTGTCGACCATTCCTTGAAGGCGTTGGTCGCTGCAGTAACGGCGTGCTCGACTGCGCGTTCATCCCCGCCGTTCACGGTGGTCAACAGGGCTTCGGTCGCCGGGTTGATTACGCGCAGGTGTTCGTTGCCCGCGGACCATTGGCCGTTGATGTACAGGCCATCAAGAGTGGTTGGAAAACTCATTTCGACACCGCCTTCATCCAAACAGTCTGATCGATTTCAATCAGGGTCGGCCCCTGGCGATCGGTGGCAGCGCGCAGTGCGCTGCGCAGTTGCTCGACACCGCAGACGGCTTCGGCCGCACAGCCCAGCGCCTTGGCCACACCGATGAAGTCCGGGGTGTAGATGTCCACGCCGACCGGCTCGATGGCGCGGTTGACCATGTATTTCTTGATCTCTTCGTAGCCCTGGTTATTCCACAGCAGGACGATCACCGGCGTGCGCGCTTCAACGGCGCTGGCCAGTTCCGGCAGGGTAAATTGCAGGCCGCCGTCGCCGATCAGGCACACCACCGGAGGACGCACGCCGTTTTCAACACTGCCGCCGAGCCAGGCGCCAATCGCTGCCGGCAAGGCGTAACCGAGGGTGCCGTAACCGGTGGACGAGTTGAACCAGCGACGCGGGCGCTCCGGGTTGAACGTCAGGTTGCCGGTGTACACCGGTTGGGTCGAATCGCCAACGAAGACTGCGTTTGGCAGTTCGTGCAGAACCGTTTCCAGGAAACGGGTCTGGGCCAGGGTCGGCGCATCCCAGGTGGCGGCCAGTTCGTCGCGCAAGCGTGCGGCACGGACCTGGCCCCAATCGTTGCGGCGCTCGGCCAGCGAGTGGTGGGACAGTTCGCTCAGCAAGGCTTGGGCGGCGTTGCGCGAGTCGGCTACCAATGCGACTTTCGGCGGGTAGTTGCGCACGGTCTGGTCAGGGTCGATGTCCACACGCAGGAGCACGCCAGGAATCTCGAAACCGCCGGCGAAGGTGATGTCGTAATCGGTTTCGGCCAGTTCGGTGCCGATCGCCAGCACCACGTCGGCTTCAGCCACCAAAGCGCGAGTCGCGACCAGACTTTGGGTCGAGCCGATCAGCAACGGGTGATTGGATTCGAGCATGCCTTTGGCATTGATGGTCAGGGCCACCGGGGCGTCCAGCCGTTCGGCCAGTTCAGTCAATTCGGCGGCCGCATCGACGGCGCCGCCACCGGCGAGAATCAGTGGACGCTTGGCACCGGCCAGCAGCGCGGTCATGCGGCTGATTGCGCTCGGCGAGGCACCGGCGCGGTCGATGTTCACGGGTACGCTGGCGAGCAGGTCATCGGCCTCTTCTACCAGCACGTCCAACGGAATTTCGATATGCACAGGACGCGGACGGCCGGCCTGGAACAGTGCAAAAGCGCGAGCCAGGACGCCCGGCAATTCAGCCGCCGACATCAAGGTGTGGGAGAACGCTGCAACACCGCCGACCAATGCGCTCTGGTTCGGCAGCTCGTGCAGCTTGCCGCGACCGCCGCCCAACTGGCTGCGCGATTGCACGCTGGAGATCACCAGCATCGGGATCGAGTCGGCGTAGGCCTGGCCCATGGCGGTGGTGATGTTGGTCATGCCAGGGCCGGTGATGATGAAGCACACACCCGGTTTGCCGCTGGTGCGAGCGTAACCGTCGGCCATGAAACCGGCGCCCTGTTCATGACGCGGAGTGACGTGGTTGATGCTCGAACGGGCCAGCCCGCGATACAGCTCCACGGTGTGAACCCCGGGAATGCCGAACACCTGCTCAACTCCGTAATCTTCGAGTAACTTGACCAATACTTCGCCGCACGTCGCCATGTCTTTGCCCTTTTTGTTCGTTTGAGACGCCGGACCTGCGCAGTGTTTATGATGAGTGGGCAGGTCCAGGGATGGCCTCATTGGAACGGGCGACACGTAGCCGCAACAATGGATAAAAAGTCATACTAGCCATGTCCTCACGTCATACCTTGGATCCCAATGAAACGATTGCCTCCCCTGCCGGCGCTGCACACTTTTCTGATTACCGCGCAGTGCTGCAACTTCACCCGTGCTGCCGAACAGCTGTACATCACCCAAGGTGCGGTGAGTCGGCAGATCGCCGGGCTGGAAGAACATCTGGGTTATGAACTGTTCATTCGCCAGGCCCGCGGCCTTGACCTGACGGCCGAAGGACGGGAATGGCTGCCACGGGTCCAGCAGATTTTCGGCTTGATCGACGAAGCCGTGGAGCAGATCGGCGAGAAGCGCGAAACCCTGCAACTCAAGGCCCCGACGTGTGTCATGCGCTGGCTGTTGCCACGGCTGGTGCAGTGGCAACGGGAGCGCCCGGATGTGCCGGTGCAATTGACCACCACGGTCAAGCACGGTGTGGATTTTCATCGCGAGCAGTTCGATGCGGCGGTGATGTACGGCGCACCACCGGACAGCGCGCTGGCCTCTTTTCATTTGTTCGATGAGCAATTGACGCCGGTCTGCTCCAAACCTCTGCTGGAAGGTCCAGTGCCGCTGATGACGCCGCAGGATCTGGAACAGCACATGCTGCTGCACCCGACACGGGATGAACGGGACTGGAAGGCCTGGCTGGCCACTGCGGATATTCGCTTGAGCAATGTCGGCAAGGGTCAGCATTTCGAAACGCTGGACCTGGCGATGTCGATGGCGTCCCAAGGGACAGGCGTAGCGATCGGGGATTGGTCGTTGATCGGCGATGATTTGAGTGCCGGGCGGCTGGTCATGCCGTTTGAATTGAAGGTGAAAACCGGGTTGGCGTATTACCTGGTTTTCCCCGAGAAACCCGGGCCTTCGCCGAAGTTGCGCGAATTGATGGGGTGGTTGGTGGAGCAGGCTCAGGCGCGCTAATGCTCTGAAGGCTTGGCGCGTAACCCTGTGGGAGCGAGCCTGCTCGCGAAGGCGTCCAGACAGTCGACATCTATGTTGAATGTAAGTCCGTCTTCGCGAGCAGGCTCGCTCCCACATTAGTTTTCAGTGGAGTCAGTATCCGACTGTAAACCGCTGCCGAGAATGCTTCGGCGCTTCCACTTCATCGATCATCGCAATCGCATAATCGGCAAAAGTGATCCAGCTCCGCCCTTCGCTACTCACCAGCAAATCATCCTTGCCAACCCGAAACATCCCGGTGCGCTCACCTTCGACAAACTCTGCCGACGGCGACACAAAGGTCCAGTCCAGCTGTTTTTCCTGCCGCAAGTTTTCCAGGAACAGCGCACCGGCACTGGCCTCAGCCTTGTACGCCGGCGGAAACCCTTCGCTGTCGATGACGCGGGTTCCGTCCGGCAGCAACAGCGAACCGGCACCGCCCACCACCAGCAGACGATTCACACCGGCCTGTTTCACCGGCCCGATCACGGCGCTGGCAGGAAGGGTCGCGAAGTGCGCAGCGCTGATCACCACGTCATGACCAGCGACTGCCGCTTGCAACGCTTCGGCATCGAGGGCATCGACATTCTTGGCGACCACACCGACACGCTGACCGATCTTCGAAGTGTCGCGGGCGATCGCGGTAACGCTGTGACCACGACGCAGGGCTTCTTCCAGCAGTTGGCTACCGGCACGACCGGTGGCACCAATGATTGCGATTTTGCTCATGACATTCTCCAGTTGGATTTTGGTGAATCAGTACAAATCTGGATGATGAAAGGACTTTGTGGTGAAGGGCTCTATCTGTGGAAAGGGAATTTATCTGTGGCGAGGGGATTTATCCCCGTTGGACTGCGCAGCAGTCCCAAGCGTTGACGACTGCATCGCAGCCGAACGGGGATAAATCCCCTCGCCACAGGAAAGCCCTACAGCCACAGACAAGTCCAACAGCCACAGACAAGTCCAACAGCAACAAGTTAATCCCCTCGCCACATGACTCATTCACCCCATTTCATCTCGCCCTTGGCGACTTTGGCGCTGAGTTCAAGCGAGCTTTCTTCACCCAGCATCGGGTAGCGTTTTTTCATCGCGGCGATCAGCGCGGCAGCGTCTTTTGCCTTGGCGGTTTCTTCGTCGAAGGCCTTGATGTAATCGGCGGTGAACTGCACGGCGGCCAGCGAACGGGCGCTCTCACCGAGGTAATGACCCGGCACGATGGTTTTCGGTTTCAGGGTTTCGATGGAATGCAGCGTAGTCAGCCAATCGGCATGGGACTGCGGCGTCTGGGTGTCGGCCATCCACACGTGAATGTTTTCTGCGACGACAACGCCACCGACCACAGCCTTGATCGACGGAATCCAGACGAAGCTGCGATCCGGCTGCTTGCCGTCCAGCCCCACCACCTGCAACTTCTGCCCTTCAAGCATCAGGGTGTCGCCCTTGAGTACATCCGGCACCATGGTTTTGGCTGGCACGTCGGCGCCCATTTTCGGCCCCCAGAACGCCAGTTTGCCGTCGACGGTTTTCTGGATGTGGTCCACGGTCGGCTGCGAGGCGAGCACTTTGGCGTTGGGGAATGCGGCGGTCAGGGTGTCGAGGCCGAAGTAGTAATCCGGGTCACCGTGGCTGATGTAGATGGTGGTCAGTTGCTTGCCGCTGGCGCGGATCTTTTCGACCACTTGCTCGGCCTGGGATTTGCCAAATTGGGCATCCACCAAAATCGCATCTTTCTCGCCGCTGACCAACACCGAGGTCACCGGGAAGATCGCCTTGTCGCCCGGGTTGTAGACGTCCAGGGTCAGGGTCGATGCAGCCGCTGCGTGGGCGGCGAAACCGAGGGTGGCGGTGGCTAGCAAAATACGTTTAAGCGAGGTGAAGCCGATCATCTGTTGCTCCGGTGTCCGAATGCCGTGCTTGGCGATGGGACAGAGCTTAGTTGCATGACTCAGTACAAAAAATGCGATGCTGGAACATAGTTTGTTTCTGAAAGCGGGCAAATCATGGATCGTCTACAAGCAATGCGGGTGTTCGTCACGGTGGTTGACCTCGGCAGCCAGTCGGCCGCCGCCGATCACCTGGACCTATCACGGCCAGTGGTTTCGCGCTATCTGGCGGAGCTGGAGGATTGGGTCGGCGCACGCCTGATGCATCGCACCACGCGCAAGCTGAGCCTGACCGCCGCCGGCAGTGAAATCCTGCCTCGATGTCGGCAGATGCTCGACCTGTCCACAGACATGCAGGCCGCCGTCAGCGAGCCGGACGAAGCGCCGCGCGGGCTGCTGCGGATCAGCGTCAGCACTTCGTTCGGTCAGGCACAGCTGGCGGATGCCATGGCCGCTTACGTCAAACGTTATCCCGGCGTCAGCATCGACCTGCAGATGCTCGACCGCACGGTGAACCTGGTGGATGAGCGCATCGATCTGGCGATCCGCACCAGCAACGACCTGGACCCGAACCTGATCGCGCGACGGCTGACGGTCTGCCGCTCGGTGATCTGCGCCTCCCCCGCTTATCTGCTCGAACACCCGACACCGCTGCGGGTCGAAGACCTGAGCCAGCACAATTGCCTGA
Source organism: Pseudomonas sp. 478 (assembly GCF_003254125.1). Lineage (NCBI taxonomy): Bacteria > Pseudomonadati > Pseudomonadota > Gammaproteobacteria > Pseudomonadales > Pseudomonadaceae > Pseudomonas > Pseudomonas sp. 478. The sequence continues at coordinate 42,706 of NZ_QKZG01000015.1, forward strand.
CCCACTCCTACTTCGGCAAAAGCCTCTGGCATTTCGAGGAGGACGGTGAGCAGGTGTCAGTGCCGGTGCAGGGCAACATCAGCGCCAACGAAGCCAGCACGTTGGCGCGCGCGGCGATGGCCGGCGCCGGGGTGGCGATGCTCCCCAGTTATCAGGCCGGCGTGCATATCCACAGCGGCGAACTGATCCGCCTGCTGCCCCACGCCGAACCCCGGCAGATGAACATTTACGCGGTGTATGCCTCACGCAAACACATGCCGGCGGCGTTGCGCAGCATGCTGGATTTTCTGGTGCTCAGATTCCCCGAGGAGCCGGAGTGGGATATCGGCCTGTAACCGAATCAAAATGTGGGAGCGGGCTTGCTCGCGAAAGCGGTCGATCATTCAACAATGATGGCGACTGACCCACCGCATTCGCGAGCAAGTCGGATCGCCGCACCGCCGCTCCCACAGGGGTTCATCAGTGCTCTGAATGTCGGGGTACATACGCAAGCCGCGTTGCTGGCAACTCACTGGCGCTGACCTATGCTGAAAGTAGTACCGAAGGGTATTCGTTCAGAGGTCAACGCCATGAACATCAAAACAAGAAGATACCTCGCGATTTTCATCACCTGCGCGGCCACGCTCGCGCTGTATGGCACCGCGGCCTGGCGCGTTGAGCAGTTGCGACAAGTACCCCGTGAATACGCAAGCTGCAACTTCGAACGCTGCATTCCCCACAACGCAACCCTCAATGCCCTCAAGTAACGAAGGGGATCAGGCCTCGTTATCCTGATCGGCCTTCAAGCGGTCGCGAAATGCCTTGGGCGAGATCCCCACTCGACGCCGGAACAGGCGCGTGAAGTTGGTCGGATCAGAGAACCCCAACACGTCGGACATTTCATAAATGGTCATGCTGGTGTAGGTCAGCAAGCGCTTGGCCTCCAGCAATTGACGTTCGTGCATGATCTGCAACGCCGGTTGTCCCGCCAGCTCACGGCAGGTGCCGTTGAGGTGGGACACGGAAATCCCCAGCCGATGCGCCAGGTCTTCGACCTTGACGTGCTGGCGATAGGTCTCTTCCACCAGCTGGATAAAACCGTTGAGGTATTCCCGGGCACGCTGCGGACGCTGGCTGGCGTTGCGGCGGGAAATCACCTGGCGGCTGATCCACACCATGATCACGCTGACCAGCGAATGCATGAGCATTTCGCGAGCTGGCTGGTGGCCGGTGTATTCGTCTTGCAGCGCTGAAAACAGACTGTTGAGGTATTCGCCTTCCTTGCCCGCCGGATAACTCTCGGCCTGGGCCAGTGCGTTCACCGAGTTGCCCAGTTGCGCCTGAAGATGAGCAACCAGCGGTGCGGCAAGGGTCACGACAAACCCTTCGACGTCCTCGGAAAACCGATAGCCATGCACCGATAACGGCGGCAAAACGAGAATCGCCGGCTCGGTCAGCTGCGTACGTTTGCCTTCGATTTCAAGCTCTGCCTGACCTTTGAATACGAAGAGCAACTGGCACAAGTCGGCGTGGCGGTGGGGTTTGATTTCCCATTGGTGTTCGCGGCTGCGTTTGGAAATGGTTTCACAGTGCAGCAAGTCCGGGGTCGGCCAATCCAGGCTTTCACCGTAGAGCTTGAACACTGGAATCGAAGGTAGGTCAGGCTTGTTCATCACTTCAATCCAGGCCTCGGGGGTAGGCGGGCGATAATCGCACCGATTGGCAAAATGTACAGGTATCGGCTCAGTTTTCCCCTTCAATTGACAGACTCGCGAGAGAAAAATGCAAGCACTCGATCCATAAAAATTATTCACCGGCCCTGGTCGTGTGAAGCTTGCGAGTCATAAAAACAATGAAAATGCTGAAAACCCAAATCGCCATCATCGGCGCCGGTCCGTCCGGTTTATTGCTCGGCCAATTGCTGCACAACGCCGGCATCGACACCCTCATTCTCGAACGCCAGACTCCGGATTATGTGCTCGGACGAATCCGTGCCGGCGTCCTCGAACAAGGCATGGTAGAGCTGTTGCGTCAGGCCGGGGTGGGTCAGCGCATGGACGCCGAAGGGCTGGTCCACACAGGCTTCGAACTGGCCCTCGACGGACGCCGCGTACACATCGATCTGCACGCCCTGACCGGTGGCAAAACGGTGATGATCTACGGTCAGACCGAGGTCACCCGCGACCTGATGGCCGCTCGTCGGGAGGCCGGTGCGCAGACGATTTACGAGGCACGCAACGTCGTTCCTCACGGGATGAAAACCGAAGAGCCGTTCGTGACTTTTGAGAAGGACGGCGAGCTGTATCGACTCGATTGCGACTACATCGCCGGGTGCGACGGTTTCCATGGCGTGGCCCGGCAGTCGATTCCCGCCGAGTGCCTGAAAGTGTTCGAGCGGGTCTATCCGTTTGGCTGGCTCGGCATCCTCGCTGACACGCCGCCAGTGCACGAAGAGCTGGTTTACGCCCGGCATGAGCGCGGTTTTGCCCTGTGCAGCATGCGTTCGGCCACCCGCACTCGCTATTACCTCCAGGTGCCGGCCGACGAGCACATAGAGAACTGGTCTGATCAGCGCTTCTGGAATGAACTCAAATCCCGTCTGCCTGGCGCCTTGGCAGCGTCGTTGATCACGGGGCCTTCCATCGAAAAAAGCATCGCGCCGTTACGCAGTTTTGTCGTCGAACCGATGCAGTACGGGCGGATGTTTCTGGTCGGCGACGCCGCGCACATCGTCCCGCCCACCGGCGCCAAGGGCCTGAACCTGGCGGCCAGCGACGTCAGCACGCTGTTCAACATTCTGCTGAAGGTTTACCGGGAAGGCCGTGTGGATTTGCTGGAGAAATACTCCGAGGTCTGCCTGCGTCGGGTATGGAAAGCCGAACGGTTTTCCTGGTGGATGACCTCGATGCTGCACCGTTTCGATGAACACGACGCCTTCAGCCAGCGGATTGCCGAGTCAGAACTGGAGTACTTCGTCGACTCCGAGGCCGGTCGAAAAACCATTGCAGAAAATTACGTCGGCCTTCCATACGAGGCTATCGAATAGCCTGCTACCGACTTACACTGGCGAGCATCCCCGCTCGCCTTGCTCCTTGCGGGTCAATCACTGTCCGCAGGTTCAAACCCGTGACCAATCTCAACCAGCCTGAAACGCCCAAACCGGCCATTCGCAGCGTGTTGATCGCCCTGATGCTGGCAATCTTTCTGGGCGCGCTGGACCAGACCATCGTCGCCGTGTCGATGCCGGCCATTTCCGCACAATTCAAGGACGTCAGCCTGCTGGCCTGGGTAATTTCCGGCTACATGGTGGCGATGACGGTGGCCGTGCCGATCTACGGCAAATTGGGCGATCTGTACGGTCGCCGCACGTTGATGCTGTTTGGCATGGGGTTGTTCACGGTCGCTTCGTTTTTCTGCGGCATGGCCCAGAGCATGGAGCAGCTGGTGCTGGCGCGGATTCTTCAGGGCATCGGTGCTGGCGGGATGATTTCGGTCAGCCAGGCGATCATTGGCGACATCGTGCCGCCCCGGGAGCGCGGCCGCTATCAAGGCTATTTCAGCAGCATGTACGCCGTGGCCAGCGTGGCCGGCCCGGTACTCGGCGGTTACATGACCGAGTACCTGTCATGGCGCTGGGTGTTCTTGATCAACCTGCCGTTGGGCCTCGGTGCCTGGCTGGTGGCCAATCGAACGCTGGTGGGTTTGCCAGTGCCGCAACGCAAACCAATCATCGATTACCTCGGCACGGTGCTGATGATCATCGGCTTGACCGCCTTGTTGCTGGGCATCACTCAAGTCGGCCAGGGCCATTCATGGCGCAGTGCCGACGTGCTGGGCCTGCTCGGTTGTGCAGTGTTGGTATTGGCGCTGTTCGTCTGGCATGAACGCCGGGCGCGGGAGCCGCTGCTGCCGATGCATTTGTTCGCCAATCGCAATGCGATCCTATGCTGGTGCACGATCTTCTTCACCAGTTTCCAGGCGATCTCGCTGATTGTGTTGATGCCGCTGCGCTTCCAGAGCGTGACCGGCGCCGGGGCCGACAGCGCCGCGCTGCACCTGTTGCCGCTGGCGATGGGTTTGCCGATTGGCGCGTATTTCGCCGGCCGCCGAACCTCGGTGACCGGGCGCTACAAACCCATGATTCTGACCGGCGCCCTGCTCATGCCGATCTCGATTCTCGGCATGGCGTTCAGTCCTCCCCAGGCATTGGTGCTCAGTAGTCTGTTCATGTTGCTCAGCGGGATCGCTAGCGGCATGCAGTTCCCGACGTCCCTGGTCGGAACGCAGAACGCGGTGGCACAACGGGACATCGGTGTCGCCACCAGCACCACCAACCTGTTCCGTTCACTGGGTGGCGCCGTGGGTGTGGCATTGATGTCGGCACTGCTGCTGGCGTTGTTGCAGGACTCAAGTTTTGCCCACCTGGCCGGCTCTTCGATGATTGCCGAGGGCAGTTCTGGGAATGTCTTGCTCGATGGTTTAAACGCTGCGCCGGGGGATGCGCAGAATGCCTTGCGCGCTGAGCTGCTGCTGACGTTCCGGCATTTGCTGATGGTCAGTGCGGCGGTGTCGCTGTTGGGGCTGGCGGCGGCGGTTGCCATGCCGGATAGGGTATTGCGTGGGCGCGAGGATAAGGTTCGGTAGAAGGACCGAGTCGGCTGCAATCGCGAGCAGGCTCGCTCCCACATTGGATCTGCGTCATACACAAATGCTGTGATCACTGGAGATCTACTGTGGGAGCGAGCCTGCTCGCGATTACGGTGTGTCAGGCACCACTATTCAAGGGCTGTAATACCCGACAGCCACCAGAAAATGCCCGACCTTTTTCAGGTAGGCATGTTTGTCCTCAACCTTCCCAGTCACCGGGTTTTTCCAGCGGTACTCGTATTCGCCATCGTCCTGCCTGGCCATCAGCGCCAGGATCGGCTCCCCAACCGGCTTGCCTTCCGGATCCTTGATCTTGCTGAAATCGGTATTGATCAACCGCAGGTTGGTGCCATGGGCGACATAACGCTGGTTATCCAGGTCGACGACGAAGACGTACAGGTCATCCTGCAAGTAACCGCCCTTGAGGGAGTTGATGGCCGTGAGCGTGCCCTTCTCGTCCTTGGCCAGATCGGCCGCCGCTTTGTTCAGCAACGCCATCGCCTGTTCCGCTGAGGCCCGTGGCAAGTAGTAACCGACCGCCAGGATCCGCTGACCGACGCGCTGGTAGAACACATGCTTGCGTTCGACCTTGCCGTCGGACCAGTTCTGCCAGCGATATTCGGCTTGCTGGATGCCATTGCCCTCCGGCACTTTCAAGGCGTCTTTGAAGGCTTTCTGCAAATCCGGCCCGAGCACATCGGACACATCACGGCCAATCAACGCCGAAGACGGCCCGCCGCTGGCGAGCATCACGCCTTTGGTGTCGACCACGAACACGTAACGATCCTTGTCGACAAACTCGCCCTGACGGCTGAAAGCAGCGAAGGCCTTGTCGCCATGGTCGTGGTAGTACGCCAGGGCTTTTTCCAGCAAGGCTTTGGCCGCCTGGCTGTCGTCCTTTTCCGTGCCGGCAGCTTGAACCTGGCCCAGACACAGCAAAAGCATCACGCCCAGCAAGGCTAACCTATGCAAAAACCCCATTGCGCATCCCTCGTTCTTGTTGGTGTTTCAAGAGCGTAGCCGGCTTGGGGATATGTATGAATATTCAGGAAAGCACAGAACATGATCATGCAGCCTGCGGGGCGGGGCGGGGTGAGGTGTGGTGTGGTGTGGTGTGGTGTGGTGAGGGGATTGTGGCGAGGGGATTTATCCCCGTTGGGCTGCGAAGCGGCCCCTGTTTTTCCAGCCACCCCGCGTCCAATGGACTACGACGGCTTCGCCGCCGAACGGGGATAAATCCCCTCGCCACAACCCCCTCTTCTCACCTCACCTCACCTCAGCTGCTAAAGCAGCTTGGTATAGCTGGTTGGTTCTTACGGCCTTGCGCGCAGCTGCTGCTGCAGATTCTGGATCTGCGCCTGAAGGGAGTTGATGGTGCGGGTGACCTGGCTACGGAAGGCGTCGAATTCGGCGGTATTGGTCCCGCCTGACGTCGCTGCCGAGCGATTGTCCTGTTGGCTTTTGAGGATAATGACTTCCTGCTCCAGGCGCTCGATGGCGGCGCTCGGGTTGCCTTGTTTCTTCAGGGCAACGATGTCGGAGCCAAGGCTTTTAAGTTGCGCGTCGAATTTGTCTGTGTCCGTCAGGTTGCTTTTCAGCACGGCTACATCGCTGTTCAAGACTTTGACCTGAGCCTGCAATTGAATGGTGGCGGTCTGTTGTTCGCTACCTTGCCCGGTTATCTGCGCCAGGCGCTTATCCAGCTCGGTGGTCTGTGCACTCATCTGCGCCAGGCGCTTGTCCAGATCGGTGGTCTGGCCGACAACGCCCTGCTGTTGTTTGCTTTGATCCTGGAGTTTGCTTTCCAGCTGTTTGATTTGCAGCTTCAAGGCTTCGCTGTCGCTGTTGACGTTGGTCTGACTGGCGACAACCTTGCCGGAAATGTCCTGCAAGCGCCCCGCCGCTTCTTCACTGATACGCGCGAAACTTTCCTGGGTCGCCACCAATTGCTGTTCCATCAGCGAGAGCTGCTGGAAGCTCCACCAGGCCAGGCCTGCAAACGCGAAGAACAAGGCGCCGACCAGCGCCCACAGCGGGCCGGTGCTCGGACTTTTGACTTTGACGACTGGCGTGGTCCGCGAATGCACGGAGGTGCGAGCGGTGGTCGGAAAATCATCGTCGTCGAGGCTGTCGGCACGCAGGCTAGGCAGATCGAAGTCGTCGTTGGCATCGTTACGCATGGACATTGAGTCAACCTTTGTGGAACGCGGTGATGGCTTGATGCGGCGCAGTATAACCCCCACTGCCGCATCGATTGACCCTCAACCCCGAACTCGGTTCAGTGTGGCGGCGCTAACCCGTGCGTCAGCGAATGTCCTGGGCCTTCCACCAGCCGCAGAATTCATCGAGGGCGGTCCAGAGACTGACTTTGGGATCGTAGTCCAGATAATGCCGGGCGCGGCTGATGTCCAGGGTGAAATTTTTGTTCATCACCTGCATGCCCAGGCGCGACAGGGTCGGCTCGGGACGACCTGGCCACAGTTTGCACACGCCCTCATTGAGCGCCGCCACGGTGTAGGCCAAACCGTAGGAACGGTGGCGCGTGACCTGTGGGACATCCATCTTGCGCATCACGTAATTGACCACGTCCCACAACGGCACCGGCGTGCCGTTGCTGATGTTGTAGGCCTTGCCCAACGCCGAACCGCTGGCCAGCAAACTGCTGAGCAATGCTTCGTTGAGGTTTTGCACGCTGGTGAAATCAACCTTGTTCAGGCCGTTGCCGATGATCGCGAGCCGTCCTTTGCGCTGCATTTTCAGCAGCCGCGGAAAAATGCTCATGTCGCCAGCCCCCGTCACGAAACGCGGGCGCAGGGCCAGGGTTTCGAGGCCGAACTCCTGAGCGCCGAAAACCTTTTGCTCGGCCAGGTATTTGGTCGCGGCGTAGGGATGCTTGAAGCGCTTGGGCACCTGTTCTTCGGTCAGCCCCAGGTGATCGCGGCCATCAAAGTAGATCGACGGCGACGACAAATGCACCAGTCGCCGAACCCGCTGTTTCAGACAGGCCTCGACCACGTTTTCGGTGACCTGCACGTTGCCTTGATGGAAATCCTGATAACGCCCCCACAAACCGACCGCACCGGCGCAATGCACCACGGCTTCAACGTCTGAGCACAGGTCACGTGCCAGTTCGGGGTCGCTCAAGTCACCCTGGATGAACTCGGCGCCACGGCGCACCAGATGCTCCACACTTTCGGCCCGGCGACCGTTGACCCGCACGTCCAGGCCCTGCTCCAGGGCAAAACGCGCAAAGCGCCCGCCGATGAAGCCGCTTGCGCCGGTAACCAGAATCTTCATGAATTGCTCCGAATATTTCGTTTTGCGTTTTGCATTTGCGTAAAGCGTAAGGTCTTGACGCTGCCCGTCAGTCCAACGGCACCAGCCATTGCTTCGACGAACGCACCAACTGATCGGTGAGTAACCCCAGCAACTGACCGCCATTGCGCCAATGATGCCAGTACAGCGGCACATCGATCGGCTTATCGGGCAAAAGCTCTACCAATACACCGCGCTCCAATTGCTCGCGCACCTGCAGTTCAGGCACCAGACCCCAACCGAGTCCCGCTTCCGTGAGACGGATGAAGCCTTCGGACGAGGGGCATAGATGGTGTTCGAATCCGCCATCGACGCCGAGGGACGCGAGGTAGCGATGCTGTAGGAAATCATCCGGGCCAAACACCAGCGCGGGCGTTTTCGACAACAGATCGGCGCGCACACCTTCAGGAAAATGCCGGGCGATAAATGCCGGGCTGGCCAACGCACGGTAGCGCATGGCCCCCAGCAAAACGCTGCGTGCGCCGGCCACCGGTCGCTCGCTGGCGCAGATGCACGCGGCCACTTCGCCAGCGCGCATGCGTTTGAGGCCCACCGTCTGGTCTTCGACGACCAGATCCAGCAGCAGGTGTTGCTCGGCGCAGAAATCACTGACGGCTGCGGCCCACCACGTGGCGAGGCTGTCGGCATTCAAGGCGATGCGCAGACGTTCCGGCAGACCTTCTTCATCGAGTGCCGGCACCAGTGTTTGCAGGTCCCGTTCAAGTAAACGCACCTGCTGCACATGGTTGAGCAGCCGTCGGCCGATTTCGGTCGGAGCCGGCGGTGTCACCCGCACCAGCACCGGTTGGCCGACCCGCGCCTCCAATAATTTGATGCGCTGGGAGATCGCCGATTGCGACAAGCCAAGCACCTGAGCCGCACGTTCGAACCCGGCCTGCTCGACCACCGCGGCCAGAGCAGAAAGCAATTTATAGTCGAACATCAGTTTTCCTAATGAGCGATCAGCATGATTGGTTTTTCTTATACAGCCTGACACCGGAGAATGGCCAGCAAGAACTCTTCAACAAGGATCATCGACATGGCTGGCGAAACTTCATTGGCAACCCTGCTGCGCAGCATGAGCCCGCAACTCAATGTCGGCGAATACGTGTTCTGCACCCTGCGCGACGGCAAGTTGCCGGCAGGCCTGGAGATCGTCGGCAGTTTCCGCGAACAGGAAGGTCTGACGGTGATTCTGGAACGTTCCCACGCCGAGAAGGCCGGTTTCAGTTTCGATTACGTCGCGGCGTGGATCACCTTGAACGTGCATTCGGCCCTCGAAGCCGTCGGCCTGACCGCCGCGTTCGCCACGGCATTAGGCCAGGCTGGCATCAGTTGCAACGTGATCGCCGGCTATTACCACGACCATTTATTCGTCGGCCAGGCCGATGCTGAACGCGCCCTGCACGTATTGCGGGATCTGACGGCCAACGCGGAGTAAACATCTTATGTGGCAAAGCTATGTGAACGGCCTGTTGGTGGCCGCGGGGCTGATCATGGCGATCGGTACTCAAAATGCGTTCGTTTTGGCTCAGAGTCTGAGACGTGAACATCACCTGCCGGTGGCGGCGCTCTGCGTCACCTGCGATGCATTATTGGTCGCTGCCGGCGTATTCGGCCTGGCGACGGTGCTGGCGCAGAACCCGACGCTTTTAGCGGTTGCCCGTTGGGGTGGCGCCGTATTTCTGATTTGGTATGGCAGCCAGGCACTGCGCCGGGCCTGCTCGAAACAGAGCCTGCAACAAGGTGAAAACCAGACCGTGCGCTCATTGCGAGCGGTGCTGCTCAGTGCGTTGGCCGTAACGCTGCTTAACCCGCACGTCTATCTGGATACCGTGTTGCTGATTGGCTCCCTCGGCGCCCAACAAACCGAGCCCGGCGCTTATGTCGTGGGCGCGGCCAGTGCGTCGTTGCTGTGGTTTTTCACCCTGGCGCTCGGCGCGGCGTGGTTGGCGCCATGGTTGGCGCGGCCGAGTACCTGGAGAATTCTCGACCTGCTCGTGGCCGTAATGATGTTCACAGTGGCGGCCCAACTAATCACCAGCGCCTGATTTATTCCAAAAGGCTCTGGAACCTCTATCCCACACAGTTGTTGCGTGGTTATGCCGCACCCCCGGTGCTATGATCCGGTCCGATGCGCCGCAAAGAGTACAAACTCCCCGGCGCTTGTCTGGCCGCCCGTGATCGGCCTTGCGCTCACCGCAACTGACCTGATTAGGAGAATCATCATGGCTTTCGAATTGCCGCCGCTGCCTTACGCACACGATGCCCTGCAGCCGCACATTTCCAAGGAAACTCTGGAATACCACCACGACAAGCACCACAACACCTATGTCGTGAACCTGAACAACCTGGTGCCAGGCACCGAGTTCGAAGGCAAGACTCTGGAAGAAATCGTCAAATCTTCCTCGGGCGGTATCTTCAACAACGCCGCTCAGGTCTGGAACCACACCTTCTACTGGAACTGCCTGGCGCCAAACGCCGGCGGTCAACCAACCGGCGCACTGGCTGAAGCTATCAACGCAGCCTTCGGTTCGTTCGACAAGTTCAAGGAAGAATTCAGCAAGACTTCCATCGGTACCTTCGGTTCCGGTTGGGGCTGGCTGGTGAAAAAGGCTGACGGTTCCCTGGGCCTGGCCAGCACCATCGGCGCCGGCAACCCGCTGACCAACGGCGACACCCCGCTGTTGACCTGCGACGTCTGGGAACACGCTTACTACATCGACTACCGCAACCTTCGTCCAAAATACGTCGAAGCGTTCTGGAACCTGGTCAACTGGAAATTCGTGGCTGAGCAGTTCGAAGGCAAAACCTTCACCGCTTAAGATCGACGCCAGTCAAAAAAACCCGGCTTTGCCGGGTTTTTTTATGGGCAAGGGGGAAATGTGGTGCCTGGGCGGCCGCCTTCGCGAGCAAGCCCGCTCCCACAAGGACACCACTGTACCTGTGGGAGCGAGCCTGCTCGCGATGAACGATAACGCGGTCAGCCTACGGACTACTGCGGGTCGACGTTATCCAGCGCCCGATTAACGGCTAAGTCCGCCAACATGACGATCTGCGCAATGGCCAACGCCGTACTGCGCTGGGAGCCGGTCAGGTAGGTGGCGAAATCACTGGCCAGAACACTTGCCGAGGCCAATGACTCACAGGCGTGGGCCAGGAGGGATTCGGTATCCATGTCGGGGGCGATCATGAACATGGTGTTGGGACTGTAGGGTTTGGTGGTGTTGAAGGGGGGATCGGGGATTAATTTATCCAAGGGAATGCCTATGACGTTGGGTGCCATTCCCTCGCCGTTTCTCACGCGACGAAGAGGTGGCAGCTATGTGCGAGGTGAGAAACCGGTCATAGACACCCGGCCAGACCGAAGTCTGCCCGCACACAGCCGCCATAACGCATATGCAGCAGATAAACTGGCGGCAATTATGCGGATACTGGCGCTGGATGACTATGACTTGCCGGGTTCTCACACCCGATCGCTGATTTTTTCAGCGACAGCCAAAAGGTAATTGAACCCGCTTCCTACGGGCAACCTGAAAACCTCGTGGGAAAGGTCTGGTTTTTTTACCGCTGTTTAAACGAACGCATCCGTTGCCTGTGCGGCCGCCATCGCGAGCAGGCTCGCTCCCACAGGGATTGGATGTTTGGCAGTAAAAGATTGGTCGGCTGTCAGGCCGCCTTCGCGAGCAAGCCCGCTCCCACAGGGGGGATCGGCGTTCGCCTTTCGCCCCTTACCACTCAACAGGTACATCCGCAAAAACCAGGCCGATTTCCCACGATGAAACCAGCCTTCAGCCCTTGCCCCAACGCCACAGCCGTCTAACATCAACCAAACGGAAAATATGTCCAAATTCCCCTCAAGTTGAAGGCCCCAACAACCGACACAGTACAAATGGCGCAAATAGTCCAAATAGTCAAAACGCCAGCATTTCGGGCCAAGCTACAGGCAAAACCCCATGTGATTGATTGTCCCTTTGACTGCCATCACCGGATTGCCAATACTCAGGCAACTTGACGCTACCCGCACGGAACAAGGAATGACTCTTTGAAGCTGGAACTCAAGAACAGCTTGTCGGTGAAGTTGCTCCGGGTCGTGCTCCTGTCGGCATTGATCGTTGGCGTGGTCTTGAGCTGCGCGCAGATCGTTTTCGATGCCTATAAAACACGCCAGGCCGTGGCCAGCGATGCCCAACGCATCCTCGACATGTTCCGCGACCCCTCGACCCAGGCCGTCTACAGCCTGGACCGGGAAATGGGTATGCAAGTGATCGAAGGCCTGTTTCAGGACGACGCTGTGCGCAAGGCCTCCATTGGCCATCCCAACGAAGCCATGCTCGCGCAAAAGACCCGCGAGCTGCAGCATTCCGACAGTCGCTGGCTGACCGACCTGATCCTCGGCAAGGAACGCACCTTCACCACCCAGCTGGTGGGTCGCGGCCCTTACAGCGAATATTACGGCGACCTGAGCATCACCCTCGACACCGCCACCTACGGCCAGGGTTTCATCGTCAGTTCAGTGATCATCTTCATCTCCGGCGTGTTGCGTGCAATGGCCATGGGACTGGTGCTGTACCTGGTCTATCACTGGCTGCTGACCAAGCCGCTGTCGCGGATCATCGAACACCTCACGGAAATCAATCCGGATCGCCCCAGCGCACACAAAATCCCGCTGCTCAAGGGGCACGAAAAGAACGAACTGGGAATCTGGATCAACACCGCCAACCAGTTGCTTGAGTCCATCGAGCGCAACACCCATTTGCGCCACGAAGCGGAAAACAGCCTGCTACGCATGGCCCAGTACGACTTCCTCACCGGCCTGCCGAACCGCCAGCAATTACAGCAGCAACTGGACAAAATCCTGGTAGACGCCGGCAAGTTGCAACGTCGGGTCGCGGTATTGGTGGTCGGCCTGGACGACTTCAAGGGCATCAACGAACAATTCAGCTACCAGACCGGCGACCAACTGCTGCTGGCCCTGGCCGATCGCCTGCGAGCTCACAGCGGACGCCTTGGCGCCCTCGCCCGCCTCGGCGGCGACCAGTTTGCCCTGGTCCAGGCCGACATCGAACAACCCTACGAAGCGGCCGAACTGGCCCAAAGCATTCTCGATGACCTGGAAGCGGCTTTTGCCCTCGATCATCAGGAGATTCGCCTGCGCGCCACCATCGGCATCACCCTGTTCCCCGAGGACGGTGACAGCACCGAGAAACTGCTGCAAAAAGCCGAGCAGACCATGACCCTGGCCAAGACTCGCTCGCGCAACCGTTATCAGTTCTATATCGCCAGCGTCGACACCGAGATGCGCCGCCGTCGCGAGCTGGAAAAAGACCTGCGCGACGCTCTGGTCCGTGGTCAGTTCTACCTCGTCTACCAGCCGCAGATCAGCTATCGCGATCACCGGGTGGTGGGTGTCGAGGCGCTGATTCGCTGGCAGCATCCCGAGCACGGGCTGGTTCCGCCGGACTTGTTCATCCCCCTGGCGGAGCAGAACGGCACCATCATCGCCATCGGCGAATGGGTGCTGGATCAGGCGTGCAAGCAATTGCGCGAGTGGCATGACCTGGGTTTCGTCGACCTGCGCATGGCGGTGAATCTGTCCACGGTGCAGTTGCACCACGCCGAGTTGCCACGGGTGGTTAACAACCTGCTGCAGATGTACCGCCTGCCACCGCGCAGCCTGGAGCTGGAAGTCACCGAAACCGGCCTGATGGAAGACATCAGCACGGCCGCCCAGCACCTGCTGAGCCTGCGTCGCTCCGGTGCGCTGATCGCGATCGACGACTTCGGCACCGGTTACTCGTCATTGAGCTATCTGAAAAGCCTGCCGCTGGACAAGATCAAGATCGACAAGAGCTTCGTTCAGGACCTGCTCGATGACGACGACGACGCGACCATCGTTCGGGCCATCATCCAGCTGGGCAAGAGCCTGGGCATGCAGGTGATTGCCGAAGGCGTGGAAACCCCCGAGCAAGAGGCCTACATCATTTCCGAGGGCTGTCACGAAGGTCAGGGCTATCTCTACAGCAAGCCGCTGCCGGCGCGGGAGTTGAGCGCGTATCTGAAACAGGCCCAGCGCAGTAACGCGGCTATTTTGTAAAAAATCAAAAGATCGCAGCCTCGTTTAACTCTGTAGCAGCTGTCGAGTGAAACGAGGCTGCGTGCTCTTGATCCACGACACAACTCCCCCTGAATAAGAAATATTTCCAGGTACAACCCTTTACAGATAATGCGAAAGATTTGCATTATGTCGCAGTTTTGCGCGCTTGCTGCGCCTTTCCACCCCTCTCGAAGCAGGATGTTCGCCATGATTCGTATGCCTCTGGCTACCGCCAGTCTGTTGGCCATCGCTATTTCCCTCGCCGGTTGTGGCGAAGGCAAAGACAAAGCTGTCGCTGCGCAAGCACCGACGCCGGCCACCAGCACCACGGCCCCGGCTGTTGCACCCGCCGCTGCCAGCAAAGTCGACGAGGCCGCCGCCAAAGCCGTTGTCGCGCATTACGCCGACATCGTCTTCGCCGTCTACAGCGATGCCGAATCTACCGCGAAGACCCTGCAAACCGCCGTTGACGCCTTCCTCGCCAAGCCGAACGCCGACACCCTGAAAGCGGCCAAGGCTGCCTGGGTCGCTGCCCGCGTTCCTTATCTGCAGAGCGAAGTGTTCCGCTTCGGCAATACCATCATCGACGACTGGGAAGGTCAGGTGAACTCTTGGCCGCTGGACGAAGGCCTGATCGACTACGTCGACAAATCCTACGAGCACGCACTGGGTAACCCGGGCGCCACGGCCAACATCATCGCCAACACCCAGGTTCAGGTCGGCGAAGACAAGGTCGACGTGAAAGATATCACCCCGGCAAAACTTGCCAGCCTGAACGAGCTGGGTGGTTCCGAGGCCAACGTCGCCACCGGCTACCACGCTATCGAATTCCTGCTCTGGGGCCAGGACTTGAACGGCACCGGCCCTGGCGCCGGCAACCGTCCAGCTTCCGATTACCTGGAAGGCAAAGGCGCCACCGGCGGTCATAACGATCGTCGTCGCGCTTATCTGAAGTCCGTGACCCAACTGCTGGTCAGCGACCTGGAAGAAATGGTCGGTAACTGGAAGCCGAACGTGGCCGACAACTACCGCGCCACCCTGGAAGCCGAGCCAGCTGAATCCGGCCTGCGCAAAATGCTGTTCGGCATGGGCAGCCTGTCCCTGGGCGAACTGGCGGGCGAGCGCATGAAGGTTTCCCTGGAAGCGAACTCCCCGGAAGACGAACAGGATTGCTTCAGCGACAACACCCACAACTCGCACTTCTACGATGCCAAAGGCATTCGTAACGTGTACCTGGGCGAATACACCCGCGTCGACGGCACCAAAATGACTGGCGCCAGCCTGTCGTCCCTGGTGGCCAAAGCCGACCCGGCTGCCGACACCGCGCTCAAAGCCGACCTGGCCGCCACCGAAGCCAAAATCCAGATCATGGTCGATCACGCCAACAAGGGTGAGCACTATGACCAATTGATCGCCGCCGGCAACACCGCTGGCAACCAGATCGTCCGTGACGCTATCGCTTCGCTGGTCAAGCAGACCGGTTCGATCGAAGCCGCCGCTGGCAAACTGGGCATCAGCGACCTGAACCCGGACAACGCTGATCACGAGTTCTGATCAACGCTGGCTGAATAAAAAGGCGATCTTCGGGTCGCCTTTTTATTGGCCCTAACGCAGATCAAAATGTGGGAGCGGGCTTGCTCGCGAAAGCGGTTTTACATTCAACATTGATGTTGGCTGACAGTCCGCCTTCGCGAGCAAGCCCGCTCCCACAGGGGATCACCGTTTCAAGTAAACCCTGCGCCACATCAACCAAACGATAATTCCTCTTATTCAATCTCCCCTGCCCTGTTAGACTTTGCGCCCTTGTTTTGCTCGTCTTGCAGGATGTCTGATGCCCTCGCTGCCTCTTCGCTTGTCCGCACTGTTTCTGGCCCTGGGCCTGAGTGCCTGCGATGACGCCCCGCGTTTTACCCAAGCCGAACCTGGTGAAGCCCGGTCCGGTGGCAGCGCAACCGTGCGCAAGACCGATCAGAACGCATTTTCCCTGCCGTCTGCCAACCTGCCGCCGTCACGGCGCGTGGACTTCAGTGTCGGCAACAGCTTTTTCCGTAGTCCCTGGGTGATCGCCCCGTCGACCACCACCGCCCGGGATGGCCTCGGGCCGTTGTTCAACACCAACGCGTGCCAGGGCTGCCACATCAAGGACGGCCGCGGTCATCCGCCCGCGCCTGATGCGCAGAACGCCGTGTCGATGCTGGTACGCCTGTCGATACCCGATGCGCCGGCCTATGCCAAGGTCATCGAGCAGCTCGGTGTCGTCCCGGAACCGGTCTACGGCGGACAATTGCAGGACATGTCCGTGCCAGGTGTCGTGCCGGAAGGCAAAGTGCGCGTCGATTACACGCCCGTTCCGATTCGCTTCAAGGACGGTACCGAAGTCGAGTTGCGCAAGCCGACGTTGCAGATCACCCAGCTCGGCTACGGCCCGATGCACCCTGACACGCGTTTCTCGGCCAGGGTCGCGCCGCCAATGATTGGCCTGGGCCTGCTCGAAGCGATCCCCGACGAGGCGATCCTGGCCAATGCCGACGCTCAGGCAAAAGCGAAGAACGGGATCGCCGGACGCCCGAACCGGGTCTGGGATGACGCGCAGCAAAAAACCGTTCTCGGGCGATTCGGCTGGAAGGCCGGCCAACCCAACCTCAATCAACAGAACGTTCATGCGTTCTCCGGCGACATGGGCCTCACCACCCGTCTGCGCCCCGTCGATGACTGCACCGACGCGCAAGCCGCTTGCAAGCAAGCGCCCAACGGCAATGGCGCGCAGGGCGAACCGGAAGTCAGCGACAACATCCTGCGTCTGGTGCTGTTCTACAGCCGTAACCTCGCCGTCCCGGCTCGCCGCGATGTCAGCACCCCCGAGGTGCTGGCCGGCAAGACTCTGTTTTTCCAGGCCGGATGCCAGTCCTGCCACACCCCGAAATACACCACCGCCGCCAACGCCGCTGAACCTGAACTGGCCAATCAAGTGATTCGCCCTTACAGCGATCTGCTGCTGCATGACATGGGCGACGGTCTGGCCGACCACCGTAGCGAATTCCAGGCCAGTGGCCGCGACTGGCGCACCCCGCCGTTGTGGGGCATCGGCCTGACGCAGGCGGTCAGTGGCCACACCCAGTTTTTGCACGATGGCCGCGCCCGCAATCTGCTCGAAGCCGTGCTCTGGCATGGCGGCGAAGCCGCAGCGGCGCAGCAACAGGTTTTGTCTTTCAATGCCGAGCAGCGCGCTGCGTTGCTGGCGTTCTTGAATTCTCTTTAATACCTATTCCTTAAGCGGGAGCCCGACATGTTCCGTCCCAAATTGTTGTTCACCAGCCTCGCCGCGCTAGCCTTGGGCGCCTGTTCGCCTCAGGATCCGCAGGCCGTCACTTCGGCGGCGATCGCCAAGTCGGTGATCCTGCCGACCTACACGCGCTGGGTTGAAGCCGACCGCCAACTGGCCGTCAGCGCTCTGGCCTACTGCGAAGGCAAGGAAAACCTCGACACCGCCCGCGCCGACTTCCTGCATGCGCAGAAAGCCTGGGCCGAGCTGCAACCGTTGCTGATCGGGCCGCTGGCCGAAGGCAATCGCGCCTGGCAGGTGCAGTTCTGGCCGGACAAGAAAAACCTCGTCGGCCGTCAGGTCGAGCAACTGGTCACCGCACAGCCGCAGATCGATGCCGCTGCCCTGGCCAAATCCAGCGTTGTGGTTCAAGGCCTTTCCGCCTACGAATACATCCTGTTCGACAGCAAGCCTGATGTGGCCAACGCTGAACAGAAAGCCAAGTACTGCCCGCTGCTGATCGCGATCGGCGAGCGTCAGAAACAACTGGCCGAAGAGATTCTGAAAAGCTGGAACAACACCGACGGCATGCTCGCGCAGTTGAGCAAATTCCCGAACCAGCGCTACGCCGATTCCCACGAAGCCATCGCCGATCTGCTGCGTGTGCAAGTCACCGCCCTCGACAGCCTGAAGAAAAAACTCGGCACGCCGATGGGCCGTCAGACGAAGGGTGTGCCGCAACCGTTCCAGGCCGATGCATGGCGCAGCCAGTCGTCCCTGACTGGCCTGGAAGCCAGCCTCGCCGCCGCCAAAACAGTGTGGGAAGGCGTCGACAACAAAGGCCTGCGGGGTCTGTTGCCGAAAGAGCAGAAACCATTGGCCGACAAGATCGACGCCGCTTACGCCGCGTCCCTGACGCTGTTCGCCAGCAACCAGCGCTCGCTGACCGAGATGCTCAACGACGATGCCGGTCGCCAGCAACTCAACGACCTCTACGACAGCCTCAACGCCGTCCACCGCCTGCACGAAGGCGAACTGGCCAAGGCGCTGGGCATCCAACTGGGCTTCAACGCCAACGACGGTGACTGATGAGGGCAAGTTCCATGCTGCGACGCCAGGCTCTGACGTTAGGTAGTTTGCTGCTCGGTGCGGTGACACTGGGCGGCTGGACGCTGTTCAAGCAGAAGGACAAAAGCCCGCTACTGCTCTCGGCGCGGGACGATACCGATGGCAAGCATTACGCCGTCGGTTACCGGCTGGACGGCACCCGGGTGTTTGCCACCCAGGTCGGCCAGCGCTGCCACGACATCATCAACCACCCGACGCTGCCGATTGCGCTGTTCGTCGCCCGTCGTCCTGGCACCGAGAGTTACCTGATCGACCTGCGCGACGGCACGCTGCTGCAAACCGTGACCTCGCTGCCGAACCGGCATTTCTACGGTCACGCGGTGATTCACAAGAGCGGCGACTGGCTGTACGCCACCGAGAACGACACCTCCGATCCGGGTCGCGGCTTGCTCGGTGTGTATAAGTTCGAAGGCGAGCGGCTGGTACACAGCGGCGAGATTTCCACCCATGGCGTCGGCCCGCATCAGGTGTCGTGGATGCCCGATGGCGAAACCCTGGTAGTGGCCAACGGCGGCATTCGCACCGAGGCCGAAAGCCGCGTCGAGATGAACCTCAACGCCATGGAACCGAGCCTGGTGCTGATGCAACGCGACGGCACCCTGCTGAGCAAGGAAACCCTCGCCCAGCAGATGAACAGCGTGCGTCATTTGGGAATTGCCAGCGACGGCACCATCGTCGCCGGCCAGCAGTTCATGGGGCCCTCTCACGAGTCGTCGGAGCTGCTGGCGATCAAGCGTCCCGGCCAGCCGTTCGTAGCCTTCCCTGTGCCTGAACATCAATTGCAGGCCATGGGGCATTACACCGCCAGCGTCGCGGTGCACAGCGAACTGCGCCTGGTGGCGTTGACCGCGCCACGGGGCAATCGCTTTTTCATCTGGGACCTGGACAGCGGTGAAGTGCGCCTGGACGCGCCGCTTCCCGATTGCGCCGGGGTCGGCGCGGTAGCCGACGGCTTTGTCGTGACCTCGGGTCAGGGGCGCTGCCGGTTCTACGACTGCCGCCAGACAAGCCTTGTTGCAAAACCCCTAGATCTACCCGCAGGGCTCTGGGACAACCACCTTCATCTCATCTGACTTCTATGCTCCCTGTGGCGAGGGGGCTTGCCCCCGTTGGGTCGCGAAGCGGCCCCAAAACCTGCAACACCGGTGAATCAGACACACCGCATGCAATGGTTTTACGACTGCTTCGCAGCCGAACGGGGGCAAGCCCCCTCGCCACAGGTTTGTGTTCAATCCATTCCGCGCAGACATGCTGGCCTCCCTGTAAGTTCTGCCAGTTGGAATCAAGCTCCCACTCGGAGTAATGTGCCCGACTGAGTCACCTGATTTTCTCCAAGGAAGTGGAAATATGCTGCGTCGCCGCATGCTGATCATGTTGGGTGTTGTTTTGCTGATCGTGCTGGTCCTGGCCGGTTACAAAGCCTTCTCCATCTATACGATGATTCAGGGTTTTGCTGTGCCGAAACCAGCGATCAGTGTCGCCGTGGCCACTGCCACCGAACGGCCGTGGCAAGCTCGCCTGCCCACCGTCGGCACCCTGAAGGCGTTGCAAGGCGTGGACCTGAGCCTGGAGACCGACGGCACCGTCATCGATTTGCAGTTCGAGTCAGGGCAGAAGGTCAAGGTCGGCCAACCGCTGCTTGTGCTTGATAGCGTGGTAGAAACCGCCCTGCTCGAAACCGCGGAGGCCGACCTGGGGCTGGCGCAGCTCGATTACGGTCGCGGCAGTCAACTGGTGGGCAGCCAGGCCATTTCCAAAGGCGAATTCGACCGGCTCTCTGCCGTGTTGAAAAAGAGCCGGGCCACGGTGAATCAGCTCAAGGCGGCGCTGGCCAAAAAACGCTTGCTCGCACCGTTCAGCGGGACCATCGGCATTCGTCAGGTGGACATCGGTGACTATCTCGCCAGCGGCACCATGATTGCCACCCTGCAAGACCTCAGCAGCCTCTATGTAGACTTCTTCGTGCCCGAGCAGTCGGTACCGAAGATCGCCCTCGGCCAACCGGTGCAGATCGTTGTCGCGGCCTACCCGACACAAACCTTTCCCGGCACCATCAGCGCGATCAACCCAAAAGTCGAAAACAGCACGCGTAACGTCCAGGTCCGCGCGACCCTGGCCAACCCTGACGGCAAACTGCTGCCGGGAATGTTCGCCAGCCTGCAAGTGTTGTTGCCCGACCCGCAGCCGCGCATCGTCGTGCCGGAAAGCGCGATCACTTACACGCTGTACGGCAACTCGGTCTATGTCGTCGCGCAGAAAAAAGCCGAAGACGGCAGCCTGGAAAAAGACGACAAGGGCCAACCGATCCTGATCGCCGAACGGCGTTTCATCGAAACCGGCGAGCGCCGCGATGGGCAAGTGATGATCACCAAAGGTGTGCAGAACGGCGAAAAAGTGGTCACGGCCGGCCAGATCAAACTGGACAACGGCGTACACATTGCGATCAGCGACGACAAGACCTTAGCCGAGAAGAACAGCCCGCCGCGCGCGGACTGATCAAGGAATCCCCATGGCTTTTACCGACCCGTTCATCCGCCGCCCGGTGCTCGCCACCGTGGTCAGCCTGTTGATTGTGCTGCTGGGCTTCCAGGCCTGGAGCAAATTGCCGCTGCGCCAATATCCACAAATGGAAAACGCCCTGATCACGGTGACCACCGCTTATCCCGGGGCCAACGCCGAAACCATTCAGGGCTACATCACCCAACCGATGCAGCAAAGTCTGGCCAGCGCCGAGGGCATCGACTACATGACCTCGGTCAGTCGCCAGAACTTCTCGGTGATTTCGATCTACGCGCGCATCGGCTCCAACAGCGACCGCTTGTTCACCGAACTGCTGGCCAAAGCCAACGAGGTAAAAAACCAGCTGCCTCAGGACGCCGAAGACCCGGTGCTGAGCAAGGAAGCCGCCGACGCCTCGGCATTGATGTACATCAGCTTCTTCAGCAAGGAGCTGAGCAACCCGCAAATTACCGACTACCTGTCGCGGGTGATCCAGCCAAAACTGGCGACCCTGCCGGGCATGGCTGAAGCCGAGATTCTCGGCAACCAGGTATTTGCCATGCGCCTGTGGCTGGACCCGGTCAAGCTGGCCGGTTTCGGCCTGAGTGCCAGCGACGTGACCGATGCCGTGCGCAAATACAACTTCCTCTCCGCCGCCGGCGAAGTGAAAGGCGAGTACGTCGTCACCAGCATCAACGCCAATACCGAGCTCAAGTCCGCCGAAGCCTTTGCCGCGATTCCGCTCAAGGTCGAGGGCGACAGTCGCGTGCTGCTCAGCGATGTGGCGCGGGTTGAAATGGGGGCGGAAAACTACAATTCGATCAGCTCCTTCGGCGGCACCCCTTCGGTGTACATCGGCATCAAGGCCACACCCGGCGCCAACCCGCTGGACGTGATCAAGGAAGTGCGCAAGATCATGCCGGACCTGGAAGCCCAGCTGCCGCCGAACCTCAAAGGTGAAATCGCCTACGACGCTACGCTGTTTATCCAAGCCTCGATCAACGAGGTGATCAAAACATTGTTCGAAGCAGTGCTGATCGTCATCGTGGTGGTGTTCCTGTTCCTCGGCGCACTGCGTTCGGTGGTGATCCCGGTCGTCACCATCCCGCTGTCGATGATCGGCGTGATGTTCTTCATGCAGATGATGGGCTACTCGATCAATCTGTTGACGTTGCTGGCGATGGTATTGGCCATCGGTCTGGTGGTGGACGATGCCATTGTGGTGGTGGAAAACATCCACCGGCACATCGAAGAAGGCAAGACGCCGCTGGATGCGGCCATCGAAGGCGCCCGGGAAATCGCCATGCCGGTGGTCTCGATGACCATCACCCTGGCGGCGGTCTATGCGCCGATCGGCTTCCTGACGGGGCTCACGGGGGCGCTGTTCAAGGAGTTCGCCCTGACCCTGGCCGGCGCGGTGGTGATCTCCGGCATCGTCGCCCTGACCCTGTCGCCAATGATGTGCGCCCTCCTGCTGCGTCACGACGAAAATCCCAGCGGTCTGGCCCATCGCCTGGACCTGATTTTCGAAGGCCTCAAGCGCCGTTACCAAAGCATACTCCACGGTACCCTCAACACCCGGCCGGTGGTGCTGGTGTTCGCGGTGATCGTGCTGTGCCTGATTCCGGTGCTGCTCAAATTCACCAAGTCGGAACTGGCGCCGGATGAGGACCAGGGCATCATTTTCATGATGGCCAACGCCCCGCAACCGGCCAACCTCGACTACCTGAGCGCCTACACTGACGAGTTCGTCACGATCTTCAAGACGTTTCCCGAGTACTACTCGTCGTTCCAGATCAATGGCTTCAACGGCGTGCAATCGGGGATCGGCGGCTTCCTGCTCAAGCCGTGGAACGAACGCAGCCGCACGCAAATGCAGATCCTGCCCGAGGTACAGGCCAAACTGGAGAGCATTTCCGGTTTGCAAATCTTCGGCTTCAACCTGCCTTCCCTGCCCGGTACCGGCGAGGGGCTGCCGTTTCAGTTCGTCATCAACTCCGCCAAGGATTACGAGTCGCTGCTGCAAGTGACCGACCGGGTGAAAAAGCGGGCAATGGAATCCGGCAAGTTCGCCTTCGTCGACGTCGACCTGGCCTTCGACAAACCGGAAGTGGTGGTGGATATCGACCGCGCCAAGGCCGCACAGATGGGTGTTTCCATGCAGGACCTGGGCGGGACGCTCGCGACATTGCTGGGGGAGTCGGAGATCAACCGTTTCACCATTGAAGGTCGCAGCTACAAAGTCATCGCGCAGGTCGAACGGCCCTTCCGGGATAACCCCGACTGGCTGAACAATTATTACGTCAAGAACACCCAAGGCGAACTGCTGGCCCTGTCGACCCTGATCACCGTGACCGACCGGGCGCGTCCACGGCAGTTGAACCAGTTCCAGCAACTCAACTCGGCCATCCTGTCCGGGGTGCCGCTGGTCAGCATGGGTGAAGCCATCGACACCGTGCGCCAGATCGCCCGGGAAGAGGCGCCGGTGGGTTATGCCTTCGACTATGCCGGCGCATCACGGCAATACGTCCAGGAAGGCAGTGCGCTGTGGGTCACCTTCGCCTTGGCGCTGGCGATCATTTTCCTGGTGTTGGCGGCCCAGTTCGAAAGCTTCCGCGATCCACTGGTGATTCTGGTGACCGTACCTTTGTCGATCTGTGGCGCGCTGATCCCGCTGTTCCTGGGTTGGTCGAGCATGAACATCTACACCCAGGTCGGCCTGGTGACGTTGATCGGGCTGATCAGCAAGCACGGAATCCTGATCGTCGAATTTGCCAACCAGTTACGCAAGGACAAAGGCCTGACGACGCGCGAGGCCGTGGAGGAAGCGGCGGCCATTCGTCTGCGTCCGGTGTTGATGACCACCGCTGCGATGGTGTTCGGTATGGTGCCGTTGATCATCGCCACGGGGGCGGGCGCCGTCAGCCGGTTCGACATCGGCATGGTGATCGCCACGGGGATGTCGATCGGGACGTTGTTTACGTTGTTTGTGCTGCCGTGCGTGTACACGCTTTTGGCAAAACCCGATAAACCCTCACGCTAAGATCGTTCCCACGCTCTGCGTGGGAATGCCTCTACGGACGCTCTGCGTTCGGCTTTGAGGGGACGCGGAGCGTCCCAGGCTGCATTCCCACGCAGAGCGTGGGAACGATCGGAGCTCTGTAGGTGGGAATAAAAAAGGCCTCGCATTTGCGAGGCCTTTTATTTGGGCTTCAATCTGTTCAACTTTGTGGCCTCAATCCTTGAGAAAGTCCGAACATGAACAGCAATAAATCATGATCGGGTTGGGATGCCACGGATGCCTTCGCAACGCGTGGCAACGGACAGTGCGCGTCGCCATTCACTGAACTGAGGACTTGCGTGCGGGGCTGCTCCCAAGCCGCCACCGCCAGAGAAGCAACTGCCAAGGCACCTAATAAAAATACACCTCGTGCAATTTCGAGTTTCATTGCTATAAACCCTTGATAGCGCTGCCAAACGCCGTCCTATAAAAGTAGACGAGTTTCTGCCAGTCCGTCGTGCTGAACGACGAGTGGCGACGCAATTGCTTCATGTCATGAGTCGCCGCTTGCCGGGCGGTCAAACGCTGCCGGCCTTTCTCCAGATCGATCAAGGCCACTTCAACTTTGCAAGCCTCGCCTTCGCCGGTGATGCCCACGAATACGTGCTTGAAGTAGAGGCAGCCGTGCTGCCAGCGGCCCTTGTGCATCCGGGCCAGGCTCTCGGCCAGTTCCTTCAACACTCGATCATGCACAGCCTCACCGTGACGCTCGCGACCGCCGCCAGCGTACCAGTGTTCGATTTCCTCGAAGCCGTCCAGCGCCTTGGTGATCAGCAATGCGCGCCATTTATGCACCGGATCGCGCTGTGCACCGCAGAAAACGAGTTCCGGAACGCGAACGTCGAGCTGGTTCAGGCCGATGAGCGCATCGCGCTCGCGCAATACTGTCGGCCGACCGAATGGATGCAGCAAGCTGCGATAGATATGCCCGGTCTGACGTTTAACGTAAAGCAGCTGTCCACTGCTGCTCACGACGCGCTGCACGCCGCTTTCTCCACCGCGACGGACGTTGGGTTCTTCGACCCATTCACCGCGCTGATTCCAGAAATAGTCGAAGCGATCCTGAGGAGCGACGTCCGTTTCTGCTGCACACTGCACTGCCATTCTGTTACCTCTTGCGTAATACGTAGACCCGCCACATGGCATAGAGCGGTAAAAAGTCCAGTTGTTCCTGAATGAGAAAACCCGCCTGCTCAAATTCCTTTTCAACCGTAGCAGCCGGTAACACAAAGCGATTTTGGTAACCTCCCTGCTCACGGGTTTTCTCGAGGCGCTTGCGTTTCCACGCTTTGAAATTGCCGTCCACCCATAGGGAAAGGATCACGCTATCACGTGTGACACGCTCGAATTCACGCAAAATGGCCAGTCGGTGCTCGGCTTCACCGATGTGATGGAGCAAACGCATGCAGAAAATGTTGTCGACGGCGTTATCAGGCAAGGCGATGTCGAATGCAGAAGTGTGCAAGGGTTGTACCCGTTTCACCACCTCGGCAGGTTGCGCCTTCATGGCAATCTTCAGCATGGATTCGGAGTTGTCGGCGCCAATGATCGCACGATTGGTTTTTTCCGCCAGCAATGGCCAGAAACGTCCCGCACCACAGGGCAAATCGAGGATCAGCCCAGGGTCACCGGCCAGTGCCAGCGCCTTGCGTGCCAGTTGCTCGTCACGCCAGTGGGACAGGCGGCGGCCAAGGCCATCCTTGTGTTTACGCAGGTATTGTTGAGCGTGTTGATCGTCGTATTTTTCGGAAAATTCAAGTTTGACCGGGCCGTCCATCATCAAGATTTCCTGAGTTGCTGATGGCTCTCACGATAGGTAGCACCGTGTCAGCGACAGGTCATACCGTTGTGAAAAATATGTCATGTAAAACCGCGAATTGTTTCGAGGACTTACAAGATGAAAACGAATGCTCCGGATAAATGCGTTTCAACAAGGCGATCAGTTGTTCGTTGACAACTCCACCTGAAAACGACAGCCGTTGGGTTCCATGTTCGTCAGGCTGACGCTCCAACCCTGGTTTTCACAGATCCGCTGCACCAGCGACAACCCCAGGCCCAGGCCTTCGCCGCGTTTCTCGCTGCCCCGCACAAAGGGCTCGAACATTGCCTCGCGTTTGTCCTCGGGAATGCCCACGCCACTGTCCTCGACCATGAAACCGGTGGCCGTCAGCGTCAGGCGAATAAACCCGTGCTCGGTGTAATGCAGCGCATTACGCAGCAGGTTGCCCATAACCGCGTGCAGAAGGGTTGCGTTGTAGCTCGTGTTGGCCGGATTTCCCGGTTCAAAGATCAGCTCCAGCCCCTTGGTCTCGATCGGCTCGCGCCACTGATTGAGCAGTCCATCGGCGACCTGGTTCAGGGTCTGCTGGGGCGACATGCTGGCGTCTTCACGTTGTGCGCGGGCCAACATCAGAAAGGTTTGCACCAGCTCGCGCATCTCTTCACAGGCGCGGGCGATTCGCTCGACCTGAGCACGTCCACGCTGATCAATGCCGGAGTTTTCCAGCAACAGCTCGCAGGAACTGGCCAGCACCATCAAGGGCGTGCGCAGCTCGTGGCTGACGTCACTGGTGAACAACCGTTCGCGGGTCAACGCCTGGCGCAAGCGCCCGAGGGTGGCGTCGAAGGCCACGGCCAACTCGCCCACCTCATCAGCGGCGTAATCCGGCGCCAGGGGTGGCGCCAGACCTAACAATTGGTCACGGTGACGGACCTGGCGGGCCAGTCGCACCACCGGCGCCATCACTTTGCGCGCGAGTATCCAGCCGAGAAACACCGCCAATGCCAGACTCAGGACGAAGCCCACCAGCACCACGGCAAACAGCACCCGTTCACGCTCTTCGAAATCGCTCTGATCCTGCAACAGTACATAACGCCGGCCGTCGACGACTTCGACCATCGCGTGATACGACAGCTGTTCGCGAAACACTTCGTGAAAGCCCGGGTCCAGGTGCCGCAAGTCCTTGGGGAGATTGAAATCTCCCGGCCCGCCACTGAAATAGAACAGCTGGTCCGGCTCAGGGCGATGGCTCCAGTCCGTGACACTGTCCATGAGCAACAGCCGTTGTAAATCGCCCCCCAGTCCTGCCGAAATCAGTTTTTCTTCCACCAGGTGCACAGTCGCCACAATGCCCATGGCAAAGGTTCCCGCGACCAGTGCGCTCATCAACGCAAAGGCGATGATGATCCGTTGAGCAAGGCTCTGCTTAAACTCCATCACGGCCCTCGGCCAAGCGATAACCCACACCGTGCACGGTTTGCAGCAACGGTTTGGCGAACGGCTTGTCGATCACCTGGCGCAATTGATGGACGTGGCTGCGCAGACTGTCGCTGTCAGGGCAGTCATCCCCCCACAGCGCCTCTTCGAGAATCTCGCGGCGCAGTACGTGCGGACTTTTCTGCATCAGCACGGCCAGCAACTTCAGGCCCACCGGGTTGAGTTTGAGCAGGCGACCTTCGCGGGTGACTTCCAGGGTGTCGAGGTCGTAGCTCAAATCGCCAACCTGCAACGTACGGCGTCCACCGCCCTGGGTACGACGCATGACCGCCTCGATGCGCGCCGCCAATTCAGACAGGGCAAAGGGTTTGATCAGGTAATCATCAGCGCCGGATTTGAAACCTTGCAGCCGGTCGTCCAATTGATCGCGGGCGGTGAGCATGATCACCGGCGTGTCGCGGCGCGCGTCTTCGCGCAGGCGTTTGCACAGGGTGTAACCGTCGATGCCTGGCAACATGATGTCGAGCACGATCAAGTCGTAATGCTCGGTGGCGGCCAAGTGCAAGCCTGACAAACCGTCCTGCGCGCAATCCACGGTATAACCCTTGAGCCCCAGGTAATCGGCCAGGTTGGCCAGGATATCGCGGTTGTCTTCAACCAATAGAATTCGCATGGTTATCTCCTGCGTACACAGTAACGGCCGTCTTGGCCCGCGCAGCTTAAGGCCAAGTGTGGCTCAGGGCTAGGATTACGGTACCTGGAATCAATCCGCTCAACCAAATGTTAGGCTTAACAAGTTTTTCACTATCGATTCACAAGCCAACTACAGTGGCGGGGCGAAAATCCCACGCATTTGTTGTTAAGGAATGTACACACAATGGACTTCTTCAAGACCGCGCCAATGCGCCTTCTCCTGCTCGTGACCGGCGCATGGCTGGTCATTTTCTTGCTGACCCGCACGGTGCTGCTGCTCACCCATCTGGACGAGGCCGGTAGCGGATTTCTGTCAGTGTTTGGCATCGGCCTGCTGTACGACCTGGGCTTCATTGCCTATGCAGCGCTGCCGATGGGCCTCTACTTGTCGCTCTGCCCACCGGCCTTGTGGCGTCGCCGTGGCCACCGCTGGCTCCTTCAGGGGCTGCTGACCGTCAGCCTGTTCGCCATGTTGTTCACTTCCGTGGCCGAATGGCTGTTTTGGGATGAGTTTGGTGTGCGATTCAACTTCATCGCCGTCGATTACCTGGTGTATTCCGATGAAGTGCTGAACAACCTCCTTGAGTCCTACCCGATCGGCACACTGCTGAGCATCCTTGCCGTGTTGGCCATCGCCCTGAGCTTTGCATTGCGCAAACCGTTCAATGCCGCGCTGGACGCACCATTGCCGCCATTGCGCGGGCGCCTGCTGAATGCGCTGGGCCTGTTGATTGTCGCAGGCCTGAGCTTGCAACTGCTCAGCCAGGATTCGCCGCGCGCCCAGGGCGGTAACGCCTATCAAAACGAACTGGCGAGCAATGGGCCCTATCAGTTCTTCGCTGCATTCCGTAACAACGAACTGGATTACCCGCAGTTCTACAGCAGCCTGCCGCCGGCAATTGTTGCTCAGCAGATTCGTGCCGAACTGAGTGAACCCAACGCGAATTTCATCGGCGAGGATCCACAGGACATTCGCCGGATGATCGACAACCCGGGCACTGTGCGCAAACCCAACATTGTGCTGGTGACGATTGAAAGCTTCAGCGCCAAGTACATGGGCAGTAACGGCGACGCCCGTAACCTGACACCCAATCTCGATGCCTTGCGCAAACAGAGCCTGTACTTCAATAACTTCTACGCCACCGGCACCCGCACCGATCGCGGCCTCGAGGCCATTACCCTGGCGATCCCGCCAACTCCAGGGCGTTCGATCGTCAAGCGTGTGGGGCGTGAAAGCGGTTTCGCCAGCCTCGGCCAGCAACTCAGCGCCGTGGGTTACGACAGCGTGTTCGTCTATGGCGGACGCGGTTACTTCGACAATATGAACGCGTTCTTCAGTGGCAACGGTTACCGGGTGGTGGACCAGAGCAGCGTCGATGAATCAGAGATCCATTTTAAAAATGCCTGGGGCATGGCTGACGAAGACCTCTACAAGCAAACCCTCAAACTGGCCGACGCTGACTACGCGAAACAGCAGCCGTTTCTGCTGCAATTGATGACCACCTCCAACCATCGTCCTTATACCTACCCGGACAACCGGATCGACATCAAATCCGGCAACGGTCGCGACGGTGCGGTGAAGTACACCGACTATGCCATTGGTCAGTTCCTCGATCAGGCGCGCCAAAAGCCGTGGTTTGACAATACAATCTTCGTCTTCGTCGCCGACCACACGGCCGGCAGCGCCGGCAAGGAAGACTTGCCGATCAGCAACTATCAGATTCCGCTGTTCATCTATGCACCGAAGCTGATCGATGCACGGGAAACCGCGCAACTGGCCAGCCAGATCGACCTGGCGCCGACCTTGCTCGGTTTGCTGAACCTGGATTATCAATCGACCTTCTTCGGCCGCAACTTGCTGCAGGACAATCCACTGCCGCCCCGCGTGGTCGTTGGTAATTACCAGCATCTGGGCTTGTTCGACGGTAAGAATTTGGCGATCCTGAGCCCTCGCCAAGGGCTGCGGCGCCATGATGATGCACTGACCGAAAGCCGCGAATCCCGGGCCACCGCCAGCGATCCATTGATTGTCCGGGCTATTACCTATTACCAAACCGCCAGTTATGGCTTCAAGCAACAGCTGCTTGGCTGGAAGACGCCCATGGAGGGCACCGACCAAGTCAGCGCACATTAATCGAATCGCCCCGGGCTGATGCCCCGGGGCTTTTTCCTTAGTTCAGGATCCTCCATGTCATCAATTGCTGTCCGCCCCGCCTCCCGACCGCTCAATTTCTGGGTGTGCCTGGGCGTTCCCGTCTTCGCGGCAATCGTTCTGGTGCTGCTCGAACTGACGTCCCTGGACATGGACCTTGCCAAACTGCTCTATGACCCGATCACGGGGGAATTCATCGGGCGGCACAGTTACTTCCTGGAAGACATCCTGCATGACCGCGCCAAGCAGGTGGTCATCGCCTTCTCGGTGTTGGCCATCTTCGGTTTCATCGCCTCCTTTTTCATGGACCGGCTCAAACCGATCAAACGGGAACTGGGCTGTCTGGTGCTGTCTTTGGCGCTGGCAACCTCCTTTGTCACGCCAGTCAAGGCGGTGACGGCCGTTCAATGCCCGTGGAGCCTTGAGCAGTTTGGCGGTCACGAAACCTATAGCGAACTGCTCAGCCCTCGCCCGCATACCGATAAACCCGGCCGTTGCTGGCCCGGCGGTCATGCGGCAACCGGTTTCACACTGTTTGCGCTGTTCTTTGTCCTGCGTGACCGTCGTCCGCGCCTGGCGCGCAAGGCATTTGTGTTCGCTTTCGCCTTGGGCACGGTGTTTTCCATCAGCCGGATGATGCAGGGCGCGCACTTCTTTTCGCACAACGTGTGGACGGCGATTTTCTGCTGGCTGATTTGTCTGGGGGCGTATTACTACATCCTGTATCGCCCAGCCTCGAAGGCTGATCGAGAGTCCGAAGCCCAACCTGTCAATGCCTGAAACATTGCGTAGAACCTGTAGGAGCAAAGCTTGCTCGCGATGAACGATAACGCGGTGTAACTGATACACCGCGGCGCCTGAATCGCGAGCAAGCTATGCTCCTACGGGACAGGGTAAATTCCGGGCAATAAAAAACCCCGCCTGCTTAGCGCAGGCGGGGTTTTTTCGTACAGGGTAAGGCTGGCTTACATCATGCCGCCCATGCCGCCCATACCGCCCATGTCTGGCATGCCGCCGCCAGCTGGACCGTCTTCCTTGATCTCAGCGATCATGGCTTCGGTGGTGATCATCAGGCTGGCAATCGACGAAGCCGCTTGCAGAGCCGAACGAGTCACTTTAGCCGGGTCCAGGATACCCATTTCGATCATGTCGCCGTATTCGCCGGTAGCAGCGTTGTAACCGTAGTTACCCGAACCCTGCTTGACCTTGTCGACTACTACGCTTGGCTCGTCACCGGAGTTGGCAACGATCTGACGCAGTGGCGCTTCAACAGCGCGACGCAGCAACTGGATGCCAACGTTCTGGTCATCGTTGTCGCCTTTCAGCTCGGAGATAGCCTGCAGAGCGCGAACCAGTGCCACGCCGCCGCCAGGTACCACGCCTTCTTCAACGGCTGCACGGGTAGCGTGCAGGGCGTCTTCAACGCGGGCTTTCTTCTCTTTCATTTCAACTTCGGAACCAGCGCCAACCTTGATCACTGCAACGCCGCCGGACAGTTTGGCCAGACGCTCTTGCAGTTTTTCACGGTCGTAGTCGGACGAAGTGTCGGCCACTTGCTGACGGATCTGCAGAACGCGAGCCTGGATGTCAGCCTCAACGCCGGCACCGTCGATCACGGTGGTGTTTTCTTTGGACAGGATCACGCGCTTGGCATTACCCAGGTGTTCCAGGGTAGTGCTTTCCAGGCTCAGACCGATCTCTTCGGAGATAACGGTACCGCCAGTCAGAACAGCGATGTCCTGCAGCATGGCCTTGCGACGGTCGCCGAAGCCTGGAGCCTTGACGGCTGCGACTTTAACGATGCCACGCATGTTGTTCACAACCAGAGTCGCCAGGGCTTCGCCTTCAACGTCTTCGGCCACGATCAGCAGTGGACGGCCGGCTTTGGCAACGGCTTCCAGTACTGGCAGCATTTCGCGGATGTTCGAGATCTTTTTGTCGACCAGCAGGATCAGCGGACCGTCCAGCTCGGCAGTCATGGTCTCTGGCTTGTTGACGAAGTACGGGGACAGGTAGCCACGGTCGAACTGCATGCCTTCAACAACCGACAGTTCGTTTTCCAGGCCCGAGCCTTCTTCAACGGTGATCACGCCTTCTTTACCGACTTTTTCCATGGCTTCGGCAATGATGTCGCCGATGGAGCTGTCGGAGTTGGCCGAGATGGTGCCGACCTGAGCGATGGCCTTGGTGTCAGCGCAAGGCTTGGACAGGGCTTTGAGCTCTTTGACGATAGCGATGGTCGCTTTGTCGATGCCGCGCTTCAGGTCCATCGGGTTCATGCCGGCAGCGACGGCTTTCAGGCCTTCGTTGACGATCGATTGAGCCAGAACGGTAGCGGTGGTGGTGCCGTCGCCTGCGTCATCGTTGGCACGGGAGGCAACGTCTTTGACCAGCTGCGCGCCCATGTTTTCGAAGCGATCTTTCAGCTCGATTTCTTTGGCAACGGACACGCCGTCCTTGGTGATGGTCGGAGCGCCGAAGCTCTTCTCGATGATCACGTTACGGCCTTTAGGGCCCAGGGTCGCTTTTACTGCGTCAGCCAGGACGTTGACACCGGCGAGCATTTTCTTGCGGGCGGAATCGCCGAATTTAACTTCTTTAGCAGCCATGATCGATATTCCTTAAATACTTTGTAGTAGCGGGAAAATGAGCGGGGAATCAGCCTTCGATAACGGCGAGGATTTCGCTCTCGCCAATTACCAGCAGGTCTTCGCCGTCGACTTTCACGGTGTTGCTGCCGGAGTACGGGCCGAACACAACCTTGTCACCCACTTTCACAGCCAGTGCACGCACTTCACCGTTTTCCAGTGCTTTGCCTGGACCTACGGCGAGAACTTCACCCTGGTTTGGCTTTTCAGCAGCCGAACCTGGCAGGACGATACCGCCAGCGGTTTTCTTTTCTTCTTCGCTGCGACGGACGACGACGCGGTCATGCAGAGGACGAAGCTTCATTGTCGATCTCTCCTAATTGTGGTTTTCATCGGCCGGTGTATTCCCGGCGGGTTTAACAAATCCGGCGGTGCCGGGTGCGGTTCGTCGAGCGAACCGCGGAAGTCTGTCTGGCGCAATCGCCAGAAACCTTGCGGTGACCGTTACATAAGGGCGCATAAGCTTATTACAAGGGCGAGGAAGCAAATTTTTTCAGGTTGCTGCCCCACAAACGAACACGGCACCCGAAGGTGCCGTGCCGGTGGTGCGGACTACTTGGTATCGCGGTGTTCGAATTCGCCTTCGATCACATTGGGTTCACGGCCCAGCGGCTCGCGTGGAGCAGGACCGCCACGTGGCTGAAGGTCGTCGGCGAATGCACGCTGACGGATGGCCGCCTCTTCGGCACGCTGGCGCATTTTATTGGCCAACAGTCGACGAGAGATCGGCAGCAACATGATCAGACCCAGCACGTCAGTGACGAAACCCGGCAGGATCAACAGACCACCCGCCAGCGCCAGCATCAAACCTTCGAGCATGGTCTGTGCCGGCAACTCGCCGCGGTTCAGGCTTTCACGCGCACGCAATGCAGTTGCCAGACCAGCGATACGCAGCACAAACACGCCGAGCATCGAGCCGAGAATGACCAGCAGCAGGGCCGGGAAAAACCCGATCGCCCCGCTGACCTTGACGAATACGAACAGCTCCAACACCGGAAACAGTACAAAGAGCAATAAAAAAGGGCGCATCAAATGGTTCCTCAACGCAAGAATGCCTTGCCAGTCTTCCCTAGATGACGTCGCCGATTCGTGAATTCAAGCATCGGCCACTTCATTTTTCGGCCAATGTTCGGCGTGAGCCAGGAAAACCAAGGCTTCGCGCACTTGTGTCGGCGTATTACACGGCGCTTGAAACCGCAACCAATAGAGCCCCTGACCAATGCGCAGGTGCATGCCTTCGGTGTCGATACCCGCCAGTTGCGCCGGCTCGGTTTTCGGCAGGCCCGCCAGTTCGACGTAATGGGCGATGGCTTTGGCGTGATCGGCATTCATGTGCTCGACCATGCTTGCTTCGGCTTTTCCGGCGAACGGGTTGGCCAGCGTTAACTGATCGACCCAGTGAATCGCACCGAAACCGCCGATGTAACGGTGACGTACCGGTTTGAGCACCCAGAAATCGAAATCGTGGGCCTTGTGGTAGCTCTGCGAATCCGGGAAATAGCGGTAGTAACGCTCAGCCGCCGCTTCGATGGCTGACTCGTCCTCGAGCTTTTCTGCTTCGGCGAGATAGGTCAGGCGACCAACGGCTTGCACATCTTCGGCCCCGCGCTCACCCACAAACAGTGAGCATTTTGGATCTTTCTGCAGGTTGTGGGTGTGCTGGGCAATGCGGCTGATAAGGATCAGCGGCCAACCCTGTTCGTCCAGACAGTACGGAACCACGGAGCCAAACGGGAAACCGGGCATCGCCTTGGAGTGCGTCGAGAGCACTCCACGGTATTCCTTGAGAAGCAATTCTCGGGCATTCTTGGCCGCTTCAACGCTCAATTTATGACTCCTTATTAGAATCCGTCAAAAAAACGGACAGGCGCCTGGGGATAAGTTCCAGCACGCTATCGGGGCAGTTCTCATGTGCAGCCAGGCCATCAGGTGCAGATCGAGAGGCTACTCTCTAAAAGGAAACCACTCCTCTGACCTGCTATTGGGGGCATGCGAATGCAACTCACTGACAAAGTAATCATTATCACCGGCGGTTGCCAGGGTTTAGGGCGTTCCATGGCCGAGTATTTCGCCGGTAAAGGCGCGAAGCTGGCGCTGGTGGACCTGAACCAGGAAAAGCTCGACGACACCGTCGCCGCTTGCAAGGCTAAAGGCGTCGAGGCTCGCGCTTATCTGTGCAATGTCGCCAATGAGGAGCAAGTGACCCATATGGCCGCCCAGGTGGCCGAAGACTTCGGTGCGATCCATGGCCTGATCAACAACGCCGGGATCCTGCGCGATGGCTTGCTCATCAAGGTCAAGGACGGCGAGATGACCAAGATGAGTCTGGCCCAGTGGCAGTCGGTCATCGACGTCAATCTGACCGGCGTATTCCTGTGCACCCGTGAAGTCGCGGCCAAAATGATCGAGCTGAACAACAGCGGCACGATCATTAATATCTCGTCGATCTCCCGTGCTGGCAACGCAGGCCAGACCAACTACTCCGCCGCCAAGGCCGGTGTCGCCGCGATGACCGTGACCTGGGCGAAGGAATTGGCACGCTACGGTATTCGTGTGGCAGGCATTGCACCGGGTTTTATCGAAACCGAAATGACGCTGAGCATGAAGCCTGAGGCGCTGGAGAAGATAACGTCGGTGATTCCACTCAAGCGCATGGGCACGCCTGAAGAGATTGCCCATTCGGCGGCGTACATCTTCGAGAACGACTACATCAATGGTCGGATTCTGGAGCTGGATGGCGGGTTGCGGATCTAAATCCCGACACAAAACAACTGTGGGAGCGGCTGTGGCGAGGGGATTTATCCCCGTTGGACTGCGAAGCAGGCCCAGTTTTTTGGGGGCGGCTGCGCCACCCAACGGGGATAAATCCCCTCGCCACAGCCCGCTCCCACAGGGGATTGCATTGCTTCAGCGAATCAATCGTCGCTGATGGTGATGTTCGGCATGGCCGGCGTCGCCGCTTCCTGCAACACGATCCGCGCGCCGACATGGCGGGCCAGTTCCTGGTAAACCATTGCAATCGGGCTGTCAGGCTCGGCGATTACCGTTGGCTTGCCGCCGTCGGCCTGTTCGCGGATGGCCATCGCCAGCGGCAACGAAGCCAGCAGCTCGACGCCGTACTGGTTGGCCAGCTTCACACCACCGCCCTCACCGAACAGATGCTCGGCATGCCCGCAGTTGGAGCAGATGTGCACGGCCATGTTTTCCACCACGCCCAGTACCGGGATGTTGACCTTGCGGAACATCTCCACGCCCTTGCGTGCGTCCAGCAATGCCAGGTCTTGCGGCGTGGTAACGATCACCGCGCCGGCCACCGGGACTTTCTGCGCCAGGGTCAGCTGGATGTCGCCGGTGCCTGGTGGCATGTCGATGACCAGGTAATCCAGGTCGCCCCAGGCGGTTTGAGTGACCAGTTGCAACAAGGCGCCGGAAACCATCGGTCCGCGCCAGACCATCGGCGTGTTGTCATCGGTCAGGAACGCCATGGACATGACTTCGACACCGTGGGACTCGATCGGAATAAACCACTTCTGATCCTTGACCTGGGGCCGGGTGCCTTCAGGGATACCGAACATGATGCCCTGACTCGGTCCGTAAATGTCCGCGTCGAGAATCCCGACCTTGGCACCTTCGCGGGCCAGGGCCAACGCCAGGTTGGCGGCGGTGGTTGATTTGCCCACGCCACCCTTGCCGGACGCCACGGCCACCACGTTCTTGACGTTGGCCAGCCCCGGGATCTGCGCTTGAGCCTTGTGCGCGGCAATGACACTGGTGATCTCGACGTGCGCGATGGTCACGCCGTCCAGCCCTTCAATGGCCATTTGCAGTAACTGCGCCCAGCCACTCTTGAACAGGCCGGCAGCGTAACCCAGCTCCAGCTGGACGCTGACGCGATCACCCTGGATATCGATGCCGCGCACGCACCCGGCGCTGACCGGGTCCTGGTTCAAATAAGGGTCGGTGTATTGGCGAAGGACGGCTTCCACCGCTGCGCGATTGACGGCGCTCATGGGCAACTCCGATAGCAAGACTGGAAAATCAGGCGGGTATCCTACGCCGGACACACATTTGTGGCGAACAGATTACTGTGGCTGGAGAGCTTGCCTGTGGCGAGGGGATTTATCCCCGTTCGACTGCGCAGCAGTCGTAAAACCATCGAACACAATGTGCCGATATGCCGATGTAGACCATTTTGGGGGCGGCTTCGCCACCCAACGGGGATAAATCCCCTCGCCACAGATAAATCCCCTCACCAGAGATAAATCCCCTCGCCACAAAAGCACGTTTGTAACAATAAGCCCTTGGGCCGCGGGGGTGAAAAATATGCGCTGGCGCTTTATAGTGGCCGACCTCCGTTTCATCAAGTAGCCGAGCCCCATGTCCGAGCCACGCAAGATCCTCGTCACCAGCGCCCTGCCCTATGCCAATGGTTCGATCCATCTTGGCCACATGCTGGAATACATCCAGACCGATATGTGGGTGCGCTTCCAGAAGCACCGCGGCAATCAATGCATTTATGTCTGCGCCGACGACGCCCACGGTTCGGCCATCATGCTGCGCGCGGAAAAGGAAGGCATCACCCCGGAACAACTGATCGCCAACGTCCAGGCTGAACACAGCGCCGACTTTGCCGAGTTCCTGGTGGACTTCGACAACTTCCACTCCACTCACGCCGAAGAAAACCGTGAGCTGTCGAGCCAGATCTACCTGAAGCTGCGCGACGCCGGGCACATCGCCCAGCGCTCGATCACGCAATATTTCGACCCGGAAAAGAAAATGTTCCTGGCCGACCGCTTCATCAAGGGCACCTGCCCGAAATGCGGCACCGAAGACCAATACGGCGACAACTGCGAAAAATGCGGTGCGACCTACGCGCCGACCGACCTGAAGGATCCGAAGTCGGCGATCTCTGGCGCCACGCCGGTGCTCAAGGATTCCCAGCACTTCTTCTTCAAGCTGCCGGACTTCCAGGAAATGCTGCAAGCCTGGACCCGCAGCGGCACCCTGCAAGAAGCCGTGGCGAACAAAATCGCCGAATGGCTGGACGCCGGCCTGCAACAGTGGGACATCTCCCGCGATGCGCCGTACTTCGGTTTCGAAATCCCCGACGAGCCGGGCAAATACTTCTACGTCTGGCTCGACGCGCCGATCGGCTACATGGCCAGCTTCAAGAACCTTTGCGACCGCACGCCTACACTTGATTTCGACGCGTTCTGGGGCAAAGATTCCACCGCCGAGCTGTACCATTTCATCGGCAAGGACATCGTCAACTTCCACGCCCTGTTCTGGCCAGCCATGCTCGAAGGCGCCGGTTTCCGTAAACCGACCGGTATCAACGTACACGGCTACCTGACCGTTAACGGTCAGAAAATGTCGAAATCCCGCGGCACCTTCATCAAGGCCCGGACCTATCTCGACCACCTGTCGCCGGAATACCTGCGCTACTACTACGCGGCGAAGCTGAGCCGTGGCGTCGATGACCTCGACCTGAACCTCGAAGATTTCGTGCAGAAGGTCAACTCCGACCTGGTCGGCAAAGTCGTCAACATCGCCAGCCGTTGCGCCGGTTTCATCCACAAAGGCAACGCCGGTGTACTGGTGGCGGGCAATGCCGCGCCGGAACTGACCGAAGCGTTCCTGGCCGCAGCGCCGAGCATCGCCGAAGCCTACGAGGCTCGTGACTTCGCCCGTGCCATGCGCGAGATCATGGGCCTGGCCGACCGTGCCAATGCCTGGATCGCCGACAAGGCGCCATGGTCGCTGAACAAACAGGAAGGCAAGCAAGACGAAGTCCAGGCCATCTGCGCCCTGGGCGTCAACCTGTTCCGCCAGCTGGTGATCTTCCTCAAGCCGGTGCTGCCGCTGCTGGCCGCCGATGCCGAGGCGTTCCTGAACGTCGCGCCGCTGACCTGGAACGACCACGCGACCTTGCTCAGCAACCATCAGCTGAACGAGTTCAAACCGTTGATGACCCGTATCGACCCGGTAAAAGTGCAAGCCATGAGCGACGCCTCGAAAGAAGACCTCACCGCCAGCGCTACCGACACCGGCGACGCTGCACCTGCCGGCAATGGCGAACTGGCCAAGGATCCGCTGTCGCCGGAAATCGAGTTCGATGCCTTTGCCGCTGTCGACCTGCGCGTCGCCCTGATCCTCAAGGCCGAACACGTGGAAGGCGCTGACAAGCTGCTACGTCTGACCCTCGACATCGGTGACGAGCAACGCAACGTGTTCTCCGGGATCAAGAGCGCTTATCCGGATCCGTCCAAGCTCAATGGTCGCCTGACCATGATGATCGCCAACCTCAAGCCGCGGAAAATGAAGTTCGGTATATCCGAAGGCATGGTGATGGCGGCCGGCCCTGGCGGTGAGGAAATCTACCTGCTCAGCCCTGACAGCGGCGCCAAGCCTGGTCAGCGCATCAAGTAAGGTTCTGCAGTAAACCGATCCCACAGTCGCGCCTGGCGCGACTGTGGGATTTTCATGTCTGGCCCACCCTCCGTCCTTGCCGGATAATGCCTAAGCTTTTTAGACCGCTCCGTTAAAAAGCCCCGTTCTTGCCGGCACGATCATGACCGAAATTGTTCTTACGCTTATCAGCACTGCCCTGATCAACAACCTCGTGTTGCACTGGCCGCTGGGCGTCGATCCGCTGCTGGGCAACGAGCATCGACAAGTCCACGCGTTGGGCCTTGCGACGACGTGTTTGATGCTGATCGTCGGCACGCTGGGCTACTCGGCCTACCGTTGGTTGCTGGTCCCGCTGGAGCTGACGTCGCTGCGCCTTTTCGTGTTCCTGCCATTAAGCGTTCTGCTGATTGGCCCGCTGCTGAAAGTGCTTTCCCGGTTACTTCCAAAGCTTGCGTTCGATGGCCTCTGGCCCCTGCTGCTGGGCAATGCTGGCGTACTCGGGCTGACGCTGCTCAACGCTCAGGACGACAAAGGCTTCTTCCACGCCCTGGCCCTGAGCCTGGGCGCCGGGCTGGGATTCTGGCTGGTACTGAGCCTGTTCAGCGACTTGCGCCAACGCACCCTCGAAAATGATATCCCCCTGCCCTTTCGCGGTCTGCCCATCGACCTGATCGGCGCCGGACTGATTGCAGTGGCCTTTCTCGGATTCAGCGGACTGATCAAAACATGAGTCTGATTCAACGCATCGATGCCCTCTTGCCGCAGACCCAATGCGGCAAGTGCGGCCACCCCGGATGCAAACCGTACGCCGAAGGCATTGCCAGCGGCGAACCGATCAACAAGTGCCCGCCGGGCGGCAGCGAAACCATCGCGGCCCTGGCCGAGCTGCTGAAAGTGCCGGTGCTGGAACTGGACGTCAGTCGCGGTTCGGCCCCGGCGCAGATCGCCTATATTCGTGAAGCTGAGTGTATTGGTTGCACCAAGTGCATCCAGGCCTGCCCGGTGGATGCCATTGTCGGCGCGGCGAAACTGATGCACACGGTGATCATCGACGAATGCACCGGTTGCGACTTGTGCGTAGCGCCCTGCCCGGTGGATTGCATCGAAATGCGGCCGTTGCCGCTGGACACTGTGCTGCCGGTTGTCGGCGGCCTGGCGTTCAGCCTTGAGGAACAACGCGCCCGGGCGGCCAAGCGCGATCACGCACGGCGCCGATTCGAACAGCGCAACGCTCGCCTGCATCGCGAAGAAGAACAGAAAATCGCCGAACGTCAGGCCCGGGCCCAGCGCACCGTCCAGCACAGTGAGGTCGCAACGCTCGATCCGGTTCAGGCCGCTCTTGAGCGCGTCCGCGCACAGAAGGCAGCCAATGCCGATGCGGCGTTGAAAAAGGCCAAGATCGATCTGGCGATGAGTCGGGCGCAACTGAACAAGTCACTCAAGGCGTTCGGGCATCCGCCGACCTTCGAACAGCAGTCGCAACTGATTGTCTTGCAACAGCAATTCGAGGCTTGCGAACAGGCGTTGGCGCAACTGGAAAGCACTGCACCACCAGTCGCAGCACCCGTCGTTCCGGCGAAAAATGCACAGCTGAATCGGGCAAAGATCCAGTTGGCCATGCGCCGCGCCGAACTCAAGAAAGCCCAGGCCAGCGAAGCGCCGGCGGAGCAGATTGAAGCCCTGGAACTCGCGGTAATTGAAGCCGAGCGTCAGGTAGATGCCTATGCCGCCCCTTGAATCGGTCGACGAGCGCCTTCAGCAGGCCATGAAGCTGGTATTGCTGGCCACCGTGCCGGGGATGTTGGTGTTTTTCTGGCTGTATGGCTGGGGCGTGTTGATCAACCTGATTCTGACGTGTGTTAGCGCACTGGCCGTTGAAGCGGCCGTGTTGCGCTTGCGCGAGCAACCGCTCAAGCCGACCTTGAGCGACGGCAGCGCACTGGTCAGCGCGACGCTGTTGGCGCTGGCCTTGCCGCCTTATTGCCCGTGGTGGCTGACGGTCTGTGCCGCAGCGTTCGCGATGGTGTTCGGCAAACACCTGTATGGCGGCGTTGGCAAGAACCCGTTCAACCCGGCAATGCTGGGCTTCGCCCTGGTGCTGGTGACCTTTCCCCAACAGATGACCCACTGGCCGTCGTCCCATGGACTGGACCTGCTCGGCGGTTTGCAGCAGGTGTTTGGGTTCAGCCTCAGCCAGACTCCGGATGCGTGGGTCCAGGCCACAGCGCTGGACAGCCTGCGGATCAACAAAAGCCTGACCATGGACGAACTGTTTGCCGCTAACCCGGCCTTCGGTCATTTCGGCGGCCGAGGCATGGAATGGGTCAACCTGGCCTTTCTGGCGGGCGGCGCATTTTTGCTGCAACGGCGGGTGTTCAGCTGGCATGCGCCGG
This sequence comes from Pseudomonas sp. 478, assembly GCF_003254125.1. Classification (NCBI taxonomy): domain Bacteria; kingdom Pseudomonadati; phylum Pseudomonadota; class Gammaproteobacteria; order Pseudomonadales; family Pseudomonadaceae; genus Pseudomonas; species Pseudomonas sp. 478. The sequence goes on from NZ_QKZG01000015.1 coordinate 84,208, forward strand.
TCGGCATGCTGGCCAGCCTGTTCATCATCAGCCTGCTGTGCTGGAACGGCTCGGGCTCCGACTCCCATGGCTCGCCGCTGTTTCATCTGCTCACTGGCGCGAGCATGCTGGGCGCATTCTTCATCGTCACGGAACCGGTGTCCGGCGCAAAAAGCCCCGGCGCGCGACTGCTGTTCGGCGCGGGCGTCGGGCTGCTGACGTACTTGATTCGTACCTGGGGAGGTTATCCGGACGGCGTCGCCTTTGCCGTGCTGTTGATGAACCTCTGTGTGCCGGCGCTGGAGCGGTTTGCCGCCTCCAGACAGGAACGGGGGACGCCATGAGCCGAGCGTCGAGCGTTGTGATCCTGGTGGTGCTGGCAGGCCTGGGGATTGGCGCGACTTACCTCGTGCAGCACACCAGCGCGCCGCGCATTGCGGCCGAACAGCGTCTGATCGACAGTCGTAACCTGCTGGACCTGCTTCCTGCTGAAAGCTACGACAATCAGCCACTGGAACAACCACTCGCCCTCGAAAACACTGGGTTAGCCAATAGCACGCTGCTGGGTGGCTATCTGGCAACCAAGACAGGCCAGACCAGCGCCGTGTTGCTGCGCAGCCAGACCCTGGGTTACGAGGGTTCCATCGAATTGCTGATCGCCATCGGCGCAAACGGCAAGGTACTGGGCGTAAAAACGCTCAAGCAATCGGAAACTCCGGGACTGGGCGGTCGACTCGCCGACTGGCCCAATGCCTGGCTTCAGGCTTTTTCCGGAAAGTCCCGAACCGAACCTGCCGACAATGGCTGGGCCTTGAAAAAGGATCAGGGGCAATTCGATCAAATGGCGGGGGCGACCATTACTTCGAGAGCGGTCATCAGCGCCATCCATGACGCGTTGCGCTATTTCGACGAACATCAGCAACAGTTGATCGGGAGCAGCGCTCATGAATAAGTCATCGATGCTGCAGCATTCGCTGATGCTTGCACCACTGATCGGTGCCACGGATTCATTGGTGTCCGCTCTGGGCTTGTGGCTGATGTTTATCGTGGTGATCAGTGCCTTTGGAGTGAGCATGGGCGCCCTGCGATCCCGACTTGTCCCAGAGACACGTTTGCTTGCCAGCGTCCTGCTGGCGGCCACACTGACCAGTTGCACGGAACTCGCCGTGCAAATCTGGTCGCTGCAATGGCACCAACAGGTAGGGTTCTATGCAGGACTGATTGCCTTGCAATGTGTTGTGCTGGAACACACCGGTTTTCTACAGAGCGCCTGGCGTGATCGCCTGCGCCTGTGTGGCCTGTTCGGTGCGTTGATGGCGGGCCTTGGCGTGCTGCGCGAATTCATCGGCAACGGAACATTCGGCAGCCATCTGCCATGGCTGGCGGGCACTGCGCAAGCGGACTGGCAAGGCTGGGTGCTGGCGACCGACGGTGGCTTGCGCCTGGCCACCCTGGCCCCTGGTGGATTCATTCTGCTGGGACTGCTGATCGCCGCACGTCAGGCCTGGACCCGCTCGACGCCCTCACACTGACCGCCTTCGAGGAAATGCACTGCCCATGAATGCCGCAAAACGTCTGGAAATTTTTCGCCGATTTCACGAAGACAACCCGGAACCGAAGACCGAACTGGCCTACTCCTCGCCGTTCGAATTGCTGATCTCCGTGATTCTCTCGGCGCAGTCGACCGATGTCGGCGTTAACAAGGCCACCGCGAAACTCTATCCGGTGGCCAATACACCGGCGGCGATTTATGCCTTGGGTGTCGAGGGACTGTCGGAATACATCAAGACCATCGGCCTGTTCAACAGCAAAGCGAAAAACGTGATCGAGACCTGTCGCTTACTGATGGAACGTCATGGAGGCGAAGTCCCGCAAACCCGTGAAGAGCTGGAAGCGTTACCCGGCGTCGGCCGCAAGACTGCCAACGTGGTGCTCAATACCGCATTCCGTCAGCTGACCATGGCCGTGGACACGCATATTTTCCGGGTCAGCAACCGTACCGGCATTGCTCCCGGCAAAAATGTGGTCGAGGTTGAGCAAAAATTGATTAAGTTCGTGCCGAAGGAATATCTGCTGGATGCCCATCACTGGCTGATCCTCCACGGACGCTACGTTTGCCTGGCCCGCAAACCTCGTTGCGGCAGCTGTCGGATCGAAGACTTGTGCGAATACAAGCAAAAAACGTCGGACGATTGAGGCGCTATTAGGTTTTTCAATTTATCGATTGAAAAAATCTTTTTTACCCGCCGGGAGATTATCGATATAAGGAGCGCCAAAGGCAGCCTTAGCCTGGAGTAACACTATGAGCACTGGCAAAGAGCAATTGGACGTAGAAGACGACTTCACCCCTGTTGAGGCTGATGATGCTGAACCAGTGGTTGAAGTGGCGAAGACCAACCTGAGCAAACGCCGTACCATCGACAATCTGCTGGAGGAGCGCCGACTGCAAAAGCAATTGGCCGATTACGATTTTGACCTATGACACCTAAAAGCCTCCCGAAACGGAGGCTTTTTACTGAGTGCCGCTTGATGCCCCCCGCTCATCGCACCTCGTCAAACGCCGAGACAGTCACACCAGACCATTGCGTTGAGCCAATTCGATCAGGTCGACCAGGGAGCGGGCATTGAGTTTCAACAACAGACGCGTCTTGTAAGTACTGACAGTCTTATTGCTGAGGAACATTCCATCGGCAATCTCCTTGTTGGTCTTGCCTCGGGCCAATTGCTGCAAGACCATCATTTCCCGTCCCGACAGCCGATCCACCATATCGGCTTCACTGGCGTTCCCCAAACTGGAACGTACGGTATGCAAGGCTTGATTCGGAAAGTAACTGTAGCCCGACAATACTGCCTTTATTGCACTGAGCAACTCGGTGAGATCCTGTTGCTTACAAACATACCCTGCAGCACCCGTTTGCATGCAACGCATAGAGAAATGCCCGGGTGCCTGAGAAGTTAGTATCAGTACTTTCATGGGCATTGCTGTCGATGTCAGGCGCGCAATGACTTCCAGCCCATCGAGTTTTGGTATTCCGATATCCAGGATAACAATATCCGGCATATGCTCACGGGCAAGTTGCAACGCATCCACGCCATTATCTGTCTCTGCAACAACCTCGTAGCCGTGACGTTCCATTAGCATACGTACCGCAAGACGAATGACGGGGTGATCATCCACGATCAGCACTTTATTCATGGGCAAGTCCAATTTTCGCTGTTCGAATTTTTAGAGCCCGCACGATAGCCTAGTCGTTTCACCCATGGCATGCCGCCCCCCTCGGCCACCCACACCGAGAGACATTCCCTACAGACATTAGAGAATAGTCTTACAAAACTCCCAAAAATACCGAGAGGGTAAAAATTTTATCGACCTGAAAACATTTCGATTATCCGAAGTTTTTTGTTTCTGTTTACAACCAGAAAACCAAATAGCAGGGATCGTCGCAAGACGATCCAACGAATACTGACTATTGAGCTACCCTTAAAAGTAACTGACATTTACCACTTGAAAGCCCCATACCACAAACACCGGACATCAAGATTGTAATAAAAAATCACACCAAGCAACACCTCACCAACAAACTCAACCCATCACCACTTAAAACCCATCAACAGAGGTACCCGCCACACACTCAATACCGTTACTATCAAACCTTCGAAATCCAAAACTTAAAAAGGAGTGCCACACCAATATAAACACCGACTACTTAGTTATTAAAATCAAAACCAAAAACACTAATCATTCGAGAAAAGACAATACTTTATGAGCAAAAAACATGAACAAACAAAAGAAAAAAATTATCAACCCCATGACCGTCATTGCGATATTTGCCGCTATTTCTGAAACATCGGCCGCCGTCTCACTGCCCTTTCTCGACAACAAGGAGCGGGAGCTCTATGTCTGGTTCCTGATTAGTTTCCCTTTTTATTTGCTTTTTCTTTTCTTCGCCACACTCAATTTCAACTACCGGTCGCTGTATGCACCATCCGATTACGGCAAGGGAAAGCATTTTATAAAAGTGATGGACAACGCTGAACGCGGTCAGCGGCCCGATAACCTGAAGGACCCTCCCGCCAGGATCAGTATTCAGACGGGCCTCTCGGCTCTACAGCACGTTTGCATGGCCGACCAGCTAAAAAACCTGCACATCGTCGATGCGCGGTGGCTACACAAGAAAATGGAGTTCGGCGCCTGGATTGAAAAAAACCGGCACCCACAGGGAAGCCCCGCACAAGTGATCGTATTTCTCACCTGTACCGATTCGGAGGCACTACTGAAGGAAAGCGCAAGCAAGCAATCAAAACAGGCAAAGAATCGCAACGGCCCAACGCTTTGCATTGCTTACAATTTGAATTCACACGGTCTGACGATTCTTGATCACTCTTTTTACCTGACATGCAGCAGGTAACGCTTGAAGAGCATTCAGAAGAGGAAACAGTAGGAAGGTATTACAGATACAAAAAAAGCGCTGATAACACGATGTCCGGCAGGAAAACTCCCCCTATTCAGAAATTGTGGCCTTGTCACCGATAAGGCCACAACTCTACGGTTTCAAAGATCTCAGAAAAGCTTCCGGCCTTTGTTCGCCGCAATACGCATGCGCAACGCGTTGAGCTTGATGAAGCCCGCCGCGTCGGCCTGGTTGTAGGCGCCGCCATCTTCTTCGAAGGTCGCGATATTGGCATCGAACAACGATTCGTCGGACTTGCGACCGGTGACGATCACGTTGCCCTTGTACAGCTTCAGGCGCACAACGCCGTTCACGTGGGCCTGGGACGCGTCGATCATCTGTTGCAGCATCAGACGCTCAGGGCTCCACCAGTAACCGGTGTAGATCAGGCTGGCGTATTTAGGCATCAGCTCGTCTTTGAGGTGAGCCACTTCGCGGTCCAGGGTGATCGATTCGATCGCACGGTGGGCGCGCAGCATGATGGTGCCGCCTGGGGTTTCGTAGCAGCCACGGGACTTCATGCCCACGTAACGGTTCTCAACGATGTCGAGACGGCCGATACCGTGTTCGCCACCGATACGGTTCAGGGTCGCCAGCACGGTAGCCGGGGTCATTTCGACGCCGTCCAGTGCAACGATATCGCCGTTGCGGTAGGTCAGTTCCAGGTATTGCGCTTTATCTGGAGCCTTCTCCGGGGAGACGGTCCATTTCCACATGTCTTCTTCGTGCTCGGTCCAGGTGTCTTCCAGCACGCCGCCTTCATAGGAGATGTGCAGCAGGTTGGCATCCATCGAGTACGGGGATTTTTTCTTGCCGTGACGCTCGATCGGGATGTTGTGCTTTTCAGCATAATCCATCAGCTTTTCACGGGAGAGCAGGTCCCATTCGCGCCACGGAGCGATCACTTTCACACCTGGCTTCAAGGCGTAGGCGCCCAGTTCGAAACGAACCTGGTCGTTGCCCTTGCCGGTGGCGCCGTGGGAAATGGCGTCAGCGCCGGTTTCGTTGGCGATTTCGATCAGGCGCTTGGCGATCAACGGACGAGCGATGGAAGTACCCAGCAGGTACTCGCCTTCGTAAACGGTGTTGGCGCGGAACATCGGGAAAACGAAATCGCGCACGAATTCTTCGCGCAAGTCGTCGATGTAGATCTCTTTCACGCCCATGGCTTGTGCCTTGGCGCGTGCAGGTTCGACTTCTTCGCCCTGACCCAGGTCAGCGGTGAAGGTCACGACTTCACAGTTATAAGTATCCTGCAGCCACTTGAGGATCACCGAAGTGTCCAGGCCGCCGGAATACGCCAGAACGACCTTGTTTACGTCCGCCATGCCATCACTCCACGGGGTTCTACGGAAAGCCGTCAAGTCTACCGGTCATGCAGGATAATTTACAGAGGCGCGACAGCTTATGACGACGAAGCGACAGATTATGTCGAGTGAGCGACGAAAACAGCGGGTTCAGGAGGTCGATGCGGCGCTCGCCGAAGCAGTGGCCTGAGGAACCGGCTTTTCGGTGGGCGCAACGCGCGCGAGGTGCACATTGACCCGACGGTTCTTCGCCCGGTTGGCGGAATTGGTATTGGGCACCAATGGATAACGCTCGCCGTGAAAGCGCACGGTGATCTGCGATTCCTGAATGCCGTTGGCCTTGAAGAACTCCATGACGGCCAGGGCCCGACGCCGCGACAGGTCACGGTTGGTCAGGCGGTTGCCGCTGTTATCGGAGTGGCCATCGAGTTCGATGTGGTTGACCGTCGGATCAGCCTTCATGAACTCCAGCATCACTTGTAATTGCGCCTTGGCCTGCGCGTCGAGTTCGATGCCTTCGCCGGGGAAGCCGATCTGCGATTGCTTGACCTGCTCGAAATTCTTCGGCAGCAGCTTCGCCACGCAGCCCTGATAGTCGTTAAATGCCTTGCTGAACTTGACTGGCAACAGACGCACTTCCGACACCCGGCCATCGCCCGAGTCATGTCGAACGACCGGACTGCGGCCATCCATCAGGCCACTGATCAAGCGGCCCGCCTGAACTTGCGAACTGTTGAACAACACATTGCCGCTGCCGATTCGCACAGAACCGAGGTTGATGTCGCCACGCCCCGGCTGCCAGGGTGCAGCCGCCGCCAGCAAGGTGGCCGAACCGCCGCCGATCATCGAGTTATAGGCCTTCAGACGGAACGTCGCTTGCTCGCCAGCGCGACGCACGAATTCACCCGAACCAAAATCGGTGATCGGCTGAGCCAGGCGGCACTCGAACTTGTCTCCTTCGACCGTCCACTCGATGCTCTCCAGACGGGTCTGGAAAGTGAGCGCCATCGCAGGAAGGCTGGCAAACACGCTGAGCAAGGCTAAATAACGCTGGCGCACGGGAGGCTCCACTGGCTTCTACAACAAAAAGACCGACACACAGATGTTTACGGCATACCTGTTGGATATCGGAAGCTTCCTGCAAAACTTGATAGCGAGTGCCTGGAAGAGTCTTTTCCGGTAGCATTCCCCTCAGTTTGACCCGCCTGGAATCCCCTCATGTCCGACCGCCTGACCCTGCTGCGTCCCGACGACTGGCATATTCATCTTCGCGATGGTGCTGTGTTGCCCAATACAGTCGCGGATGTCGCGCGCACCTTTGGTCGCGCGATCATCATGCCCAACCTGGTACCTCCGGTGCGTAACACCGCTGAAGCCGACGGCTATCGCCAGCGGATTCTCGCTGCACGCCCGGCTGGCAGCCGCTTCGAACCGTTGATGGTGCTGTACCTGACCGACCGCACCCAGCCCGAAGAAATTCGCGAGGCCAAGGCCAGCGGCTTCATTCACGCCGCCAAGCTGTACCCGGCCGGCGCGACCACCAACTCGGACTCTGGCGTCACCAGCATCGACAAGATTTTCCCTGCACTTGAGGCCATGGCCGAAGTCGGGATGCCCTTGTTGGTTCACGGTGAAGTCACCCGTGGCGATGTCGACGTGTTCGATCGCGAAAAAATCTTTATCGATGAGCACATGCGTCGTGTGGTCGAGCGCTTCCCGAGCCTCAAAGTGGTGTTCGAACACATCACTACTGCCGACGCCGTGCAGTTCGTCAACGAGGCTTCGGCCAATGTTGGCGCGACCATCACCGCGCATCACCTGCTGTACAACCGCAACCACATGCTGGTGGGCGGGATTCGGCCGCACTTCTACTGCCTGCCAATCCTCAAGCGCAACACCCATCAGGAAGCCCTGCTCGACGCCGCCACCAGCGGCAGCGACAAGTTCTTCCTCGGCACCGACTCGGCGCCCCATGCCCAGCACGCCAAAGAAGCCGCTTGCGGCTGTGCCGGTTGCTACACCGCTTATGCAGCGATCGAGATGTATGCCGAAGCCTTCGAACAGCGCAACGCGCTGGACAAGCTCGAAGCCTTCGCCAGCCTGAACGGCCCGCGTTTCTACGGCCTGCCGGTAAACACCGATCGCATCACCCTGGTCCGCGATGAGTGGACCGCCCCAACCAGCCTGCCATTTGGCGAGCTGACCGTAATCCCGCTGCGCGCCGGTGAAAAACTGCGCTGGCGCCTGCTGGAGGAACACGCGTGAGTGAAGACCATTTCGATGACGAACAGGACGGTCAAGGCGGCGGAGGTGGTTCGCGCCACCCGATGGCTGAGCGCTTCCGTGGATACCTGCCAGTCGTTGTCGACGTTGAAACCGGTGGTTTCAACTCTGCCACTGACGCCTTGCTGGAAATTGCCGCAACCACTATCGCAATGGATGAAAAAGGGTTTGTGTATCCCGATCACACCTATTTCTTCCGCGTCGAGCCTTTTGAAGGCGCGAACATTGAAGCGGCCGCGCTGGAATTCACCGGGATCAAACTCGATCACCCGCTGCGTATGGCGGTGAGCGAAGAAACGGCCCTGACCGATATCTTCCGCGGCATCCGCAAGGCCCTGAAAGCCAATGGCTGCAAACGGGCGATTCTGGTCGGGCACAACAGCAGCTTCGATCTGGGTTTCCTCAACGCCGCTGTCGCGCGTCTGGACATGAAACGCAACCCGTTTCATCCGTTCTCGAGCTTCGATACCGCGACCCTGGCCGGTCTGGCTTACGGTCAAACCGTACTGGCCAAGGCTTGCCAGGCAGCAGACATCGACTTTGACGGTCGCGAGGCTCACTCGGCGCGCTACGACACCGAGAAGACGGCCGAGCTGTTCTGCGGCATCGTCAATCGCTGGAAACAAATGGGCGGCTGGGAAGACTTCAACGACTGATCCCGGTCGCTGGACTTACCCCGCCCATAAAAAAACCGGCCTCAACGGCCGGTTTTTTTATGCCTCAAACGTGCCTTACAGCGCAGCAGCGTGCTCGGTCAGGTAAGCCGCAACACCTTCGGTGGAAGCGGTCATGCCTTTGTCGCCTTTTTTCCAGTTGGCAGGGCAGACTTCACCATGCTCTTCGTGGAATTGCAGAGCGTCGACCAGACGAACCAGCTCTTCGATGTTACGGCCCAGCGGCAGGTCGTTGATGATCTGCGAGCGGACAACGCCTTTGTCGTCGATCAGGAACGCACCACGGAAAGCTACGCCGTCAGCGGACTGAACGTCGTAAGCCTTCATGATTTCCTGCTTGATATCGGCAGCCATGGTGTAACGGACCTGGCCGATACCACCATTGTTGACCGGGGTGTTGCGCCAGGCGTTGTGGGTGAAGTGCGAGTCGATCGAAACGGCGACCACTTCAACGTTGCGTGCCTTGAAGTCAGACATGCGGTTGTCCAGAGCGATCAGCTCGGACGGGCAAACGAAGGTGAAGTCCAGTGGGTAGAAGAACACCAGGCCGTATTTGCCTTTGATGGCCGACGACAGGGTGAAGCTGTCTACGATTTCGCCATTGCCAAGTACAGCCGGTACGGTGAAGTCAGGGGCTTGTTTGCCTACGAGTACGCTCATTGGATATCTCCTGGTGTAAAAACGTGAAGTTCCGGGTTTGCGCCAGCCTGCCACCTTCAGGCGACAGCCCTGTGACACGAACCCGCTTCATAAGGACCGGCCATCATACACTGCGTTTTTACCCTGTCCTTAACGGTTTTTTTGACAGGGGAAATGCAGTCGACGGGTTGTCCTCGTGATCGAAGCTGAGAGGAAACCGTTCGTCAGCCCTGATCAAAGCTTTCAGAAACCACTTTGACAATCATTCTCGTTAACATTAAGATCCATCGCAATTGAGTCACAACCAGCGACGGTTTTCACTTATGTATGTTTGCCTCTGCACTGGCGTCACCGACGGTCAAATCCGCGAAGCGATCTATGAAGGTTGCTGCAGCTATAAGGAAGTCCGTCAGGCCACCGGCGTAGCTAGCCAATGCGGTAAATGTGCCTGCCTTGCCAAGGAAGTGGTCCGCGAAACCCTGACCAAACTGCAATCGGCCCAGGCCGCGATTCCCTACCCTGTAGAATTTACTGCCGCGTAATTAACGTATTTCAAAGAACCGGACTTGATGTCCGGTTTTTTTATGTCTGAAAATCAATCGCTTACGCGCTAGACGCGGAACACAAACATTCTTATTCAGATTAATTTTCACTTAAGTTTCAATAACTTAGGTTTGACACTCTTAATGTCGCGGCTCAGACTCTGCCTTATTGACAGCTACTTAGGGCAGGACCCCATCATGAAAGGCGACGTTACAGTCATCCAGCATCTCAACAAAATCCTTGCCAATGAACTGGTCGCGATCAATCAATACTTCCTGCATGCACGCATGTACGAAGATTGGGGCCTGAATAAGCTCGGCAAGCACGAATACCACGAATCCATCGACGAGATGAAGCACGCGGACAAGCTGATCAAGCGCATCCTGTTCCTTGAAGGCCTGCCGAACGTCCAGGACCTGGGCAAGCTGCAAATCGGCGAACACACCCAGGAAATGCTTGAGTGCGACCTGCGTATCGAACGCACCGGTCACGCCGATCTCAAAGTGGCTATCGCTCATTGCGAAACCGTTGGTGACTTCGGCAGCCGTGAATTGCTCGAAGATATTCTTGAATCCGAAGAAGAACATATCGACTGGCTGGAAACCCAACTGGGTCTGATCGATAAAGTCGGTCTTGAGAATTATCTGCAATCGCAGATGGGCGAAGAGTAAGTTAGCGCCCGCTAAACTCGAGACAATAAAAAGCCCCGCATTCTTTTAAGAGGCGGGGCTTTTTAATGCCTGCTCTTTTAGGAGCATGGCTTGCCAGCGATGAACGATGACGCGGTGTTCTTGCTAAACCGCGGCGCCTGCATCGCGAGCAAGCTCGGCTCCTGCAAAGACCGAATCAGGCTTCGGTCTTGTTGGCAGCAGCAGCTTCGACAGCAGCCTTGATGGTGGTCTGCAGCGAACCGTCTGCAGCCATCTCGGTCATGATGTCGCTACCGCCGACCAGCTCACCGCCCACCCACAGCTGCGGGAAGGTTGGCCAGTTGGCGTATTTTGGCAGGTTGGCGCGGATTTCCGGGTTCTGCAGGATGTCCACGTACGCAAACTTTTCACCACATGCCATCACGGCCTGCGCGGCTTTCGCGGAGAAGCCGCACTGCGGGGCATTCGGCGAACCTTTCATGTAAAGCAGAATGGTGTTGTTAGCAATCTGCTCTTTAATCGTTTCGATGATATCCATGGAGCACCTCGGCTGAACTTTCCGACTCAGGGGTCGGCACGGTGGCGCATTGTAACGGAAACCCGAGCGCCATGCTCGGTCTCCCCGACAGACTCAGTCAAGCCGCCGCCACGGTCACTGGCACGCCATTCAACGCCGCATTGCCCGACAACTCATCGAGCAGACATTCGTCGGTCAGGTCATTGGCGCTGGAGCCCGGCTGACCACTGGCAATGGTCATCTGCACGCCTGGCCGCGCATGGCCCCAACCGTGCGGAAGGCTGACCACGCCTTTCATCATATCCAGACTGCCGAGCACTTCAACTTCAATCACACCGACCCGCGAACTGACCCGCACGCGCTGCCCGTCGTTGAGCCCACGGCTGGCCAGGTCATCCGGGTGCATCAGCAATTGATGGCGCGGCTTGCCCTTTACCAGGCGGTGATAGTTATGCATCCACGAGTTGTTACTGCGCACATGACGGCGGCCAATCATCAGCAATTCATCGGCCGCCGGTGCTTGCAGGGCTGCAAAACGCGCCAGGTCAGCAAGGATCGCTGGCGGCGCAGCCTGGACGCGCTGGTTTTCGGTTTTCAGGCGAGGCGTCAGGTTGGATTTCAGCGCCCCGAGATCGACACCATGCGGGTGATCGAACAAGGTCGCCAGTGATAATTTCTGTTCTGAAGTATCGCCATACAACCCCATCCGCAAGCCACGGTCGATCATCTGCGCTGGCGGGATCGTTGGTTTCAGTTCCTTACCGGTCTTTGCCGCAAACGCCTTGGCCAGCCCTACGAAAATCTCCCAGTCATGCAACGCACCTTCAGGTTTGGCCAGGATCGCGCGATTGAACCGAGTGACGTTACGCACCGCGAACATATTGAACGTCGTGTCGTAATGATCGTTTTCCAGGGCCGATGTGGACGGCAGGATCAGGTCGGCATACCGCGTGGTTTCATTGATGTACAGGTCGATGCTGACCATGAACTCCAATCCGTCCAGCGCCTGTTCCAGCTGTCGGCCATTGGGCGTCGACAGCACCGGGTTACCCGCCACGGTAATCAGCGCACGAACCTGCCCTTCCCCTTCGGTAAGCATCTCTTCGGCGAGCGCCGAGACCGGCAGTTCGCCACCGTATTCAGGACGCCCGGAGACCCGGCTCTGCCACAAATTGAAATGCCCACCTGAGGTGGAAGCCACCAAGTCCACCGCCGGTTCGGTGCACAACGCCCCTCCCACGCGATCGAGATTACCGGTGACCAGGTTGATCAGTTGCACAACCCAATGACACAAGGTGCCGAACGCCTGGGTCGAAACGCCCATGCGGCCGTAGCAGACCGCTGTCGGCGCCGCCGCAAAGTCCCGCGCCAGTCGGCGGATCTGTTCGGCGGGCACCGCGCACAGTGGGCTCATGGCCTCGGCGGTGAAATTCGCGACCGCCTCGCGCACCTCATTCAGACCGTCCACCGGCAAATGACTGTCGCGGGTCAGGCCTTCAGCGAACAAGGTATTGAGCAGTCCGAACAACAACGCCGCATCGCCACCGGGGCGCACGAACAAATGCTGGTCGGCAATCGCCGCGGTTTCGCTGCGGCGCGGATCGACCACCACCACTTTGCCGCCGCGGGCCTGAATGGCCTTCAAGCGCTTCTCCACATCCGGCACGGTCATGATGCTGCCGTTGGAGGCCAGCGGATTGCCGCCTAGGATCAGCATGAAATCGGTGTGATCGATGTCCGGGATTGGCAACAGCAAACCGTGGCCGTACATCAAATGGCTGGTCAGGTGATGGGGCAACTGGTCGACCGAGGTCGCGGAAAACCGGTTGCGGGTTTTCAACAGGCCGAGAAAGTAATTGCTGTGGGTCATCAGCCCGTAGTTGTGCACGCTGGGGTTGCCTTGATAGACCGCCACCGCGTTCTGTCCGTGACGCTCCTGAATCGCCGCCAGACGTTCGGCGACAAGGTTGAAGGCGTCTTCCCACTCGATGGGCTGCCATTCACTGCCGACCCGCAGCATCGGCTGACGCAGACGATCCGGATCGTTCTGAATATCTTGCAGGGCGACGGCCTTGGGGCAGATATGCCCCCGGCTGAAGGTATCCTGAGCGTCACCCTTGATCGACGTGATCTGCACCGCGCCTTCGACCTCGGTGGTTTCGATGGTCAGGCCGCAAATGGCTTCACACAGGTGGCACGCACGGTGATGGAGAGTCTTGGTCATGGCCAGTCTCTGTCTTGTTCTGGGCGGGCAATATCGGCCGCGGGAACAAAACTATGGCGCCTGATCCACTGCTGCGCCAGCGACGTTCGTCTTGTGAATCGGCGGCCATCAGGCCAGCCGATGACCGCAGGGGATCAGTTGGGCGGCAGCTTCGGCGGCGCCTGCAACTGGATCTCCTGGATGGTTTCGATCTGCTCTTGAGCGAGATGAACACCGGTGAGTTCGCCGATCAGCCGCCAGTGCTCGTCGAGCCCGGTGCTGATGGTTGCCATGCGGTCGATCATCCGCCGGCCGGCGGCCTTGGTCACTTCGTCTTCACTGCGCATCAACTCGAAGGACATCGAGGTCATGGACGCGGTGAGGTGGGTCAGCGAGCGAGCCGTGAGGCCGAGTAATTCCATTAACTGTCGTTCTTTCGATTCCATTCCGAAGGCTTCCTGCGTCGTTCGTGCGTTAGTTATAACCCGCCACTTTGCTTTAGCAAATGTTTCAGACCAGACACATCGATCGATCCCGAGCACAAATGCTTCAAATGACAGGCCAGAAACCGACCGCGGCTATGCCGTCTGCGCCCCGTTTGATTGCAAAGCCCCGTGACCCCAGTGTACAAATGACCGGCTGCTGTCAGGAAACAGGCTTCAAAAGCGCTACTGCGGTCATCCCGTAGCCCCTCTGAAATCCCCTAAAAACCGTAGCCCTATTGGTAAGACGCGACATTTAATTATAAGATCGCGCCTTCCCCTATTTCGTCGCCCCGTGCGGCTTACGCCGCAGGTCTCGCCCGTTTTTCAGTTAAACAAGGCTTTGAGTATCTGCGGTCTGTTGCAAAAAGGTAGTCAATGATGAGCGCAAGGCACTTTCTCTCCCTGATGGATTGCACGCCCGAAGAGCTGGTCAGCGTGATCCGTCGAGGCGTTGAGCTCAAAGACCTGCGTAACCGCGGCGTACTGTTCGAGCCTCTGAAAAACCGCGTGCTCGGGATGATTTTCGAGAAGTCCTCGACCCGCACCCGTATTTCGTTCGAAGCCGGCATGATCCAGCTCGGTGGCCAGGCGATCTTCCTGTCGCCGCGCGACACCCAACTGGGCCGTGGCGAGCCGATCGGCGACGGCGCGATCGTCATGTCGAGCATGCTCGACGCCGTGATGATCCGCACCTTTGCCCACAGCACCCTGACCGAGTTCGCCGCCAACTCCCGCGTGCCCGTGATCAACGGCCTGTCCGATGACCTGCACCCGTGCCAGTTGCTGGCCGACATGCAGACGTTCCTCGAACACCGCGGTTCGATCCAGGGCAAAACCGTGGCCTGGATCGGCGACGGCAACAACATGTGCAACAGCTATATAGAAGCGGCGATCCAGTTCGACTTCCAGTTGCGCGTCGCGTGCCCGGAAGGCTTTGAACCCAACCCTGAATTCGTGGCCAAGGCCGGCGATCGGGTCACCATCGTCCGCGATCCGAAGGATGCCGTACGCGGCGCCCACCTGGTCAGCACCGACGTCTGGACCTCTATGGGCCAGGAAGAGGAAACCGCCAAGCGCCTGAAACTGTTCGCGCCGTTTCAGGTCAACCGCGCCCTGCTCGACCTGGCCGCACCGGACGTGCTGTTCATGCACTGCCTGCCGGCCCACCGTGGCGAGGAAATCAGCGTCGACCTGCTCGATGACCAGCGCTCCGTCGCGTGGGATCAAGCCGAAAACCGTCTTCACGCACAAAAGGCCCTGCTCGAGTTTCTCGTCGAACCGGCGTACCACCACGCATGAGCCATCCATTACTGCTGAACCTGCGTAGCCTCGCCTGCGGCTATCAAGACCAGCGCGTCGTGCAGAACCTCAACCTGCATTTGAATGCCGGCGACATTGGTTGCCTGCTGGGCTCTTCGGGTTGCGGCAAAACCACCACGCTACGGGCGATTGCCGGTTTCGAGCCGGTACACGAAGGTGAAATCCAGTTGGCGGGCGAGACCATCTCCCGCGCCGGTTTCACCCTCGCCCCGGAGAAGCGCCGGATCGGCATGGTGTTCCAGGATTACGCACTGTTTCCGCACTTGAGCGTGGCCGAGAACATCGCCTTCGGGATCCGCAAGCACCCGCAAAAGGATCGCGTCACCGAAGAGCTGCTGGAACTGGTCAACCTGAAAAACCTCGGTAAGCGCTTCCCCCATGAGCTGTCCGGTGGTCAACAGCAGCGCGTCGCACTGGCCCGCGCCCTGGCGCCGGAACCTCAACTGCTACTGCTCGACGAACCCTTTTCCAACCTTGATGGCGAGCTGCGACGCAAGCTCAGCCATGAGGTGCGCGACATCCTCAAGGCCCGTGGCACCAGCGCGATTCTGGTAACGCATGACCAGGAAGAAGCGTTCGCAGTGAGTGATCATGTGGGGGTTTTCAAGGAAGGTCGCCTGGAGCAGTGGGACACGCCTTACAACCTGTATCACGAACCGCTGACGCCGTATGTCGCCAGTTTCATCGGTCAGGGTTATTTCATTCGCGGTCAGCTGAGCAGCCCCGAGTCGGTGCAGACCGAGTTGGGTGAGTTACGCGGTAATCGTGCCTACACCTGGCCGGTTGGCGGTGCGGTGGATGTATTGTTGCGTCCGGACGATATCGTTTATGCACCGGACAGCACGTTGAAGGCGCGGATTGTCGGCAAGTCTTTCCAGGGTGCGTCCACCTTGTATCGCTTGCAGTTGCCGACCGGTGCACAGCTGGAATCGATTTTCCCGAGCCATGCCGATCATCAGGTGGGTTCAGAGGTCGGCATTCGTGTCGCGGCTGAACACCTGGTGCTGTTTCAGGCGTCGGGCAGTACGGCGGCGCAGATTCCGGTCGTCGAGTCCGGTGTGCGCCGTTACAGCAGCGCCCACTGACACTCCGTTTCTGTAGGAGCAAAGCTTGCTCGCGATAGCATCACCGCGGTTTAGCTGATGCACCGCGTCATCGTTCATCGCGAGCGAGCTTTGCTCCTACAAAGATCAGCATCAACCCAGCATCAGCGTTCCGCTCGCAACGAGCGTCGCATTCCCGCCGATTTTTACCCGATCCCCTTCCAGCCGACAGAACAACTCCCCGCCTCGAGCCGAACGCTGACAAGCCGTCAGGCTCAACTTGCCCAAGCGTTTCGACCAGTACGGGATCAGGCTGCAATGAGTCGACCCCGTCACCGGGTCTTCGTTGATGCCGATCGCCGGCGCGAAGTAGCGGGAAACGAAATCATGCTGGCTGCCCTTGGCCGTGACGATTGCCCCCGGCCACGGCAGTTTCGCGAGTGCCGCCATGTCCGGCTGACACTCGAGCACCGCCTGCTCGGATTCCAGCACCACGAACAACTCGTTCGACCCCAGCACATCAACCGCTTCCACACCCAGCGCGCGCTCGACATCCAGGGTCACACCCACTTCCGACGCAATGAGCGCCGGAAAATCCAGCCACAAGCGCTCGCCTTCACGGCTCACGCTTAGCAGGCCGGACTTGCAGATGAAGTCCAGCCGCTCGACTGGTTCCTTATAGATTTCAAACAGCACGTAAGCGCTGGCCAGGGTCGCATGACCGCACAACGGCACTTCGGTGGTCGGGGTAAACCAGCGGATGTGCCAGCCCAGCCCTTCGCGCACCACGAAAGCGGTTTCGGCGAGGTTGTGCTCGGCGGCGATCTTCTGCATCAACTCATCGGCAAGCCAGGCATCGAGGCGATAGACCATCGCCGGGTTGCCACTGAACGGCCGATCACTGAACGCATCGACCTGATGAAACTCAAGCTGCATAACCTTCTCCCTTTGTCAGACCTCCGAGCATGAAGCTGCCGACACCCCGGCACCAGTGACAGAGCCCATACATTTTCACCATACAGCGCCGGGCTGATAGTCCGCGTCAGGCGCGGCCGATATCGGCGAACTTCGCCTGGGTATGTTCGGCCAGCACCGCGGGTGCCAATTCGACTTCCAACCCTCGTCGCCCCGCGCTGACAAAAATGCTGGCAAAGGGCTGAGCTGAATTATCGATAAACGTGCGCAAGCGCTTTTTCTGTCCCAGCGGGCTGATGCCGCCCAGCAGGTATCCGGTGGATCGTTGCGCAGCGGCAGGATCGGCCATTTCGACTTTTTTCACGCCAGCGGCATGAGCCAGGCCTTTCAAGTCCAGACTTCCGACGACCGGCACGACGGCCACCAACAATTCACCTTTTTCGCTGGCCGCCAGCAAGGTCTTGAACACCTGCGCCGGATCCAGCCCCAGCTTCTCCGCGGCCTCCAGCCCGTAGGACGCTGCCTTCGGATCATGTTCGTAACTGTGCACGCGATGTTCGGCACGAACTTTTTTCAACAAATCCAATGCGGGGGTCATGACAGCTCCAGACTGGGCGGCAGTAGAAAAATACTGCGCTGGATTCTAGGCCATTGCTCCATAAAAGGCTCTATTGCGGCGTTATTTCAAAGGCTTGGCGGCGCCTTATGCCGTTCGTCCACCTTCGGTCTGCCGCGTGAACGATGCGGTCATTCATGTGACTAATAGTTCGATTGTGACTGACGGTTCACTTTCGACCTTTGACAGCAGCGTTTCTTGTCTATATTTTTTCGAATCTGAATACTGCACGAATGTACCTATCGCAGCACCCAGCAGCAGGCCGAGAACAGGATGGGGATCCTGTCTCGGTGAAAATCGCGCTTTGACCATGATGCAAAAGCGCCAGACAACAACAAAAATGAGGTTTTCGATGACAACTGCTTTACAACAACCGTCGCTCTCAAGCCAATGCATGGCCGAATTCCTGGGCACTGCGCTGCTGATCTTTTTTGGTACAGGTTGCGTTGCCGCGCTCAAGGTCGCGGGTGCCAGCTTCGGCCTTTGGGAAATCAGCATCATCTGGGGGGTCGGCGTGAGCATGGCGATCTACCTGACCGCCGGCGTTTCCGGGGCTCATCTCAATCCCGCCGTCAGCATTGCCCTGAGCATTTTCGCTGACTTCGAAAAGCGCAAACTGCCTTTCTATATTCTCGCCCAGATCGCTGGGGCCTTCTGTGGAGCGTTGTTGGTTTACACGCTGTACAGCAATTTATTCTTCGATTACGAACAAACTCACCATATGGTTCGTGGTACTCAGGCCAGCCTCGAATTGGCGTCGGTGTTTTCCACCTTCCCCAACCCGGTCTTGTCCACGGCACAAGCCTTCCTGGTTGAAGTGATCATCACCGCCATCCTGATGGGCGTGATCATGTCCCTGACCGACGACAACAATGGCTTGCCAAAGGGTCCGCTCGCTCCGCTGCTGATCGGCCTGCTGATTGCCGTGATTGGCAGCTCGATGGGGCCGCTGACCGGTTTTGCGATGAACCCGGCGCGCGACTTCGGTCCTAAACTGATGACTTTCTTCGCTGGCTGGGGTGAAATTTCCTTCACCGGCGGGCGCGATATCCCGTATTTCCTGATTCCGATTTTTGCACCGATTGTCGGTGCCTGCCTCGGTGCTGCAGCGTATCGCGGGCTGATTGCCCGTCATCTGCCCAGCGCCCTACCTGCTACAAAGGAAGCAGTACCGGCCATTGACGGCAAACCAAGAACTTCTTGATACCGTTGGCGCGTGATCCTGCCCATCAGATCACGCGCCGGACCTCACTCCCCCTTTTTTCGTCCAAGGCAATCGACATGACCGACACTCAGAACAAGAACTACATCATTGCCCTCGATCAGGGTACGACCAGCTCCCGCGCGATCATTTTCGACCGCGACGCGAACGTGGTCTGCACCGCCCAGCGCGAATTCGCACAGCATTACCCGCAAGCCGGCTGGGTTGAACACGACCCGATGGAAATCTTCGCCACCCAAAGCGCCGTGATGGTCGAGGCCCTGGCTCAAGCCGGCCTGCATCACGACCAGGTCGCCGCCATCGGCATCACCAACCAGCGCGAAACCACCGTGGTCTGGGACAAGACCACCGGCCGCCCGATCTACAACGCGATCGTCTGGCAGTGCCGCCGCAGCACCGAGATCTGCCAGCAACTCAAGCGCGACGGTCACGAGCAATACATCAGCGACACCACCGGCCTGGTCACCGACCCGTACTTCTCCGGCACCAAGCTCAAGTGGATCCTCGACAACGTCGAAGGCAGCCGCGAACGCGCGCGCAAAGGCGAACTGTTGTTCGGCACCATCGACAGCTGGCTGATCTGGAAATTTACCGGCGGCAAAGTGCACGTCACCGACTACACCAACGCCTCGCGCACCATGCTCTTCAACATCCACACGCTTGAGTGGGACGCGAAGATGCTGGAGGTGCTGGATATTCCGCGCGAGATGCTGCCGGAAGTTAAATCCTCGTCTGAAATCTACGGCCACACCAAAAGCGGCATCGCCATCGGCGGTATCGCGGGTGACCAGCAAGCGGCCCTGTTCGGCCAGATGTGCGTCGAGCCAGGCCAGGCGAAAAACACCTACGGCACCGGCTGCTTCCTGCTGATGAACACCGGCGACAAAGCGGTGAAATCCAAGCACGGCATGTTGACTACCATCGCTTGCGGCCCGCGCGGCGAAGTGGCTTACGCGCTGGAAGGTGCTGTGTTCAACGGTGGTTCCACCGTTCAATGGCTGCGTGATGAACTGAAAATCATCAACGACGCCCACGACACTGAATACTTTGCCAACAAGGTCAAGGACAGCAACGGCGTGTACCTGGTACCCGCCTTCACCGGCCTGGGCGCTCCGTACTGGGACCCGTATGCCCGCGGCGCATTGTTCGGCCTGACTCGCGGCGTACGCGTGGATCACATCATTCGTGCAGCCCTGGAGTCGATTGCCTACCAGACCCGCGACGTTCTCGATGCCATGCAACAGGACTCCGGCGAACGCTTGAAATCCCTGCGTGTCGACGGCGGCGCAGTCGCGAACAACTTCCTGATGCAGTTCCAGGCCGACATCCTCGGCACTCAGGTCGAGCGTCCGCAAATGCGCGAAACCACCGCACTGGGCGCGGCTTACCTGGCCGGTCTGGCGTGTGGCTTCTGGGGCAGCCTGGACGAGTTGCGCGGCAAGGCTGTGATCGAGCGCGAATTCGAACCGACCCTGGACGAAACCGCGAAGGAAAAACTCTACGCCGGCTGGAAAAAAGCCGTCAGCCGCACCCGCGATTGGGAACCGCATGAAGGCGCTGAATAAGCCGAGCTGAATAGTCGTATCTGCATGTAACTGGCAGGGAGCAGATTCCTGCGGCATCATGGGCAAATTTTTGCACGGCAGCCCAAAGGAAGCCCCATGAATCTGCCTCCCCGTCAGCAGCAAATCCTCGAACTGGTCCGCGAACGCGGCTATGTCAGCATTGAGGAAATGGCTACGCTGTTCGTCGTTACACCGCAAACCATCCGCCGCGATATCAATCAGCTCGCGGAAGCTAATTTGTTGCGTCGCTACCACGGCGGCGCAGCCTACGATTCCAGCGTCGAAAACACCGCCTACGCCATGCGTGCCGATCAGATGCGCGATGAAAAGCAGCGTATCGGTGAAGCCATTGCGGCTCAAATCCCCGATCACGCCTCGCTGTTCATCAATATCGGCACCACCACCGAATCCATCGCCCGGGCGCTGCTCAATCACAATCACCTGAAGATCATCACCAACAACCTGCATGTGGCTTCGATGCTCAGCGCCAAGGACGACTTCGATGTCCTGCTGACCGGTGGCAACGTGCGGCGCGACGGTGGTGTGGTCGGTCAGGCCAGTGTCGACTTCATTAACCAGTTCAAGGTTGATTTCGCCTTGGTCGGCATCAGCGGTATCGATGAAGACGGCAGTCTGCTGGACTTCGATTACCAGGAAGTTCGGGTGTCCCAGGCGATCATCGCCAATGCCCGAAAGGTCATCCTCGCGGCGGACTCCAGCAAATTCGGGCGCAACGCCATGATTCGCCTGGGGCCGATCAGTTTGATTGATTGCCTGGTGACCGATCAGCAGCCTGTGCCGGCGTTGGCGCAGTTGTTGAGTCAGCACAAGATTCGGCTAGAAGTCGTTTAACCGCGAAAGCGGTTAAATAACCTGTAGGAGCACGGCTTGCCGGCGATGGCGGCCTCGAGTATGCCATCGCGGGCAAGCCATGCTCCTACAGAAGTCGCGGCAAATCTCCCCTCTTCACTCTCTCGATGTTCGAAAATTTTCCTTTCACGGCCTTTCGATCAGTATTTTCAATCGAAGTTAACTGGCTGTGGGCGACTTTATGGGCTACCATTTTCGCAAATGAACATTAATGTTCGAATTCCAATACCGAAAATCATAAAAGCCCGAGGCTAGCCGATGCCCACTTCTACCTTGCCTACGCCCCCTCTCGCTGAGATCTACGATATCGCCGTCATCGGTGGCGGGATCAATGGCGTGGGGATCGCAGCGGATGCCGCCGGTCGCGGTCTTTCGGTGTTTCTATGCGAAAAAGACGACTTGGCCAGCCACACCTCGTCAGCCAGCAGCAAGCTGATCCACGGCGGCTTGCGCTACCTTGAACATTACGAATTCCGCCTGGTGCGCGAAGCCCTGGCCGAACGCGAAGTGCTGCTGGCCAAGGCCCCGCACATCGTCAAGCAGATGCGCTTCGTGCTGCCGCACCGTCCACATCTGCGTCCAGCCTGGATGATCCGCGCCGGTCTGTTCCTTTATGACCACCTTGGCAAGCGGGAAAAACTCGAAGGCTCGAAAAGCGTGAAGTTCGGCCCGGACAGCCCGCTGAAAAGCGAAATCACCAAAGGCTTCGAATACTCCGATTGCTGGGTTGACGATGCCCGACTGGTGGTGCTGAACGCCATGGCCGCCCGCGAAAAAGGCGCCCACGTTCACACCCAGACTCGCTGCGTCAGCGCCCGCCGCACCAAGGGAATGTGGCACCTGCATCTGGAACGCGCCGATGGCAGTCTGTTTTCGATCCGCGCCAAGGCACTGGTAAACGCCGCCGGCCCTTGGGTCGCCAAGTTCATTCGTGACGACCTGAAGATGGAATCGCCGTACGGCATCCGCCTGATCCAGGGCAGCCACCTGATCGTGCCGAAACTGTACGAAGGCGAACACGCGCACATTCTGCAAAACGAAGATCAGCGCATCGTGTTCACCATTCCGTACCTGAACCACTTCACCCTGATCGGCACCACCGATCGCGAGTACACCGGCGATCCGGCTGCAGTGGCGATCACTGAAAGCGAAATCGATTACCTGTTGAAAGTGGTCAATTCCCATTTCAAGAAACGCATCAGCCGCGACGACATCCTGCACAGCTATTCCGGCGTTCGTCCGCTGTGCAACGACGAATCCGATAACCCGTCGGCTGTCACTCGCGACTACACCCTGGCGTTGTCGGGCACCGGCGAAGAAGCGCCGCTGTTGTCGGTGTTCGGCGGCAAGCTGACCACCTACCGCAAACTGGCCGAGTCGGCGCTGGCGCAACTGGCTCCGTACTTCAAAGACATCAAGCCGAGCTGGACCGCCAGCGCTCCCCTGCCGGGCGGCGAAGACATGACCACCCCGCAAGCCTTGTGCGCCTTGATCCGCGACAAGTTCGACTGGGTGCCGACCGAAATCGCCCGCCGCTGGGCCACCACCTACGGCAGCCGCACCTGGCGCATGCTCGAAGGCGTGCAGAATCTCGGCGATATGGGCGAACACATCGGCGGCGGGCTCTACACCCGTGAAGTCGATTACCTGTGCAGCGAAGAATGGGCAACCACCGCGCACGACATTCTGTGGCGCCGCAGCAAGCTGGGCTTGTTCACCACGCCGGAGGAACAGCAGAAACTGACGGATTACCTGAGCAAGGTCGAGCAGAACCGCAGCAAGATCGAAGCGGCCTGATCCCTCATCCGCTTAAACGAAAGCCCCTGAATCTCACGATTCAGGGGTTTTTTGCATTCTGCCAAACATTACATATCTCCTGTGGGAGCGAGCCGGCTCCGGGCGGCGTTCCGACGATAGCGGAATGTCAGGCAACATCAATCTTGAATGTGCCGACCTCATCGCGAGCAGGCTCACTCCCACAGGGGATAGGTGCTATACGAGAGATTGCATTCGGTTTTCCGAACGCGACCAGTCGGTCGATTCGGTTAACCGGACTCCCCAACATCAAAAACCTCGCCATAAATATTTAATCCCCTTATAAATCAACAGGTTGACCTATTCAGCCTGGCCTGGCACGAGTCATGCTCTACACTCTTGGACGAATGACAGCTGTGCCAACCCTTCAGGAGCCGGCAAGCATTCGAAGCACAAAAAAGAGCCGATGAACTGGCTCCATATAAAAACAATGTCGAGGAAAATTTGATGCGCATCGTTCCCCATCTCCTGGGCGCAGCCATTGCTGCCGCTCTGATCAGCACTCCAGTTTTCGCCGCCGAACTCACCGGCACCCTGAAGAAGATCAAAGAGTCCGGCGTTATCACCCTCGGGCATCGTGACGCTTCCATTCCGTTTTCCTACATCGCGGACGCTTCCGGCAAACCGGTTGGCTACTCCCACGATATCCAGCTGAAAATCGTTGAAGCCATCAAAAAAGACCTGGACATGCCGAACCTCCAGGTCAAATACAACCTCGTGACTTCGCAAACCCGTATCCCGCTGGTGCAGAACGGCACCGTGGACGTCGAGTGCGGCTCCACTACCAACAACGTCGAACGTCAGCAGCAAGTTGACTTCTCCGTCGGCATCTTCGAAATCGGCACCAAGCTGCTGTCCAAGAAAGATTCGCCTTACAAGGACTTCCCGGACCTGAAAGGCAAGAACGTCGTGACCACCGCTGGCACCACGTCCGAGCGCATCCTCAAGTCGATGAACGCCGACAAGCAAATGGGCATGAACGTCATCTCCGCCAAAGACCACGGCGAGTCGTTCAACATGCTGGAAAGCGGCCGCGCCGTGGCTTTCATGATGGACGACGCCTTGCTGGCCGGTGAAATGGCCAAGGCCAAGAAGCCAACCGATTGGGCCGTGACCGGTACTGCACAGTCCTACGAAATCTACGGCTGCATGGTCCGCAAGGGCGACGCACCATTCAAGAAAGCTGTGGATGACGCAATCATCGCGACCTACAAGTCCGGCGAGATCAACAAGATCTACGAAAAATGGTTCATGCAGCCAATCCCGCCAAAAAATCTGAACCTCATGTTCCCGATGAGCGACGAGCTCAAGGCCCTGATCGCCAATCCGACCGATAAAGCGGCTGACGAAAAGAAATCCTGATTTCTGACTAACCTTATCTCCTGAAAGGGCCACTGCCCTTTCGGGGGATAGTCACTCCCTGCTGGCATTTTTGGAAACACTCGAACCGGTGGCTGTCGAGCCGCTCGTGTGTGCCTGATCTTTACGATCAGGGCGGGAACGGAGCTTCCCCAGGCGGGCACTTGTACATCGATCGATCTGAGGGGAGACCCTAATGAATTACAACTGGGACTGGGGCGTGTTCTTCAAGTCCACCGGAGTGGGCAGCGAGACGTATCTCGACTGGTACGCCTCCGGTTTGGGCTGGACCATCGCCATCGCCGTCGTGGCCTGGATCGTTGCCCTGCTGCTGGGCTCGATGCTGGGCGTCATGCGCACCGTGCCGAACCGCATCGTATCGGGCATTGCGACCTGTTACGTCGAACTCTTCCGTAACGTGCCACTGCTGGTTCAGCTGTTCATCTGGTACTTCCTGGTGCCCGACCTGCTGCCTCAGAACCTGCAAGACTGGTACAAGCAGGACCTGAACCCGACCACCTCGGCTTACCTCAGCGTCGTCGTCTGCCTGGGCCTGTTCACCGCCGCTCGTGTTTGCGAACAAGTGCGTACCGGTATCCAGGCGCTGCCTCGCGGCCAGGAATCCGCCGCTCGCGCCATGGGCTTCAAACTGCCGCAAATCTACTGGAACGTGCTGCTGCCCCAGGCTTACCGGATCATCATTCCGCCGCTCACCTCGGAATTCCTGAACGTGTTCAAGAACTCTTCCGTGGCGTCGCTGATCGGCCTGATGGAGTTGCTCGCGCAGACCAAACAAACCGCCGAGTTCTCCGCCAACCTGTTCGAAGCCTTCACCCTGGCAACGCTGATCTACTTCACCCTGAACATGGGCCTGATGCTGCTGATGCGCATGGTCGAGAAGAAAGTCGCCGTACCGGGCCTGATCTCCGTAGGGGGTAAATGATGGAATTCGACTTCTCGGGCATCATCCCGTCCCTGCCGGGCTTGTGGAACGGCATGGTCATGACCCTGCAACTGATGGCGCTTGGCGTCGGCGGCGGGATCATCCTCGGCACGATCCTGGCGCTGATGCGCCTGTCCCACAGCAAACTGCTGTCGAACATTGCCGGCGCCTACGTTAACTACTTCCGCTCGATTCCACTGCTGCTGGTGATCACCTGGTTCTACCTGGCGGTGCCGTTCGTTCTGCGCTGGATCACCGGCGAGGACACCCCGATCGGCGCGTTCGCCTCGTGCATCGTGGCGTTCATGATGTTCGAAGCGGCGTACTTCTGCGAAATCGTCCGGGCCGGCGTCCAGTCGATTTCCAAGGGTCAGATGGGTGCAGCCCAAGCCCTGGGCATGACGTATGGCCAGATGATGCGGTTGATCATCCTGCCGCAAGCGTTCCGCAAGATGACCCCGCTGCTGCTGCAACAGAGCATCATCCTGTTTCAGGACACCTCGCTGGTCTACGCGGTTGGTCTGGTGGACTTCCTCAACGCCTCCCGTGCCAGTGGCGACATCATCGGTCGCTCCAACGAGTTCCTGATCTTTGCAGGTCTCACGTACTTCACAATCAGCTTTGCCGCCTCGCTGCTGGTCAAGCGTCTGCAAAAAAGGTTTGCCGTATGATCTCTATCAAGAATGTCAACAAGTGGTATGGCGACTTCCAGGTACTGACTGACTGCAGCACCGAGGTCAAAAAAGGCGAAGTGATTGTGGTGTGCGGGCCGTCCGGCTCCGGCAAATCCACCCTGATCAAATGCGTCAATGCCCTGGAACCGTTCCAGAAAGGCGACGTAGTGGTTGATGGCACGTCCATCGCCGACCCGAAGACCGACCTGCCGAAACTGCGTTCGCGCGTGGGCATGGTGTTCCAGCATTTCGAACTGTTCCCGCACCTGACCATCACCGAAAACCTGACCATCGCGCAGATCAAGGTGTTGGGCCGCAGCAAGGAAGAAGCCACCAAGAAAGGCCTGCAACTGCTTGAGCGCGTCGGGCTGTCCGCCCATGCGCACAAGCATCCGGGTCAGCTCTCCGGTGGTCAGCAACAGCGCGTGGCGATTGCCCGTGCGCTGGCGATGGACCCGATCGTCATGTTGTTCGACGAACCGACTTCGGCGCTGGACCCTGAAATGGTCAACGAAGTACTCGACGTGATGGTGCAACTGGCCCACGAAGGCATGACCATGATGTGCGTGACCCACGAAATGGGCTTCGCCCGTAAAGTGGCGGACCGGGTGATCTTCATGGACCAGGGCAAGATCATCGAAGACTGCAAGAAAGAGGAGTTCTTCGGCGACATCAATGCCCGCGCCGAGCGTACGCAGCACTTCCTCGCCAAGATTCTGCAGCACTAAGAAAGGCACCGCTCCCCAAATGTGGGAGCGGGCTTTTGTGATGAGGGATTTTTGGGGGGGGGTGAGTGGTTCTGTGGTGAGTGGGGATTCTGTGGCGAGGGGATTTATCCCCGTTCGGCTGCGCAGCAGTCGTCAACCCATCGCATACGGTTTGACTTTGAAGTGCTGGGGCCGCTTCGCAGCCCAACGGGGATAAATCCCCTCGCCACAGAACCCTCTCACCACAGGCCCCCCTCACCATTAAAGCCCCTCACCACAAAAGCCCGCTCCCACAGGGGCCGGTGGTGGTCTGGAGATTTGTGTTGTGGTTGACCCAAGGCATCTGTGATGAAATGCGACACCAATCTCTATCGCGCCGCGCCGCCATCACTCGCCGTGAAACCCCGTCTGATTCGCCATCTGTTCCTGCCGCCGCTGGTCATCGCCCTGATGATCGGATTGGGTTACCTCGGCTTCTGGGTCAGTGAACACTACGGGATTCGCAGCCTCAGCGAGAACGGCCAGCGTCAACTGGAACTGCACGCCCGCGCCGTCGAGAGCGAGATCAGCAAGTACACCTACCTGCCCAGCCTGCTGGAACTCGAATCCAGCGTTTCGACGCTGTTGGCCGACCCGTCGCCAGAACACCGACAGACGGTCAATGAATACCTCGAAGGCCTGAACCGGCGCAGCCGCAGTCGGGCTATCTACGTGATGGACACCACTGGCCGGGTCATGGCCACCAGTAACTGGCGCGATGTCGACAGTTACCTGGGCGAAGACCTGTCCTTTCGCGCCTATTTCCAGAATGCCGTGCGCGGTCAGCCGGGGCGCTTCTATGGCATCGGCAGCACCAACGGCGAGCCCGGTTATTACCTGGCTCATGGCCTGGAAGAACACGGCAAGATCATTGGCGTCGCGGTGGTCAAGGTCCGCCTGGAAGCCATGGAAGAACGCTGGCAGCGCGCGCGGCTGGAAGCGTTTGTCAGCGATGAAAACAGCATCATCATTCTTTCCAGCGATCCGGCACGGCGCCTGAAATCGGTTGTACCGCTGAGCGACGAGACCAAGGAAAAACTGGCCCGCAGCCTTCAGTACTACTGGTTCCCACTGAACGAACTGCAACCGCTGGCCCGTGAACAACTGGCCGAAGGCGAGGAAAAACTGACCTTCCCCGCCAACAGCGAAGTGGAATCCGATGAAGAGGACATCAGCTACCTCTCGCAAACCCGGCCATTGAGCGATACCCCGTGGAATTTCACCCTGCTCACCCCCCTGCAGGATTTGCGTCGCGAAGCGATCAATCAGGGGATTCTGGTGGCGGTGGCATTTGCCCTCGTGGCGTTCCTGCTGATCGCCTGGAACGAGCGGCGCAAGGTCATTGCCACGCGCCTCGCCGCCCGGGAAGCCTTGCAGGAAGCCAACAATCAACTGGAGCGTCGGATTACCGAACGCACCACCGACCTGCGCGCCAGCAACGAACGGCTCAAGGGCCAGATCCGCGAACGACGTGTGGCTGAAGAGACGCTACGTCGTGCCCAGGATGAACTGGTGCAGGCCGGTAAACTCGCGGCCATCGGCCAGATGTCCACCAGCATCGCCCACGAATTGAACCAGCCACTGGCGGCGTTGCGGACCTTGTCCGGCAACACCGTACGGTTTCTGGAACGTGGTCAACTGGACGTTGCCAGCACCAACCTCAAGACCATCAACGAATTGATCGACCGCATGGGCCGGATCACCGCGAGCCTGCGTTCGTTCGCTCGCCGCGGAGACGACAAAGGTCAGGCCAGCCTCGGCAAAGGGGTGGATGCAGCCTTGCAGCTGCTCGGTGGGCGCGTGGAAAGCGCGCATCTGCACCTGCACCGAGACTTCGCCGATGTGCAGGTGCAGATTGACCAGACCCGTCTGGAGCAGATTCTGGTCAACCTGATCGGCAACGCCCTCGACGCCATGCAGGCACAGCCGCAGCCAGCACTGTGGCTCGAAGGCGAAGAGTACGATGGCAAATATCGCCTTCGTGTACGCGACAACGGCCACGGCATCGACGCCGAAGCGCGCAAGCATTTGTTCGAACCGTTCTTCACCACCAAACCCGGCGAACAGGGCCTGGGCCTTGGCCTGACCCTTTCCGCCAGCCTGGCCGCCGCCACCGGAGGGCACCTGGGTGTCGAGCACCCGGCCAATGGTGGTACCACTTTCGTCCTCAGTTTACCGTTGGTAAGCCCCACTCACGCCGAGCCAATATGAACAACGACCTTAGTGTGCTGATCGTCGAAGACGACCCCCATGTGCTGCTCGGCTGCCAACAGGCGCTGACCCTGGAAGACATTCCCTGCGTGGGCGTCGGCAGCGCCGAAGAAGCGCTGGAGCGGGTCGGCGACAACTTCGCCGGCATCGTCATCAGCGACATCCGCCTGCCGGGCATCGACGGTCTGGAATTGCTGACCCGTCTCAAGGCCCGCGACCGCAGCCTGCCGGTGGTGCTGATCACCGGTCACGGCGACATCTCCATGGCCGTCGGCGCAATGCAGAAAGGCGCCTATGACTTCATGGAGAAACCTTTCTCCCCCGAGCGTCTGGTCGATGTAGCACGCCGTGCGCTGGAGCAACGCAGCCTGGCGCGGGAAGTCTCTTCGTTGCGTCGGCAACTGGCGGAACGGGATTCCCTCGAAGGCCGGATCATCGGCCGCTCGCCCGCCATGCAGAACCTGCGGGAACTGATCGCCAACGTCGCCGATACGTCGGCCAACGTGCTGATCGAAGGCGAAACCGGCACCGGTAAAGAGTTGGTTGCGCGTTGCCTGCACGACTTCAGTCGGCGGCACACCAAGCAGTTCGTCGCGCTGAACTGCGGTGGCCTGCCGGAGAACCTGTTCGAAAGCGAAATCTTCGGCCATGAAGCCAACGCCTTCACCGGCGCCGGCAAGCGCCGGATCGGCAAGATCGAACACGCCGACGGCGGCACGCTGTTCCTCGACGAAGTGGAAAGCATGCCGCTACCGCTGCAAATCAAGCTGCTGCGGGTGTTGCAGGAACGCACCCTGGAACGCCTCGGGTCGAACCAGAGCGTGGCGGTGGATTGCCGGGTGATCGCGGCGACCAAGTCCGATCTGGACGAGTCGAGCAAGGCGGGCGAGTTTCGCAGCGACTTGTATTACCGCTTGAACGTGGTGACCCTCGAATTGCCACCGCTGCGCGAACGCCGCGAAGACATCCTGCAATTGTTCGAGCACTTTCTGCAGCAGTCGTCCCTGCGCTTCGACCGTGCCGTGCCGGACCTGGACAACCAGACCCTGTCGAACCTGATGAGCCACGACTGGCCGGGCAACGTACGCGAACTGCGCAACGTCGCCGAGCGTTTTGCCCTCGGTCTGCCGGCCTTCAAGAAATCCGGCGCCAGCGGCAGCAATCAGGGCCTGGCCTTCGCCGAAGCGGTAGAAGCGTTTGAACGCAACCTGCTGAGCGACGCTTTGCAGCGCAGTGGCGGCAATCTGACCCAGGCCAGTCTGGAACTCGGGATGGCCAAGACCACGCTGTTCGACAAAGTGAAGAAGTACGGGCTGAGCCACTGATGGACCTGATCCTCAAAGCAACCCTGGGCGCAGCCGTGGTGGTGATCCTCGCCGCACTGGCCAAGACCAAAAACTATTACATCGCAGGATTGGTGCCGCTGTTTCCGACCTTTGCGCTGATTGCGCATTACATTGTCGGCAAGGGGCGCTCGCTGGAGGATTTGAAGACCACCATCGTGTTTGGGATGTGGTCGATCATTCCTTACTTCATCTACCTGGCGACGTTGTATGTGATGGTGGACCGGATGCGGCTGGAGGCTTCGCTCGCTGTGGCGGCGGTGGCTTGGTTGATGGCGGCTACGGTGCTGGTTTCGGTTTGGGTTCACTTCCAGAATTGAGCGCAAATCACTGTGGGAGCGAGCCTGCTCGCGAAGGCGGTGTTTCAGTCAACATTAATGCCAGCTGACACTCCCTCTTCGCGAGCAGGCTCGCTCCCACAGTGACCGCGCATGCCACAGGATCAGCTCACCGTACCGCCCTTCGCTTCACTAATGATCTGCCGAATCGCCCCGACAAACGTCTCCACCGGCTGACCGCCACTGACGGCGTATTGTCCGTTGAACACCACCGTTGGCACCGAATTGACGCCTCGCGACAGCCACACCTGCTCTTCTTCGAGAACCTCTTTGGCGAACTCGTCCGACGCCAGAATCGCCTCGGCTCGCGACCGGTCCAGCCCCACGCTTCCGGCGATCTGCGCCAACTGCCCAGGGTCGGACGGATTGCCGCCCTCGGTGAAATACGCCTTGAACAGCGCCTCTTTCAGATTGAACTGCAACCCTTCCAGCCCCGCCCAGAACAGCAAGCGGTGGGCGTCGAAGGTGTTGTAGATGCGACTGTTACCATCCGTGCGAAACGCAAACCCGACCTCGGCGCCGCGCGCGCGGATCATCTCGCGATTCTTCTGGGATTGCTCGGGCGTCGAGCCGTACTTCTCGGTGATGTGTTCGGTGATGTTCTGCCCTTCAGGCCCCATCTTCGGGTTCAGTTCGAACGGCTGGAAACGGATCTCGGCCTGCACCTCGTCACCCAGCAAATCCAGGGCCCGGGTCAGGCTATACAGACCAACGACGCACCAGGGGCAGGACACGTCGCTGACGAAATCGATTTTCAGGGGGGGACTCATCACACACCTCACAGACTGGAACGTGCCGGAAAGTTCGAACGATACACCCGACGAGACCGGGGTGGCAGCCGTTCCACTAACCCCTGTGGGAGCGGGCTTGCTCCCACAGTTGGATTTGGGGGTTACAGGAGGTTGTGTTCCGCCACCGGATCAATCTGCGCCCAATGCGAGGTGTCTTCGCGATGGGCCTGCAAATACGGCAACACCGCTGCCAGCAACGGCGCCTTGAACGCTTCCTGGAATCGATGCGCCAGCCCCGGAATCAGCTTCAACTGACTGCCGCGGATATGCGCCGCCAGATGAACGCCGTGCATGACCGGCAGCAACGGATCAGCAGTGCCGTGAACCACCAGCGTCGGTACGCGCAGTTGATTGAGCAGCGCCACACGACTGCGCTCGGCGAGGATCGCCATGATCTGGCGCTTCACGCCTTCGGGGTTGAACGCCCGGTCATAAGACAGTGCCGCCTGATGCAGTAGCACTTGCCGATCATCGCTCACCGTCGGGCTGCCCAGCGCCGCCAGCAAATCGGCTTGCTGCTCCAGTGCCACCTCGCGATTGGGCGCCCCACGACGCGACAATAGTTGCACCAACGCCGCACTCGGCGCCGGCAAGCCTTCAGCTCCGGAGCTGGTCATGATCAGGGTCAGGCTCTCGACCCGTTGCGGCGCCATCGCCGCCATGTGCTGGGCGATCATCCCGCCCATGCTCGCGCCCAGCACGTGGAACTGCTCGACGTGCAACGCATCCATCAAGCCAAAAGCATCGTCTGCCATATCGGTCAGGGTGTACGGCGCCGACACCGGCAAACCCAGTTTGTAGCGCAGCACTTCGAAGGTCAGGTTGGCATCAGGGGGGGCTTGCCGCCAGGTCGAGAGCCCGACATCGCGATTGTCATAGCGAATCACCCGAAAACCCTGCTGACACAGCGCGACCACCACCTCATCCGGCCAGTGAATCAATTGCCCGCCCAGGCCCATCACCAGCAACAACGCAGGGTCCGAGGCACGGCCGATGCTCTGGTACGCCAGGCTCACCTGTGCCAGCTCGACCCGTTCGGTCGGAACATTGATATCGCAACGAGACGCCGCCAAGGACGGCAGGCCGAACAACAGCGCGGCCAGTAAAAACAAAACACGCATGGAAAACACCGAAACGCAGGACTCCAGTAGAGCGCGAGTCTGATGAAGTTTGTTCAAGCGCGCTGCCACAGTTACGTGACAGTTTGATGAAGTTCGCTGAACGGTCAATGCGATAACTATGTACCACCACCGCCCGAGCCCCTTCGCATTCAATGCCTGCCAACCGTCCACTTTGAAGCCAGGCAAACCATGCTCGAACAACATCACAACACTGACCCAATCACCCTCAGCGATTTTGGCCTCGCACTCGCCACCGTCCCGGCGATGCAGAATGAACATTTGTTCCTCCAGGCCTCGCAGCGCTGGCGAGACAGCCAGCAGCAAATGCTCAAGCTCATGGCGACCTCTCCCAGCGTTCACAGCCTGTTGACGCAAACGCTCAAGCAACAACTGGATCTGGATGGCGAGCGGGTCGGCCTGTTTTTTCCGGCCACCGCCGAGCGCTCTTCGCGCCGTTGCAGCCTGACAGAAGCCTGCGCCTTCCTGCTGCAACAACCGGATCTGGACCCGCGGCATCTCCCCACCTGTCGGGTGACGGGGATCAATCGCAGCCATCGACACTTCGCCACCTCTGCCGTCGAGCTGCTCAAACAACTCAAGGCCCTGGGTCTGAAGCAGCGCCTGACGGACGGCTGGAACACGTACTGGAACGGCCGAGCCAATGGCTCGCCATTATCAAGACGGCACCTGGCCGCCCGGTTGTACCGCACACACGTTGACGCTGCAGGCCAGCTGGCCCTCGCCGAGGGTGCGTTAAGTGCCGAGCAGTTAAAGCCGCTGCTGGCGATCCTCGATCCTGTCGACGGAAAATCCGAAGTGGCAGGCCAGCGAGTCATCGCCGAACAGTTGGCCCTGCAACGCGCTGACAATCGTTTCGCCAAACTTCCTGGTGTGCTGGGCATCAGCCTTTACGGGGGACAATCCACCGAGCAGTTGCTGTATTTGCCCACCCACCGGCCAGCGCTGTTGCACTTCAGTCAGCGCAGCGAGCTGGACAGCTGGCTGATCAGGCATCAACACGAAATCCCCTGGAGTGTCACGACTGACGGTCACAGCGTTGTCGATTACAACAACCCGAGTGCCCCGTTGGAGGTCGGTGCAGCCCAATTGCTGGAGCGTTTGCATGCCATTCAACTGGAAAGCGCATGCACCGGCCTGGGCGACGACATTGCCGAACAGGCGGCCTATGCACTGCTCGCTGTCAATCAAGTCGACGCGCAACGCCGCGCAAAAGGAGGCTTTAGCGAAGCGCCGGACCTCCCCGCACCGGTACAAGAGCAGGACGATCAGGCGCTCGTCCCCTCCTTCCCGCTCGGTAATCCGGGGCACGAATTCTCTTTGTTCGTGCGCAAGGCCGCACTCAGGCAGCAATACAGCGCCATCGAAAACATGCTGAAAAAACACGATCAGGAGACGTTCGACAATCCACAGGTGACAGCGCTCAAGGCCCTGTTTGCATCCCTGGACGAGGCCGACCAGGCCGCCATGACCGCGGCATCCGCCCTGCTGGAGCGCGAGCGCGTTTTCGATACGTCGACGATCAACACTCAATACACCGCACTCTATCAGGCGAGACTCAAGGCCCTGCAAGCCGAGGCCAACATCCAACTCAAGCTGGAGCAGATCGATACCGCCGAACACAAGCTGCTTGAAGCCGTGTTGAAAACCCCTGCCAGCGCCGATCGCTCCGATCAGAGCGCCGCTGCCTTCGTGACCTTATCGGTCAGCAAAACCGGCGACATTAAAACCGTTTCGCAGCGTCAGGAGCTGGAGGGGCTGCTGGTTTTCGCCGACACCGCGACGCTGCAAGACCCGTCCTCGACGCAAAGCCTGTTGCTCTACTGCACCGGTGCTGGCGGAGGCTTGCAACGGTTCGCCAATCGCCGGGAAATGGAGCGTTCCCTGTTCAAACTGCATGCCGCCGACGGGCACGCGGCGTTGCAACTGACCCCGATCGCCACCGACCCTTTCGAGTACAGCTTGCATCAACAAGTTGCGACCTTCGAACGCCGCACAGCCGAGATCCGCCAGCAATACCCTATCGCTTCCCAACCTGCACAACACGCGAACGCACTGGGGCAGTTACGCGAGCAGACGCTTGCCGCCCTGCAGGTGCCCAGCCACCAGAACCGCGACCTCGCTTTCGCACAAATCGTCGAGCAAAACCTGAGCGCACGATTGACCCGCCAGTTCCCCCAATGGCTCACCCAGGCGTCACCGGGTGAACGCTCGCAGCTCAATGCATTGATCGAACGCTATGTACCGGCCTTGCAACGCGCCCACGCGTTACACGAGCTCACTTTGCCACTGGTCAGTGACTTCGCCGCCAAACGCATCGATGCCAGGCTGCGCAAGGATTTCTCACTCCAGCACAGCTTCGCCGTGCAATTGGACCTGCCTGATGCAGTGACATCCGAACAACACTTCACCGTGGCCCCAGGCGCACCGGGAACGCCGACCAAAACCGTGTGGGTCGCCAGCCAAAGCCGCAGCAAACTGTCGATCCATGAACTGGCGCTGCTGAACATCGATGACAGCATCAAGCAGCGCTTGAGCTTCATGCGGGTCGAAGTCACCGCCAGCTCCGATACCGAGCGCGATGCGCTGGTCAAAGGCATCACGCTGTCGTACCTGTACGCCCTCGTGCCGGAACTCGATCTGGCGCGGCACTACGAAGAGCTGATACGCAGCACCTACAGCGGACCTGCGACAGCATCGGCGTTCGAACGTGAATACCATCACGAATGCCTGCTCGAACCCTACCGCTTGCAACTCGCCATTCAGGGACGCTTTGCCTTCCTGCGAGGTGCAATCAACGCCACCGAGTGGCAAATCCTCAACGTCGCGATTGAGGCAGCGACGGCACAGGACTGGTCCGCCAATGGCCAGCAGATCGTACTGCTGCCCGTGTTCTTGAGCGCGGGTGGCAAAGATACGGACTACAAGTCAAACACCCTGTCGGGCATTACCTTCATTGAGGAGAAAACCAGCGGTGTTACGCTGCTGTACCTGCCCGACACCCCGGACGGCGTCTTCCTGCGCCGATACAACAGTCTGGAGCAAGCCCGAAAGGCGTTGTTCGATCTGTGCCTTGGCAGTGAAATGGCCAACTATCTGGCAGAGCGCGCCCTTGATGGCCTAAAGGCGAATCACCTGAGCCGCATCACGCAAGCCTTGCTGAAAAACTTCAATGGGATCATCGCCGTCGGGCGCCCGTGGCCCAAAAGCACTTCATTGCCAGCCCATCTACTGCATGCCGAAATGGGCCGCCTGATCGTGGCTCATCGCAACACTTCACGCTCCAACAGCGAACTGTTTCTGGAGCAATACGCGGTCAAGGGCGAGAAGGTGTTCACCTATTTGAAAATGGCCATTAGCGTCTTGCCCATCATCGGTACCGGTGTCGGCCTCTATGATGCCTGGAACAGCGCCAATCAAGCCGTCGCGGCCTTTCGCAAAGGTAATCACGTGCAAGGCATGGCTGAAATAACCATGGTTTTGCAGGCGTTGATCGATGCAGGCATGGACTTTCTTTCGGGTTTCAGCTTGCGGCTCAGCGCGCTCCGCACACGAACGTTTAATCGCCAGTTGAGCAGGATGTTCAGAGGCACTGACGCTTCGTCCACACCGCTGATATCGGCACGAGAGGCCCGGCATATCGCAGCCCGATTCGCCGGTTATCACTACGAAAAACCTGTTTCCCTGGCGGGCCTTCAACCCGGTACGGACGGCGTTTATCGCAATGTCTATCGACACGCCGACGGTGACTTCATTGTCAGGTACGGAATCATTTACAAGGTGGAATTGCATGATGGGGCCTGGCGGCTGAGCGGGACTCATCTCAAAAGCTATAAACAACCCGTAGCCCTCGATGCCAGCGGGCAATGGAACACTCACTTCGCCGTTTACGGGACTGCCTTCAATGGCGGTCTGGCGGGAGGGGGTGGGGTACAAAGTTACCTGGCCAACAGGCTTGATCCGATCTGGCCGACGGTCATCCGCGAGCGACTGCCGCGTTGGTGGGTCGATCGGGTTTTTCGGCGCCAACAAGCACTGACAGCCAGCACCGATGCCAGGATCGAGCAACTCAGCACCCTGAGCAGGCGCACAAATGAGGCGCTGGAGCGCTACAAAAGCAGCCCACCTCAAACCCAAATGGCACAAATCAAGCACCTGGACGCTACTTGCCTTCAAGAAATAGAACTGGCCAAAACCGGTTACCTGGAACTTGATGAACTGTTGCCATTGAGTCATGGCAACAAGCGGGCAGGTATTAACGACATAAAAAGCCGAATGGCCTGGGTGATAGTGGATCGCTCACTGCACCGGTTGAGGTTTGGCGCCAGGCGCATCGCTCAGCACCTGGAGGAACTCGAAGAATTTGCAAACCAGTCGGATATTCTGCCCAACACAGACTTCAAGCCCATATTGAGCCTTCTGCAACAGCGCAAAAATGCACGGGTAGGGATGGTCAAGGAGCTCGAATTGATCGACGCGACCAGCGCACAGATTGATGAATGGAGCAAACGCATCACCAATGACGCTCAACGAAGAATCGTAGCGACAGAAAAAAACAAAATGGCAGCCGCATTGCTGCCAGAGAACCGGCAGTACCTGAAAACGGGTCAATACTTGCAAGTCGTCAGTCGGTTTGATGCGGTTAATGATGTCTCCTGGTTTTATCTGCAAACCCAGATGGCTGACGCACGGGCCAGGATCGATCGGGTCCTGGCTACCCAGCACAGTCTTCACCAAGTGAACGCCCGCCCCGCGGAACGCACCAGGATTCTTGAAGAGTGTCTGGCGGCCTACGATCAATTTCGCAAGGAGCTGACCGCATGGACGGCCAGCTATCCTCAACATTTCGATCTCACCTATGTCCCGCTGCTCCTGGACGGCATAGAAAAAACCGCCGAACGAGCTCGCCAGGCCATCAGGCAAACATCTGTGCCACGGCCGACCGGGCCTATCGTGAAACAGATCTTTGAAACCGAACAAGGTCAATTGTTGATCGGTGACGTGATCAGCGGCCAGGATCGATTCACGCTCAAGGGCATCGATGGCTATACCGAAAACTGGTTGCCAGGGTTACACGGCAAATACCGTCTGCAGGACAATCCCCTGCGGATCAGCCAACAACATGCCCCCACGGATGTCAGGCCTTTGTTGGCGGAGGCAAAGAGTCGCCTGAACACCCAGGCGGCGTACCAGGACAAGGTCGAAGCCTACGCCAGGCAAAAAATGCTGCCCGTCGACCTTGAACACATGATGCTGACTGAAGCCACCGAGCTTCGCCTGCGCGCCAGCCAGATCGAACGCCTCGACCCCCAGGCCCCTCTCATCGGGCAACTGCGAGAAAAGGCTGCCGAACTGACGCGCAAAGGACAAGACTTGCGCATCCGGCACTCCCTCATCAGCCAGACGCCCACAGAAGGGTATCTGGACTATCTGCTCAAACAGGGCGCGGTGCAGATTCGCAAGAGCGGTGAATTGACCGAGCTCGCACGCCTGAAGGATGGGCGCAGGGACTTCCTGCAGGAATACGAAGTGCTCGACCTGACGCAAACTCCGACACAGCCCCTGTGGTATGCCCATTTTCACTACAACAAGCCCCAACCGCGCTTCGACGAGTTCGTCAGAGCTCATCTCAAAACAGCGCAACAACGCCAGCTCGGCCTGCAATGGCAACAAAAGCAGGCGCAAACCGGTGCGCCGGTCGACTCTATCTGGCGTGGTGAAATCGGCAGGCCGTTAGCCTTGCAGCACTTCCAGAACCTCTGACACCCCGTAATGAAACAGGCCTGCTGATGAAGTAACCATTCAGTAGGCCTGTGCCCTGACCTATGCCAACTGCCCCCTCAACTGCCGCGCCGCCGCCACCATGTTCACCAACGCCGCCTCAGTCTCCGGCCAAGCCCGGGTCTTCAGCCCGCAATCGGGGTTCACCCACAACCGCTCAGCCGGAATACGCTTCACGGCTTTGCTCATCAATTTCACCATTTCCGCCGTGTCCGGCACCCGTGGCGAGTGGATGTCATACACGCCCGGCCCGATGTCATTCGGGTAGTCGAAGGCCTCGAAAGCCTCCAGCAATTCCATGTCCGAGCGCGAGGTTTCGATGGTGATCACATCGGCGTCCATCGCCGCGATGGACTGGATCACGTCGTTGAATTCGCTGTAGCACATGTGGGTGTGGATCTGGGTTTCGTCCCGCACACCGGAGGCGCTCAAGCGGAACGCTTCTACCGCCCAGTCAAGGTATTCCTGCCATTGCGCACGGCGCAGCGGCAAGCCTTCACGGAAGGCGGCTTCGTCGATCTGCACGATCTTGATACCGGCAGCTTCCAGATCCACCACTTCGTCACGCAGGGCCAGCGCCAGTTGCTGCGCCTGGATTTTGCGCGAGACGTCTTCACGCGGGAACGACCACATCAGCATGGTCACGGGACCGGTGAGCATGCCTTTCATAACCTTGTCGGTCAGGCTTTGCGCATAGGTGATCCAGTCGACCGTCATAGCGTTCGGCCGACTCAGGTCACCATAGATGATCGCCGGTTTCACACAGCGCGAACCGTAGCTTTGCACCCAGCCAAAACGGGTGAACAGGTAGCCGTCCAGTTGCTCGGCGAAGTACTCGACCATGTCGTTGCGTTCGGCTTCACCGTGAACCAGCACGTCCAGCCCCAGGCGTTCCTGGACTTGCACGGCATGGCGGATTTCGCTGTGCATGGCGTCGGTGTAATCGTTGGCCGACAGCTTGCCTTGCTTGAACGCCTGGCGTGCCAGACGAATCGAACCGGTCTGCGGGAACGAGCCGATGGTGGTGGTCGGGAAGGCCGGCAGTTTCAATCGCGCACGTTGCTGCTCGATGCGTTTGGCGAATGGCGAGTGCCGTTGGCTGTCCTTGTCACTGATGGCGCTTATCCGGGCCTGCACCTCGGCTTTGTGGATACGCGGCGACTCGGCGCGACTGGCCTGAATCGTACGGCTTTCGGCGAGGGCGGCTTGCACCTTGGGTGATTGCGGGTCGTTCAGGGCATCGCGCAGCACGGCGATTTCACCGCACTTCTGCACGGCAAATGCCAGCCAGCTTTTCAGTTCCGGGTCGAGTTTGTCTTCGCGATCCAGATCCACCGGGCTGTGCAGCAGCGAGCAGGAACTGCTGACCCACAGGTTGTCGCCAAAGCGTTCCTGGGCCGGTTGCAGTTGCGCGAGCACTTGCTCCAGTTCGCAGCGCCAGACGTTGCGACCGTTGACCAGGCCCACTGAGAGAATCTTGTAGGTCGGCAGACGGTCCAGCACCTGGCCGAGTTGATCCGGGGCGCGCACGGCATCGATGTGCAGGCCTTGTACTGGCAGGCTGACCGCCAGGCCGAGGTTGTCTTCCAGACCGCTGAAGTAAGTCGCCACCAGTTTTTTCAGCGGCGAATATTGAAGGATGTGATAGGCGCGCTCGAAAGCGTTTTTCCACGCCTGTGGCAGGTCAAGGGTCAGGATCGGCTCGTCGATCTGCACCCATTCCACGCCCTGAGCGGCGAGGCGGCCGAGGATTTCGCCGTAGATCGGCAGCAGGCGTTCCAGCAGGTCGAGTTTGTCGAAGTCATTGCCTTTGGCTTTGCCCAGCCACAG
Organism: Pseudomonas sp. 478; assembly: GCF_003254125.1. NCBI lineage: Bacteria > Pseudomonadati > Pseudomonadota > Gammaproteobacteria > Pseudomonadales > Pseudomonadaceae > Pseudomonas > Pseudomonas sp. 478. Next base: position 124,460 of record NZ_QKZG01000015.1, read on the forward strand.
GTAAGTCAGTGGACCGATGATCACCGGCTTGACGTTGTGGCCGAGGGCCTTAGCTTCGTCGACTTCGTCGAACAGCTGTTCCCAGCTCAGTTTGAATTGTTGATCAGCGCTGAACTCCGGGACCAGGTAGTGGTAGTTGGTGTCGAACCATTTGGTCAGTTCCTGGGCGTATTGCGCTTTGCTGTGTTCGCCGCCGCAGCAGGCCGTCGTGGCGCCACGGGCCATGGCGAACAGGGTGTCGAGGGTTGGCAGGCCGCGCGAGTCCCTGGCGCTGGCGAAACGCTCGGGGATCACACCGAAGGTCAAGGAATGGGTCAGGACCTGGTCGTACCAGGCGAAGTCGCCCACGGGCAGCAGGTCGATGCCGGCGTCTTTCTGCAATTGCCAATGGGTGGCGCGCAATTGGCGCCCGACGCTTTTCAGCGCGTCCTGATCCAGATCGCCCTTCCAATAGGATTCGAGGGCTTTTTTCAGTTCGCGGTCAGCGCCGATGCGCGGAAAACCCAGTGTGTGTGCCAAGGCCATGTGAAATTGCTCCCTCTAAAAGTTGCTGTAAAACATGGCGCTATTGTCGACAGCCAACCCAACATGAGACAAACTCAACCTTTTCGTGTTGATCACAAGTTTTCCTCATGGAGCCCCCGGTGCTTGAAATCCGTCACCTGAAGACCCTGCACGCGTTGCGCGAAGCCGATAGCCTGGTGGATGCGGCCGACCGCTTGCACCTGACGCAGTCGGCCCTGTCCCACCAGTTCAAGGAACTGGAGGAGCGCATGGGCATGCCGTTGTTCGTGCGCAAGACCAAACCGGTGCGCTTCACCAGCGCCGGTTTGCGTCTGCTGCAACTGGCCGACGCCACTCTGCCGTTGCTGCGCGGCGCTGAACGCGATATCGCGCGGCTGGCCGGTGGCACTGCCGGGCGTTTGCACATGGCGATCGAGTGCCACAGTTGCTTTCAGTGGCTGATGCCGACCATCGACCAGTTCCGCGATGCCTGGCCGGAAGTCGAGCTGGACCTGGCCTCAGGGTTCTCATTCGCCCCGCTGCCTGCCCTGGCCCGTGGCGATCTGGATTTGGTGGTGACCTCCGACCCGCTGGAACTGGCCGGGATCACTTACGTGCCGTTGTTCACCTATGAAGCGATGCTCGCGGTCGCCAATCAGCACCGTTTGGCGAGCAAGGCCTACATCGTCCCGGAAGATTTGCTCACCGAAACGCTGATCACCTACCCGGTGGAGCGTGATCGGCTGGACATCTTCACCCGTTTCCTCGAACCGGCCGATATCGAACCGGCTCAGGTCCGCACGTCGGAACTGACGGTGATGATGATGCAATTGGTGGCCAGCGGCCGCGGCGTGTGCGGCATGCCCCATTGGGCGCTGCATGAATACAGCTCACGGGGTTATGTGAAGGCCAAGCGGCTGGGCGAGAAAGGTTTGTTTGCGACGCTGTACGCGGGGATTCGCGCCGACATGCTGGATGCGCCGTACATGCGCGACTTCCTGCTGACGGCCAAGGACACGTCGTTCTCGACGCTGGATGGCGTCAGCGCGGTTCGCTAGAGCCTGACGCCGATCAAAATGTGGGAGCGGGCTTGCTCGCGAATACGGTGTATCAGTCAACATTATTGTTGAATTTGACACCGCTTTCGCGAGCAAGCCCGCTCCCACAGGGATTGCGGTGGATTCAGAGTTCGCGCCACATGTGGATTTTGTCGAAGTAGTCTTCGCCAACGCGTACCGCCAAAGGTTCGAGGCCAAACTGGATGAAACCGCAACGCTGGTACAACTTAAACGCGGCCTCATTACCAGCGGTGACGGTCAGCTGGATCAGCCTCAGACCTTTATGGTCCTGCGCTTCAGCCAGGGCAGCCTGCACCAGGTGATAACCGACCCCGCGTTGCCGGACCTTGCCCGATACGTACATGCCAAACAATGTCGCCTTGTGCCGGGCCTTTTCCCGAGGCTCGAAGGCCAGGCCAACGATGCCCGCCAACTCACCGCCTTCGAACGCGCCGAATACCACGTCCAGCTTGCTGCTCAGGCGTGATTCCCACCAACTCAGCGGCATCACGGCGCGTTCGCGCACGCTGGAGGTAAACGCCTGGGGATGCAGGTCATAGGCTTCGAGCATCAGCGCCCGATAATCCAGAGCATGACTGGCATCAAGCCGTTCAATCCACATGTTCAAGCCATCCGTCGTTGTTCCAGCATCAGTCGCACTGCCAGCGCCGACAGCACGAACCCCATGAAATAGCGCTGCACCGCCAGCCAGGACGGGTTGTTGACGAACCAGGAGGCGATGCCCGCGGCGAACAGCGCGATCAGCAGATTGACGCTGAAACTGACGCTGATCTGAGTCAGCCCCAGCGTGATGCTTTGAGTGAACACCGAGCCATGCTCAGGCGTAATGAACTGCGGAAACACCGACAAATAAAACACGGCGATCTTCGGGTTCAGGGCGCTGGTCAGAAAACCCATGGTGATCAGTTTGCGCGACGAGTCCGGCGGCAACTGCTGCGCTTCGAACGGTGAACGCGCACCCGGTTTGACGGCTTGCCACGCCAACCACATCAGGTACAGCGCGCCGGCCCACTTCAGCACTTCGTAGGCCATCGGCACCGCCAGAAACACCGCGGTCAAACCGGCAGCGGCCGCGAACAGGTGCACGAAAAACCCCGCGACCACACCGAGCAACGAGGTCACACCGGCCTTGCGGCCCTGGCAGATCGAACGGGAGATCAGGTAAATCATGTTCGGCCCCGGCGTCAGCACCATCAGCAACGCGGCAGCGGCGAAAATCAGCAAGTCTTGAAGCGGGATCATGGGCAGTCCTTTGTCCGGGAATAATCAGGCAGTTTCGGTTAACAAGGCTCGATAAAACGGCAGGATCAGGTCCCGTGTCAATGGCGCCAGCGTGACATTGCCGTCAGTGGCCGGGTCGATCCAGCGCACCTCTTCGATTTCCGCCGCCGGCGATACGTCTGAATCGATGGTCAGCTGAAAGAGTTCGGCCTGGACGGTAAAACCCGGCTCATTGGCGGCCGGTGCCGAGAATTGCCCGAGATAAGTGGCGTGTGCCGGATCGATGACCAGGCCCAATTCTTCTTCCAGTTCACGGGCCAGCGCCTGGACCGGTTGCTCATGGGCTTCGATCTTGCCCCCCGGCTGCATGAACGCTTCGGTGCTGCGCTTGCGGACCAACAGCGTGCGACCGTCCGGGCCGATCAACAGGGCAGCGGCGATGCGGATGAGGCGGGGTGAAGCAGCGGATGACAGCGTCATGGATCAGGATCGTCCTTGGCAAAAGGCGCAAGGATCACATAGCTCCGCTGCCTCGTCACGCCGAAAACATCTCTGCAGACATCCGCAAATCCCCTGTGGGAGCGGGCTTGCTCGCGAAGGCGGCGGGTCAGTCAACATCAATGTTGAATGAAAAACCGCCTTCGTCGGAACGCCGCCCGGAGCAAACCCGCTCCCACAGGGGGGATTGTGTAGAGTCTGGGAAAACTAACTGGCCTCGAGAACTGCAACGTCTTCCGGCACCTTCACGAAAATGCTGTATTTCGCGCCTTCCATGGCTTCGAAGGCAATCAACTTCTCCACCAGTGGCCCGTTCAACACCTTGCCGGCATTGAGCAGCAGCATGCCGTTGTCGGCATTGAGGTTGCGCGCCAGGATCATGCCCGCCGCCACTTCCCGTGTGGTCAGCACCTTGACCGACGGATCGGCCAACGAGACATCGCTCAGGTAGGCGGCACAGACCTGAATGAAATCCTCCACCAACTCGGGATCGTAGAGTCGCCCGGCATAGCTGCGGATGTAGACCAGTGCTTCATCGCTGTTCATCTGCCGCTCGAGGATCAGCCCGCGCTGCAATTCGATGAAATCCACCGCCAGTTTCAACAGCCGCGACCCAAACGGAATCGCCTCGCCCTTGAGCCGGTCGGGGAAGCCGCTGCCGTCCCAGCGCTCCTGGTGATGAAGAATCAGACGGGCGGCGTCCTTCATCGGATCGAGCGTCATCAACAGCGATTCGCTCTGCTTGGGATAACCGCGATAACGCTCCCGATCGTTGTGGTGCAGCAGGTCCGCGGGCGCGGTCATCATGCTGTCGGTCCAGCTCAGTTTGCCAATGTTGTAAAGCGCCGCGGCCATGGTCAGGTCGCGACTGGTGCCCTCGTCCAGGCCATGAAGTTTGCAGTACACCCGCACCAGTTCGATGATCTGGCGGTTGGTCTGTTTGGCCGGCGGCAGGCGCAGGTTGGCCAGCAGCGAGAACACCTCGGTGCCGGTGACATAGCTGTGCTTGAGCTCTTCGTAGGCCAGGTCGAGCATGTCGGCGGTCTGCTGCAGTTCGGCAGTGCGGGCGGCGACGTGTTTTTCCAGGGTGATGTTGAGCGACTTCAACTGGTCGTTCTGCAACCGGGTCAACTGCTCCAGACGCTGGCGTTCGCGCTCGGAGTATTGATGAGCGAGGGATTGGCGCAAGGTCAGGAGCATTTCCTCGTCGCTCCAGGGTTTGCTGATGTAGCGGTGAATCTTCCCTTCGTTGATCGCTTTGATGATCGTCGGCATGTCCGCGTAGCCGGTGAGCAGAATCCGGGTGGTCGTCGGGTAAAGCTGATGGATGCGGGCCAGCAGCGTGGCGCCGTCCATATTGGGCATGCGTGCGTCGGTCATCACCAGGTCAATGGAGTGTTGCTCCATGATCTCCAGCGCCTGGCCACCGCTGGTGGCCAGCAGCAACTCGTAGGGCTGGCCGCGTAACAGGCGACGCAGGCTGTTGAGGATTGATTCCTCGTCATCGACCAGCAGCACCTTGGGTTTATCGTTCAAAGTCGTGGGGAGTTGCTCTTCCATGGCGTCACCTCAAGAAAAACGGGCACATCGTTGTGGCAGGCCCCGAGGCAAACATCCCCTATTGCCGGAGCCTGACCTACAGGCTAGATGATTTTCAGCCCGCCAACAGAAATGATTCAGCTCATTGAGTTGCGCGAAGTGCTGGACAGGCGACTATGCTGAGCTGACTCGGATCCAAATCTGCACGTCCGGTCAGGTGATTTTGGAAAGGAAGCCCCCATGCGAAAACCGCATCAAGCTGCCGCCGGTACTGGCGTATGTCGATAAATACGCTGCTGGCGCGGACCAACCGACGGATTCTTATCGTCGACGACACAGCCTCGATTCATGCGGACTTCGCCAAGATCCTCAGTCCGCCATCGATCGATGACGACAGCCTGATCAGCGCCGAAAATGCCCTGTTCGGCACTCCTGCGGCGCTATCGCTGCAGAGCTTCGTGCTCGATTCGGCGTTTCAGGGCCTCGAAGCCCTGGACAAGGTCGAGACGGCGCTGGCCAACGACATGCCCTATGCAATGGCCTTCATCGACATGCGCATGCCGCCAGGCTGGGACGGGCTGGAAACCATCGAACGGCTATGGCAGGTCGATCCCAAGCTGCAAGTGGCGCTGTGCACCGCTTATTCCGACTATTCCTGGGAAGACATCGACGAACGCCTGGAACTGGGCGATCGCCTGCTGATTCTGAAAAAACCCTTCGATGCCATCGAAATCCGCCAGATGGCCAGCGCATTGACGGCCAAGTGGCAAATGACCGAAGACGCAGAGCTGAAGATGTCGCTGCTCGAACAGGCGGTCGAAGAACGCACCCGAGAGCTGTCCGACGCCAACATCATCGTGCAGAACAGCCCGACCATTCTGTATCGGTTACGCGGCGAACCGTCGTTTCCGTTGATGTACATCTCGCACAACATCACCAAATACGGTCATGTCGCGGCGAAACTGGTCACCTCGACCAACTGGGCCCAGGAACTGATCCATCCCGATGATCAAACCAAGGTCGACACCGCCATGGCCCGGGTGCTGGACCGTCATGCGGCAGGTGCTTCCATCGAATTCCGGATGCGCACTGGCGAAGGCGCCTGGCGCTGGGTCGAAAACCGCTACATCCCGGTGCGCGACGATGAAGGCCGTTTGCTGGAAGTCGAAGGCATCATCATCGACATCACCGAACGTAAACTGGCCGAAGAGAAAATCGCCCTGCTGGCCCGCACCGACGGGCTGACCGGGTTGGCCAACCGGGCGACGCTGATCGAGCGGTTGCACCAGGCATTCGCCTCGGCGCGTCGGGGGGCGGCACCGTTCGCCATGTTTTACCTGGACCTGGATCACTTCAAACGCATCAACGATACCCTCGGCCATCCGGTGGGCGACCTGTTGCTGCAAGAGGTTGCCCGCCGGATCAAGGACTGTGTGCGCGAAAACGATGTGGTGGCCCGCCTCGGCGGTGACGAGTTCGCGATCTTGCAACTGGACGTCGGCGACCCGACCCAATCCGCAGCCCTGGCCGCCAAGATCCGCGATACGTTGGTACTGCCCTATTCCCTGGCCGGCAATGATGTGCGGGTCTCGGTGAGTATCGGCATCAGCAGCTGTACCCCGGAAAGCACCAGCGCCGACAGCCTGCTGACCCAAGCCGACATGGCGCTGTATCGCTCCAAGGAAAAGGGCCGCAACCAGTACCACTTTCACTCCGAAGAGATCAATCAGGAGGTGGTCGAACGCATGACCATCGCCAGCGACCTGAGAACGGCCATCGAACACGAAGAACTCGAACTGCATTACTGGCCGGAAGTGGACTTGACCAGCGGCAAAATCCTCGGCATGGAAGCGCAAGTCAGCTGGAACCACCCTGAGCGCGGTTTGCTGGAAGCCCCGGCGTTCCTGCCCGCGGCGGAAAAGACCGGCACCATCGTCGCGCTCGGTCACTGGGTGCTGGATCGCGCCTGCCGGCAAATGCGTCAATGGCGCGATGAGGGAATGGCGCCGCCGGTGATTGCGATCAAGCTGTCCCTGGCGCAACTTAAAAGTGGTCCCGAACTGATCTATGACGTGCTGCGCACCACCGCGCGCTGGGAACTCTGCCCCTGGGACCTGCGCTTCGACGTCACGGAAGCGACACTGGCCCAGACCAAATGGACCCACAACGATGTGCTGCCGCGCCTGCGTGAACTGGGGGTGAAGATCGCCATCGACGACTTCGGCACCGAGTACTCCTCGTTCGACTACCTCAAGACCTACCAGGTCAATCACCTGAAACTCGCTCAGGCCTTCATCGACACCGCCGCCCGCGATCCGGCCAGCGCGAACACCTTGCGCGCCATCATCAACTTCGCCCGTGAAGTCGGGATCGGCATCATTGCCGAGGGCGTCGAAACCCAGGAGCAGCGCAGCTCGCTGATGGCCACCGGTTCACCGATGAACGCCCAGGGTTACTTTTTCAGCAAAGCGGTCAGCAGCCAGCAGGCCGCCGAGCTGCTGAAGGCCGGCAGCATCGTGCCCCCGAACCATGACATCGGGCCGATTCTGGAAAACTCGCCGCGCTCCACGGAGGACAAAGGATGAAAACGCCTTTCGTGCGGACTAACCGGCGCATCTTGATCATCGATGACACGCCCTCGATTCATGAGGATTTTCGCAAGATTCTTGGCGCCGAGATCGAAGGAGAAGAGCCCGGAGGCGAACAGACCCTGGCCGGGGCTGAAGAAGCCCTGTTCGGCACCGTGCAGCTTGATCGGCTGACGTTCCAGCTCGACTCGGCCTACCAGGGCCAGGAAGCCCTCGAACTGGTCACGCGCTCACTGGCCGAAGGTCGCCCCTATGCCATGGCGTTCACCGACATGCGCATGCCACCGGGCTGGGACGGCCTGGAAACCATCGAACAACTGTGGAAGGCCGACCCTCACCTGCAAATCGCGTTGTGCACCGCTTTTTCCGATTACACCTGGGAAGACATGGCCGAACGACTGGAATTCGGCGACCAGTTGCTGGTGCTGAAAAAGCCTTTCGACAGCCTGGAAATCCGTCAGATGGCCAGTGCACTGACCTGGAAATGGCAGATGGCGCAAGACGCGGCGATGAAGGTCCTGAGCCTGGAGCAAACCATCGAGGCGCGGGTCCACGAACTGCTCAAGGTGTCGCACCTGTTGCAGTACGACGTACTGACCGAGCTGCCCAACAGCACCTTGCTCGGTGACCGGTTGAACCAGTCCCTGGCCCTGTCCCGGCGCCATGACAAACAACTGGCCGTGATGTTTCTGGGCCTCGATCGCTTCAAGCGCATCAACAATGCCCTGGGTCATCCGGCCGGTGACGAAATGCTTAAACAGGTCGGGCGCAATCTGGTGGCGACGGTGCGCGAGTCCGACTCGGTGTTTCGCTACGGTTCCGATGAATTCGTGGTGATCCTCGCCGACGTCCGCCATCCCCAACAGACCAAGGGCATCGCCGAAAAACTCTTGAACGCCATCCGCGCGCCCCAGCACATTGCCGGCCACGACCTCAGCGTGACCGCCAGCCTGGGCATCAGCATTTACCCGGACGACGGCTTCGATGCCATCGCGCTGATCAAGAAAGCCGAAACCGCGATGCGCAACGTCAAGGAAAGCGGCCCGAACGATTTCAGGTTTTTCATCGACGAGATGAACCAGCGCGCCCGGGATCAGCAAAGCATCGAGAGCGGCATTCGCCTGGCGCTGGAACGCAACGAATTTGTCCTGCATTACCAGCCCAAACTGGACCTGGTCAGTGGCCAGGTGGTCGGTGCCGAGGCGTTGATCCGCTGGCAAAAACCGGGGCACGGTCTGGTCTACCCCTCGGACTTCATCAGTATTGCCGAAGACAGCGGCTTGATCGTGCCGTTGAGCAAATGGGTGCTCGCCGAGGCGTGCCGACAAGCCTGCGCCTGGCAGGCCGCGGGGCTGCCGAAAATCTGTATGTCGGTGAATATGTCGGCCATCGATTTCCGTCAGCGAGACTTTGTCGACGGCATCGAACAGATTCTCAAACAAACAGGTCTGGAACCGGCCTTGCTGGAGCTGGAAATCACCGAAGGCGTGTTGATGCAGAACGTCGAAACCACGGTAAACGCTCTGGCCCGGCTCAAGGTGATGGGCGTACGACTGGCCATCGATGACTTCGGTACCGGTTATTCCAGCCTGAGCTACTTGCGGCGTTTTCCCATCGACGTGCTGAAAATCGACCAGTCGTTCATTCGCGGCTTGAGCCGCGACAGCAGCGACGCCGCGCTGGTCAGCGCCATCATCAGCCTGGGCCGGAGCCTCAAGCTGACCATCATTGCCGAAGGGGTGGAAACCCTCGAACAACTGGACTTCCTCAAGTCACATCAATGTGAAGAGGGTCAAGGTTACTACTTCAGTAAAGCCGTGGCGCCGGACGCCTTCGTCCGGTATCTGGGGTCGGTGAAGCCCTCTTCATCCGCAGCCACGTGAACGATGCGCAGGCCCAAGCCAAGGAATCATCAGATGTCGCCTTCTTTTCACCGTCTGCTATTGGCGCCGTTGTTCGGCCTCTGCCTGAGCGCTGGCGCCGCACCGCTGGATGAACCGCTCAAACCACTGCCGGCGGTGCCCCAGCAAAATCCGCTGCGGATCGAGCTCGGTCGCCAGTTGTTCAACGAGACACGCTTGTCGGTCAACAATTCACTGTCCTGCGCCAGTTGCCATCGACTGGAAAATGGCGGTGCCGACAACAAGGCGTTTTCCCTCGGGTTCAACGGCGTTCCAGTGACGATCAACACCCCCAGCGTGTTCAACGCCAGCCTGAATTTCCGACAATTCTGGAACGGCCGCGCCGACACACTGGAAACCCAGATCCACGGCGTGGTGCAAAGCCCCAGTGAAATGGGCAGTAACTGGGAACATGTGGTGCAGATGCTGACCGCCGATGCGGCTTATCAGACCTCGTTCGCCAACGCCTACCCGGACGGCGTGACCATGAACAATGTGCAGAATGCCCTGGCCACCTATGAACGCACGCTTATCAGCGCCAACTCGCGTTTCGACCAATACCTGCAAGGCGATACCGACATTCTCACCCTCGACGAGAAATACGGTTACCAACGCTTCAAGGACTACGGCTGCATCGCCTGCCACCAGGGCGTCAACATCGGCGGCAACATGTTCCAGAAGTTCGGGGTCATGGGCGACTACTTCAAGACTCGAGGCAACCCCACCGAAGCCGACCTGGGCCGCTATCTGGTCACCAAAGACGAAGAGGACCGCAACGTGTTCAAGGTCCCGAGCCTGCGCAACGTCGCCGTGACCGCGCCATACTTTCACGATGGTTCGGCCAAGACTCTTGAAGAAGCGGTGGATGTGATGTTCAAGTTCCAGCTCGGTCGTATTCCCTCTGCCGACGACAAAACGCTGATCATCAAATTCCTCAAGACCCTGACCGGTGAATGGGGAGGCAAGCCCTTATGAAAACGTCTAACCGCCGCAACCTGGCGTTGCTTGGCGTCGTGGCTCTGATGCTGGCTTCAGTGCTGCTGTTTCTGTACCTCAAATCCAGCTCGAACCAGACGATAACCTACGCCGAATCCCGGGACCTGATCGGCCGGATCAAACAGCTGAACGCACAATGGGAAACCGAGATCCTCAAGGCCAGGATCGCCATCAGTCACAACTACGATCCGTTGGTCTCGCCACTGACCGAGATAACGGACCTTTGGGAGCGGTTCGACACCATGGAGTCGAGCCATGGCCGCAACGACTCGCCCGTCTGGCGCACCAGCCATGATGCGTACCTGAGCGCCATTCAGGAAAAGACCCGCTTGGTGGAGCAGTTCAAGTCTCACAACGCCGTGCTGCGCAACTCACTGGCGTTCCTGCCCACCGCCGAGGACGACATTCAGGAACAGTTGGCCCGGTTGGCGGACGAAGACAAACTGCAACTTCAGAACATCGCCACCGATACGTATGACTTGTTGCTCAGCAGCCTGGAGTTCGCTCAGGTCACCTCCGACGACAAGGCGGCCGACATCCTGTTGGGGCTGAACAAAATGGGGGTGAACAAACAGCGTCTACCTGAACAGTTCCACAGTCCGATCGATATTCTCAACAACCATATTTCACTGATCCTGCGTGAGCAGCCGGTAGTCAATCGCTTACTGGAAAACATCGAAGCCGTTCCCGTGGCCGAACGCCTGGACGACATTACCAATCTGCTGAACACCGACCAGCAGCGGACCGACGCGGCCAATCAGCGTTATCACTTCTACATGCTGGTGTTTTCCGTACTGTTGGTGCTGTTACTGGTGTACCTGGCGATTCACCTGATGCGCAGTTTCACGGTGATCAACCGCGTCAACAAAGCCCTGCAAACCGCCAATGAAGACCTGGAGCTGCGGGTTGAAGAGCGCACCCGCGAACTCAAGGATACCCAGAGCGAACTGCTCGACACCGCGCGCCAGGCCGGCATGGCCGAGATCGCCACCAATGTGCTGCACAACGTCGGCAACGTGCTCAACAGCGTGAACATTTCGGCCGACCTGGTGAGCCGCAAACTGCGCGGCAGCAAGGCGCTGGGCCTGGGCAAGGCCATGCAGCTGATCAACGACCATCAAGGTGACCTCGGCACCTTTCTGACCGACGACCCGAAAGGCAAGTTGCTACCCGGTTACCTGAATCAACTGGTGGACGCGATAGCCCTGGAACAACAAGGCATGACCGACGAACTGGCCCAGTTGACCAAAAGCGTGGACCACATCAAGGACATCGTCGCCACCCAGCAGTCCTATGCAGGCGCCAACAGCCTGATGGAACCGCTGCACATCAGCGAATTGCTGGAGGACGCCCTGCGCATGAACTCCGGCGCCCTGACCCGACACCACGTCACGGTGGTCAAGGAATACGGCGATGTGCCGCAGGTCATGGGTGACAAGCACCGATTGTTGCTGATCCTGATCAACCTGATCAGCAACGCCAAATACGCCATGTCCGACCTCACCAATCGCCCACGACAAATGACCCTGGGGGTCAAAATCGTCGAAGACAAGATCCTGCAAGTCAGCGTCAAGGACGACGGCGAAGGCATCGCCGAGGAAAACATGACGCGCATCTTTTCCCACGGGTTTACTACCCGCAAGGAAGGCCACGGCTTCGGCCTGCACAGCTGCGCCCTGGCCGCCATCGAAATGAACGGCCACCTCACCGCCCACAGCGACGGACCGGGCAAGGGCGCGCTGTTCACGTTGCAGATCCCGCTGAAAACCGTCAAGGAGGAAGCATGAGCGAGCTTTCGAACCGACGCATTCTGCTGATCGATGACACCCCGTCCATTCACGTGGATTTCCGCAAGATTCTCACGCCCATGCCGGAGCAGACCGTCGAACTGGACGAGATGGAGGCCGAGCTGTTTGGCAGCGAAGTGAAATCAACCCGTGCACTGTTCGAGCTCGACTCGGCCTATGGCGGCCAGGAAGGCCTGGGCAAACTCAAATGGGCCTTGCAGGAAAACCGCCCCTACGCCCTGGCCTTTGTCGACATGCGCATGCCCGAGGGCTGGGACGGTGCGCAGACCATCGAACATTTGTGGCAGGCCGACCCACGCCTGCAAGTGGTGGTGTGCACCGCCTATTCCGACTATTCCTGGGATGAACTGCTTGATCGATTGAACGCACATGACCGGCTGCTGATCCTGAAAAAGCCGTTCGACAACATTGAAGTCCAGCAGATGGCCAACACCCTGTTGACCAAATGGGACATGACCGAACGGGCCAGCGTGCAGATGGACCATTTAGGGCAAATGGTCGAACGCCGAACCCGGCAACTGACAGAAACCAGCGTTGAATTGCAGCGGGAAGTCGACGAGCGCAAACAGCTGGAAACCCAATTGGTGCAATCGGAAAAACTCGCTTCATTGGGACAGCTCGCGGCTGGCGTCGCCCATGAAATCAACAACCCCATCGGCTTCATTTCCTCCAACCTCGGCACCCTGGACGGCTACTTCAAACAACTGCAGGAAATGCTCGACGCCTATCGCGATGCGGAAGAAGCGATCGGCTCCAGCGAGCTCATCGAGCGTTTGAACCAACTGCGCGAACGGGTCGAGCTGGAGTTCCTGCGCGAGGACATTCCGCTGCTGATCAAGGAATCCAAGGACGGCATCAACCGGGTCGGGCAGATCGTCAAGGACCTGAAGGACTTCTCCCGGGTGGACTCCAATCAGGAATGGCAGTGGGCCAATCTGCAACAGGGCATCGAATCGACCTTGAACATTGTCGCCAACGAACTCAAGTACAAGGCCGATGTGCTCAAGGAATATCAGACCCTGCCCGACATCGAATGCCTGCCTTCGCAAATCAATCAGGTGATCATGAACCTGATCGTCAACGCCTCTCAGGCCATCGGCCCGGAGCGCGGCACCATCACTTTGCGCACCGGGCTTGAAGCGGAAACGGTGTGGATCGAGGTCGAAGACACCGGCGCCGGCATTGCGCCGGACTGCCTGCAAAAAATCTTCGACCCGTTCTTCACCACCAAACCGGTGGGCCAGGGGACGGGACTGGGGTTGTCCCTGTCCTATGGCATCGTGAAAAAACACCGGGGGGATATTACGGTGCGCAGTGAAGTTGGGGTGGGCACAACCTTCAGGGTCCAGTTGCCCGTGCACCAGACAAAATCAGCCGCCTGAACACCAATCAAAATGTGGCTTCCTGGAAATCCATCTCCGGTGGCTGGCGACGGAAGCCACCGGTCAGCACCGCCAGGTACACCACGCCAATCGCCAGCCAGCTCAACCCCAGATAGATCGCCAGGTGATCGAGGCTGACCATCAGCCACAAATCCGCCGCCAGACCGATAAACGGGAACAGCAGGAACAACACGAATTCACGCAGCCCTTTGTGCTCACCGCCGATCCAGTAGTGAAAGATCACCGACAGGTTCACCAGACTGAACGCCAGGAACGCGCCGAAGTTGATGAACGAGGTCGAGGTGGTGACGTCCAGTTTCAGTGCCAGCAACGCGACCACGGCGCACAGCAGGATGCTGTTGACCGGCGTGCCAAAGCGTTCATGCAAGGTGCCGAAGAACGATTTTGGCAGCACGCCGTCACGACCCATGGCGAACAACAGCCGCGAGCCGCTGGCCTGCGCCGACAGGCCCGACGCAAACTGGCCGACGATCAGGCCGATCAGGAAGATCGACACGAACAGGTCACCACCAATGTTGCGGGCAATTTCATAGGCTGCCGAGTCGACGCTGTCGAACTGGAACGACGGATGCGCGATCTGTACGAAGTACGACACACCGACGAAGATCAACCCGCCGATCAGGGTGATCAGCATGATCGCTCGCGGGATGGTACGGCGCGGGTCGCGGGTTTCTTCGGTCAGGGTGCTGACCGCGTCAAACCCGAGGAATGAATAACAGGCGATGGCTGCACCGCTCATGATCAGCGGCATCTGCATATCACCGTTGAAGAACGGTTTGACCGACCACAACGGCGTGCTCGCATCACCACCGACGTAATGAACGCACAGCGCAACGAAGGCGATCAGCACCAGGAACTGCACCAGCATCAGTAACGCGTTGATGCCGTTGGCCAGTTTCAGACCGACGATGTTGATTGCACTGGTGATGCCGATGAACGCCAGTACCCAGATCCACTGCGGCACGGCCGGGAACGCGGAGTTGAGGTAGGCCGCGCCGATCAGCCAGATCGCCATCGGCAGGAACAGGTAGTCGAGCAGCACGGCCCAACCGGCGATGAAACCGAGTTTCGGGCTGATCGCCTTGCGGACATAGCTATAGGCCGAGCCCGCGACGGGAAACGCCGAGGCCATTCGGCCGTAACTCATGGCGGTGAAAAACATCGCCACCAGCGCCGCCAGGTAAGCGGCCGGGACCATGCCGGCGGTGGATTGAGCGAGGATGCCAAAGGTGCCGAGCACGATGATCGGCGTCATGTAGGCGATGCCGAACAGCACCACCGACCCCAATGACAGGGTGCGTTGCAAATGAGCCATGAGCGACTACTCCGAATTTATTAGATTTATGGCAGAGCCGAGTTCGGCAAAAATTTACGTCTACTTCAAAAGCCACCCCTCACCCCAGCCCTCTCCCCACGGGGGAGAGGGGGAAAGGGGGCAGATCTCCATGCTTTTCAAATCCTGAGTTCGACTCGGTTATTCAGGTCGATGTAGAGCTTCGCATCACCTCGGTCAGTCCCCTCTCCCCACGGGGGAGAGGGGAAAGGGAGCTCGACCTCCATGCTTTTCAAATCCTGAGTTCGACTCGCTCTCGCAGTTCGCAGTCAATCGTCCAGGCACCTCGGTCCGTCCCCTCTCCCTCCGGGAGAGGGTTAGGGTGAGGGCTTGGTTTAACGCTCAGGAATCAATAACTCCCGAACACCGCCGATCTGCTCCACCACTTCCCCCGGCAACCGCAGCCGCTGATCATCCAGATACCGATAATCCTGCCGCGCCGCCGTCAGCTGATTCAGGTCCAGCTCCACTGCAAACTGCCCCTCCTCCCGCCCGGCCTCGAACAACAAAGTACCCAGCGGATCCACCAGCGCACTGCCGCCCGCAAACACCAACCCGCCATCGCCCTCTTCCACCCGGTTGACCATCAGCGCAAACGCCTGGTTTTCCTGGGCGCGGGCCATGATCGCGGTGCGGTGAGTCGGGCCGTAAGGGTCCATGTTGCCGTTGGTGACGATCAACAGTTCGGCCCCCAATTGCGCCAGGGCCCGGGCGGTTTCAGGGAATTCGATGTCGTAGCAAATCAGCAGGCCGACCCGCACACCGTTCCACTCACACGTGGCGTAACGGTCGCCGGGCTCGAACACACCGCGGTCCGACGCCCACAGGTGCGTCTTGCGGTATTTCAGCGCGATACCTTCAGGGGTGATCAGCAGCGTGGTGTTGTAGAAGCGGCCGTTGTCGTTCTCGGCCATGCCGATCACCACGGCGATATGGCGTTCACGGGCCGCAGCCAGCACCGCGCTGACGGTCGGACCGTCCAGCGGTTCGGCGGTTTCGGCCAACGCCTCGAGGGTCGGGAAGCCCATCAGGTGGGTTTCGGGAAACACGATCAGCTGCGTATCGGCAGCACAGGCCGCCATCGCCTTCAGCGCGCGGTCGAGGTTGTAAGCCGTGTCGTTGTCACGGCCCGCCAACTGGGCGAGTTCGACTTTCATAGGTATTCCTTGTTCTTGACCAGGCTGGCAGAAAGATTGCCCGGTCGGTGTCTGTGCGCCAGTATGCGCAGCAAGCCACCGGCCGGGAAATCACGCCGCTGGGGTAACCCGATAGGGGTAGAGGCATGACACTTTCGTTAGACGACATCGCGTGGCACCGCTCGGTCGGGCAACTGATCGACGCCCTGGACAAGCCCAATTTCTGGACGCAGCTGGTACGGTTGCTGGATCAGTACGTGACCTTCGACAGCTGGGTGGCGCTGCTTTTCAGCGCCGATCAGCACCCGCAAGTGTTCGCCGAATGTCCGGGCGCGGACGGCAGTCCCGATCAGTTGTTCCAGGATTATCTGCGCGGTTTGTACCTGCTCGATCCGTTCTACATCGCCTGTCGCGAGCAATCGCGCACCGGGCTTTATCGCCTGTCGGAAGTGGCGCCGGAGCATTTCGAGCTGACCGAGTATTACCAGCGCTACTTTCGTCTGAATGTGGTGGCCGATGAAATCCAGTTCAATTGCCAACTCGAAGGCGACCGCACGCTGTGCCTGTCACTGGGCAGCAAGCAGCGTTTCAGCGGCCAGCAGATCGCCTTGCTGTCGCTGATCCAGCCCTGGGTGCTCGGCCTGTTACGCCAGCGCCTGCCCTACGAAATCAACGAAGTCGTGGCCCTCGCGCCAGCACCACCGCCAGTCGACTGGCGCGTGCAGCTGGAGACGTCAGTGCAGCAACTCAAAGGCGCGCAATTGACCGCCCGGGAACTGGATGTCGGGCGCTTGATGCTCAGCGGTTGCTCCAGTAAAGAAATCGCCCGTAAGCTGGAAATCTCTGTTGAAACCGTGAAAGTCCATAAGAAACACATGTACAGCAAACTGGGGATCAAATCCCAGTCAGAGCTGTTTTCGATTTTTCTCCAGGCACAAAATGCCTGACACAGCCTTGAAATGCTTTCCTGTGTCGATAGATTTCCTGTGGCAAGGGGATTTATCCCCGTTCGACTGCGCAGCAGTCGTAAAACCTATGCATGCGGTCTTTCAGTTAAACCGCGGTGAATAGTTTTGGGGCTGCTTCGCAACCCAACGGGGATAAATCCCCTCGCCACAAAAGCCCATGCCACAGGCTTGCAACCCATTGAGTCCGAACCCAAGGAAACCGTATGAGCCTGTCACTCCTGAGCCGCTACGCCTTCTTTGCCGTCTGTGTGATGTTTACCCTCGCCAGCCTGCCCTTCCTGGAGCACGACTGGCTCTGGCCGATCACCGTCGCCACCGGCATTCTCAGCCTCGTGGGCTTGTTCGATCTGCTGCAAAGCCCTCACGCCGTGCGCCGTAATTACCCGATCCTCGGCAACATCCGCTATCTGGTGGAGGGTATTCGCCCGGAAATCCGCCAGTACCTGCTCGAGTCCGACAGCGACGCCCTGCCCTTCTCCCGGGCTCAGCGTTCGCTGGTCTATTCACGGGCCAAGAACGAAAGCGCCGACAAACCCTTCGGCACCTTGATCGATGTGTATCAGTCGGGTTTCGAATTCATCGGCCACTCCATGCGCCCGGCGCCGTTGAGCGACCCGAGCAGTTTCCGGGTCACGGTCGGCGGCCCGCAGTGCACGCAGCCGTACTCGGCGTCGGTGTTCAACATCTCGGCCATGAGCTTCGGCTCCCTCAGCGCCAACGCCATTCGGGCGTTGAACCAAGGGGCGAAACTCGGCAACTTCGCCCACGACACCGGTGAAGGCAGCATCAGCGCCTATCACCGGGAAAACGGCGGCGACCTGACCTGGGAACTGGGCAGCGGCTACTTCGGCTGTCGCACCGCTGACGGGCGCTTCGACCCGGAACGCTTCGCCGCACAAGCGCAGACGCCGCAAGTGCGGATGATCGAAATCAAGATGAGCCAGGGCGCCAAACCCGGCCACGGAGGGATCCTGCCCAAGCACAAAGTCACCCGGGAAATCGCCGAAACCCGCGGCATCCTGATGGGCGAAGATTGCATCTCGCCGTCGCGGCACAGCGCGTTTTCCACACCGATCGAGTTGATGCATTTCATCCAGCAGTTGCGCGAACTGTCCGGCGGCAAACCGGTGGGCTTCAAGTTTTGCCTGGGTCATCCGTGGGAATTCATGGGCATCGCCAAGGCCATGCTGGAAACCGGCATCCTCCCCGACTTCATCGTGGTCGATGGCAAGGAAGGCGGCACCGGCGCCGCGCCTGTGGAATTCACCGACCACATCGGTGTGCCCATGCGCGAAGGCCTGTTGTTCGTGCACAACACGCTGGTCGGCCTGAACCTGCGGGACAAAATCAAACTCGGCGCCAGCGGCAAGATCGTCAGCGCTTTCGACATCGCCAGCGTCCTGGCCATCGGCGCCGACTGGGCCAACTCGGCACGCGGCTTCATGTTCGCCATCGGCTGCATCCAGTCGCAGAGCTGCCACACCAACAAATGCCCGACCGGTGTCGCCACCCAGGACACCCTGCGCCAACGCGCACTCGTCGTCCCGGACAAGGCCCAACGCGTCTTCAACTTCCACCGCAACACGCTCAAGGCCCTGGCCGAAATGCTCGCCGCTGCCGGGTTGGAACATCCTTCGCAGCTATCGGCCAAGCATCTGGTACGGCGCATGTCGGCGACCGAGATCAAATTGTTCTCGCAGTTGCATGTGTTCTTGAAACCGGGGGAATTGTTGACCGGGGAAGTGAATGGCGAGTTTTACTCGCGGATGTGGCAGATGGCGCGGGCGGACAGTTTTGAGCCGAATGAAGTCGTAGCGGCCTGAACCCGACGGCCCCTGTCATCGCGCTTTACCAGTGCAGCGCCTTAATCGGCGCTGGCTCTTTCATGACAATAAAACCGTAATCGCCAATCAGATAAATCCGGTAGTACTGGCTCTCCACCAGCGGCGCAAAGTGCTGATAACCTACCCGGGTCGCGTTACGTCGCTCCTTCTCCGCAACGACGTTGGTGATCCCCACTTTCGGCAGGTTCTCGGCCAGCATGTAGAAGTCGATGTTCAGCAGATAGTGCAACACCGGCATCTGCTTGAACGAGCCTGCCGCCCCCAGCAACCAGTGATCGGAATAGGTCACTGACATGTAAATGCGCTTGGCTTCGAACAGCTGTCGATTCGACACGATGTCGTGTTGAAGACTCAATAGCGCGCTGGCCGCGAAGGCTTTCTGCACCGTCAGCACGCGCCCGTAGGCATACGACAGCGAAAGCATCGCCAGCAACGGAATCATCAACACCAGCGGCAGCCGCTGGTGGATTCGTGCCAGCGCCAGATGGCTCAAATAGAACAACAGCACCAACAGGACCGCGAAGCCCATCAGGGTCCTGGCGCCTTCATTGAAGTCCCGGAAAAACAGCGCCATACCCGACACCAGTAAGGTCACTACCGGTAATGTCAGCACACAGATCAGGCCGATCAGCATTTTGTTTACTGTGCTGTCCTGACGCGTCACGACGTTGAGCCCCAGGCGAACCGCGCCAGCCATGGCGCACAGCAACAACCCGGCGAACACCCAGGCAAATCCGCCGTGAAACAGCAGCACGACTTTTTCCAGCACCCTGGCGATGTTGACGTGCAGTTGCAGCAACGGCTCCGCGTTCCAGTTCAGCAGCAGGGTGCGATTGTGTTGAGTGAACGGATAAGCACTGACGGCGTAAATCAGACAGCCCAGGAAGGCCTGAGCGATTTTCCAGCCGATCAACCCGCACCATTGCGGCCAGGCCAGTTTGTCATTGGCGCCCCTGAGTACCTCCACGCAACACAACCCGAGAAACACATTGAAGCTCACCTGATACAGCCCTATCGCCAAGGCAACCAGGAAGGACGGCACCAGCCACTGCTGAATGCGCGAGGGGGGCCGAAAGGTGATCGCATAGGTGACCGCCACCACGCTCAACGCCATGGAGGGCCCGTCGTATTGATAAGACAGGTTTTGCAGAAAGAACGGGTTGTACCAGAGCGGTAGCGTCACCAGGCAGCAGGCAATCGTCGGTTGCGGGTAGTAATGAAACGTCAGGCTGGTCAGCGCCGCAGCCATGGCCAGTGTGGCGATCAACAGCGGCAGCGGAAAGATGTTCGGCGCGGCATTGCTGAACGTCAGCAGGTTGTACAACAGCTCGCTGAACAACCGCCCCTGCCCCGTCCAGGCCATACCGGCCGACAACGATCGCCAGTTGTCATCGATATACGGATAGTCCGCGAGGAGCAGCGGCACCACATACACCAAGGTCGCCAACAGAAAAAACAGCCAGACCTGCCGACGCCCGAGTTCCTTGCCGAAAAAGTCGCTGAACCTGCCCATGCTAAAACCCGAGCCGGTCTTTGCCGCCGACGATGTCTTTCACCACGTAACGTGGCCGATGCTTGGCTTCGATGTAGATACGGCCGACGTACTCACCGAGGATGCCGATGCCGATCAGCTGCACGCCGCCGAGAAACAGAATGGCCGTCATCAACGACGGGTAACCGGGGACGCTGTTGCCGAAGAAAATCTTGTCCAGCACCATGTACACCGCGTAGAGCACCGCGAAGATCGAGATTCCGCCACCGACGTACGTCCATAAGCGCAACGGCACCGTACTGAACGAAGTCACGCCTTCCAGCGCCAGGTTCCAGAGCTTCCAGCCATTGAACTTGCTGGTGCCCGCCACTCGCTCGGCGCGCTCGTATTCCACCACCACAGTGTTGAACCCGGCCCATGACAGCACGCCTTTCATGAACAACTGGTGCTCGGGAAGCGCGCGAATCACGTCGACCACCTTGCGATCCATCAGCCGAAAGTCCCCGACGTTTTCTTCGATGCGGGTGTAAGCGATGCGGTTCAGCACACGGTAGAACAGCGAAGCGCTGTGGCGTTTCAGGTAACTGTCGGTGGTGCGATCCCGGCGCTTGGCGAGCACCACATCCGCGCCTTTTTGCCATTCGCCAATC
This sequence comes from Pseudomonas sp. 478, assembly GCF_003254125.1. Taxonomy (NCBI): domain Bacteria; kingdom Pseudomonadati; phylum Pseudomonadota; class Gammaproteobacteria; order Pseudomonadales; family Pseudomonadaceae; genus Pseudomonas; species Pseudomonas sp. 478. The sequence continues at coordinate 145,420 of NZ_QKZG01000015.1, forward strand.
AACCGCGGGATGACGCTGATCGGGTCCTGCAAATCGACATCCATGGGAATCACCGCATCGCCGGTGGCATATTCCAGGCCGGCGAACAACGCCGGTTCCTTGCCGAAGTTGCGCGAGAAGTTGATCAGCAAGACCTGTTCATCGGCCTGCGCCAGGGCCTTGACCTCCTCGGCCGTGCGGTCGGAACTGCCATCGTTGATGAACACGATTTCGACCTCGGCCGGGTCAAGCCTCAACTCGCGACGCACGGCCTGATAAAACAGGCTGATCGCCTGTTCTTCATTGAATACCGGAACGATCAACGAGACTCTCATGCACTGCGCTCGCGAAAGACCACGTACTTTGAAAACAGAAAGCCAAGCACCAGGCTCAATGCCGAAAAGATAAATACCGTCAGCAGGCCATGAAGTCTCCATACGTCACCGGCATGGCCGACGCCCAGGCTCAGCGCCCCCATAGCTCCCAAGAATAGAAGATAACCGCCGACCGACGCCTTGGCTTCGAAGGTATACAGCGCGTTCATGTAGAAGGAAAACGAGGCGGCAACGCAGAAGGCAGCCAGGTTGCTGACCGCCTGACTGAGGCCGGCCCCCACGCTCAGCAGGAAAAAAATTTGCCAGTGGATCAGCGTGTTGGCGACCCCGACTACCGTGTAGCTGGAAAATCCTTTCCACAAAAATCTCATGGCGATTCTCCCGTTTCACGTCATAAAACTTTGAACTTGTCTACTGTCAGAAATCACAGGTGGGCGGACCTTTCAGACCAGCGGTCAAGGCTTGCCTGAATGCCAGGAGACATCCCGTAATATCCCGGTTTTGCAATTGCCCGCGAATCACGCCACCCTGCGCGCCGCCGCCGATGTGCTGCACGCAACGCCTTCGGCTACTCCTTATCCCGACACCCGTTCACGAGCCTGCCGTCATGACGTTTGAGCGCGATCACCGAATCGACTTTTTTCGCGGCCTGGCACTGATCTTCATTTTTTGGGATCACGTGCCTCACAACCCCCTTGGCCAAATCACCCTGCGCAATCTCGGTTTCAGCGATGCCGCAGAAATATTCGTGTTTCTCGCCGGCTACGCAGCCGTTCTGGCCTACGGCAAAATCCTTGCGCGCGAGGGTTACCTGATCGCCTGCGTGAAAATTCTGCGGCGCGCCTGGGTGCTCTACGTGGTCCATATTTTCCTGCTGGCCATGCTGATGGGCATCGTGTTCTTCGCCAACAGCCATGTGGAAACCCGCGATCTGGTGGAGGAGATGGGCCTGCATCACTTCATCACCAACCCCCAGCAAGCGTTGACGGATGAGTTACTGCTGCGCTTCAAGCCGAACCTGATGGACCCGCTGCCGCTGTACATCGTGCTGCTGGCGGGATTGCCACTGGTTCTGCCGTTGCTGGTGCGCGAGCCATGGGCGGTTGTAGCGGTGTCATTGGCGGTGTACTTGTTGGCACCGCGGTTTGGCTGGAATCTGGCGGCCATCAAGGACGGTGTGTGGTATTTCAACCCGGTCACCTGGCAACTGCTGTTTATCCTCGGCGGCTTTATGGTGATTCATGGGCAGCGGACACGGTTGCCCGACACTCGCCCGCTGTTGCGCCAGCCCTTGTTTGTCAGCGCGGCGGTATACGTGGTGGTGGCCGGGGTGATTACCATCTCCTGGCGCTGGCCGCAAATACACGATGCCCTGATGCCCGCCAGCCTGAGCAACTTGCTGTACCCGATCAGCAAGACCGATCTGTCGCCGGTCCGTCTGCTGCACTTCCTGGCGCTGGCCTACGTCACCGCCAGGCTCTTGCCCGGCAACGGCTGGACGCAAAACTGGCTCGCGCAGCAATGCTGCCGCATGGGGCGCTACTCACTGGAAGTTTTCTGCCTCGGCGTGCTGTTGGCGCCCTTGGCGGACATGCTCAACGCCCTGACCGACGATGCGTTTGCCATGCAGGTTTTCACCGCGTTGGTGGGTGCCGGGGTGATGGCGTTGCTGGGGGCGTGGCTGGATTTCAACAAACGCCTGAATCAACCGATTCAGGTCGCCGCCGCCTGATATCGCCAGTGGTGAGGGGAATTTTGTGGTGAGGGGATTTATCCCCGTTGGGCTGCGAAGCGGCCCCAGCATCTTTTCAGACAGACTAAGTTGTCTGGATTACGACTGCTTCGCAGCCGAACGGGGTGGTGCGGCATTCCGATAAATCCCCTCACCACAAAAGCTCGCTCACACATGATTGCCAGCCAATAAAAAGCCCCGATCATCACGACCGGGGCTTTTTCATTTCAGGCGTTACACCTTACGAAGCACGCACCGCCGCCCCCAGCGATACATTGGTCGGTTGCAGCTTGAACATGTAGAACAACACCGTCAGCAGGACCAGGAACGCCGGCCCCACATAGAGCGCCACGCGGGTGTCCGGGAAGTACGCCATCAGGCCGACCACCAGCACCAAAAACGCCAGCGCCAGGTACGAGCTGACCGGATACAGCCACATCTTGTATTTCAGACCGGCACGTTCGCTGGCGCTCAGGCCTTGGCGGAACTTGAGCTGGGCCAGCAGGATCATCACCCAGGTCCAGATCGCGCCGAAGGTGGCAATCGCCGTCACCCAGACAAACACTTTCTCCGGAACCATGTAGTTGAGCAGCACACCCAGTAACAGCACGAAGATCGACAACAGCAACGCGCGACGGGGCACGCCGTTGTTCGAGGTCTTGGCGAAGCCGGCCGGGGCCTGACCGTTCTGCGCCAGGCTGTAGAGCATGCGCCCGGTGCTGAAGATGCCGCCGTTGCAGGATGACAGTGCCGCGGTGATCACCACAAAGTTGATGATGCCGGCGGCGGTCTTGATGCCCAGACGCTCGAAGGTCATCACGAACGGGCTGCCCTGGGTGCCGATTTCGTTCCACGGGTAGATCGACAGGATCACGAACAACGCGCCGACGTAGAACAGCAGAATCCGCCAGAACACCGAGCCGATCGCATTGGGAATGGTCTTCTGCGGGTTCTTCGCTTCACCCGCGGTCAGGCCGATCATCTCGACGCCGAGGTAGGCGAACATCACCATTTGCAGGGACATCAACACGCCTTGCACGCCGTTGGGCATGAAGCCGCCGTGTGCCCAGAGATTGGAAATCCCCAGCGCCACGCCGTCATTGCCAAAGCCGAACGCGATCACGCCGATACCGCCGATGACCATCGCAATGATGGTGACGATCTTGATCAGGGCGAACCAGAATTCGAACTCACCGAAGGCTTTCACCGCGATCAGGTTGATCGAGCCCATGCTGATCAACGCGGCGAGCGCCCAGATCCAGCGCGGTACATCGGGGAACCAGACGCCCATGTACACCGCCACCGCGGTGATTTCCGCAACGCAGGTCACCAGCCACAGGAACCAGTAATTCCAACCGGTCAGGAAGCCCGCCAATGGGCCGAGGTAGTCTTGAGCATACCGGCTGAAGGAGCCGGCGACCGGGTTGTGCACCGCCATCTCGCCGAGGGCGCGCATGATCACCAGGATCGCCAGACCGCCGATGATGTAGGAAAGCATGATTGCCGGACCAGCCATCTCGATGGCTTTGGCCGAACCGAGGAACAGGCCGACGCCGATACAGGCACCGAGCGCCATCAAACGAATATGCCGTTCGCCGAGTTCGCGTTTGAGCGGGCCGCCTTGAGCGGTCTCGCCATTGGACAGGTGATTGCCTGGCATAGGGGTACAACCTCGTCTTGTTATTGGATATGACCACCGAGTGTCGAAGCGCTGACCGGTAAGCCAATGCTTGTCTGAAACCAGGCCTGCTTCGTGGGCAAACCCGTCTTGTAGGACAAAACCTGCAAGATCAGCGGGGCGTGCAGTATAAAAAGCTTCTTACAGGGTTTTTCACTCTATAAACCACAACATTTAGCGAGAACTCTCGGCAAAAGTCCGGTTTACGGAGGGGCATTACCTGCATTACGTAGGATTATTCGCCAATGAAACGGCGCGGAGTATTGCACGGTAATGGTGCATCGTCATGCCCCTGCCTGCGCAGAAGTTACAGCCCGATGGCTCTAGTTCAGGTCTTTCAGACTCCCCAACCTCTGTGGTGAGGGGATTGATGTGGTGAGGGTATTTATGTGGTGGGGGGATTTAATGTGGCGAGGGGATTTATCCCCGTTCGGGTGCGCAGCAGCCGTAAAACCTGTGGATGCGGTATGACTGAAAGAACACAGGGAGCGCTTCGCACTCCAACGGGGATAAATCCCCTCGCCACATTAAATCCCCCTCACCACATCAATCTCCTCACCACAGAGGTGCTCCCACCACTGCTGTAAATCTTTCGTAGCAATCAGAAATTTCACTCAAAAGTCTCAGCGTCGATACAGACCACTGCGTACTAGCCTGAAAGCGTCACTTGACGATCACGTAAGGAAGCAATGGATTGCCTACTCAACCTAACTCTCATCGCCTGCGCTTCGGCCGACATTCCGAAAACGGTCGCGCTTATCTCATCACCGGGGTTATCCATAATCGCCAACCCCTATTTTCTGATTGGCGCTTGGGCCGCCTGCTTGTCGCAGAAATGCGACGGGCTCACGACGCCGGGCTGGTGAATTCAATCGCTTGGGTGGTTATGCCTGATCACTTTCATTGGCTGATGCAATTGCAAGACGACAATTTAGGGAATGTCATTGGTGCTACCAAAGCCCGATGCGCCCAGGCAGTGAACAAAACGACAGGCCGAAGTGGCTCTTTGTGGCAAACCGGCTATCACGACCGGGCAATCCGCGATGGAGAAGAACTCCTGCCGTTCGCTCGATACATCGTTGCAAATCCCTTGAGAGCAGGGCTCGTAGACAAAATCGGCGATTACCCACTCTGGGATGTCTGCTGGTTGTAACGTCACTCCCCTTCTGTGGCTACCGAACTCCCTGTGGTGAGGGGATTTTATGTGGTGAGGGGGATTTATGTGGTGAAGGGGATTTATGTGGTGAGGAGCTTTATGTGGCGAGGGGATTTATCGGAATGCCGCACCACCCCGTTCGGTTGCGCAGCAGCCGTAAAACCTGAGGACGCGGTGTGACTGACAGGACACAAGGGAGCGCTTCGCACTCCAACGGGGATAAATCCCCTCGCCACAAGTCAAAGTGGATCCATGATATTTGTGTATCCACAATTTTTTCACCAACGCCAACCACCGTCTAAGCTTCAGACAAGTCCTCTCAATCTGCGTAAATGGATCAGTCGACTATGGGCGTTTTGTGGCAAACCGATTCGAGTAAAAATGTGGTTCCGACTGGACGTATGGACGAAACGCCTTTACCTGAAAAACCCCGAAGCAGTCGCACAAAGCACGGCTGGTGGGCGTTTTGGTTGTTGTTGCTGATTATCCTGATTGTCCTGGGGTTGGCTGCGGCCAAGGAAATGCGCACGTCGAAGTTTCAATCCCGGGAACTCAGCCAATACGCGGCCACCCTGAGCTACGAGCTCAAACCCGGTCCCAGCGATGCCATTCGCTATCCCGGTGCCGGTCCTTTCGACCTGCGCCTGGGCTACAGCTCTCTGGGTGAGTTCCTGCCGCGTTTGATCAAGCGCGACTACGTTGTGGCGTCACAGACCCGGTTTTCACAAAAGTTGATGGACTACACCGACAAGGGCCTTTTCGTGCCCTATGCGGAGAAAATCCAGGCTGGATTGGTGATCACCGATTGCCGTGCGGCACCGCTTTACCAGTACAAGTACCCACAACAGCTGTATTCAAGCTTTGCGGCGATCCCCCCTGTGGTGGTCAACAGTTTGCTGTTCATCGAAAACCGCTTTCTGCTCGATCCCCATCAGCCCCGGGCCAACCCTGCCGTGGATTGGCCTCGGTTCGGCATGGCAGCGTGGTCCCAGGTCGCCAAGTTAATGCACCTGCCGGGCCAGTCGGCGGGCGGCAGTACCCTGGCAACGCAACTTGAGAAGTACCGGCATTCGCCCGATGGCCTGACCGTGTCGGGCGCGGAAAAAATCCGGCAGATGATTTCTGCCAGTGTGCGCGCCTATCAGGCCGGACCGGAGACCCTCGAAGCCCGGCAGAACGTGATTCGCGATTACCTCAACAGCGTGCCCCTGTCGGCAGTACCGGGTCACGGTGAAGTGCATGGCATGGCCGAAGGTTTGCGCGTCTGGTACGGCGCCGATTTCAACCAGGCCAACGAGCGGCTGGCCAGCAAGGAGACAGATCCGAAAAGCATGTCGGAAAAAGGTCTGGCCCTGCGTGAGATGCTGTCTTTGATGATTGCCCAGCGCCGCCCTTCCCACTACCTGACCAAGGGGCGCGAGGAACTGGCCGACCTCACCGACAGCCACATTCGCCTGCTGGCACAGAATGAGGTGATCGATGCGCCACTCGCGGCAGCGGCATTGGCCAGCAAAGTGACCTATCGCGACTGGCAGACACAGCCAACCATTCAGCCGATCGAAACCAACAAGGGCATCAGCGTGGCACGCAGTCGTCTGGGCGGGTTGCTCAACCGTCCGTTGTACGACCTCGATCGCCTTGATCTTTCCGCCACCAGCACCCTGCAAGGCGAGTTGCAAACCCAGGCTACCGAGTACCTGAAGCATCTGGCCGACCCTGCGTTTGCAGCGCAAATCGGCTTGATGGGCGAACGCCTGCTGACCCCCACCAGTACCGCCCAGGTGCGCTACAGCTTCACGCTGTTCGAACTGACCCCGGACGGCTCGCGGGTGCGGGTGCAGACCGACAGCACCGACCAGCCGTTCGATATCAATGAAGGCAGCAAGCTGGAGCTGGGCTCCACCGCCAAGATGCGTGTGCTGACCACCTATTTGCAGATCATGGCCGAGCTGCACGATAAATACGCAACGATGACCGTCCCGGAACTGAAGAAAGTCGAGGTCCCGGAGCAGGACCATCTGAGTCGCTGGGCCGTCGATTACCTGATCCAGAACAAAGACCGCAACCTGCCAGCCATGCTTGGCGCCGCGCTGGACCGCAAATACTCCGCCAGCCCCGGCGAAGCCTTTTTTACCGGTGGCGGGTTGCATGTGTTCCATAACTTTCGCAAGGAAGACAACGGCCGCATGCCGACGCTTCGCGATGCAATACGTGAGTCGATCAACCTGCCGTTCATTCGGCTGATGCGTGATCTGGTGCGCTATACCACCTATTCAGGCCCCAACAGCAGCGCCGAATTGCTCAAGGACGACCGCGACCCTCGGCGTCAGGAATACCTGGCTTCGTTTGCCGACCGGGAAGGCACATCGTTCCTCCTGAAATTCTGGAAGAAGTACAAGAACAAGGACACCCAGGCGCGGCTCGAAACCTTCCTCGACAGCATGCGCCCAACCCCCATTCGCATGGCCGCGGTGCATCGGTATCTGTTGCCGCAGGCCAGTCAGGAAAGCTTCAACATGTTCGTGCGCTCGCACCTCAAAGGCGCCAAGCTCACCGAAAAGCTGACCGACGAACGTCTCCAACGGCTTTACGAAAGCTACGGCCCTGGGGCCTACGACTTGCCGGACCAGGGCTTCATCGCCAAGGTCCACCCGCTCGATTTGTGGTTGATGGGCTACCTGCTGAACAACCCGGATGCCAAGTTCAGCCAGATCGTCAAAGCCAGCCAGTTCGAACGTCAGGAAGTCTACAGCTGGCTGTTCAAAAGCCGTCACAAGCTTGCCCGCGACAGTCGCATTCGCACCATGCTGGAGATCGAGGCGTTCCTCGACATTCACCAGCGCTGGCAGAAAGTCGGCTATCCGTTCGATCACCTGGTACCGTCGCTGGCCACCGCCATCGGCAGTTCCGGCGATCGTCCGGCAGCCTTGGCGGAGCTGATCGGTACCATCCTCAACGACGGCGTGCGCATGCCGACACTGCGCATCGACAGCCTGCACTTCGCGGCGAACACGCCGTATGAAACCAAACTGATCAATAACCCGGATGTCGGTAAACGGGTGATGCCTTCCGAGGTAGCCACAGCCATGCGCGAAGCGTTGTCGCAAGTGGTGGATGCCGGTACAGCCAAACGTATCTCCGGCAGTTTCGTAACGCCTGATGGCAAACCGTTGGCCATGGGCGGCAAAACCGGTACGGGCGATAACCGCATCGAAGCCTTCGGTTCGGGTGGGCGAATTCTGAGTTCGAAATCCATTAACCGCACCGCGACCTTCGTGTTCTACATCGGCGATCGTCACTTCGGCACGATGACGGCGTTCGTGCCCGGGCAATCGGCCGAAGCGTTCAAGTTCACTTCGGCCCTGCCAGTGCAAGTGCTCAAAGGGATGGCGCCGATTCTGATGCCGTACCTACAACCGGGTAGTAGTGTCGCGTGTGCGCCGGTTCCGACGTCGCGACTGTGAGTTTCAGACATTGAGTTCAATAGTGGCGGCCGATGCGCGAGCGCCTTGAAAACCGAAGCGCCTGCTTGCGCTCACTCCCCCGGGGCCCTGGCGTTGAACAACAACAGTACGTTGCCGTCGTAATCGCCCGGGCGGTATCCCCCGGGCGGCATCACTGGCGCGATCTCCAGCAACACCCGCGTGCCTGCCGCCGCTTCGGCCGCCGACACCACCAGCCGCGCAGAAAGGTCCGGGCTCAACTCCACCCCGTTGAAACTGACCCGCAATGCCATGTTGTCACTCGGCCTGCCGTTCGACAGGTAGGGGGTGGCCTCCAGGCGCGCTTCAATGGCGCTGGTGTCATGCCGCACATCGAAATACTTGCGCACGCTGCTCAGGGTCTTGGTGGAAGGGTTCCAGTTCAACCGCTGCGGTCGGTGAATCCAGTCCGACTCGGCCGGGATTACATAAAACCCAAGGGTCGGAATATCCGCCGACACTTCGAACGTGTGCTCCTCCCGGGCCGCGAAAGCGCAAGCACTTATCAGCGTCAAGGCACCTACGCATCCGGCGACGGTCGCTTGCTTGATCATGTCAGTTATCTGTTGCATCACCGATCACCTCATCATTGCTTGCTGGCGATGCGCAGCGTTTTTTTCGCGTTGCCCTCGACCAGAGTGAAGCGGTACTCGCGACCGGGCTTTTTCTCGAATTCGAACGTCTTGCCCGCAAGGATGTGGTGCTTGGTAGTCGGCTCGCACTCGGTCTCATCCTTCAGCGAGCAGTTGCGAAACTCGTCGACCACCACGACCGTATTGCCGTTATTGCGCAGCGTATAACGCTCGGCTGCGTCATCGATCACGCTGTCGAAACGACTGTCCTTTGGCCGCACGAAGAACACCGTGCCAAACCCGGTCATGACGTTGACCCCCGCCGACAGATTCTTTTTATATTCATCGCGCTCCTCGCTGGACACCGCAAAATCGTCTTCCTTTTCCGGCACCACCGGCACAAAGCGCACGCGAAAATAACGTTCGGTGTCCCGATTGCCCATCAGCAGCAAGCGTGTGCCCTGCATGCCATTGGCCGGCACGATCAAGCGCGCGGGACTGGCCATCAAGCCATCACGGCCACTCTCATCCGCTTGTGTCTTGACTGGCACTTCACGGGACGTGCCATCGTCGTCGTAGATAATCTCCAGGATGTTGACTTTGACGAACGCGGTGCTGTCACCGCGGTTGAACACACGCTTGAGGTAGGTGCTCTTGTCACCATCCAGATAGTCGTAGACCGTTCCGACGTTAATCTGCGGCCCGGCCTGAAGACCCAATGAAAAACCGCTCAAACCCAACAGCAACCACAGACGTTTCATACCCTTGAACCTCATGACATTGAACACAACACGGATGGCACCTGGCGATACGCAGCCCATCAAAGATCCGAATCCCAGATCACCGTGACGTTGCCGGCGTAGTAGCCCGCCTGACCGGGGCTGAGCATGAAACCCATCTGACTGGATGGAATTTCGAAGTGCAGTACGCCGGGACGCCTGTCCACATAAAAGCTCGGTTGAAACTGCTGGGCATTCGCTGCACCGGTACGTAACCGGCGTTGCTTGACCGGTTGGCCGGAGAGGTCGGTCAGGCCATTTGGCAGTGTGGTGCTGACCTGCACCTCAACCGCACGCCCGGTCTTTCGGTCCAGGATCATGCATTCAAAAGGGTTTATGGCGATTTCGCATTCCAGGTGCATTTTGAAACGCGTCGACGCCGAGATATTGAAACTCTGATCCCGGAACAGCCGTACAGGCTTGCGCCCTTCCTGCAACCAGCTTTGCCAGCCACCCGCCGGGGTCAGCCGGATTTTTTCCCCGCCAGGAGGAATATCGACTTTCAGCGTGTGCTGTACATCCAGCACGAAGTCCAGGGTCAGGTTACTGTCGTCCGCATGCATGCTTCCCAAGTCGAAATCAGCGCCTGGGCCGACTCGATAGCTCAGCGATCCGGTATAGAGCCCGGTCGACATTCCCAGCGGGTTAGGCGTGCGCAGTTCATAGGCAATATCCAGCGTGTCGAAGGACATGAGCGGGATAGCGAACTGGTTGATTTTATAGCAGGCCGTCTCTATCGGGGTTTTCCAGAAGAATCGATAGGTACTGGGTGTGTACGCCCCTACGCCGCTGTATTCGCAAGGAGGTGGCGCATATACCCAGCTGCTGCTGTCCCACAGTTTCTGATGTCCTTCGAGTATGTCTGTCACACCGACCAGGCTGGCGGCTGACTGACTCAGCACGTACTCGGAACCTACACCAGTAATGCGCACCTCGACCGTTTCGGTTTCCTGCGTGTCCCTGTTCGTCACCGTCAGTTGTCGCCAATAGGCCGGTACTTTCACAGGGATGTAATCCAGCCGCCCGATGTTTGCCCTCGGCCCGAAGCGAACGGGCAAACGAATGCTGAACATATTGTTTTCCTGGCACACATGCGGGTAAGTCGCGCAATAACCGCTGTTCGGGGTCTTGTTGATGAATACGTTTTTTTGCGGCTGCGAGGGATCGGGGGTGAACAGCGCCCGGATCTCCTGATTCACCGCCCCGACCGATGGAGCCACCAGCGTCATCGCCAGCGCCAGGCCGATAGTAGAGATTTTCATGACTTCAACCTGCCTTCTGGTCAGAGGAACTGGCATCGGCCAGCGTGTCCGGCGTGCACTGCAGATCACCGATCATCAAAACGTTGTTTTCACTGCGATGACGATTGGCATCGAGGCGAAACCGGCACAACAGCTGATTGGCGTAACGCACCTCCAGGGTCGGTGAACCGGCGTTCATTTCCATCGAGAAAAACCCGTCGACTTCAGTCACCCCACGGCTGGCATGGTTGATCACGTGATGCCCCTTGAGCGGCTGTCCTTGTGCATCGAGCAAACGCCCGAGCACGGTCAGGGTTTTCATCACCCGCACCTGGCGATAATCCACGCCGCCCTTGTTGAGGTGATAACGGGTACGGGAAGGTTCGATGCTCGCCGCCGGCACATGGTTGCCTTCGAAATCAAAGCTCACCGAGCTGTTCCTGTAGGCCGTCAACGGAATGAAATTGCGCCCCGGGTGCAACGCCACGCTGCCGCCACTGAGGTCGTCGGCGCGCAGGGCGATGCCGTCGATATCGGACTCGATGTCGACAATCATCCCGGCGCCGCGCCCCTGATGCTGGCTGGTCAGGGCCATGCGCTGACCACCAACGACCACCGTGCTGTCGAGGTTTACGCCGCCAGTGAAGTTGCCATTGAAGGATGAACGCTGAACAAAACCGTCGCCGTTGATCGCATCGGTGCGAAAGTTCGTCAGGCTCGACAAGCCGACGCCATAGGTGTCGGTGAGCGCGGTTACCGAGACACTTTGCAGCACATGGTCTTGCAGGTCTTTGCGGTAACCGAGTGACGCGTTGTTGTCGCGGCTGCCGTCACGGGCCGTACGCGAGCCGATGCTGCCGGATACTTGCTGGCCAGGTCCGCCCAATGCCATGTTGATGCTTAGATCAACCCCGCGATTACGCGCATCGCCGCTGCTGTAGCTGCCCGGACGATCGAACAGCGACAGTCGCCAGTTGGCATCGCTGCCCAGCAGCGTCATGCGTTGCGTCCAACCCAGGTCCAGGCCGACGCCTTCAACGTTGCCGTCGCTGTGAGACACCCGCGCGTTGAGCGAACTTTTGCGGCTGATCCGGTGGTTCAACGCCAGCGATGAATTGCTGGTTTCGCCGGTGAACACGTTACGTTGGCGCACGCGGGTGCCGTCGGGCAACGTGTCGTAGGTGTTGGTGGTGTCGAGCCAGCTGCGGTTATGGCTCACGACCAGGCTGCCGGAACCATAGTTGTAGAGCGCTTGCAGATCGGCGCCGCTGCCGTGGTCTTCGGTCTGGTACAGATTGGCGTAGAGGTTGATGCTGTTGGCCAGGCTCCAGTCGATGGAACTGCCGTACTGAAGGGTGTTGCGGACCTGACGTGCCGACAACCCTAGAATCGCTCGAGGATGCAGCAGGTAGTTGATCGCAGCTCCCGCCGTCGCATCGCCGTCGTTCTGTTGATCCCAGTTGCTGAGCAGTTTGCTTTCCTGCCCGGCGAACAGGTTATAGCGCCAGCGCTCATCGAGATTGCGCCAGTTGTTCGGTTTGTAGATCAGTTCCTGGGTGGTCGAGGTGGTTTGACCGTCTTCGATCAATCGCACTTCCACTTCGTAAATACCGCCGGGCAATGGCCGGGTGTCGAGGGTTTGCAAACCTGCCGGGACTGACTGGGTGTTGATCAGTAAACCATCGCGAAAAATCTCCACCGAGGCCTGGCGATTGGCGGTGACATAAATCGGATAAACACTGGGTTTCGGGCTCTCGATCGCCAGGCTGTCAGAACTGCCGTACATCACGCCTACGGCGATATCAGGGCTGGTGCCAAACGAGCGCGGCTGACGAGTGAGGCCTTCGGAATTGGGAGTGAAATAACCCAGTCGAAAAAAACTGCCTTGCAGTTCGCGCTGGGTGTAGAGCTCATGCACCGCGTGGTAGGTCTTGGTGTCCGGGCCGCCAAGACGTGCCAGTTGCATGTTGAAGGTCTGGCTCCAGTTGCCAAGGCTACCACTGGCTTCGAGGCCGAAACGCCCGCCCAGATCCTGATCCTGGCCGCCGTTGAGGTTGAGCTGGTTGCGCACCATCAAGCCGCTACTGCCGCCTTCGGGCTGTTCGTAAAAACGCTTGGCTTGAGTGTCGCGCTCGGCATTTTCGGTGACGATCGACAGCAGTGAGCTTTCCAGGTTGTAGTGAACCGCCAGCATCTGTTCCGGGCACTGGCCGGTACAGGCGCCCAGCGCCACGCCGGGCTTGAGAACATCGGCCCAGGTTTGGCGCTCACTGGCGTCAAAACGGCTTTCGCTGGTATCGGTGAAATCGAGCAACGTCACCCGGTCGTCGCGGGACAACACAATCATCGCCTCGCCGAGGGGCTGTTGATCGAGCTCGACCCGAACGGCCAACGGCACATCGAAGAAATGCTCCTCGAAATCCGCCGGCAGACCCTTGGCCTGGGCCAGCAAACTTCTGGGGGTATTATCAATAGAAGTCGGCGCCGCAAATGCGCTGCTACATAACAGCAACGCAAGCGCTGCCGCGATGGGCGTCATCGGGAACATGAACAAGTACTCTGATTACAAGGAAGTCAAAACCCGGCCGACAAACCGAATGTTTGCCGACCGGTTACGTTACTTTGAATAAGTAAACGTTCTGCCGCGAGTCTTACTTAGACGGAAGGTTCAACTACCAGCAGGACAACGCCGGTGTAATCACCTGCATCAGGCTTGCCGCCTGTTGCACTGATTTTGAACGGTGCGCGATAGCGGACGTTGGACTCGGCTTCGCCTACCACTTCCTGCGAAGTGGTTGTCAGCGTTTTGCCGTTGAGCTCGACTTTCAGGTCGATGGTCTTGTTACCGGCAATCAGCTTCGGCACACCTTCCAGGCGGGCGTGAACCTTGCCGGCGGTGTGCAGCACGTCAAAGTGCCCGTCAACTGTTCTCATGGAGTCGGTAGACGGGTTGTAGCTCATGTCCTGGTCCTTGTTGACCAGGTCCGCATCGACCGGCACCGCGTAGAAATCGTCGGCCGGAACGTGGGCCACAATGTTGATGGAGTGCTTGGCCTCGGTAGCGGCAAACGCCATCGAGGAGCTCAGTGCCAGAACAGCCAAAGGAGCAGCAAACGCGATTTTCTTGAACATTAGTCAGTACCTGTCGTTTTAAAATAATCGATTCGTTGAACGTTACTGGATAAGTGGAACCGTCACGAGCAGCCCCTTTATTCAGATGAACTTTCAACGCCGAAAGATGATCGGCCAATTATTCTGGAAAGTAAGCAGGCAAGTTCCGACAACCGCGTAGCCAGAGTGCATTAGCGAGGAAAGAAAAAACCTGAAATAACATAAAAGTGACTGTCTGGCTGTAAGACACAGACTACAATTCTTGCTCTATCCGCGATAACAACGAGATATTAACCAAGTAACTTCTGTAGGACTAACACTACATACCCAGCAAACATTAGGCACGCACATAACATTAGAGAGTTAACACTAATTTCCGGATTCTCACTGAATTAAAAACCACCATTTTTTTGATATTGCAGGCTTCGACCCGACGCGACGCTCGGGGTGGCCACTGGTCGGGAGTCCTTGCGCTCTCGTTAAGATATATCTTAAGTTGTATCTAAACACGACGAGAGAAAGCAAAAAATGAGAGACCATCATTCCCCCCACCGTGAACACGGTGACAGCCACGACGGCTTCGAGAAACGCCCCGCCCGCGAACGCGGTGGACGCGGCCCCCGGGTGTTCGCCCCCGGTGACCTGAAACTGCTGCTGTTGGCGCTGATCGCCGAACAGCCTTGCCACGGCTACGACCTGATCCGCCAGATCGAAAGCATGTTCGACGGCGCCTACTGCCCCAGCCCCGGTGTGATCTACCCGACCCTGACCTTCCTTGAAGAAAGCGAAATGATCCTGGGCGACGCCGAGGGCGGGAAAAAACGCTACACCATCACTGATGCCGGACGTCTGTCATTAAGCGATCAGGCGATCGCACTGGACGGCGTGCGGATGCGCATCGAAGTCAGCAAGCGCTCATTGCGCGGCCATGATCGCCCCGCCGAGATTCACGAAGCAGTGCACAACTTGCGTCATGCCTTGCAGATGCATCACGGCCGCTGGAGCCCGGAAGAAATCCTGCGGGTGCGCGACCTGCTCAACAACACCGCCAAAGCCATCGTCGATGGCCCTGTCGTTCAACCCGCTCAGGAGCAAGCCGAATGACCGAAGTGATCGTGCAAACCATCCACCGTGTCAGCCACGAGATCAAACGCCGTCGTCTGGAAGTGTTGCGGGTGGTCGACCTGACGCCGCGCATGCGCCGCATCACGCTGGGTGGACCGGAACTCGCGGGCTTCGTCAGCCTCGGCACGGACGACCACGTCAAACTGCTGTTTCCACAAAACGCGGCGGAACAAGCGGCGCTGGAAACCCTGGTGCTCGGTGCCGGCAAAACCGATCAGCCGATGCCGGCGATGCGCGATTACACGCCGCGTCGTTACGACCTGAACACGCTGGAACTGGACATCGATTTCGTTTTGCATGGCGACGGCCCTGCCTCGACCTGGGCCGAGCAAGCCAAACCCGGCCAATTCCTGCACATCGGCGGGCCACGGGGCTCGATGGTCGTGCCGGACATCTTCGACAGCTACTTGCTGATCGGTGACGAAACCGCCCTGCCTGCGATCGCTCGACGCCTGGAAAGCCTGGCGGCCAATCGCCGGGTGCTGGCGGTCATCGAAGTGGAGAACGGTGCCGAGCAACAGAAGCTGGAAAGCGCTGCGCAGGTGAATGTGATCTGGGTCTTGCGCGAAGGCGGGAAGAACAACTTGCTCAACACCGTGAAGGAACTGCAAGTGCCCAGCGGCAACCTGTACGCCTGGGTGGCGACCGAAAGCAAAGTGTCGCGGCAGATCCGCCGGGTGTTGCTCGATGAGCATGGACTGGATGAAAAGTTCGTCAAAGCCGTGGGTTACTGGCGGCTGGATGACAGCGACGAAGAGTGACAACCTCAGCGAAAATCCCCCTGTGGGAGCGGGCTTGCTCGCGAAGGCGGTGTGTCATTCAGCATTGATATGACTGACACACCGCCTTCGCGAGCAAGCCCGCTCCCACAGGGGGATTTTTGGCGTTTATAAAATTGGTTTTCGCCAGCGATCCAGTCCGACCACCAACAAGGCAATCACCACAAACCCCAGCAATAACCCCCCGGCATTCACAAACACCTGTGGATAACCCAGCTTCTCGACATCAATGAATGGATAGGGATAAACCGCCAGCAGATGCCCGCGCCACAACGAATACGCGAAGTACACCACTGGATAGATCACCCACGCAGCGATATGCCGAAGTCGCAACGCGCCTTTCGGCACACAGCACCACCAATACGCCAGAAACAGCAGCGGCATGACGTCATGCATCAGCTCATCGGCCAGCCATTGCCAGCCTTGCGGATGCCATAAATGGCGCAACAACACGTTGTACGCCAGGCCGACCACAGCGATGCTCACGGCAATGCCGCTACTCACCCACGGTTGCAAAAACCAGCGCCGCGTCGCCGACTCGCGGGACGTCAGCTCACACGTCAGCACGGTCGCCACCAGCGTATTGCTCAGCACGGTGAAATAGCTGAAGAAGCTGACCAGCCCACCGAGCAAGCTGGCCGCCAGCGTCCAGCGTGAGTAGAAAATCAGGTACAGCTGAATGCTCAGTCCCGCCCAGCCAAGCACCGCCGCCACGGCCACAAAACGACGCCTCGCGGCAGACCCCGGCGTCGAGAGGCTAACCATGCTCAGACCGGGCGCTTGGTGCGCATCAACTTCACGTACAAGCGCTCGACCTTCTCCCGTGCCCATGGGGTTTTACGCAGGAATGTCAGGCTCGACTTGATGCTCGGATCACTCTTGAAACAGCGGATATCGATGCGCTCGGCCAGCCCCGACCATTCGTAGTGATCAACCAGGGCGTTGAGGATTTGCTCCAGCGTCACGCCGTGCAGCGGGTTGTTGTTCTGTTCGGTCATGCCGGGCCTTTGCGCGAAGAAAGAATAAAGAAGCCGCGCACCTTAGCCGAGGGTGTGGCCGGGTGGAAGCGCTCTGTGTGTTCCTCCATTAAATGTAGGTGAGCTGCAAAAGAACGCACCCGGACCTGTAGGAGCATTACGCACTGTTACCAAATCCGAAACGCTCCATGTCAGTAAAAGCGCTTTCTCTATTTGTAACAGGACATTATCCTTGCGCCCGTCAAGCTGAAACGCTTCCGCTGCCCGCGACATACTGCCGCTTCAGTTCACTTCCCAGAAAAAGACCCAGAATTACTTCCCCTATGCCTTATTTTCAAACTCCGCGAGACAGCGCTGTCTGCACCCCTATTGCCCAGCGAAAGGCCCTGAACCTGATCGGCGGATTCACCGCGTTGGGCCTCGCCACTTGCACCCAGGCCGCTCCGGCTTTCGACAGTGAGTCGCCGTGGATGCTCGGCGACTGGAACGGCACGCGCACCGAACTTTCGGAAAAAGGCTACGACTTCAAAGTCGATTACACCGGCGAAATGGGCAGCAATCTGCACGGCGGTTACGACCATGACCTCACCGCTCGCTACAGCGACCAGTTTGGCCTCGGCACGCACCTGGACCTGCAGAAGATTCTGGGCTGGGACGACGCCGAATTTCAGCTGACCATCACCGAGCGCAACGGCAACAACATCAGCAACGACCGCATCAATGATCCCCGTGTGGGCGGATTCACCTCGGCTCAGGAAGTCTGGGGCCGTGGCCAGACCTGGCGCCTGACGCAGATGTGGTATCAGCAGAAATTCTTCGATCAGAAGCTCGATATCAAAGTCGGCCGTTTCGGCGAAGGCGAAGACTTCAACAGCTTTCCCTGCGACTTCCAGAACCTGGCGTTCTGCGGCTCGCAGGTCGGCAACTGGGTCGGTGGCATCTGGTACAACTGGCCGGTCAGCCAATGGGCGATGCGGGTCAAATATCACCTGACGCCTGAGCTGTACGCGCAGGTCGGCGCCTATGAGCAGAACCCGTCGAACCTTGATCGCGACAATGGTTTCAAGCTCAGCGGCAGTGGCACCCAGGGTGCGATCCTGCCGGTGGAACTGGTCTGGTCGCCGAAGCTCAACGGCCTGCCGGGTGAATACCGCGCCGGCTATTACTACAGCAGTGCCAACGCCACCGACGCTTACAAGGACAGCAACGGTCAGCCGGCCGCCCTGAGTGGCGAGGCTTACCGCAGTGCGTCGAGCAAACATGGCGTGTGGCTCGGTGTGCAGCAGCAATTGACCAGCCGCGCCAGCGACAACTCCCGCGGCCTGAGCGTGTTCGCCAACGGCACGATGCACGACAAGAAGACCAACGCCATCGACAACTATGTCCAGGCAGGCGTCGTCTACAAAGGCTTGTTCGATACACGCGCCAGGGACGACATCGGTTTCGCCCTGGCTCGCGTCCACGTCAACCCGGCCTATCGCAAGAACGCCGAGGCGACCAATCAGGCCCGCGCCGTGTTCGACTACAACGACCCGTCCTTCCTGCCACCGCAGGACACTGAATACAGCGCCGAACTCTATTACGGCGTGCACGTCACGAACTGGCTGACCGTGCGCCCGAACCTGCAATACATCCGCCACCCCGGTGGCGTGGACCAGGTCGATGACGCGCTGATTGGCGGGATCAAGATCCAGTCGTCCTTCTAACCAACACCACAACCCCCTGTGGGAGCGGGCTTGCTCGCGAAAGCGGTCTATCAGGCAACCAGGATGTTGAATGTGATGGCCTCTTCGCGAGCAAGCCCGCTCCCACAGGGTAATGCGTCAACCCAACAGTTTTTATCTGAACCCTGCCCGCACCGGATCATCATCTACAGTGAACTTGCGCGGGACTACTTAAAACGTCACGGAGAACCACACTATGAGCACTGATGGTGCTTTGAGTCGAAGCCGTCTGCTGCCGAGCCTGCTCGGTATCCTGCTTCTGCTAATGGGCCTGGCCATGCTGGCCGGGGGGATCAAGCTGAGCATGCTCGGCGGCTCGCTGTATTACCTGCTGGCCGGTATCGGCCTGGCACTGACCGGCGTGCTGCTGATTGCCGACCGTTATGCAGCGCTGAGTCTGTACGCCGTGGTGTTGTTCGCCAGTACGGTCTGGGCACTGTGGGAAGTCGGCCTGGACTGGTGGCAACTGGTGCCACGTCTGGCGCTGCTCTTTGCCCTCGGGATCGTCATGCTGCTGCCGTGGTTTCGTCGCCCGTTGCGCAGCGGTGAGTTCAATCCGGTCGGCACCGGTGTACTGAGCGCTGCCGTGGTCATCGCCGGTATCGCCGCGCTGGCCAGCCTGTTCACCCACCCGGGTGAAATCAAAGGCCAACTGGACCGCGACAGCGTGCCGGGCATGACCAACACCGCCCCGGCCATGCCCGACGGTGACTGGAACTCCTACGGCCGTAGCGCACACGGCGATCGTTACTCGCCACTGACCCAGATCACCCCGCAGAACGCGAACAAACTCGTTCCGGCCTGGACCTTCCGCACCGGCGACCTGCCAGGGCCGAACGACCCGGGTGAAACCACGGCCGAAAACACCCCGCTGAAAGTCAACGGCATGCTCTATGTCTGCACGCCGCACAGCCAGGTGATCGCGCTGGACCCGGACACTGGCAAGGAAATCTGGCGTTTCGATCCGAAGCTCTCCACGCAAAACGCGGCGAACTTCAAGGGTTGGGCACACATGACCTGCCGTGGCGTGACCTATCACGATGACGCCGTTTATGCGTCCGAACAAAGCCCGACCGGCACCGCCAACCCTGCGCCGGTCAGCAGCGTCTGCCCACGCCGGATCTTCCTGCCGACTGCCGATACCCGCCTGATCGCCCTCGACGCCGACACCGGCAAGATGTGCGAAGACTTCGGCGACAAGGGCCAGGTTGATCTGCGCGCCAACATCGGCGGCTTCACGGCGGGCGGTTACTACTCCACCTCGCCTCCAGCGGTCACTAAAGACCTGGTAGTGATTGGCGGCCACGTCACCGACAACGTCTCCACCGACGAGCCTAGCGGCGTGATCCGCGCGTTCGACGTGCACACCGGCAAACTGGTGTGGAACTGGGACAGCGGCAACCCGGACGACACCACGCCGATTGCCGAAGGCAAGATCTACACCCGCAACTCACCGAACATGTGGTCCATGTTCTCGGTCGACGAAAAACTCGGCATGCTTTACCTGCCGATGGGCAACCAGACCCCGGACCAGTTCGGTGGTGCGCGCACCCCTGAATCGGAATTGCACGCCGCCGGCCTGACCGCCCTCGACATCGCCACCGGTAAAGTGCGCTGGCACTTCCAGTTCACCCACCATGACCTGTGGGACATGGACGTCGGCGGCCAGCCAACCCTGATGGACCTGAAAACCGCTGACGGCGTGAAGCCAGCGGTACTCGCGTCCACCAAGCAAGGCAGCATCTACGTGCTGGACCGCAGCACCGGTAAAGCGATCGTACCGATCAACGAAGTGCCAGTGCCTCAAGGCGCTGTCGAAGGTGATCACACCTCGCCAACCCAACCGAAATCCGACCTGAACCTGATGCCACCGCCGCTGAAAGAACGCGACATGTGGGGCGTGACACCGTTCGACCAACTGATCTGCCGGATCGGCTTCAAATCCATGCGCTACGACGGCCCGTTCACGCCGCCGTCGCTGCAGGGTTCGATCGTGTATCCAGGCAACTTCGGCGTGTTCGACTGGGGCGGTATCTCGGTTGACCCGGTGCGTCAGATCGCTTTCATGAACCCGGACTACATGGCGTTCAAATCGAAATTGATCCCGGCCGCCGAAATCGCTGCCCAAGGCCCGCGTAAAAGCGAAACCGAAGGCGTGCAGCCGAACAAAGGCGCGCCCTACGGCGTCATCCTCGAACCTCTGCTCTCGCCATTGGGCCTGCCGTGCCAGGCACCGGCCTGGGGTTACGTGACAGCGGTCGATCTGACCACCAGCAAAATCATCTGGAAACACAAAAACGGCACCGTGCGCGATAGCTCGCCGGTTCCGATCCCGCTGAGCATGGGCGTGCCTAGCCTGGGCGGCACCTTCACCACTGCCGGTGGCGTGGCCTTCCTGAGCGGCACCCTCGACCAGTACCTGCGCGCCTACGACGTGAAAAACGGCAAGCAACTGTGGGAAGGCCGCCTGCCAGCCGGCGCGCAAACCACGCCGATGACCTACACCGGCAAGGACGGCAAGCAATACGTGCTCGTTGTTGCGGGTGGTCATGGGTCGCTGGGCACCAAGCAAGGTGACTATGTGATTGCGTACAAACTGTCCGAGTAAGTTTTAGCGGCAGCAAAGTAAAAGGCGACTCCTGTTTGGGGAGTCGCCTTTTTTTGCGAATGATTACCTGGCGGAGCCTGCGACTTTTGGGCTTTACGAGTCGATTTGAACACCCGCAGGTCCTTGCCGTTCGTCTGGAAACCACGTCTACCTGTTATTTCTGACAGTAGCCACTTCCCCGCAAAACCTGTGTGATACCTCCATCGCCCGGCAATCGAAGGCCTGCGAAGTCTTTCAACAAT
>NZ_QKZG01000016.1:0-163293 GCF_003254125.1 Pseudomonas sp. 478
CCCCATGTGAGAGTAGGTCATCGTCAAGATTAAATTCCGAAACCCCTATCTGCGTATGCAGGTAGGGGTTTTGTTTTGCCCGCAGGAAAGTGCGAACGGACATCACCGGTACTTGATCACAATCCCTTTGAGTTTCCGACCTTCGATGGTTTTTACGTCGCGAGCCCACAGTGGACCGTTGACATAGGCGCCCACCGATTGGATATGGTCGTATACCACAACCACGGCATCGCCGCCGAGCCTGGCGGACTCTTCGCGTAGTTTTTCTTCTACCTGAGTGATGGGAGGAGCAGGCTCGACGTTCGCGTCGATGAGCAGTGACAGTTTGAGGCGAGTGGACTAAGGCACGTCTTGGGCAGGCAGTGGGGTTCCTCCGAACAATCCGCGGTTGTACGAGGTAGCGCGTTGACGGTAGCAGACAGTCAGGGAGTTGCCAGAAGCCCAACCTTTCAGGTTGGGCTTTTTTCATGCCTTGAGAAAATGAGTTTCACTGATCCTTTTCGCAGTTAACCATCCACGACACACCAAACCGATCAACCAGCATCCCGAAACGTGCTGCCCAGAACGTCGCTTCTAGTGGCATTTTAACGCTGCCGTCTTCCGACAATGCAGCGAAGATCCGTTCAGCCTCCGCAATGCTGTCGACATTCAGTGAAACCGAACAGCCGCTCATTTCGTCAGTAGGGCGATCAGGTGTTGTGTCCGAGCCCATGATCGCCTGATCGCCCACCAGCAGGCGGGTGTGGATGATCAGGTTGTGGTAGTCCGCCGGAAAGTGCTCGCGCGCGGGGCTTTCGCCGAAGGTCATCATGACTTCGATTTGGCCTGGCAGGCTTTGGGCATAGAAGGTGAAGGCGGCTTTGCAGTCGCCATTGAAGATCAGGTAGGGATTGATTTTCATGCTTTGCTCCCGGTTACGAAGAGGCGAAGAGAGGCCGAATTCACCTCAGGCTCCGCAGTGATTGGGCTCCCATTAGCAAAGCGTTAGATGTCGTGATTGGCGGGAATTGTTTAGATGTTTTTTCTATTGAAGCGACGTGGCTTATGGCTTCCGGCGCCTAGGTGCAGATCCATGGTCACGGAAATATCGTCCTGGGCCCTCAAGCTACGGCGCGTGAAACCGAGGGGCGCAGCAAACGCTCGATGGCACCGCTGACCAGGTTTTCCAGCAGCTCATCTCGCTCCGCTTCACTCAGCGTGTGCTGCGCCAACCAGCTGGGCGCGCTGTTCAGCAAATTGGCGATGGCGTGCCCGGTGGCAAGTTGCGCCTGCTCGCTGAGACGAGGCCTTGTTCCGAGCATCAGCAGAAGTCGGCGCTCGTATTGCTCGCGCAGTTGCCGAACCCGTTCCTGTTGCTCTTCATTCAGGCAGCCGCTGTCACGCTCCGCCAGACGAAAATGCCAGGGCATCTCCTGATGCAGGTTCAAATGCGCTCGGATAAGGGCATGGAGTTTGTCACGTTTTGCCGGCGCCTTTTGCTCGATCCGCCCCAAGGTTGCCAACAGCTCTTCGTAGAACTCTTCGATCAGGTCGAGCAGCAAGTGCTGTTTGCTGGGGTAATGGTGATACAACGAGCCGGGAGCGAGCCCCAGGCAGGTCGCGAGCTCACGCATGCCGACCTGTCCGAAACCTTTGCAGGCGAACAGCTCCAGCACCTTGTCCCGGTACTCGGCAAAGCGCGAGCAACGCTCAGGCATAGGCATGGAAGCCACGCCCCGTTTTGCGCCCCAGGTAACCGGCGGCGACCATTTCCTTGAGCAGTGGAGCAGGGCGGTACTTGCTATCGTTGAAGCCGTCGTAGAAGGCTTCGAGGATCGCCAGCACGGTGTCCAGGCCGATCAGGTCCGCTAACGCCAACGGCCCGATCGGCTGATTGCAGCCCAGGCGCATGCCGGCGTCGATATCTTCGGCACTGGCCAGGCCTTCCTGAAACACCAGAATCGCTTCGTTGATCATCGGCACCAGAATCCGGTTGACCACGAAACCCGGACGGTTGCCCGCGGTGATCGCGGTTTTACCGAGAGTGGTCGCCATGTCCAGCGCTAGGGCGTGGGTGGCGTCGCTGGTTTGCAAACCGCGAATCACCTCGATCAGCCCCATCACCGGCACCGGGTTGAAGAAGTGCAGACCGATGAAGCGCTGAGGCTGGCTCACGCTGGCCGCGAGTTGGGTGATGGACAGCGAAGATGTGTTGGAGGCAATCACGCAATCGTCGCTGACCTGCGCCGCGATCTGTTGCAGCACGCGCAGTTTCAGCTCGAGGTTTTCGGTCGCGGCTTCGATCACTAGTTGCACGTTCTGCAAGTTGCTGTAGTCGGTGCTGGTGCGGATCTTGTCGAGGGCGGCGAGCTTTTGCTCTTGCGTCAGCGTTTCCTTGGCGATCTGTCGATCGAGGTTTTTACTGACGGTTGCGACGGCCTTTTGCAGGGCGCTCTCGGAGATGTCGAGCAAGGTCACGTTAAAACCGGCCAAGGCGCAGACTTGCGCAATGCCATTGCCCATGGTGCCTGCGCCGATCACGCCAATGTTTTGCAGATTCATGTTCTGTCCTTCCGATCAAATCCCGCGATACCTTGGCCGCCGTAGTGGCCGAAGGCGTACTATTGGCCGCGAGTCTAGAGCCGGCAGGGCGGTTGTCCTATGCCGAAACTGTTCAACGGCACTGGTGTTTTTTGCCATTCGGGTGATGGGGAGAGAAGCGTTCACATGCGGGAAAAGGACTCGGTTTCCGCCTACTTCGTGCAGGCAATGATCCATGGGCTGGGAAATAATCCGCAACGACAGAGGGCTGTGCTTGAACAGGCCGGCATCGATCCGGCGTTGATGGAGCAGCCCACCGCGCGTGTACCGGCGAGTGCGTTTGCCGCGTTGTGGTTGATTCAGATCCGCGAGCTCAACGATGAGTTCTTCGGGCTCGACTCCCATGGCATGCCGCCGGGCGGTTTCGCCCTGATCTGCCGGGCATTGATTCAGGAACCTGACCTGCACAAAGCCATGCGCCAGTGCCTGGCCAATTTCGCGCTATTCCTCCACGACTTTCGCGGCACGCTGACGGTGCGCGGGAAACGTGCAGTGATCAGCTTGCAAAACCACTCGCCAAACAGCGACGTCAGTCGTTTGGGCGAGGAGACGTTTCTGGTATTGATGATCAGTCTGCTCTGCTGGCTGGGTGGGCGGCGCATCCCCATCGACCGCGCAGATTTTCGCCATGAGCGAGTGTCGCTCAGCGATGACCGTTTACTCTGGGGACCCAACCTGACCTTTGGCGCCGAGCGCACCGAAATCGAATTCGCCAGCCATTATCTGCGTCTGCCGGTGGTTCAGGATCTGGCCTCACTAAAAGTGTTTTTGCGCACCGCGCCGCAATGGCTGGTGATCCGTTTTCGTAATCAGCACGGCCTGGCGTCGCAGGTCCATCAGCGCCTGCGTAACAGCCATTACAGCCAATGGCCGACCTTGCAGGCCTTCGCCCTGGAACAGCACCTGAGCCCCAGCACCTTTCGCCGAAAACTGGAGCGGGAAGGGTGTTCGTATCAGGAGATCAAGGACGAGGTGCGGCGTGGCGTTGCGTTTGAGCAACTGCGTCACAGTCGTGCGAGCATCAGTGACATTGCCGAGCAGCTTGGCTTTCAGGAGCCTAGCGCGTTTCACCGGGCGTTCAAGAAGTGGACGGGGGAAAGTCCGGGACGGTATCGGGCGAGGTATCAGGGGGGGATCACGGAGTGAACCCTGTTCTCGATCGTTTCACCTCGTTACTCGACCAGGCGAGACGCGCCTTGCTGCTGGTCTGGGCAACGTCTCGCGGGCTGTTTCTGGGATTGGTGCTGGCGACGTTGATTGCCGGTGTACTCCCGGCACTGGCCGCCTGGTTAGGCCAACGTATCGTCGATGCGGTGGTCACGGCCATGCAGTTGCACGCACAACAGGGCAGTGCGCCGTTGTGGCCGGTCGTGCGTTATGTGCTGTTTGAAGCGGGCGTGCTCGCATTGTTGTCCGGGACTCAGCGGGCGCTGTCGGTCCAGCAATCGCTATTGCGGGTGCAGTTGGGGCAGAAGGTCAATACGATGATTCTGGAGAAGGCCCAGACGTTATCGCTGGTGCAGTTCGAGAATTCCGAGTTCTACGACAAGCTGGTTCGAGTGCGCCGCGAAGCATCGACCCGGCCGTTGGCACTGGTGATGAAGTCGTTGGGGCTGATCCAGAATCTGATTGTGTTGATCAGCTTCGGCGTATTGCTGGTGCATTTTTCGCCCTGGGCGCTGGTACTGCTGGTGGTCGGCGCGTTGCCGGTGTTCTTCGCCGAAGCACATTTTTCCGGCGATGCTTTCAGGCTTTTCACTCGCCGCGCGCCGGAGAGTCGACAACAGAATTACATCGAAACGCTCCTCTCTCACGAGGGCTACATCAAAGAGGTCAAACTGTTCGGCTTCGCGCCGCTGCTGTTGAAGCGTTATCGCGACACGTTCGCGCGACTCTATGCCGAAGACCGGCGCCTGACGCTACGTCGGGATGGCTGGGGGTTTGTCCTCGGTCTACTGGGCACCGGCGCGTTTTATCTGGCCTATGCCTGGGTCGTGGTTGATACCGTCCATGGCAACATCAGCCTCGGGCAGATGACCATGTACCTGGTGTTATTCAAGCAGGGGCAGACGGCAGTCAGCAGCAGCTTGAGTGCCATCAGCGGTCTCTACGAGGATGGTCTTTACCTGTCCAGTCTTTATGAATACCTGGCCGAGCCTGTCGTGGCGGATACCGGCAACCTCACCGTGGGGGCCGTGCCCGGCGATGGCCTGCGTTTCGAAAACGTCGGCTTCCGTTATCCGGGCGCCAGTCGCGCTGCGTTGGAAGGCATCGATCTTCACCTTGTGCCCGGCCACAGTGTGGCGCTGGTGGGGGAGAACGGTTCGGGCAAAACCACGCTGATCAAATTGCTGACGCGGCTGTACCGTCCTGATCAGGGCCGTATCCTGCTGGACGGCAGCGATCTGCAAGCGTGGGAAGAAGACGCGCTGCGACGGCGCATCGGGGTGATTTTTCAGGACTACATCCGCTACCAATTCTCCGTTGGCGAGAACATCGGCGTCGGTGACACCCTGGCGTTCAACGATGAACAGCGCTGGCAGGAGGCCGCCGCCGAGGGCATGGCCGCACCCTTTATCGAGGGGCTGGATCGAGGGTATGCCACTCAGTTGGGGCGGTGGTTTGCCGGGGGGCAGGAGTTGTCCGGCGGGCAATGGCAGAAGATCGCGTTGTCGCGCGCCTACATGCGGCGCAACGCCGATATCCTGATTCTGGATGAGCCGACCTCTGCACTCGACCCGGCGGCGGAAGCGGCGGTATTCGAGCACTTCAGTGAGCACACCGAAGGCCGGATGACGTTGCTGATCTCTCACCGGTTTTCCAGCGTGCGCAATGCGGACCACATCATTGTGCTGGACCAGGGAGCGATCCTTGAGCGGGGCGATCACGACAGTCTGGTGGCCGCGGGCGGGCGCTATGCGCAGTTGTTTGATTTGCAGGCCCGCGGTTACCGATAGACCTCAAGACTCCCGGGAGACCCGAACCACGGCCGGCCCGGCCATTTGTGTCGGTTTTGTTTTCATCAAGCCGTCGAGTGCCTGGCGATACTGGGTACCGCCCTGGCTCATGCTGTTGTTGTGTGTACCACCGGGCACCAATAACAGGTGCTTGGGTTCGTTGGCGGCATTGAACAACTGCTGGCTGAATCGCGAGGGCATGAACGGGTCGGCCAGGCCATGGACCACCAGCAACGGCATGTTGATGTCGACAATCTTGTCGATGGAATCGAATTTCTGCGACAGCAGCCAGCGCACCGGCAACCATTTCACCGGCAGGTTGCTGTCGGCCACTTGCGCCACGGCATCGCCCAGCGAGGTGAAAGTGGATTCGATTACCAGACCGCGCACCGGCACCACGCCATGCTCCTTTTTCGCCTGTGCGGCCAGGTCTGCCGCCAGGTCGATAGCCACCGCGCCACCCAGGGAATGGCCGTAGATCAGGCGCTTGTTGGCGTCCGGTTGCATCTGGGTGAAGCGCTCCCAAGCGGCTCGCGCATCCTCATAAACACTGGCTTCCGACGGCAGATCCCCCTTGCTCTGGCCAAACCCGCGGTAGTCGATGGCCAGCACCGAATAGCCCATGGCGCGCAATTGCTCGATGCGGAACGCCTGGCCCGTCAGGTTCCAGCGCACGCCATGCAGGTAGAGGATCGACGGCGCATCGCGACGCGCGGCCGGCCACCACCAGGCATGCAGGCTTTGCCCGGCCTTGAAGCTGGCGGGTTTGATGTCGAATTCCTGAACGTCCTGCGGCAGACCACGATACCAACCAGCGTTGCCCGGCTCGATGCGGAACAGCAACTCGCGTTCTGTGTACTTGAGCACGCCGCAGCTCACCGGCAAACCGACGATCAGCACGGCCATGCACAGCAGCGGCAGCCAGCGTCGGCCCAAGCGGCTCATCAGGTTAGAAAACATGCGGTGGCCCGGAGGATCAAAAGGAAAGTTCGGGTTTTAACAGAAGCGTGGCGAAGGCAGGAATAAATTCGACAGTCGTATGTATGGCCCGACGCCGCACCGTCGGCGCGCTTATTGGGGTCAAGGCTTCCGGTGGCCTACGCGATTACCCGACTGCACTGGCGATGATCGAGGCCGGCGCCACGCGACTGGGCACCAGCTCGGGCATCGCGATCATCAGCGGCGCCCTGGCGGCGGGTGAGGGCTACTGATCAGTCCACCCGCAAGACAATCTTGCCGATGTGATCACCCGCTTCCATCCGGGCATGAGCCAGCGACGCGTCGGTCAATGGATAGACCTTGTCGATCATCGGCAGGCAACGCCCGGCGGCGAGTACGGGCCAGACGTACTCGTGCAACTGTTCGGCGATCGAGGCTTTTTCTTCGCGGGTGCGCGCGCGCATCAGTGAGCCAGTGATCGTCGCGCGTTTGCCCAGGATCGCCAGCAGGTCGACGTCTTTGGCGTGGGCGCCACCGAGAAAGCCCAGCATCACCAGTCGACCGTCCATACCCAACGCCGCGATATTCTGATTCAGGTACGAACCACCCATGATGTCGAGGATGACATTGACGCCCTTGCCGGCGGTTCTTTCCTGGATGACTTGGACGAAGTCCTGATCGCGATAGTTGATCGCCTCGGCCCCCAACGTGCGGATCGCTGCACATTTTTCTTCACTGCCCGCCGTGGCGAATGCCTTGATGCCAAACTCGCGACACAACATCAGTGCGGTGGTGCCGATGCCACTGGTGCCGCCGTGAATTAATGCGCGCTGGCCTTTGCTGGCACCGCCCATGTCGAACAGATTGGCCCACACCGTGAAGAAAGTTTCTGGCACCGCCGCGGCGTGCACCCAATCCATCCCTTCAGGAATCGGCAACGTCTGGCTGGCCGGTGCGACGCAGTATTGCGCGTAACCGCCACCATTGGTCAGTGCACAGACGTTATCGCCGACGATGAATTCGTTGACGCCAGCGCCAATCGCCACCACTTCACCGGCCACTTCCAGACCAGGTATCGGGCTCATGCCGGGTTTCATCGGGTACTTGCCGGCGCGTTGAATCACATCGGGACGGTTGACCCCGGCAGCGTGCACGCGAATCAGCACTTCGCCTGCACCTGCGGTGGGGACCGGTTCCTGACGCGGCTTTAAAACCTCCGGACCACCGGGTTCGGTGATTTCAATCAGGGTCATGGTTTGGGGCAGATTCATGTCGGCGTCCTGTTGAGAAAGTCATCTGTAAATGGGATCGCATGAGTGAACGAATGATTCAATCCAATGCACTGATCCCTGTGGGAGCGAGCCTGCTCGCGAATGCGGTGTTTCAGTCACCTACTTTGTTGAATGCGACGCCGTCTTCGCGAGCAGGCTCGCTCCCACATTGTTTGATCTGTTCAGCAAGCGCATGAACTGTTCCAGTAACAGTGCGACCACAATGGCGCCGGCTGCAATGACAAACAACAACGCGTGATCGCCTCCGCTGGCGTTGAACAACGCCGAATACGCATACCCGGCGATAGCCTGAAACGTAGCGAATGAAACCGTCGCGCGGCTCCAGGCAAGTTGCTGTTGATGATGCTGTGGGACCAGTTCGTGAACCCGTCACCGCCCGCAGGGCCAGCACTGCACGAATCCCTGTAGGAGCTGTCGAGTGAAACGAGGCTGCGATCTCTTGATCTTTATGGCATTTCCGGCAGTTCTTGCGGCCGCAGGTCAAAGATCAATACCTCGGCATCGACGCCATTGCTCAAGGTCAGCACCTGTTCATCGCGAACCCGCACGCCATCGCCTTCCTGCAACGGCACGCCGTTGAGCTCGACATTGCCGCGGGCCACATGCACATAGGCATAGCGGTTGGTGGCCAATTCCAGCGCAGCGCTTTCCTTACCGTCGATCAGCGCCGCATACACCCGTGCGTCCTGACGCACCTTCAGCGAGCCTTTCGCCCCGTCGGGGGAGATGATCAGTTGCAGACGGCCGCGTTTCTTTTGCGTGCTGAAATGCTCTTGCTGATAGCGCGGTTTGGCGCCGCTGATGTCCGGCACGATCCAGATTTGCAGGAAGTGCACCGGCCGGGTGGTCGAGTGGTTGTATTCGCTGTGCGCCACGCCGCTGCCGGCGCTCATCAACTGCACGTCACCGGGGCGGATCACCGAGCCAGTGCCCAGGGTGTCTTTGTGTTCCAAAGCACCTTCGAGCACATAAGAGAAAATCTCCATGTCGCGGTGTGGGTGCTGGCCGAAACCTTTACCGGCGGCAACCCGGTCATCGTTGATCACCAGCAGGTCGGAAAAACCCTGCTCTTTCGGGTTGCGATAGTTGGCGAAGGAAAAGGTATGGAACGACTTCAACCAACCGTGATTGGCCGCGCCGCGATCCGAAGCTTTGCGAAGGGTCAGCATGATGAAATCTCCTGTGGGGACGTTGATTCGTCCGAGTGAGGAGAAGGTTAATGGTTACGAGTTGGTGCAATAAGTAGGTAGAAATTGAAATACTGTCCTGTTGAGGTTGACAGTGATCGGCAGGCGATCACGTATTCTTCTCCGACGCCGATGCCACATTTGGCCATAATGCACAGCATCCTTCTGATACCGACACCACCCCTGTGGGAGCGGGCTTGCTCGCGAAAGCGGCGTCACATTCAATATTGTGGGTGACTGATACACCGCTTTCGCGAGCAAGCCCGCTCCCACAGGGGGTGGTGTTTGGCAGATGGATTTTCTTTTGACTTCAGTGATTTTGAACCCATGAAAACCGTGGCTATTGTGTTGTTCCCGGACTTTCTCCTGCTGGATATGGCAGGCCCGATGGAAGTGTTTTCCATCGCCAATCGATATCTGGCACCGGATGATCGTTACGAACTGTCGACCATCGGCACCGAGCATGGCGCGCTGCGTGCCTCCAACGGCGTCAGCGTCCAGGCCGATTTGCACATCGATCAGGCGGATCAGGCGTATGACCTGTTGCTGGTGCCGGGCGGTCCGGGTGCCTACAACGAAAAACATCCACCGTTGTTGTGTTGGCTCAAAGCCGCGGTCGGTCGCGCCGAGCGATACGGCTCGATCTGCACCGGCGCGTTCGTGCTGGGCCATGCCGGTTTGCTGGACGGTTATCGCGTGACCACCCACTGGCATTACACCGAACGACTGATCAAAGGCTTCCCGAAGGCTACCGTCGAAACCGATCAGATTTACGTGCAGGACCGCAACCTCATCACTTCTGGCGGCGTCACTGCCGGCATCGACCTGGCACTGTCGGTGGTCACCGAAGACCATGGCAAGAAAGTCGCCCAGGACGTCGCCAAGGTATTGCTGGTGGTCATGAAGCGGCAGGGTGGGCAGGCGCAATTCAGCCCGTTGATGGCCGCTGTCGCACCGCAGGAAACACCGATCACTCGTGTGCAGAACTTTGTGCTCGAACACCTCGATGAAGCATTCAGCATCGAACGCATGGCCAGCCTCGCGAACATGAGTGCGCGGCACTTCGCCCGAATATTTGCTCGGGAAGTGAACATGACGCCCATGGAATTTCTGCAAAGTGCGCGTATCGACAGCGCCAGGAATCTGCTGGAAACCAGCGACTTGCCACTCAAGACAGTGGCGTTCAAAAGTGGCTTCGGCAGCGTACGGCACATGCGTTTTCTGTTCAGTGAAAAGCTTGGTTTGACGCCGACCCAATACCGTGAGCAGTTCAGCTAGAGCCTTCTTGTCCGTTATGCGCACCGTGATGGCTGTGACGCTCCCTCCGTGGCAGTTGTACCGTCACTGATGCCTGCCAAGATACCCTGAACGCTTTGCAATGGAGGTGCGGGAGCCTGGAAGGCGGGTGCAAGGGATGTTGCTGCACTGTGAGCCGGGCCAGGTTTCAGCACGTGAATGTGCATGAACAGCCTCAGAGATTTAAACAGCGATGCGGTGCTGCGATTCGGCCCCTATGCATTCCACCTGCGGCAACGGCTGATCCTTGAAGGTGATCGACCGCTGCGCATGGGCGGTCGGGCGCTGGATATCCTCCAGGTGCTGGTCGAGCGCGCCGGCAACGTGGTCAGCAAGGACGAACTGATTGCTCACGTCTGGCCGACGTCCGTGGTTGAGGAAATCAACCTGCGCGTGCACATTGCCGCCCTGCGTCGGGCGCTTGGCGACGGGCAGAATGGCCAGCGCTACATCGTCAACATTCCCCAGCGCGGTTACAGTTTTATCGCCCCGGTGCAGCCCGCGTCCGCGGGCACGCGGCTCTTGATCGAGACCGTGCAAAAACATCAGCACAACCTGCCCGCACGACTCACGCCGGTGACCGGTCGGGATTCGCTGGTCGGCAGTCTGGTCCGACAGTTGCCGGTCCGGCGTTTCATGACGCTGGTCGGCCCCGGCGGCGTCGGCAAGACCACGGTGGCGTTGCGTGTCGGCGAACTGCTGTTGCAGCACTATGAAGAGGGGGTGTGGCTGGTTGATTTCGCCGCGATCGATGACCCCGCTCGAGTGGTCGATCATCTGATCCAGACCCTTGAACGGGAGATCGGCACGACGCTGGAGGTGCTGGCAAACTGGCACGCCTTGCTGGTGCTGGACAACTGCGAACACCTGCTGGAACGCTGTCGAACCCTGGTCGAGGATTTGCTGATGTCGGCGCCTCGGCTGTCCATTCTGGTGACCAGCCGCGAGCCTTTACAGGCAGGAGGGGAAACGGTTCTGCGTGTACCGTCTCTGGCGGTGCCGCCCGCGTCGGCGTTGCACAGTGTCGCCCAAGCCATGGGGTATTCGGCGGTGCAGCTGTTCGTCAGCCGTGCCCGAACCCGTCAACAAGGGTTTGCCTTGCGCGAACAAGACCTCAAGGCGGTCCGTGAAATCTGTCGGCGGCTCGACGGTTTGCCACTGGCCATCGAACTGGCTGCGGCGCAGATCCATGCGCTGGCGTTGGTCGGTTTGCAAGCTCAGCTGGATAACTGTCTTCAGCTGCTGACCCAAGGCCGGCGCACGGCGGTGCCCCGACATCAGACGCTCAAAGCTGCCCTGGACTGGAGCTATGAACGGCTGAGCCTGCCTGAACAAACCGTGTTGCAGCGCCTGTCGGTGTTCAAAATGTCATTCACCCTCGATGCCGCGATTGGCGTGTGCAGTTGCGCGGAGCTGAAGCCCGATCAACTGGCGGCGCTGGTGACGCGATTGGTCGCCAAATCGTTGCTCGCGATGGATCAGGTCAACGGCACGACCCGTTTTCGTTTTCTCAACACCACGCGCACCTATGCCCTTGAGAAGCTCGAACAC
The DNA here is from genome assembly GCF_003254125.1 of Pseudomonas sp. 478. Taxonomy (NCBI): domain Bacteria; kingdom Pseudomonadati; phylum Pseudomonadota; class Gammaproteobacteria; order Pseudomonadales; family Pseudomonadaceae; genus Pseudomonas; species Pseudomonas sp. 478. The sequence goes on from NZ_QKZG01000016.1 coordinate 11,803, forward strand.
AACGGCCATCTGCGGGCGTTTGAGCAGCGCCATTCGCATTACATCAGCCGGGCGCGCTGGGTCTCAGGCGTGCAGTTGCCCATTGAGCTCCTCGAGTAATCGACGGACTTTGCTCAGGTCCGGTGTAGAAAATCCCTCGGTGAACCGATTGTAGATCGGCGCCAGCAGCTCATGAGCTTGCTGATACAGGCCCTGACGCTGCCAAAGTTGCGCCAGCGAGGTGGCGCTGCGCAGTTCCCAAGCCAGGGCTCCCTGATGTTTCGCCACATTCAATGCCCTGATCAGCACGGCCTCGGCCGCTTCGGTTTTCAGTGGGCAATCCTCGGCCAGCAGCGCATCAGCCCGGGCCCGCAGTACTTCCGCCGTGCTCCAGCCAGCCGTACCGGTGTCGGCCCGTTGCAACAGGGCGTCATCGACGAAACTGCCATCCAGCGTGACCATGATGTCCTTGATCAGCCCCACGCCTGGCTGAAGAGGCAAGTGCGCCTCGGCGCTGTCGATCACCTGCGCATAGTGTCGGGCCCAGGTGTAGAACAGCAGCACCGAGTGTTTCTGTGCTTGTTCCAGCAGCTGGCGCAAGAGTTCACGAGCCGTTCGGGTATCGCCGTTGTAGTGAGCGATCGGGCAACCGGCCAGCGCCAAGGTGTAGCAGATGGACGTGCCGTGGTTGATCTGGGTCGCAATCTCCAGCGCTTGCCGGGCGGTGTGCCAGGCTTGTTCTGGTTGCCCCTGCAACCAGAGGATGCGCGCCAGAATCGTCAAGGCGGCGACGCTCTGGTCGTAGTGCACGCCAAAACCGTAGGTGAAGCGGTTGAGGTGGCCGCTCTGGGCCATGCGCTGAAGCACCTGCTCGGCATTCATCCGCGCCTGCTGTTGGTCCCCGGCAAAGTGCAACGCCAGCACCCGCAAGCGATGCATGCTGAGGGACAACACTGCATCGCCGTGCAGCCCCAACCGATCGAATTGCCGGCTCTGTTCCAGGGCCATTTGATAATTGGCGCAACAGAGGTTGACCGCCATGTGCCCGGACACTGCCCGCAACTGACCGGCCAAATCGTTGCATTGCTTGGCCAGGGTTCTGGCGCTGACGAAAGCCTCGATGGTTTCAGCCGTGCTCATCTGAGTGTGATAGCAAGAACTGCCGAGGGCGAGATGCAGGGCTATTTTCAGCTGCGGGCAGGGATCGGACGTTGCATCGAGCAGGGCCAGCGCCCTGCGCACGTAGAGGCCGTGCTCCTTGAGCAGCGACAGTTCCTGCCACAGCGGCGTGGAAGCTGCCGTCAGGCGGATCGCCAATGCCTGCGGTCCTTGCGCGTTAAAACACCAGTCGAGGGCCGAACGAATGTCTTCCAGACCGCGGGTATAACGCTCGATCCATGTACCTGTCGGGATCAGCTCCCAGTCGTGCTGGGCCTGATTCATCAACGCCAGGCAGCGCTTGGCGTGACGTTCCCGGGTATCGGGCAGGTCGGCGGCCTGGTCGAGTTTCTCCAGGGCATAGCTGCGGGTAGTGTCGAGCAATCGGTAAAACACCTCTTCGTCCCCCACCTCCACGTTCAGCAGCGATTTGGCCACCAGTTGCGTGATCGAGCCAAACACTGCTTGCGGTTCGATGTGTTCGCCGACGATCACCGCCGCCGCCGATTCCAGGGTGAACCCGCCCCTGAACACACCCAGTCGGCGCAAGCAGGCTTGTTCGCAGGCATTGAGCAGCTCGAAGCTCCAGTCCAGTGTGGCGCGCAAGGTTTGGTGTCGGCCCAGCGTGGTCTGACAACCCTGGGTGAGCAGGCGAAAACTGCCTTGGAGCTGGGTCAGTAATCCGCTCAATCCGAGGCTGTTGACTTGCGCGGCCGCCAATTCGATCGCCAATGGAATACCGTCCAGACGCCGGCAGATTTCAATTGCCAGCGGCAGCTCGTCATCGGTCAGTTCGAAGCTGTCGTGGCTGGCCATCGCCCGTTCGACGAACAACTGCAGGGCGGAAAAGGTCAGGGCCTGAGCGCGGTCTGGCACGGCAATGGGGGGAGGGCAGTCCAGCGACTCCAGGCGTTGGACACATTCACCTTCGGCCCGCAGGCTCTCACGGCTGGTGGCCAGAATGTGCACCTCTGGCGCGGCGCGCAGAAGGCTCTCGCTCAGCAATGCGATGGCGTCGACCAAGTGTTCGCAGTTGTCGATCACCAGCAGCATCTGCCGGTCGCGCAAAAACGCGGCAAGGCCGCTCATCGGCTCGGCGTCGTGCAAGGACAGTTCGAGCAATGTCGCCAGGTGAACGGTGATCATCGACGGATCATTGATCGGCGCCAGGTCCAGCAGGCGAATGCCATCCCGGTAGCGCCCGATCAGTTGTTCGGCGACACGCAGGGCCACGGTGGTTTTGCCGATCCCGCCGGGGCCGACCAGGGTAATGAAACGCTGGCGTGACAGCTGGACCACCAGGCTATCGACGAGAGACTGGCGGCCGATCATGCGGGTTCGACGAACGGGCAGGTTGTGGCCACTCGGTGCTGGCGCTTCGCTCCCTGGAGGGTGCTCGATGTGCTCCAGCGAATACGGCGCCACAAAGCTGTACCCGCGCTGCGCCACGGTGATGATGTAACGCTGGCCGGCCTGTCCGTCGCCGAGGGCCTTGCGCAAGGCGGCCATGTGCACCCGCAGGTTGATGTCTTCCACCACGTTTTTCGGCCAGACCCTGGCGATCAGCGTTTGTTTGCTGACCACCTCCCCGGCGTGTTCCAAAAGGATCAACAGAATGTCCATGGCACGTCGACCCAGGCGCAGGGGCTGGTCGGCCTCCATGACCAGACGTTGTCCGGGATAGATCCGGTAGGGGCCGAAATGGATGGCTTGGTCGGGGGGAAGGGTCAACGTGTCACTCCTGCTTGCAGCCGTCTGATACGCGGTTTTCGAGCATATTCGTCAGGTTTTTACGGCAACGCAATGCGCTGGCCGGATGACTCTGCGGCGTCTGCCTGGACTGCTGGTTCTCCGCCCTTGTTCATGGGTTCCGTAATTATTGGGCGCGACGGTCTTGAAGGTATCGCTGAGGCTTTTGGCGCGCCAGGGAAAATTAACAACGTTTAACTCGTCCTGCGTCCGGTCTACGCTCAAAACTCTGCATCTTCAACGGCCACCGGTCTGTGGGAGCGAGCCTGCTCGCGAAGGCGGCACATTCAACATCGTTGGTGACTGATACAACGCTTTCGCGAGCAGGCTCGCTCCCACAGGGGGGCTGCCGTGGAACAAAGGGATTAAACATGTCATGAGGACGTCCGAATGAGCAGCGTGGTGGTGGTCTATCACAGTGGCTATGGGCACACCCGTGTCATGGCCGAAGCCGTGGCCCAAGGCGTGGAAAGGCACGGCAGTACCTGCCGGCTGATTTCGGTCGAGGACGTGGACCGGCACTGGGACCATTTGCACAACGCCGACGCAATCATCTTCGGCGCGCCAACCTACATGGGTAGCGCCTCGGCACCCTTCAAGGGGTTCATGGACGCCACGGCGGCGTTCTACCTGGCCCAACCCTGGCGCGACAAACTGGCGGCCGGCTTCACCAATTCCGGCTGCCTGTGCGGCGACAAACTCAACACTTTGCTGCAGATGGCAGTGTTCGCCGCGCAGCATTCAATGATCTGGGTTGGCCTCGACCTGCTGCCGGCGCGTTCGAGCAAGGGCGTGTTCGATGGGCAAATGAATCGCCTGGGCAGCTCGCTGGGCGCCATGGCGCAGTCGAATGTCGAACAGTCCCCCGAACGCGCACCGCCCCCCGAAGACCGCCGCACCGCCGCCCATCTGGGCGAGCGAGTGGCGCGGCTGGCTGAACGCATGAGCCACTCACCGGTTTGATTCACCCCAACACTCACTAAGGAGGCAACACATGAGTACGTTCACGACCCGAGACGGTACCGAGATTTATTACAAGGACTGGGGCACCGGTCAGCCTATTGTCTTCAGCCACGGCTGGCCGTTGAATGCCGACAGCTGGGAGTCGCAGATGATCTTCCTGGCCGCCAAAGGCTACCGGGTGATCGCCCATGATCGCCGCGGTCATGGCCGCTCCAGCCAGCCGTGGACCGGCAACGACATGGACACCTACGCCGATGATCTGGCGCAGTTGATCGAGTGGCTGGACCTCAAAGATGCCGTGCTGTTCGGCTTCTCCACCGGCGGCGGTGAAGTGGCGCGCTACATTGGTCGCCACGGTACCGAGCGCGTAGCCAAGGCCGGGCTGATTTCTTCGGTGCCGCCGCTGATGCTCAAGACTGAAGCCAACCCTGGCGGCCTGCCGATCGAGGTGTTTGACGGCATTCGCAAGGCGTCCCTGGCCGACCGTTCGCAGCTTTACATCGACCTCGCCAGCGGTCCGTTCTTCGGCTTCAACAAACCAGACGCCAAGCCATCCCAGGGCATGATCGACTGGTTCTGGATGCAAGGCATGACCTCCGGCCACAAGAACGCTTATGACTGCATCAAGGCGTTCTCCGAAACCGACTTCACCGAAGACCTGAAGAAGTTCGACATTCCGACGCTGGTGGTGCATGGCGATGCTGACCAGGTGGTGCCGATCGAAGCGTCGGGTATTGCGTCTGCAAAACTGGTGAAAGGATCTACGTTGAAGATCTACCCCGGCGCCCCCCATGGCTTGACTGATACCCACAAGGATCAGCTCAACGCCGATCTGCTGGCGTTTTTGAAGGACTAAGCGTTACTCCCTGGCCCCCCGATCCTATGCCATGGAAGCTTTGTAGCGGGTTTATTGCGCGTGAAGTTGAGCGGTGCAGGCGGGGCGGTGGGCCGGGGAGCGCACGGTGCGGCAACGCCATGCAAATGGAGTGATGCCTTCATTGCGAGTGAAGATGTGGCAGAAATGCGCTTGATCGCAAAAGCCGCATTCGAGACTGATTTGCGTCAGCGTCAGGTCAGTGTTCTGGATCAATTGCTTGGCGCGGGCGATGCGCTGGTTGCGAATCCAGTCCTGAGGCGAGAGCCCGGTGCTGCACTTGAACGCGCGGGAGAAATGACTGCGCGAAAGGGCGCAGGCGCGGGCCAGTTCGGTCACTTCAACGGTCTCACCGAGGCGCTCGAGGATCAGTTGCTTGACCAGGCTTTCGCGCCACGGAGTCAGGCCGCCGGTCGTTTTCTTTCGCGTTTCAGTGGTCGTCTCGCGGACGACGTTTTGCTGAGAATGAGCCATGACAGATGTCCTTGTCGGTGAGCTTCATTTTTGGTCGCAGGGCTCTGGCAGGCGAGTTAAACGTTGTTAATTCCGTCAATGTGCGGCGGTAACCAACAGCGCTAACTCAGCACATTGCTGCAATTTCCACGGCTGCGAGCCGTGCAAAATTGACGTTATCTGGCGGCGTTGTGCGTGGCCGCTCCTCTGACTCGACCAAGGTGGTGGCATGAAACATTCTCTGGTTTGCGCGCTGGGGCTCGCGGCAGCGCTGGCGTCCGGCATTTCCTCGGCTCAGGCACCGGCGCAAGTCGGCACGCAAGTGCCGGGTTATTACCGGTTGGCGTTGGGCGATTACGAGGTGACGGCGTTGTTCGATGGCTACAACGATCTGTCGCCCAAACTGCTCAAAGGCCTGACTCAAAGTCAGATCCGCGCGCTGCTGGCTCGCCGTTCGATTGAAACGCCGGGCGTACAAACCGCGTTCAATGCCTTTTTGATCAACACTGGCAAGCAATTGATCCTCGTCGATACCGGTGCCGGCCAGTGCATTGGTGCTACCGCCGGGATGCTGTCAGACAATATGAAAGCCGCCGGTTATGAGCCGGCGCAGGTCGATACGGTTTTGTTGACCCACCTGCATTTGGACCATGTCTGCGGACTGGTCGACGGCCAGCAGAAACCGGTTTTCGCCAACGCCACTGTTTACGCGGCAAAGGCAGAAGCTGACTACTGGCTCGATCCTCAAGCCTTCGGCAAGGCGCCCGAGGCTGCCAAGCCGTATTTCAAAATCGCCCAGGATTCGACCGCGCCCTACGTCGCGGCAGGTCGCTTCAAGACGTTCGATGCCGGTCAGTCGCCGGTACCGGGTGTGGAGGCGGTTATCGAGACCGGCCATACGCCGGGCAGCACCACGTACCGCTTCACCTCGCAGGGTCAGAGCATTCTGTTCATGGGGGATCTGGTGCATAACCTGGCGGTGCAGTTCGAACACCCGGAAGTGTCGATCGGCTTTGACGTCAACAGTCAGCAAGCGATCAAGAGCCGCGCCAGGGTTTTCAGTGATGCAGCGGCGAGCAAAATCTGGGTAACAGCGGCGCATTTGCCGTTTCCGGGCATCGGCCATATCGCGGCAGAGGGCAAACATTTCCAATGGGTACCGGTGGAGTACGGTCCTTACAAACGTGCGGCCAACGTACCGCTGATCGAGTAAATTCCAACGCTAAGTGCCTGGCTGAACACACAAGGGGAATCTGCCTGTGAACCGTAACGATCTGCGCCGCGTCGACATGAACCTGTTAGTGATTTTCGAAGCGTTGATGTTCGAAAAGAACCTCACCCGTGTGGCTGAAAAACTGTTCATGGGGCAGCCGGCGGTGAGTGCCGCGCTGGGACGGTTACGGGATCTGTTCGACGATCCGCTGCTGTTGCGCAACGGCCGCGGGATGGAGCCGACAGGGCGGGCACTGGCGATTCTCAAGGAGCTGCAGCCGGCGATGGATGTGATTTCCGGGGCCGTGAGCCGAGCTAAAGAATTCGATCCCGGTACAAGCTGCGATGTGTTTCGCATTGGGCTGTCGGACGACGCCGAGTTTGGCTTGTTTCCGCCCTTGTTGAGCCAGCTCCGGGAAGAGGCGCCAGGGATCATTGTGGTCGTGCGTCGGGCGAATTATCTGCTGATGCCGGCGTTGCTGGCGTCTGGGGAGATTTCAGTGGGAGTGAGTTACACCACGGACTTGCCGGCCAATGCCAAGCGCAAGACGTTGCGGGATATTCCATGCAAGGTGCTGCGTGGTGACAAACGACCGGGGACGCTGTCGCTGGATGAATACTGTGAACGACCCCATGCGATGGTGTCGTTTTCGGGGGATTTGAGCGGCAACATTGATCTTGATCTCGCGAAGATCGGACGAAGTCGGCGGGTGGTGTTGGGCGTTCCGCAGTTCAGTGGGTTGCGGGCGTTGCTGGCCGGGACCGAGATGATCGCCACCGTGCCGGATTACGCCGCATGTGCGTTGGTCGAGGGTTGTGCGTTGCGGGCCGAAGACCCGCCGTTTCCGATTGAAGCGGCGCAACTTTCGATGGCCTGGAGTGGGGTGCATGACAACGATCCGGCGGAACGGTGGTTGCGGTCGCGGATCAGTGAGTTCATGTCCAGGCCTTTGTCGATTTCGGCTTGACCGTGGCGGCCTCCGGGCCGACCTGTTTATATCCTGATGTACCCAGTCCAACTGTGGGAGCGGGCTTGCTCGCGATGGCGGCCTGATAGCCGACCAATCTCTTTCAGGTGTACATATCCATTTCTGCGGTAACGGCGGCTGGCGGTTTCGCCCTTACGGCGAGGCACTTTTTTCAAACGCCAAAAAAGTACCCAAAAAGGCTCGCCCCAAGCGTCCGGCCCCTCGCTTAGGCTCGGCGTTCCTTCGTTCCGGTATTCATCTGGGGGCATCGCCTCCGGTCGGCTTCGCTTCGACCTCCTCTCGATGTGTTCGACTGCGTCGAACGGCGCTGCGCGCCTATCCCCCAGATGAACACCTCCACTCAGCCTCCCGATAGGGGCGGGTGGATCAAGAGCTGCAGGCGAGCTAACGCTCGGCCTGTTGAGTGGTGAGAAGCGAAAGGCGAACACGGATCCCCTGTGGGAGTGAGCCTGCTCGCGATGGCGGCCTGACAGCCGACCACTCTCTTCCTGCAAACATCCAATCCCTGTGGGAGCGGCGGTGCGACGATTCGACTTGCTCGCGAAGGCGGCCTGACAGCCGACCACTCTCTTCCTGCCGAACATCCAATCTCTGTGGGAGCGAGCCTGCTCGCGAAGGCGATGTGTCATCGAGCATTGATGTTGCCTGACCCACCGCTATCGCCAGCAGGCTCGCTCCCACAAGGGATCTGGGGTGGATCGTACCGCCGGGCTCATCCACAAAAAGAGCACACACATCCAATTTTTCCCGACCTCAGACCGGCACTATCAAACCAAGTCCCGGCGCATGAGCGCCGGTGGTTTTTCATTCGTGCAGGTAGCCCATGAATACGTCGCGATGGGATGAGCGGGCCCAGGATCTCGGACTGCTGTTTTTGCGGGTCAGCGGTGGTTTGTTTCTGCTGTGGGTGCACGGTTTGCCGAAACTGCTTAACTACAACGCTCAACTGCAAGTCATCGAAGACCCTTTCCACTTGGGCGCGAACGCCACGCTGATGCTGGCGATTTTTGCCGAGGTGCTGTGCCCGTTGCTGATCATCGCCGGGGTGCTGGTGCGTCTGGCGTGTCTGCCGATTTTGGCGGTGTTGCTGATCGCGCTGCTGGTGGTGCATGCGCAATGGAGTCTTGATGAAGGGCAGTTCGGTTGGCTGCTGTTGATTCTGTTCACCAGCGTTCTTATCGCCGGGCCGGGACGGCTGGCGCTCAATGTCCGATTCGCCGGAGCTTTGCGTTATGCCTGAATCCAATCGTTTCGAGGAAGTCGTGACCCTGGTCATCAAGCACAGGATCAAGGCGGGGTTTGAAGTGCCCTACGAAGCCTGGTTGCGCAACATTGTCAGTATTGCCGGGCAGCAGGAAGGGCACTTGGGCGTCGATGTGATTCGCGGCAAGAGCGCCGGACTTGACCTGTACACCTGCGTGCTGCGCTTTTGCTCCACCGAATCGATGCAGCGCTGGCTCGATTCACCGCAACGGCTGGAACTGGTCAACGAAGCCACGCCGATGCTCGCTGACGGCGACCAGACCGAGGTCAATCCGGTCAACGAATTCTGGTTCGCGCCGCAAGCCGACGCCGCTTCGTCACCACCGCCGCGCTGGAAGCAGGCCATGGTGACGTTGTTGGTGATTTTGCCGCACACCTTGCTGGTGCCGCTGATCTGGGGCCCGCTGTTGCAGCTCAATACCTTCCTGTCCAATTACGTGGTCGCGACGTTCCTGATCACGCTGACCATCGTCGTGTCGGTGGTGTACCTGTTCATGCCAATGGCGACGCGGTTGTTCGCGCCCTGGCTGTCCTCTTCCACTCAGCCCAAGGAAAAGTGATGAACGCTGATCTGATTTTGTTCAATGGCCAATTTCATACGGTTGACCGTGAAAACCCACGCGCCAGCGCCGTAGCGATCAGCAATGGTCGTTTCGTCGCGGTCGGCACCGACGCCGAAGCCATGGCCCTGCGCGGTTCGGGTACGCAGGTCATCGATCTCAAGGGGCGCTGCGTCATTCCCGGCCTCAACGACTCGCACTTGCACCTGATCCGTGGCGGTCTGAACTACAACCTCGAACTGCGCTGGGAAGGGGTGCCGTCGCTGGCCGATGCCCTGCGCATGCTCAAGGATCAGGCCGACCGCACGCCGACGCCGCAATGGGTGCGCGTGGTCGGCGGCTGGAACGAATTCCAGTTCGCTGAAAAGCGCATGCCGACCCTCGAAGAACTCAATCAGGCTGCGCCGGATACACCGGTATTTGTCCTGCATTTGTACGACCGCGCTTTGCTCAACCGTGCCGCGTTGCGCGTGGCCGGTTACACCCGCAACACGCCGAACCCGCCGGGTGGCGAGATTGTGCGCGATGCCAACGGTGAACCGACCGGCATGCTGGTCGCCCGTCCTAACGCGATGATTCTCTACTCGACCCTGGCGAAGGGGCCGAAGTTGCCGCTGGAATATCAGGTCAACTCGACCCGTCAATTCATGCGCGAACTCAACCGTCTCGGCCTGACCAGCGCCATCGATGCCGGCGGCGGTTTCCAGAATTATCCGGACGATTATCAGGTGATCGAGCAGTTGGCCAAGGACCAGCAGCTGACTGTTCGCATCGCCTACAACCTGTTCACCCAGAAGCCCAAGGAAGAGCTGACCGATTTCAAGAATTGGACCAGCAGCGTGACCCTGCATCAGGGCGACGATTACCTGCGGCACAACGGTGCCGGGGAAATGCTGGTGTTTTCAGCGGCGGATTTCGAGGACTTCCTCGAACCGCGTCCGGACCTGCCACAAACCATGGAAGACGAGCTGGAGCCGGTGGTGCGCCACTTGGTCGAGCAGCGCTGGCCGTTCCGTTTGCACGCCACGTACAACGAATCCATCAGCCGCATGCTCGACGTATTCGAGAAGGTTAACCGCGACATTCCGTTCAACGGTTTGCCATGGTTTTTCGACCATGCCGAAACCATTACACCGCAGAACATTGAGCGGGTGAGGGCGCTGGGTGGCGGTATCGCGATTCAGGATCGCATGGCGTTCCAAGGCGAATATTTCGTCGAGCGTTACGGCGCCAAAGCCGCCGAATCGACCCCGCCGATCAAACGCATGCTGGCCGAAGGCGTACCGGTCGGCGCCGGCACCGATGCCACGCGAGTGTCCAGCTACAACCCCTGGACTTCGCTGTACTGGATGGTCAGCGGCCGTACGGTCGGTGGCCTGGAACTGCATGCCGAGGGCTTGTCTCGTCAAACCGCACTGGAGCTGTTCACCCACGGCAGCGCCTGGTTCTCTTCCGAGCAGGGCAAGAAAGGCATGATCAAGGTCGGCCAACTGGCTGACGTCGCGGCCCTGAGCGCGGATTTTTTCAGCGTCGACGAAGAAGCGATCAAGTGGATCGAGTCGGTGTTGACCGTGGTCGGCGGCAAGGTGGTGTACGCCGCCGGTGACTTTGAAAAACTCGGACCGGCCAGCGTGCCGGTGCTGCCGGACTGGTCGCCGGTGGTGAAAGTGCCGGGGCACTGGCGTCCGACCTCGCCGATGCAAGCGCAGGTTCACCATTGCAGCGGGCCATGCGGCGTGCATTCCCATAGCCATGACAAGGCGCGTTTGTCGAATGCGCCGGTCAGCGATTTCGCGGGTTTCTGGGGCGCGTTCGGCTGCTCGTGCTTCGCGTTCTGACGTTCATAAAAAAAGCGCCGGCCCTGCACGTCGGCGCCGCATGTAACACCCATCCAACGAGGAGTTTCACATGAGCAACGTTCCGTACAAACGCCTGAACAAAGATGACGCCGTTGTCCTGTTGGTCGACCACCAGACGGGCCTGATCTCGCTGGTCCAGGATTTCTCGCCGAACGAATTCAAGAACAACGTACTGGCCCTGGGCGATGTGGCCAAGTTCTTCAAGCTGCCGACCATCCTGACCACCAGCTTCGAAAACGGTCCGAACGGCCCGATGGTTCCCGAGTTGAAAGAGCAGTTCCCGGACGCGCCGTACATCCCGCGTCCAGGCCAGATCAACGCCTGGGACAACGAAGATTTCGTCAAGGCCGTTAAAGCCACTGGCCGCAAGCAACTGATCATCGCCGGCGTCGTCACCGACGTTTGCGTGACGTTCCCGACGCTGTCGGCGTTGGCTGAAGGGTTTGAAGTGTTCGTCGTGACCGACGCTTCGGGTACTTTCAACGAAACCGTGCAACAAGCGGCCTGGGCGCGCATGGCGGCGGCCGGTGCTCAACTGGTGAACTGGTTCTCGGTGGCCTGCGAGCTGCAGGGCGACTGGCGCAACGACATGGAAGGCCTGGCGAACCTGCTGTCGCCGCGCATTCCGAACTATCGCAATTTGATGAACAGCTACTCGGTGCTGACGTCGAAGTAAGTCCCGCCACAATGAAAGATGCCCGCCAATGTGCGGGCATTTTTGTCTGAGACAAAAAGCGGCTATACAGTGTCTGACTGTCAATCAGAGCGTGACAATGAACCCGTTCGAAGATATGCGTATTTTTTGCCAGGTCATGGACTCCGGCAGCTTCACCGCGGCGGCCGATCAATTGGGCCTGTCCAAGCAGTTCGTCAGCCGGCGGTTGATGCAACTCGAAGAGCGTCTGGGTGTGCGGCTGCTTAATCGCTCCACGCGGCGACTGGACGTGACACCACTGGGGCAGAGTTATTACGAGTCAGCCTTGCGTCTGCTGGGCGAAGTCGAGCAAGTAGAGCAGGGCATCGCCGGCCAGACCACTGAGCCCCGCGGCACTATTCGCATAAGTGCGCCATTGTCGTTTGCGGTGGTGCGTTTGGGCTGTTTACTGCCGGTGTTTTTGCAGCGTTATCGCGATGTCACGGTGGAGGTCGATCTCAGTGATCGACCGGTGGATTTGCTCAGTGAGGGTTATGACCTGGCGCTGCGCATCGGCGTTCTGGAGGATTCGACGCTGATCGCCCGACGCATCGCCTCCATCCAACGGGTGTATTGCGCCAGCCCGGCTTACCTGGCCGAGCGCGGCACGCCGCTCAAACCCGAAGACTTGCACGCGCATGACTGCCTGCCTTACGGCCATGGTCGTCAGGTGCAATGGCGTTTCGAAGGGCAGGGCAAGCCGTTGGTGGTCAATGTCACCGGGCGGATGCGGGTGAACAATGGTGAACTGCTCAGGGACGCGGCGATCGCCGGCATGGGGATTACTTACTTGCCGACTTTCATTGTGGGTTCGGCGTTGAAGGACGGCAGGTTGGTGCCGGTGCTGGAAGCATTTCGTTCCGAGCCGCTGACGTTGTCGGCGGTCTATCCGCAGCACCGTCAAGCATCGCGACCGGTGCAGGCGTTGATCGAGTTTTTGCGTGAACGGCTGGATCAGACTGAGGGTGGGTTGTAGCGCGGTTGGTTATAGTGTCAGCACGCAATTAATGAAAGACCCCAGTCTGGAGCGCGCAATGGAAATGCCGACAAAAGAAAAAGCCATCGCCAGCAACCGCGATGCCTGGAATGACTCCGCCCGACACCACAAGGACACCCCCGAATGGCAGGCCCGTTTGACGGCGGTTGGTTGTAGTGATTTTTGCTGCTTGGACGACACCCTCCGAGGGTTACTGGAACAGGTCGGTGTCGACGGCAAAGACGTGGTGCAACTGGGCTGCAACAACGGCCGCGAATGCTTGTCGTTGTTTGCGTTGGGTGCCCGCAGCGTCACAGGCGTCGACCAGTCCGAGGCGTTCCTCGATCAGGCGCGGGAACTGGCGTCACGCTCGCCCCATGCGCCTGAGTTCATCGAGGCAGACATCCATCACTTGCCGACAGAACTTCATGGCCGCTTCGACGTGGCCCTGATTACGATCGGCGTGTTGAACTGGATGCCGGACATCGCTGAATTTTTCCGCCATGTCGCACAAACCCTCAAGCCCGGCGGCAGTCTGGTGGTGTACGAAACCCACCCCTTCCTGGAAATGTTCGACCCCGAGTCGGCCGATCCGTATCGGCCGGACAGCTCGTACTTTCGCAGCGAACCTTTTGTGCAGGACCAGCCGATCGTCTACGAAGGCAAGATCGAACAGCAGGCCTCGACGTCCTACTGGTTCGTCCACACCCTGGGCGCCATCTTCACCGGCGCCATCGAGGCGGGATTGCAGATCAGCCACTTCAAGGAGTACCCGCATTCCAATCGCGAGGAACTCTATGATCGGTATGAGCAACAGACGGTGCAGCTGCCGTTGTGTTTTACGTTGGTTGCGCTGAAGCAAGCAGTCTAAGCAGAGGAGTCTCTTAGAGCGTTGAGTGATTGACCGAATGACCCGGCTGCGCGCAGAGATCAATGCCAAGGGCGTGAATGACCTTTAAAACCGTATCGAAACGTGGTTTTGCTCCTGGTGCGAAGGCCTTGTACAGGCTTTCGCGGCCCATACCCGAATCCTTGGCTATCTGTGTCATTCCACGCGCTTTTACCACGTAGCCGATAGCGCGAAGAAACTCTTCGTTGTCGCCGTCTGCGAGCACTTGCGAAAGGTACTCGCTGATGGCTTCGTCACTGTCCAGCAGAGCCGCCATATCGAAAGTAGTCAAAGTCTGGCTCATGTTTAAACCTCCTTTGCCAAAATTCATTACTCAAATGTATCCATCTGGATACGAATGAGCAGTCAGGCAATTCCTTCGTTGTGTATGTTTTTTCCTTGAAGTGTGTGGGCTATGGGGTATCCAAACGGGTCTATTCGCGGTGCCGCTGCCGTCCGCTATCCTTGCTCCACGCACATCGAACGGTTTTCCCCATGCTTTCGGTCCAAGGCGTCTTCAAAAGCTACGCCACTCCCCAGGGCCCATTAGCGGTTCTGCAAGGTGTCGACCTCACCTTGAAACCCGGCAGCAGCCTGGCGTTGATGGGGGAGTCGGGCAGTGGCAAAAGCACTTTGCTGCACCTGATTGCCGGGCTCGACAAGGTCGATCGCGGCAGCATCCGCAGCGGCGAACATCGGCTGGAGCAGATGAGCGAAGGGCAACTGGCGAACTGGCGGCGGACCGAAATCGGCCTGGTGTTTCAGCAGTTCAACCTGATCGGCAGTTTGCGCGTGGAGGACAATCTGGCGTTCCAGGCACGACTGGCGGGGCGCCATGATTCGCGCTGGCAGGCGCATCTGGTGCAACGTCTGGGCTTGGCTGATTTGCTGCAGCGTTATCCGGAACAGCTGTCCGGTGGCCAGCAGCAACGGGTCGCGCTGGGCCGTGCCCTGGCGTCGCAGCCAAAATTGCTGCTGGCCGACGAACCGACCGGCAGCCTCGATGAAGCCACCAGCGATGAAGTCTTGAAGTTGTTGCTGGAGTTGCTCGACGACAGTCCCACCGCCTTGTTGATGGTCACCCACAGCTCGCGGGTTGCCGCGCGGCTGGCCGAAAAAGTGGTGCTCCACGGTGGTCGTCTGGCTGGCGCGGGCGAGCGCTGAAGTGCGGGTCTTTCGCGAAACGCTGCGGGCGCTGCTCAGTCATTGGCGGCAGCACCCGGTGCAGTTTTTCAGTGTGCTGACCGGGCTCTGGCTCGCCACCAGTCTGCTGACCGGCGTGCAGGCGCTGAACAGCCAGGCGCGCGAAAGCTATGCCCGGGCCAGTCAGTTGATCGGCGGCGAACCCCAGGCCAGCCTCAGTGCGCCCAGCGGCGCGACCTTCTCCCAGCAAGTGTTTGTCGACCTGCGCCGTGCGGGTTGGCCGGTGTCGCCGGTCCTGCAAGGTCGGGTGACGCTCAAGGGGCATGACGACCAGCGCTTGCAGTTGATGGGCATCGAGCCGGTGTCGCTGCCCGCCGGTTCTTCCGTGGCTGGGCAGGCGTTGCCGATTGAGCAGGTTGTCGAGTTTTTCAGCCCGCCGGGCAGTACCTGGATTTCGCCGCAGACGTTGCAGACTCTGGGTCTGCACGAGGGCGAACGTCCACCGACGTTGAGTGGTCAGGCATTGCCGCCGCTGCATGCCCAACCCGATATGGCCCCCGGTGTGTTGTTGGTGGACATCGGCTTTGCCCAGCAGATTCTCGGCTTGCCGGATCAGCTGTCACGCCTGCTGCTGCCGAAGGATTTCACCGCGACCCTGCCTGATCAATTCAAAGGACAGCTGCAGCTCAAGACCAGTGGCGAAGAGAACAATTTGTCGCGCCTCACCGAAAGCTTTCACCTGAACCTCGATGCGCTGGGTTTTCTGTCATTCGTGGTTGGCCTGTTCATCGTCCACGCCGCGATCGGCCTGGCGCTGGAACAACGCCGTGGCTTGCTCAGAACCCTGCGTGCCTGCGGCGTCAGTGCACGGTTGCTGATTGCCGGTTTGGCGGTTGAATTGGGTGGGTTGGCATTGATCGGCGGATTGGTCGGCGTCGCCAGCGGCTACCTGCTGGCCAGCGTGCTGTTGCCGGACGTCGCCGCGAGTCTGCGCGGGTTGTACGGCGCCGAAGTGGCGGGGCAGTTGAGCCTCAGTCCGTGGTGGTGGCTCAGCGGCGTCGGCCTGAGTCTGTTGGGCGCGTTGTTGGCGGGGGCCAACAGTTTGTTGCGGGCTGCGCGCCTGCCTTTACTGGCCTTGGCCGATCCGCAGGCCTGGCATCAGGCTCACGCGCGCTGGTTGCGGCGTCAGGGTTGGGTTGCCGTGATCGCCGCGGTGATCGCAGTGCTGGCCTTGATCTTTGGCGACAGCCTGAGCAGCGGCTTTGTGCTGATGGCGGTACTGTTGATCGGCGCTGCGCTGGCGTTGCCGGTGGTGCTCAACTGGGTGTTGAACCGGGTGCTGCATCGCAGTCGCTCGGTGCTCGGCCAATGGTTTCTCGCCGACTGCCGTCAACAACTGCCGGCCCTGAGCCTGGCGCTGATGGCGCTATTGTTGGCGCTGGCGGCAAACATTGGAGCGGGGAGCATGACGGCCGGTTTTCGTCAGACCTTCAGCGATTGGCTCGAACAACGCCTGACCGCCGAACTGTACGTTAATCCGCAAAATCCGGCCCAGGCCAGAGAACTGCAAACCTGGCTCAAGCAGCAACCCGAACTCACGGCGGTGCTGCCCAGCTGGCAAGTATCGATCCAGTTGCAAGGCTGGCCGGCGGACGTCTTCGGCGTGATCGATCACCCGACGTATCGCCAGCATTGGCCGCTGCTGGAAGCCTTGGGCGACAACCCTTGGGACCGACTGGCCAAGGACGACGCACTGATGCTCAGTGAGCAACTCGCCCGTCGGCTGAAGGTGCGCCTTGGCGATCACCTGACGATTCCCACACCGAACGGCGCCTGGTCACCACGGATCGTCGGCATCTACGCCGATTACGGCAATCCCAAAGGCCACATTCTGGTCAACGTCAAGCATCTGCTGCGCGGCTGGCCGCAGCTGACACCGAGCCGTTTCAACCTGCGCATCGATCCGACGTTGATCCCCGCTTTCCTGACCGCGCTGCAAACCCGCTTTACGCTGGAGGATAGCCGAATCGTCGACCAGGCCCGGCTCAAGGGTTGGTCCACGCAAGTGTTCGAACGCACCTTTGCCGCGACCGCCGCACTCAACAGCCTGACCCTCTGCGTGGCGGGCGTGGCGCTGTTCATCAGCCTGTTGACCCAAAGCCAGAGCCGCCTCGGGCAACTTGCCCCCCTATGGGCGCTCGGCGTGACTCGCCGGCAACTGATGCTGCTCAATCTCGGCCAGACCTGGTTGCTGGCGGTGCTGACCCTGGTGCTGGCGTTGCCATTGGGGATCGCGCTGGCGTGGTGCCTGGACACGGTGATCAACGTTCAGGCCTTCGGCTGGCGCTTGCCATTGCGGGTGTTTCCGCTGCAGCTGTTGCAGTTGATGGGGCTGGCGCTGTTGGCGACTTTGTTGGCGTCGGCGTGGCCGCTGTATTCGCTGTACCGCACGCAACCGGCGGATCTGCTGAGGACGTTTGCTCATGAAGATTAAGGTCGGCGTGTTGCTACTGGCATTATTGAGCGGCTGCGATAACTCGGCGCCTGTTGAGAAAGGTTTCGCGGGGCTGGGTCATCAGGCCGCCGCGTTTACGCCGGTGGTGCCCGGTCGGGTGTTCAGCTTTCCGGCGGATCACGGTCCTCATGACGGTTTTCGGATCGAATGGTGGTACGTCACCGCCAACCTCAAGGACGATCAGGGGCGCGAGTTCGGCGCGCAGTGGACGCTGTTTCGCAGCGCCTTGAAAGCGACGCCCGAAGTGGCCGGTTGGGGTAATCAAATTATCTGGCTTGGCCATGCGGCCGTGACGTCGGCGACAGTGCATCACGCCGCCGAACGTTACGCCCGTGGCGGCGTTGGTCAGGCGGGTGTGAGCCTGGCGCCGTTCAACGCGTGGATCGATGATTGGCGTTTCAGCAGTCAGAGTTCCGAGCCTATGGCGGATCTTCAACTCAGCGCCCGGGACAAGCATTTTGGCTATCAACTGCGGCTGAGTTCCACGCGTCCTTTGGTGCTTCAGGGCGACAAAGGCTTCAGTCAGAAATCCGAACAAGGGCAGGCGTCGTACTACTACAGCCAGCCGTTTTTTCAGGCCAATGGCACACTGGAAATCGACGGCAAAACCTATCAAGTCAGTGGCCCGGCCTGGCTCGACCGGGAATGGAGCAGCCAGCCCCTGACTGCCAACCAGACGGGCTGGGACTGGTTTTCCCTGCACCTGGACAGCGGCGAGCAAGTGATGCTCTACCGCATGCGGCAGAAGGACGGCGCGCCTTACCTCACCGGCACCTGGATCGACGATCAGGGCCAGACGCAGCGACTGCACGCCGCCGATATCAGCCTCACACCACAAGACACCGCCAACGTCGCCGGGCGTTCGATGCCGATACGCTGGTCGATCAAAATCCCCGACAAACACCTCGACATCACGATCAGCGCGCTCAACCCCAATGCGTGGATGGCTTTGCGCATTCCCTATTGGGAAGGGCCGGTGCAATTGAGCGGCAGCCAGGGTGGGCAGGGGTATCTGGAAATGACCGGGTATTGAGTCGGAACTCTCGGCAGAGCGATAGCCTCCTAATTCTAGAAGCCCGTTCACAGGAGCCCGCCATGAGTGAAGACCTGAAACCGCCCGACCTTGATTCGTGGCAGCGTCTGTTCGAAGACCAGGCCTACTGGCAACAATCCCCCGACGCCCACTACGCCGAACTGCTGCGAGTGGCCGACGACTTGCTGGGGCAGGGCGCCATCGACCTGGAACAATGGCAAGCCTTGAAGGCCAGGGCCGATCAGTCCCATAAAGACTCGCCTGCCGTGAACGTCGCCCAGGAGGTTGACGATCCCGAGGCTTGAGGCGTTCTCCAAGAAACTGCGAACACTCCCTGATCAGCGTCTATGCTCATCTGCGCAGAGGACGCTGGACGGTGGTTCAGCGCTCGTTGCTGCCTCCAATTCACAGGGAATGTACCGCTTATGAAACTTCACGCACTGACCAAAGCCATCACCCTTGCGACCCTGCTGTCTGCCGCCAGTCTTAGCGCCATGGCTGCGGACATCCCGCTGTCTGCCGTTGTGGAGGCGGATCAGGTCACCACCAAAGTTGTCTCGGTCGATGCTGCCAAACATCAGGTCGTCCTGGAGGGGCCGGAAGGTCGTCAGGTCCATGTGCAATTGACCGACAAGGCCAAAAACCTCGGCAAACTGAAAATCGGCGACCAAGTCGATATCAAGGTTACCCGCTCTGTCGCTGCCTACCTCGACACCGATATCGACAAAGGTCTGCCAGGCAGCGTCGAACGCGCTGGCGAAGTCCGCGCAGCCCCCGGCAGCGACAACCCGGGCGGCGAAGCCTACCGTCAGGTGCAGGTCCAACTGCAAATCACCAAAATCGACGTGAAGAACAATCGTGTAACCCTCAAAAACCCTTCCGGCCAGTCCAAGACCGTTGACGTCGTAAGGCCCGAAGTTCAAGCGAAATTGAAAGATCTGAAAGTTGGACAGAGTGTCGTTGTGACCTATACCGACATGCTGAAAGTGACCAGCAAGCACTGAAGTTGAGTATTAGCTCTATATGTTGATTGTTCTTGTACAACTTTTATGTATAAGAACAATCAGTTTTAATGGTCTAACTGGTGAGTTTGCTGGGCTGTAAAATAGTATTTGGGCCGACATTTAATCAAAAGTTGTTTCGATAAATTTCATGTTCATATACGCGGACATATTCGAAAACTTCAATTAAAATACTTCCCGTTCGCCCAGTGTCAGGGCTCTTTACCGGTGCATGGATTGCCAGGCCATTACACTGGGCGAACACCTTCTTGAAGTGCGGTACGCACATCCCCTGAACACCGCCTCCCGTTTGCCTTTCCGCTATCTCAAACACACCTCCAAATTGATCCGCAAACTCGGCAACTCCGATCTCACCCTGCAACACGACAAAGTCATCAACCTGAAACTGGCCGTTGCTTCGATCGACGGCGTCGTCATCCGTCCTGGCGAATATTTTTCATTTTGCCGCCTCGTGGGTCGGCCCACCCGCAAACGCGGTTATGTCGAAGGCATGGAGCTGTCATTTGGTGAAGCCCGCAGCGGCATCGGCGGCGGGATCTGCCAACTGAGCAACCTGATTCACTGGATGGCGATTCACTCGCCATTGGTCGTGATTGAGCGGTCGAACCACAGCTTCGATCCCTTTCGTGACGACGGGCGGGGACTGCCATTCGGCTCCGGGGCTGAGATCTTTTACAACTACATTGACCTGGGTGCTGCATAACCCGACCGATCGTTATTTTCAGGTGAAGCTCAATGTCGCCGAGCAACAGTTGGAGGGGGAGTTGTTGTGCGATCAGGCGAGAGAGTTTCGGTATCACGTTTATCAACTTAGGCATCGGTTCGTGCGAGACGGTGGGCGGGTTTTTCGGGAGAACGAGATATGGCGGGAGGTCAGGAGCAAGGGGCAGGAGAGTCAGGTGTTGAAGAGTGAGCGGCTTTATAAGAATCGGGTGGTGGTTAAGTATGAGGTTGAGGACAGTGTGTTGACTTGAAGTGCATAAAACGGGCGATCGTTAGATCATCCGTTTTTTTTGGGCGTCGGTTGGAGAATTTTTCATGGTGAAGCTCTTGAATCAACGGAACCGCAAAGCGGTATTTGCATGCCTTGATCGTGTTCGGTCTGTCAAAACTGCTCGCTGAGATTGCAGCGGCAGTATTGCAACAATATTGACGGTTCAGTTCCGGAAATACAGCTCATCCAGTTGTCGTCTCCGAATCAGCATGTATTTCTCCCAGACCTTGGGGAAGTCCTCATCCTTGGTGAATGGGAACGTCAGATAAATATGCTTGCCTGTCACGCTTATATACTGGCGCGCGCGTTTGAAGGCCGGTTGTTCGTACATCGAAATGCTTTCATCGTAACTGTCGTGGCGGTGAGAGATCGTTACACGATGCGGAGCGATCATGCCTCGCGTAAAGTCAATCACCCAGCTGTGATCCAGTCCTGTGGTCAAATAACCGTAAACGCCGTCGCTTGAAAGACGGATACACGATTTGGCCTGAGCGCCGTCGTCGTCATTCACGACGACTATCTTGTCTTTGAAGTATTGGACACTTTTTTGATTCGGTCCTTGCAAAACCAGATTCCAGCCTTCGACTGACATTCTGAATTCGCCTTGGTTTTCGAATTCGGCTATCCAGCCGTTTGAAAGGGTGATTGTGTGTTTGTTCACAGGGTGTCCTTATTGTTGAATATCCAAAGCCGCTCAGTATAAATCATCCGTTTTTTGGGGCTTTTATGAGGGCGTTCTGTTCAAAAGGGGAGAGATTTATTTTTGTTGTATTTTCGTTGGATTTCTCAGGGGCAGATTTATTTTAGAGTGCAGAAATATATCTACTCTTATTTTCTGAGAGTTTAGTCTTGGTATTCAAAACATCCGCGGTATGTAAAGAGAATATTTCTGATTTTAGTGTTGTTGGGGGTGCCCAAGAAGGAGTAGTCGTAGATTGCAACTATGGTGTCTAAAAGCGCTTCGGTCAGAGGGGTGTTTTTATTTTTCATGTCAGACGCGATGTCAAGGTCGTATGAACACCCGTCAATTGCATCAATTAGAGAATTTGTTGGCTCGATTTTATCTGCTTCGACAGTGTCATCGTCAATAAAACCAAGTGAGAAAGCCTCGCTGAACTCAGAGCCAAGATAGTCTCCGTCGTCAGAATACTCTGGGCTCATCACATCTCGAAGCGTAGACGGTTCCCAGTCGGTGTTCGCCGTCCAAATGGAAACGATTTTGTTCGAGCCCATTTTTTTGTTTCCTCAATTTTTAGTCCTGAAGGCAGAGCATCGGCGCAGCGAACAAAAGGGGACAGATTTATTTTCGTGGTTGCGTGGAAAATAAATAATTCCCCATTTTTCTTTTTTATTAATTGTTTTGGCTTAGTCGCATTGAGTAAGAATGTATACGTTGTTGTCAAACACCTTTGGAGTAATAACCTTCAGGAACTCTCAGAGTTTTTAATTCTTGAGCCAGCTCATTCAGGCTTGTAGTCTTGATATTTTCCACGGAGCTTCGAGTACGAACTCTCCGGGGATTATGATTTTTTATTTGTGTCTAGCATTTTTTTTGTGAAAGGCCAACATGAGGTGGGTTTGTTTTTGTGAGCGCTCGGGCGATCATTTTTCTAGTATGTTTAAAGCATTGGAAATTGCCTTGTTTAATTCTGTCCAGCTTTTTGCTTTTTCGCTGAAAGCTGGGTGCTCCCAGTCATAGGCTTTAATTAAAGAAACTCTAAATGTGCCGTTTTCACAGAATTCAGGGTACCAACCTATGTCAATAAGTTGATCATGTGGGAAGACGGCTTGGAATAGATCCTCCTTTAAGTCATCAATGATCATCGAAGTGTCAATAAGCTGGTTGAGATGGGAGATGTCATCAAGTGTGATTGTTCCGCCAAGCTCAATAATTTTTTTAGTGTCCATTCAGTTCTTCTTCGCTTTTGTGAGTTTTTTAAATGCTTCTTCGGAAATAGGGTGGCCGTGGATAGTGTTTGCGCTTAGTTCAACCCTCATGAAGCGTGTTTCTTTACCATCGTTGGCGCCAATAGTCTTGCCCATATCAATAACTTTCCAAGGCTTTCCGTTGTTAACATCCTGGCCATTTTTAAATGCATGCCGTTCGAGTGCTTCGATGTCTGTCCCGGGTAAATACCTTGCCGCACCTCCATTTGCCGTTGATTTAACAACATTTGGCCAGGGGGCCTTGGGGGCTACGTGTTTGTTACCGTGATTCGTCCATTGAACATCAGGTGCTCCTGATGCCCCCTCATTTACCTTGGCCTTACTCGCCGGATCTTCAACCGTTCCAGGCTTGCAACTCGCTCCCCCCGGACATTCGCTATTCAACCCCAACGGATCCACCCACCCCGTAGGGTTAGGCACGTATTGGTAGTTGTTCAACCCACCCGCAAGCTTGATCGGGTCCGGCGTCAAAAACCGCCCAGTGCCCGGATTGTAGTAGCGATGCCGGTTGTAGTGTAAGCCCGTTTCTGCATCGAAATACTGACCTTGGAAACGCAACGGGTTGTCGATTTCTGCAATGTCTAGGGTGGCGAGGTTGCCGTAGGCGCGGTACTTGGCCGACCACATGATCTCGCCGCTGTAGCCGGTGAGTTCCTGCGGGGTGCCGAGGTGGTCGAGTTGGTAGTAGAACGGCGTGGCTTTCAGTGGGCCTTCGCCATCGAGCATGGCCAGCGGGCGGAAGCTGCCGGGTTCGTAGATATAACTGCGATAGCGGTTATCGGCGCTCTCGGCGATGAGGCGTTCGCCTTGCCACAGGAACTCGGTGGTGTGGCCATCGACGGTTTTAGCGATGCGGCGGCCGAAGGCGTCGTACTGGTAGCTTGCGCTGCTACCGCCGGGCAGGCTGACGCCGATCAGACGATGTTGGCAGTCGTAACGGTACTCGGTAACGAGTTTCTGCCCGGTGCCACGGCGTTCGCGGATCAGGTTGCCGTGGGCGTCGTAGTTATAGTGACGGTCGCCCTGCATGAGCAGGCGGTTGCCTTTGACGTTGGCCAGGTTCGCGGTCGGTTGATCGCCTTGACCCAAGAGGTTGCCCGCCGGGTCGTGGGCGAAGCTTTCAGGCGTAGCTCCGCGCACGCTGATCAGGCGATCGAGCGGATCGTAATGGTAGCTGCGGTTGCCTTTGCGGCTGTCATCGATACCTGCGAGGTTGTCGTTGGCATCGTAGGCGTAGCGGCGACGGAACAGGTTGCGGTCTTGCTGGCTGACGGTGTGGGCTTGCAGACGGCCTTGTTCGTCGTACTGGTATTGGCTGTGCAGCAGGCCTTGTTGGCGCTGTTGTTCGCGACCGGCGCTGAACTGGTGCGTGGTCAGGCGCGAGCCGTTGAGGTCGATGCTGCTCAGGCGACCACCGGATTGGTGACGGTAGTCGAGTTTGCTGCCGTCGGGGAGGCGGCAATGACTCAACTGGCCCAGGTTGTTGTACTCGTAACGTAAAGTGCCCCAGCCTTGGTGTTCGGTAATCAGGCGATCCTGCAGGTCGTATTCGTAGGCGAGGGGCCAATGGCCGTCGTCGACGTTGACGAGGCGGCCGAGGGCGTCATAGCTGTAGTGAATTTCCTCACCATCGGCCAGGGTTTTCACCAGCAAGCGGCCTGCGGCATCGCGCTGGTATTCGGTGACCAACTCACTGCCGTCTTCGCCGAATTCGGTTTTCTTCAGCAGTTGGCCGTTGAGGTCGTATTCGTAGGCAGTCCGGCGACCGTCGAACCCGATTTCCTGCTGGATCAGGCCGTTGGGGTAGTAATCGAGCTGGTAGTGCTCGCCACGTTCGTTTTCGATGTCGCTGAGCAGCAGCCGCGAGTTGTCATAGCGGTAGCGAAGTTGGCTGCCATCAGGGTTGATACGACGGCTAACCAGATGCAGACCATCGGCGTATTCGTATCGGGTGATGCGGCCCAGTTCATCGCGCTCTGCTGTGACGCGGCCATAAGGGTTGTAGGAGAACGCACGAGTTGCGCCGCCGGGCAGGGTAATTTGTGCGAGGCGGTTGGCTGCGTCCCACTGGTACTGGGTGATGGCACCGTTTTCTTCCTGACGGGTGATCTGGCGGCCTAAGGCGTCGTAGCGGTACTTGCGCTGACCGCCGTCGGGCAGTTGCTCTTCAAGCAATTGGCCGAGGTTGTTCCAGCCCAGCTTGTGGCGACTGCCGTCGGGATGGCGGATCTCCAGCAGGCGACCCTGGCGGTCGTAGCTGTAATGTGTGGAGTTGCCATCCGGGTCGATCTGCTGAGTGATATCGCCCTGATCGTTGCGTTGATACTTCCAGGTCGCCTTGCCGCGACTTACTTTGCTTACGAATCCATTGCTGTATTCGTAGCCGGTAGGTTGGTCTTCCGGTGGAACAACCGCCACCATGTGACCGGTTTCGTTGTAGTGATACTCCGTGATTGCGCCAAGCGGATTCTGTTCTGCAATCAAACGACCCTTGTCATCGTAGGCCTTGAGGTTCTCAGCACCATCCGGGTCAATTTTGGCGATCAGTCGAGCCTGTTCGTCGTGGGTGTAGATCTCTTCGCTGCCGTCCGCATTGGTGACAGTAACGCTACCCTTGTCATCCCAGGCGTAGTGCGCGTCCATCTGCGAGAAGCTTGCCCAGTGATGGATGCAGCGTGCCGATTTGCCTTCTTTTTCCCATTCCCAGTAGAAACTGGCGCCACCGGCCAGTCGGCGCTCAAGAATGACGTTCTGCTCATTGTAGGCGTAGCGCTCGGCTTCGCCCGCCGCGTTTTTGGCTTCGATCAGGCGGTGCTGAGCGTCATAGCTATAGGTGACCAAGGTCTGGATGGTGCTCCAGGCATCTTCCAGATTGTCTGCCGGACTGAACTGCTGGTAATCGACGGCGACGATGTGTTTGCGGTCATAACGCAGGAGCAGGGCGCGACCGGCGCCATTGTCGACACGTTTGATCCGGCCGTGGATGTCGCGGGTGATGTGCAGGCGGTTGTTGTAGGTGTCGCTAATGGCGATCAGCGTCGCGCCTTTGCTGTTGTAGCGGAAATGATAGAACTGGGAACGGTCGTCAGCTTGAGTGAGGATCAGTTCGGAAGGATCGTCGCCGATGAAAATCGCCGCTTCGGACAAACTGTTGGTAATCGCCGGTCGTTGCATACTCGGCAATGGGAAGGTCGTAATGCGGTTTTCGTGGTCGGTCCAGACCACCTCATCACCGTTGATTTCCACCCTTTGCGCCAGAGCGTGACTCCACCCGTAGCCGAGGCCGCAATCGATTTCCGCGGCGCTGGTGCGATAGAGGCGGGTCCAGCTGAATGGCAGTAGCCCTCCGAGTTCACCATCGGTCAGGGTCAACAGTTCCTCACCCGTCACCATCGAAACCGGACAGCCATTGGTGCAGGTGCTTTTGGCGCAGGTAGCACTTTTTTCGTCAGGAGTCTTGGATTGAGCGGGTACATCGTGGTGGACTTTCGGCGTTTCTATGGTAGTCACTCGCTTCCCGTCAAAACGAACCTGCGCCACCCCTTTCTTCACCTGAGCCGTCACCCCACGAGCCGCCACCGCGGTGTATTTCGCGACGTATTCCATGAAGCCTTTGATGATTTTGAACACCGACTCCACAAAACCGGTCACGGCCTTGATGATGATTTCGCCGTACTTTTTCAAGCGCGCGGCGAGGTAGATGACACCGGTACCCTCCGCAGCAATCGTCAGCACGATAGAAATCACGATATCGATTGCGATGCCGACGACCGCCGCTGTGGTCATTTTTGCGGCGTCACCGGCCATCTTCATCGGTGGCAGGCCGGCCAGCCAGATCACGGCGCTGCGTACCATCAGGAACAGTGCGGCCTCGTCGCTGGCCAGCAGCATGGCTTTTTTCATGATGTCTGGCGCTTCTTTTGCCAGAGCTACCAGTTTTTGGGTGCCGGCACCGAGGTCTTTCGCAAACTTGCTCGGGTCTTGCAGGATATCGAGTACCAGGCTGATGCCGTCCCAGACCCCTTTGATCGCTGCCCAACCGCCTTCAAAAATGCCGTTGCCAATCGCCATGGCCGTTCCCGAGGTGGACATGTTCGACCATTGCGGTTTGAACCCTGCCCATTCCTTGCGCAGGAAACCTTCCAGTTGACCTGTCAGGCCGTCATAGGATTTGAACAGGGTATCGATCTGAGCCGGCGTCACTTCGTTATGGATACGGATTTTGTAGAACTTGCCCGGAATACCGCCCGTCCAGCTGGCTTTGCCTTGGGCGTCGAGTTTGACTTTGCTGACCGCACCGCCTTCCACCGCAACGATTTCGACTTCGATGTCACCCAGCGGAATGTCATACACCGATTCGAATTTGCTCTCGATCAGCAGCGGCCCCTTGAGTGGGCACTGGGCCACGTTCGAGGCGAAGTCGCCATCGGTCATGCTCACCGATTTACTGGTATTGCCGACCTTTATCACCCGCTCCATGCCCAGCAGGGAGGGCAGGTCTGTTGCTCGGCTGCCTTTGTCGGCGGCTTTCGCGTACCAGGTTTTGGTCTGTTCTTGATACAGCTTTAAGCTGTCCTTGAACGTGCTCAGTTGGTTATCAACAAAGGCAACGCGATCCATCAGCCTTGCTCCAGAATCAGGTGGTTTAACAGTGCTTCATTAAGTTTTTTTGGAGCATCCGGGCGGCGCACGAAACGTGCGATTTTCAGCTTCAGATTGCTCTCTGGGTAAGCGGCGTAGATGTCTGGACGTTCCTCTTCCAGCCATTGCATCAGGTTGCCAATCAGGGTTGACGGGTTCTGCTTGGCGAGGCCATCAAGCAACGCTTTCGGCACTTCCCACCAAGGCCAATCCTTCGCTGGTGGCACCACCCTCGGTCCAACCTCCAGGCTCTTGCCATTGATCAGATACCGATCAAACACCGGCAGCACCTCACCCGCGGCATCGCCGAGGCCTTCCAGAATCGGGTAGATATGCCGCCCATCCCAGAACCTGAAAAACACTTCAGTCCTATCCGGCATCCGAACCTGAGTGAGGCTACGCAGATGTTCGAACACCACGTTCGGTTCGCTGCTGGAAACGGCCAGCCACCCCCAATCGAGGGCGTCCGTTTCGGCAATCCATGACAGGAAGCTTGAGTTGGGTTTCAACTCGGTGAGGTAGGGCATCACCGGCTGCCAAGCCGCATAGGGTGTACCGCCCCAGATCGGGATCGCCTGGGTTGTGGGTTCATTTTGGTAAAGCGACTTGAGCGCTTCGGCGTCGCTGGCGGCGCTGACGATCAGGTAGAGGCGTTCACCCGGTAGCAGCGGGGTTTTGGATAACCAGACCTGTGGATTGATGTCTTCAGATGTCACAACAGCCGTCCTTGATGAGTGAATCTAAAAACTCATATCCGCTTCAATATTTTCTTCGTAAGTCGAGAGCAACTTCACAATGCTTTCGTCTCCAGAGTATTTCTCTTTCAACTGCTTCAGTTTTTGATCTGTACCCTTGCAATATTTATTGATATCGCTGATGACACGGCTGAGGTTGTCCGGGTCGGCGGGGTCCGGCTCAGGAATATCTCCGCGCAGAGAGTCACAGTTGTCTCTGCTTGTTATGTAATCGGAGACGTCGCCAGGCACTGAGCCATCGCTTTCGGCTGCACAAGAAAGCAGTGGGAGGGCGAATGCGATGAGCAAGAAATAGCGCGCGATTGTGTACATTTTAATGCCCATCGTTTGACCAGTGAGGTTTGTCACTATTTCCACCAACAAATTTGATCACGCCATAAGTGGCCCCTACGGTATGAAGCTCACTGTTCATCCCGGTTTTTGGATCTGAGCTTATAGTGACCGCCGTTCCTGAGGCATTATTTATTATTAATGTCCCGGACCAGCTGATATTCATGTCGATCGCCTGTTTCTGGGTGTGTCGTGAGTTAAGCGCCGGGGCGACGTTCAAGCCGCTGATTCCGTAGCCATTCACCATGGCCCTGGCTGCTTGTACAGAGGCCTGTTGATCAAACGCGCCAGACTCGGAAGTATGTGCCCATTGGATTTTTATAACGTCGCCGGGATAGCTAGGAACCTGTTGTGGGTCGTAGCCCGTTTTAACGATTTTCCACGACCAGTGCATTAAATAAGCTCTTTCCGGAGGCCGATATGTCGCAGAAATATGTACAGTCCCGCCGGCAGCTCTTACTGCATCGAGATACTTTGTCACGGCTTCACGAAATGGAGACGCAAGTGACGTGACATTAGCGCTGCCCAGGAACCTTGCCACCCACTGAGCACCACTCGGTTCATCCGTTGAAACACTAACAGCTACAGGCGTCGGATCCGCAGTCGGAGTGAGTGTCGCTTGTAGTGTCGCCATAGTAGGGGGCCTCGATGGTGGCTTTTTCTGGTTTGTTGGATGAAACTTTTTGGGTCAAACCTTTACTGTCGGTAACACCCTTAACAATAAGTCCAGACTCAAGCTTGATTTGGTAAGGAGTATTCGGCTTGGGTTTGCCCGTTTTTTCGTCATTCACGACGAACACTAAATCGTGGGTGATTTTTTCAGTGTCGTGATTGGGTTTTTCTATATCGCATACACCTGCCTTGCATTTCTCGCACTCTTCACAGAACGGCGCATTGCGCTTCAGCGTATTAATCTGCGCCGGGGTCAGGACCGCGCCGGCCTTGTCGGCGTCGGCCTGTTTCAGCACGCCGGGCATCAACGGTGCCGCGCCAGTCCCGCTACCGGGACTCCCGCCGGAGTTCATGTTGATCACCGGCCCGCTCAACGTCACACCGCTGCCATCAATCTTGATGAAGCTGCCGCCGCCCTTGAGGGTCAGTTCGCTGCCGGCTTCGAGCACGACTTTCATGCCGCTGCTCAGGTGGATTTCCTGGCCGGCTTCGATGAACTGGCCGGTGCCGACTTTGATGTGCTGGTTGACGCCCACGGTGAGGTGGTCGTTGGCGCGGGTTTCGACTTTGCGGTCGGCGTAGACGGTGTGGTGTTCTTCGGCCTTGAATTCGCTGTAGCTGTTTTGCTCGACGGTGTCGTGGCGTTCGTTGCCGACGCGGATTTTCTGGTCGTGTTCGACGTTTTCGTTCCAGTCGCGTTGGGCGTGCAGGAAGATTTGTTCCTGGCCCTTTTTGTCTTCGATGCGCAGTTCGTTGTAACCGCCGCCACCGGGGGAGCTCAGGGTTTTGAAGGTGGTGCGGGTCTTGTTCGCCGGCAGGGCGTACGGGACGACGTTTTCCTTGTGGTACAGGCAGCCGCTGATCAGCGGTTGGTCGGGGTCGCCTTCGAGGAAGCTGACGAGCACTTCCATGCCGATCCGCGGGATTGCGATGCCGCCGTAGTGGGCACCGGCCCAGGCGGAGGAGACGCGCAGCCAGCAGCTGGTCTTGTCGTCGGCCTGGCCTTCGCGGTCCCAGTGGAATTGCACTTTGACGCGACCGTATTGGTCGCAGTGGATCTCTTCACCTTTTGGCCCGGTGACCACGGCGCTTTGGCTGCCGAGGATGCGCGGCTTCTTCTGGGTCAGCGGTGGGCGGTTTGGCACGTCCCACGGGGTGGCCTGGAAGCGGTTGCGGTAGCCCTGGTGGAAATCGTCTTTGAGTTTGGTCGTGTCACTGGTAACCGACTCTTCCAGCACTTGCGGCTGTTTGCCTTCGTGGAGGATTTCGGTGAGCAGCCACAGGTCGTTCCATTTGGCTTTAGGGTGTTGGGTCAGGGCCAGGAAGTGGCCGCTGACCAGCAACGGCTGATCGCTTTTGCCTTCGGCGAGCTGGAAGTCACTGCGGTGACGTTCGAGGGCGCGTTTGGCCAGGTGCTTGCCGCGTTCGCGGTCGATGAAGCGGCCCGGGTAGTCGTAGTCTTCGAGGTCGGGCAGGGCGTCGCCGCGGTTTTCGCTTTCCAGGGTCAGGCGTGGTTTTTCGAAGTCGTAGTCGCGGCGGGTGGTGCGGCTGGTGCGGGTTTCCAGGCGCAGGTCGAAGCGCTTGATCACCGGGTCGTTGGCGACCATGCCGGAGTCTTGCTGGTAAGCCACGGGTGCGAGTTTCGGGAACACCGTCTGGTCATCGCCGAACACCAGCTTGTGGGCGGTGGCGCTGTGCTGAAAGTGGTAGTGGATACCTTCTTCCTCGCACAGACGCTGGATGAACTGCAGGTCCGATTCATCGTACTGAACGCAGTAAATGCGCTCGGGATAAATCGCCCCGACTTTGAATTCGTAGGCATTGCTTTGGATGCCGTGCTCTTCGAGGACGCTGCCGATGATTTTCGGCACGTTAAGGTTCTGGAAGATGCGTTGGTTGATGCGGTGCGCCAGGTAAGACAGGTGCGGGCGCAGGGTCACCGCGTAGCGGGTCAGGCGTTTGCCGGAATCACCCTGGGCGGCGCGGTAGATCTGGCCATGAATGCCGCTGCCGTCAGGCGAGAGCTGCAAAAAGGCTGGTTTGTGCAGCAGGGTCTCGAGGTCCAGGGACGGCTGTTCACTGACCAGCTCGACCTCAAACACAAAAGGCTGGCTGATGGCTTCCCGACCTTGCAGGGAAAAAACCTGGAAGTCGCTGGAAAGACCTTCGATGGTCAGGGCAAAGTGAGTTTGATTGGCCGGCGCGAACATCCCTTGTTCCTCGTGCAGTGCTGCGGCATGCGCTGACACCCGGAAACCGGGTCAACGGACGCGAAATTCTGGAAGGGCGGAAACAACATCGACCAGCAGAGCTGGCCGATGCTTGTGACGGTCGGCCTGACTTAGGCGACCGGCTGACGCCAGTCATCGGAACCCGAAGTACCGGATACTTCGTGGGTCCAGGTGATTTTGCGGTAGGTGAACTGTACTTCTTCCAGGTGGGTGAAGTGCGAGTTCGACGGATCTTGGCAGTTGTGCATTTTGTTGTTGATGGCGACGATGATCGCGTCTTCCAGTTTGGTGGTGTAGTAGTGCTCTTGGGTACCTTGAGCCGAAGTGCGGTACCACTGGATAACGATTTCGCTCATGCGCTCGCCGGAGGTCAGAGCGGCTTGCAGCAGTGGTGAAGCCTTGTCGTAGACCTTGGTGATCACGACTGGCTTGTGAACGCGCTGACCGGTCGGTTGGCCGGACTGTGGGTCACGCGGGATGATCACGTCGTGGCTGAAAGCCTGAACCATGACCTGGTCTTCGTGACCTTCCTGGTAGGTGTTGCCAACCGAGTCGGCGGTGAATGCGCCGGCAGTGATCAGACCTTGTTTTTCGCCAGTGACGGACATGTACGCTGGTGTAGCCATGGATGTGCTCCTTGCTAAAAGTTAGGGTGCCCGGGAGGCGGTATCGCCCGGTGGGTGCCTGACTGTTATCAAGGTCCGTGCCAGAAACGGTTAACACTATATAAATCAGGTGGTTAAGAGATTTTTTCGACCCCGTGGAGAATGTTCGACGGCGATCGCCTGTGAATGTGCGCAAGAAGTTGCGCAGTACTGCGCAACTTCTTGCGCACTTGGCTGGGGGCCTGACAGGCCGGGCGCTCCGTCACCCGGGAAGGGCTTTCGCAGCGATGAGTGCGCAACTTCTTGCGCATCAAGGCGGTTAGCCATCACTCGGTGACCCATCGTCTGATTTGCCGAAAAACGGTAGCAGAACCGCTAGGGTGACAGGTGCAACGAATGCTGCAGCCTGGAGGTCAAACTCAGCGCCGAGATGAATGAACATCTGCGAACTCAAGGAGAACGAAATGAAAATCCTGATGGTTCTAACGTCACACGATCAATTGGGTGACACGGGTAAGAAAACCGGCTTTTGGCTGGAGGAGTTTGCCGCACCGTACTTTGCCTTTAAAGACGCCGGCGCTCAGTTAACCCTGGCCTCACCCAAGGGGGGTCAACCACCGCTGGACCCAAAAAGCGACGAGCCGGACGCGCAAACTGCGGCCACCGAGCGCTTTCGCAAAGATTCCGCCGCCCAGTCCGCATTGGCGTCTACCGCTCTGCTGAGCAGCGTGAGAGCTGAAGATTACGACGCGATTTTCTACCCGGGCGGCCATGGCCCGCTGTGGGATTTAGCCGAAGACAAAATCTCGATCGCTCTGATCGAGGCGTTTTACAAGGCAGGCAAACCGGTCGCGGCCGTCTGCCACGCCCCGGGTGTGTTGCGTCACGTCAAGGGCGCAGACGGCCAGCCGCTGGTCAAAGGCAAACGCGTGACGGGGTTTACCAACACTGAGGAAGAAGCTGTGCAACTGACGAACGTCGTGCCGTTTTTGGTGGAGGACATGCTTAAGGAGAAGGGTGGCGTCTATTCCAAAGGGGCTGACTGGGCGAGTTATGTGCTCACTGATGGGTTGCTGATTACCGGACAGAATCCGGCGTCGTCCGAGGCGGCCGCTGAGGCATTGTTGGCGAAGCTGGCTTAAATCCCTGAACGGCTAAAATATTGGCCGGACACTTTCATGTGGCGAGGGAGCTTGCTCCCGCTGGGCTGCGCAGCGGCCCCGATTTCTGCGAACGATTGCAGATTTTTGTGAGTGCTGCGCACTCAAGCGGGAGCAAGCTCCCTCGCCACAAGGTCAAGCCAGACTCGACAATCCCATTGCCTCGCGGCATTCCTCGATCGAGCGTCGCTGTGTCTCGGCATACAACGCCAACTCATCAATCGTCGATCGCCCCAACGCTTTCTCGAACACCTGCCGGTTCGATTGCACGCCATAGTGGGTTTGCGCCGCATCCCCCAGGTTCGACTGAAAAATCCCCGCTGCGCTGACTGGCAGGAAATCTTCGTACACCAAAGGTTCAACCCGCAAATACCCGCCGTTGAGCAGATCCTCCAGCGACCACGATTTCAACTCATCGGCTGCCAACCCTTTTTCCGTCACGAAGTAGCGAAAGTACGCCAGTTCCTCTCGGCGCATGCCCTCAATGGTGTCAGGGAATTCTGCAAAGTGCTGCGCCATCAGCGCGTTGTAACGTGCGGCATTGGCCTCATTGGGGAAGTCTTTCAATTCATCCCGGGCAGCGTTGAGCAATCGGTCGTAAAGCGCCCGACCTTTGGGGGTGAGCGCCGCGCCGCGTTGCTCGATCTCGCCGAATCGGGCGCTGTGGCTGCCGTGAGTCTGGGTTTGATCGGTGAAGGCGACAGGCTCATCCAGCGCCTTGAAACTGGTCTGACGCAGCAGGATCGGGCACTGACGGCGGGGCGGTCCTTCGATCACCGCTTTGGGGGTGATGCCGTGGGCAGGCATTTGCGCCTGGACGATGTCGATGTCCAGGGTGCGCGGCGTCAGGTGGTTGATATGCGGGCCGGTGAACGCCACCACGTCGGCGATCAGGCGATGCTGGGCGCTGAGCTTGCGGTACTGCTCGGCGGTCACGGTGGCGGTGTGATGCCAGCGGAACGTTTCCAGCGCCTGCTCGACGAAGTCCCGGGCCTCCTGTTCGGTAAGGCCGCCCTGGGTTTCGGCGCGATGGATGAGGGTCAGCGCAGTGGGCGTGAAGATCGAACGCTTATCCAGCACCGACTGGGCGAACGCTCGCAGTTCCAGGTCTTCGATCAGTTCCAGGCGCAGCAGGGAGGTGAATACCCGGAATGGGCTGACCTGCAACGCCGCCTCATGCACCGCGCGAAAAGCCGTGGAGTGTACCGGTACGCCGGCCGGGGTCAGGTCGTAATAACCCACCGGTTGCATGCCCATCACCGCAAACAACCGGGCGAGGGTGGCCAGTTCATCGGCGGTGCCGACACGGATCGCGCCATGCCGCTCCAGGTCCAGGCGCTGGATTTCACCGGTGCTGCTCAACTGTCGGGCGATGTGTGGATCGCTGTCCAGCACGTGACGGTTGGTCTGTTCCACCAGTTCCATCAGCGCGCCGTACAGCGGCACTTCTTCGCGGTACATGTCGGACATCGCTTTGGAAAAGCGTTGGCGGATCAGGTCAGGGCTGACGAAGTTCGGGTGACTCATGAAAGAATTCCTGGTGCGGTGACGTAAAGGATGCGGGAAAAGATCGCAGCCTTGCGCGGCGCCGACAAACGAAGAATCTTACGGACTTCATTCTGCAAAGGACTGCATGTTCAGTGCAGCCGTTGATCCTGAGGGCTTTCCGAGCGCAGCGATGCCAAAAATTCCCGATACAGCCGCGCCGTGTTCGTCGGTTGTTCCACCATCGGCATATGGCCGGTGTGGTCCCAGACTTCCACTCGCAGATCGGCGATGCCTTTGCTCCAGATCGCCACGCTGCTGACATCGATCAAGCGGTCCTTGTGCCCCCACAGCAACAACGCCTGGCACTTGATGTCGGGCAGTTTCGGCTCCATCGGCGGGCTGGCGCGTAAATCCCTGAAGATTTCTTCCAGCTCATCGCGACTCTGTTCATAGCGTTGCGCGATGGCGTCCAGCACCACCTTGGGTACCCACGGCGGTTCGGCCATGGTCATGGCGTAGAAGCGCTGGAATTCTTCCCGTGAATGAATCAGGAACGGGTTGTGGCCCTTGGCCAAATGCCGCTCCAGGTCGCTGGCTTCGGGGGCGGTGACACCTGCCGGGTCGATCAGGGCCACCGAAACAATGCGATCCGGGTACGTGGCCGCCAGCCACGCTGCCATGTAACCGCCCATCGAGTTGCCGATCACGTGGACTTTTTCGACGCCGCAGACATCGAGCAACTGGATCATTCGCTTGGCCTGCAAGGGAATGTCGTAGCCGCCGCCCGCCTTGAAGCCGGTTTCGCCATGGCCAGCGATGTCGGGGATGATCACCCGATAATTGCCGACAAAGTGCCGGGCAAAACGCAGCCAGACATTTTTGTCGGCGCTGTAGCCGTGGAGCATCAGCACGCTGCTGGATGCTTCGTACGGCCCGCCTTGCCAGGTCGAAACCGTCATTTCGGCGATCGGCACGACAATTTTGTGCAGTCCATACAGCTTCGCCTCTACCGACATGTTCAAGTCATAGAGCCAATGACCGATGGCCGGGTAACTCAACCAGCTCCAGGCCACGAAAACGGCGATTGCGACAACCAACAAAAGCATCAGACATCTTCCTTTTACGTGATCAGGACAGAATGTGATCGGCGGGTTTCAGCGCCCTGGTCAACCGGTGATAGCTGAAACTGAACCCCGGAAACATCGCAATCACATGACCGCTCTTGCTTTGATACCAACTGTGGCAGCCCCCGGACTTCCATACCGTGCGTTCCATCTCCCGGTGGATCATTTCAGTGTAGGTACGTTCTGCTTCGGGGCGTACTTCGATGCTGCGCAAACCGTGTTCTTTTAACGTGCGGATGCAATCGAGAATGTAGTTCATCTGGGACTTGATGATGAACAGCGCCGAGGTATGGCCGATGCCGGTGTTGGGGCCGGTGACGATAAACAGGTTGGGGAAGTCCGGCAGGCTGGTGCCAAACATTGCTCGCCCGCCTCATGGCTATGCCTGGGTATTCAGGCCGCCCGCCGGTGATGGCTATTTGCCGCTTCCCTGATAGACTCTCACCACACTTGAACCCCTTGTGTTTTCAGGTTCCGTCTCAGTGGCGCAGAGGCCTCTATGGGAAAAACGGGAGGAAAAGGACTTTCACTGGCCAGGAGGCTCTATACATCGCGAATCCTGGGTTTAGCCTTGGGGCTGTTGCTCGTGAGCGCGGCGATGTATCCACTCAACCCTGCACCGTGGGTCTGGGTGGCGATGCTGCTCAACGCCGTACTCTGGCCGCACCTGGCCTATCAATGGGCGCGCCGCGCGCCAGTGCCTTATCACGCCGAACACCGAAACCTGCTGGTGGATGCCTTTCTCGGCGGCTTCTGGGTCGCAGCCATGCACTTCAATCCGCTGCCCGCCGCGACCACCCTAGCCATGATGGCGATGAACAATGTGGCCATTGGCGGTTTGCGTTTCCTGTTGGCAGGAACCGTGGCGCAAGTTCTCGGGATGGGCGTCGGACTGCTGATTTTCTCCCCCGCCTTCGTCCCGCAAACCAGCCAACTGCAGATGTATGCCTGTTTGCCCTTGATGTGTTTGTATCCGCTGGCATTGGGCTGGATCTGCTTCCGCCAGGCCCACACCCTCGGCCGACAAAAGCGTGAATTGCTGGCCCTGAGCCGCACCGACAGCCTCACCGGCCTGCTGAACCACGGCGCCTGGAAGGATCAACTGGAAATCGAATTCCAGCGTTGCAAACGTCAGCAGCAGGGCGGGGCGATTGCGCTGATCGACATCGACCATTTCAAATCCATCAACGACACCTACGGCCACGTTGCCGGGGACATCGTGCTGCGCCAGTTGAGCAAAATGCTCAAGCAGAACCTGCGCGCGGCGGATGTTGCCGGGCGCTACGGTGGCGACGAGTTCTGCGTGATCCTCCCGGACCTTCCGCTCACGAGCGCTGCCGCCGCCATGGATGCCCTGCGTGATCGCTTCGCCACCTTGGGCTATGAACAAAGTCCGGCGCTGACAGTCAGCCTGAGCATCGGCCTGGCCGCCTTCAACCCGGCACACACCGACGCAACCCTGTGGCTCAACGACGCCGACCAGGCGCTCTACGAAGCCAAAGCCAGCGGTCGCAACCGCGTCATCTGTTGCAGCGATAGCAAACCGCATCACCCATTACTTGATTCGGTGTGATCCATCACCAGTCATGTCGCCTGACATTCCGCCATCGCGAGCAAGCTCGGCTCCTACAGATCACGTTGACCTGTAGGAGCAAGGCTTGCCCGCGATGGCTTCAACTCGGTCCAAAGCCGAACGCTCGGTGTCGCATTCGGTCTAGAGCCTTGCGCCGTAGTCAGGTAGGGTGTTTTTCACCCCCCGACACGAAACAAGGATCGATTCATGACGTTCAACCTCCCTCGCTCCCTGCTGGCCACCAGCCTTGGCCTGACCTTCGCCCTCGGCGCTTTCGCTCCCGCCGTTTCCGCTGAACCGCACAAACAAGTCCTCGTCGATTCCGAACAGTACAAGGGCGAAGCCCTGAAGTTACTGGAGCGTTTGGTGAACATCGACTCCGGTTCCGGCTATGAACCGGGCCTGACGAAAGTCAGTGACATCGCCATCGACGAACTGAAAAAACTCGGCGCGACCATCGAGCTTGTGCCCAATACCCCGGACAAAAGCAGCCATGTGATCGCGACCCTGAAAGGCACCGGCAAGGCAAAAATCCTGCTGATGGCGCACATGGACACCGTCTTCAAGGAAGGTTCGGCCGCCGAGCGTCCGTTCCACATCAAGGACGGTCGCGCCTACGGGCCGGGCGTGATGGACGACAAGGGCGGCATCGTTGCCGGGATCTACGCGCTGAAAGTCCTGAAAAATCTCGACTTCAAGGACTACGCGCAAATCACCTTCCTGCTCGACGCCAGCGAAGAAACCGGCTCGGACATCGCCACCGACCTGATCAAGAAAACCGCCAAGGCCCACGACGTCACCCTCAACCTCGAACCGGGCCGCCCGGCGGATGGCCTGGTGGTGTGGCGTAAAGGCAGTGCCACCGCCGTGGTCGAGGTCAAGGGTAAGGCGGCTCATGCCGGTGTCGCGCCGGAGTTGGGACGCAACGCCGCCATGGAAGCGGCGCACCAGATTTTGCAGCTCGGCAAACTGGGCGACGCAGAGAAGAAAACCACCATCAACTTCACCGTACTCAAGGCTGGCGACCGCACCAACGTCATTCCGGATCAAGCCACCGCCAAGGCAGACGTGCGGGCGGCGGTGCCGGAAGAGTTTGACCGGATCGAGAAGGACCTGGCGCGGGTTTCGAAAGACAAGCTGATTACTGACACCGAAGTCACCACCACCCTTCAGCGCGGATTGCCGCCGATGCCGCAAACGCCGGAATCGGATCGGTTGATGGCCATGGCTCAGGGGATTTACGGGGAGATTGGCCGTAAGTTGACGGAAGAAGGCAGCGGTGGGGCGGCGGATGCCAGTCTGTCAGCGGGGGTGGGTACGCCGACGCTGGATGGGTTCGGGATTGTTGGCGGGAATATTCATACGCCAGAGGAATACGCGGAGGTAGAGAGCGTGGCGCCGCGGATTTATCTGTTATCGCGGATGATTATGGAGTTGGCCAAACGCTAATCTCACCGCTGATCGTTCCCTCGCTCCCGCGTGGGAATGCCTCAACGGACGCTCTGCGTTCGGCTTTGGATGGGACGCGGAGCGTCCCGGGCTGCATTCCCACGCAGAGTGGTGTGCACCCCAAAAGTTGGACACGACCGATGGGGTGTTTCATGGGAAAGTACACGGTTAAAGCGAAGCTATCAGCGGTACAGGATTATTGCGCCGGCAAGGCGGGGCTTAGAGATGTAGCACACCGTCACGAGGTGGATTTTTCGTCGTTGCGCCAGTGGGTTGCAGCGTACCAAGTGCACGGCACAGCCGCTCTGGAAGTAAAAAAAGTGCGCCACTACAGCGCTGAATTCAGGATGTCCGTCTTGAAGCGTATGCGCGAAGAGCAGCTTTCTTACCGCCAAGTAGCCGCATTATTTGATATCCGGAAATTCAACATCGTCGGCGATTGGCAGCGCCGCTATGATGAGGGCGGTGAAAACTCCCTGCTCAGCCACCCCAGACGAACTGGATCTACAAAGAAAATGCCCAAACCGCCCGAACCTACTCAGCCTCTGTTACCTGACGAGTCTCGTTCCCGGGATGAGTTGATCGCAGAACTTAATCAACTTCGGCTGGAAAATGATTATCTAAAAAAGCTCGATGCCTTGGTTCAGAAGAAACGAGCAGCGCAACAGAAAAAGCGCAACTCGTAATTGAATTGAGGCAGCGGCATTCTCTCGACGGCTTGTTGAAGGTCGCTGGATTGGCGCGCAGCACGTTCTACTATCAGCAGAAAGTGCTCCAGGCGGCTGATAAGTATGCGGATCTGAAAGCCAAGATATGCGAGGTCTTCAACGAAGAAGAAGGCAAGTTTGGCTATCGCCGCATGACGCTGGCAGTGCGCAAGGCCGGTTTCTTGATCAACTACAAGACAGTGCAACGCCTTATGGCTGAGCTTGGCCTCAGATGCCGTGTACGTGTGAAGAAGTATCGTGCCTACAAAGGTGAAGTGGGTCGAGCCGCCCCCAACCTTCTGAACCGCGATTTCCACGCATCACAACCCAATCAGAAGTGGGTAACCGACGTCACGGAATTTAAGGTGGGAGGCCAGAAGCTGTATTTATCGCCAATTCTGGACCTCTATAACGCCGAGATCATTTCCTACGATATCGCCAGACGGCCGCTGTTCAGCATGGTCGGGACAATGCTTAGCAAAGCTTTTGCGCGACTAAAAACAGGCGAAAAACCCATCCTGCATTCAGACCAAGGTTGGCAGTACAGGATGCCTATTTATGACCAACGCCTTAAAGAGCACTCGGTCACCGCGAGCATGTCGCGCAAAGGAAACTGTTACGACAATGCGGCCATGGAAAGCTTCTTTGGCACGCTCAAATCCGAATTTTTTTACCTGAAGAAATTCAGTAATCTGGACGAGCTTCAGGCCGGTCTAGTGGACTACATCCACTATTACAATCACCGGCGCATCAAGCTGAGGCTGAACGGAATGAGCCCTGTGGAATACAGGACTCAATCCGTTCAGGCCTAGAACCACAATCGTCCAACTTTTGGGGTGCAGACCAGAGCGTGGGAACGATCAACTTGTGGCGCACAACTTTCCAAGACGTTTCCTACGACGTACCCTGTTGCCGCGTTTCGGCTTCGACCCCTATAGTTCGGGCTCGCGGAAAACACCGCGAACGACCTTGGCCGGTCGATTATCTGAAACGCAACAGCGCCAAAACGTTTTATGGCGGCTGTGCGCGGGACACTCTCGGGTGTGCCGGGTCTTTCAGGTACCGGTCGGCCAACCCGCACACGGCTGCCACCTTACATCGCTTGGCCGCGAACGGTGGTAGCTCAACCTGGAGTTACATCAATGTTCGACCAAGTCATGCCTCGTTACCTCCCCATCGACACCTACGACGCCGAAACCCCGGTGCTCTTCATCAACACTCACAAAGAACTCAGCGACATCGCCGCGTGCGCCGCGCATCGCTTCACCGTGGTTCGCGATCTGGCGGATACCTTGACCAGCCTGAACCTCAAGGACATTTCCGATTGCGATCTGACACGCGTTACCCGGGCGGTTCATCTGCTGATGCGCGAAGGCTGCGCGATGCTGAATGTCGTTCAGGCGCGGGCGTTGCAGCGGGAGCGGGAGTTCAAAACCGCTGATTAGTGGTGTGGCATCTGGCCCTTTCGCGAGCAAGCCCGCTCCCACATTGGATTGGCGGTGTTCACGAATCTTGTGTTCACCCCAAATCCCTGTGGGAGCGGGCTTGCTCGCGAAGGGGCCATTGCAGTCACTACTTGGACATCTGCTGAACCGCTACTCCTTGACGCTCATAAACTCTTCCGCCCAACGGATGTATTCCTCAGGCTGCGTATAGGTATGAGTCAACTCGGTCGCATTCAGGTCCGACGCCTGAGTAAAGAACTGCCGTTGTTCCCGCAGGCTGTCATACGTGGCCTTGATCGCGGCGAAGTAGGCGCCGTGACCATCGATGGTGACCCGCACGCCCAGTTCGGCCAGGCGTTTGTCGTCGCGCAGCAACGGGTTGCCGTAGGTGACCAGCATCAGCGGCACGCTCAGGTGCTCGGCGATTTGTTCGAGGTGGTCGAAGTCTCGCACGCCCACCATGCAAATCCCGTCCGCACCGGCCTGCTGGTAATGACAGGTACGGCTGATGACTTCCTGCACCGGCAGGATCCCGGCATTGGTGCGGGCGATGATTGCCATTTCCGAATCGACCCGGGCTTCCAGTGCCGCACGAATCTTGCCGGCGCCTTCCGCCACCCCGATCAGGTCGGTGGACTTGCGGCCGAACTGGGCGGGCAGCAACGTGTCTTCGATGGTCAGGGCGGCCACACCGGCGCGTTCGAGTTCGACGATGGTGCGCATGACGTTCAGCGCGTTGCCGTAGCCATGGTCGGCGTCGGCGATGACCGGCAATTGAGCGACACGGCCAATGCGAGTGGCCTGTTCGGCAAACTCGCTGAGGGTGATCAAGGCAAAGTCGGGGGCGCCCAGTACCTGCAACGATGCGACTGAACCGCCCAGGATCCCCACTTCAAAACCCAGATCAGCGGCAATGCGGGCCGACATCGGGTCGAAGACAGACGCCGTGTGATAGCAGGTGTTGGAGG
This sequence comes from Pseudomonas sp. 478, assembly GCF_003254125.1. NCBI lineage: Bacteria > Pseudomonadati > Pseudomonadota > Gammaproteobacteria > Pseudomonadales > Pseudomonadaceae > Pseudomonas > Pseudomonas sp. 478. The sequence continues at coordinate 53,223 of NZ_QKZG01000016.1, forward strand.
CGAACAGCTCGCGAAAGTTACGGCGCAAATCTTGATGAGAAAGCCTGGACATATGAGTTCCACCACTGCAATGGGAATGGAAGGGCTTGAGCAAAAGTGTCAACGCCGAAGGAACAAAAGGCTATCACGCGAGCGGGGGAAGGATGATGACGAATTTGCAGAGGCGGATGGGCAACCGTCGGTCACGCCGCAACAGCCTGCTGCTGTTGATTGAGCAGTGGCACAGCGCGCACCGAGTTGCCGGGTTGCAGTTGCAGGCGTTTGGCGGTGAGGCGGTCGACGATCAGGCTGTTGCCCACCTGTCTGGCCTGGGCGGCGGTGATGCGGCAGTTTTCCAGGCGACGGTTATGGATCAGCCACACTGGAGCCTCGTCGTCGGGCGTGCCGATGGCCAGCAGCAGCGGTTGGCTGTCACGCACGGTGCGGATATTCGAGACCGGGGCTTCGATCACCGGGCCGGCGTCGAAGATGTCGATGTAACCCTTATGGGCAAACCCTTCGGCGGTGAGGATTTTCAGGGCCGGTTCGGTGTTCGGGTGCGCCTTGCCGATCACGGCCTGGGCCTGTTCGGTGAGCAGGCAGGTGTAGAGCGGTTGGCGTGGCATCAGTTCAGCGATGAACGACTTGCTGCCCAGCCCCGACAAGTGATCGGCGTGGCTGAAATCCATCTTGAAGAAGTGCCGCCCCAGGCTGTCCCAGAACGGAGAACAACCTTGTTCGTCGGCGCTGCCACGCAATTCGGCGATGAGTTTGTCGCCGAACAGGTGCGGAAACTCGGCCACAAACAACAAGCGCCCCAACGACAGCAATCGACCGTTACTGCCCTGGCGTTGATCGGGTCGCAGAAACAGCGAGCAAATCTCCGACTGGCCGGTCATTTCATTGTTCAGGAACAACGTCGGAATCTGTCGCCGGATACCCAGGTCCGGTGACGAACTGACCGTGAGTCCGACCCGGTAGTTGTACCAGGGCTCGCGCAGGCCCACGGCGCCCACCAGAGCACTGACGCCCACCAGTTGCTGATCGTCGTCTTCGAGCACGAAGAGGTAATCGGCATCGGCGCGTTCGACCTGTTCGGCGAAGGTTCGTTGGGCCCAGCGCACCCGGTGGGTCAGGCGTTCCTCGTTAGCCGGCAGGGTGGTGAAGCCGGGGCCGGCCTGGCGCACCAGGTTCAGCAAGGCGGGCAGGTCGGTGACGTGAACCGGGCGGACAATCATGATGCAACTCCTTCTGCACGCCCGCTCGGGCGCTGTCGTTGGGCGCGGGGCCGGGTGATGCTCACAGGGCGATCAGCCGGATCGGGCTGCCTTCGGTCACGTTCAGGGCGGCGCACATCTCGGTGCTCAACCCCACAGGTTGCCCGGCCTGGTAATCCAGATCGGCGACGATAGCGCGATAGTCCTTCAGCGAATCGTTGCTCACCAGATAGCTGCCACGGGCATCGATGGACGCACCCGGTTTCGCCGTGCCGGTCTGGCTCTGGGCGATGGAACGGATGCCGGGAGTGCGCGCATACAACGTCGGACCGCCGTCGAACAGATCGATGTAGCTGTTGGTTTCGAAGCCTTCGCGCTCGAGGATATCGAACGCCTCCTGGCCATCGGGGTGGATGCGGCCGATGCAATCCTGCGCCGCCTGGGGCAGCATCGGCACGTAGATCGGGTATTGCGGCATCAGTTCGGCGAGGAAGGTTCGGCTTTCCAGGCCGCAAAGTCGTTCGGCCTCGACATAGGGCAGGTCGAAGAAATGCTTGCCCACCGCATCCCAGAATGGCGAGTGCCCTTCGTCGCTGCTGAAGCCAACGATCTCGGTGATGACGGCTTCGGAAAATCGCTGTGAGTGGGCGGCGATGAACAATAGCCGCGCCCGGGACAGCAACTCTGAAAACCGTGTGCGCACCAGCGCTGCGTCAATATGAAAACCCCGCAGCAAGGTATGGCCGCTGAGGTCGTGGCACAACGACAGCGCGGGCACACCGTGCTCGATGTTCAGCTCCCGCGAGGCGCTGGTGAAATGCCGGTTGCGCAGACTGTAGAACGGCTCGCTGAAACCGGCGGTGGCAAGGATCTCCGAGCAGCCCACCAAGCGTTCTCGGGTCAGATCTTCCAGCACGAAGAAGTAGTTCTCCGGGCCATGCCCCTCAACGTTTTTTTCGAATGAGGCGCAGGAGTCGAGAATCTTCTCGCGCAGGCATTCGGTGTCGTCCGGCAAGGACGTGACGCCTACCAGACTGTCGCGCGCCAGTTGCTGCAACTGGGGCAGGTCGGTTAACTCGACTGGGCGTAAGACCAGCATGGATGCACTCCTGTATCAAAGGGTTCGGTGGTTGGCACCGAACCTGACTATCACTGTCGGTTTCCACGCGTTCAATCGGCGGTCGCCTGAATTTTTGTCAGACGCCGCTCTTTTCCTTGTCAGCCATTGCTTGGGTCGGGCAGTACCGCACGGGTGCCCAGTTTGTTGAGTACAAACAGGTAGACCAGGCCCAGGGCAATCCAGATCAGGCCGAGTTTCTGTGCGTCGACGCCCATGTTGTACATGATGGCCGCGACGATGATGAAGCCGATCACCGGGCAGATCAGGTGACGGATCACCTGGCCGGATTTCTGCCGACGCCAGTAGTAGTTGATGACCGTCAGGTGCAGCAACATGAAACCGCTCAGTGCGCCGAAGTTCACCAGCGAGGTGAGGGTGTCCACCGAGTTGATGAACAGGTAGCAGATCACCAGCGACAGCACGGCCACCAGGTAGATGCTCACGTACGGCGTGTTGTGTTTGGGATGAACCTTGGCCAGTACCTTTGGCAGCTTGCCGTCCCGGGCCATGCCGAACAGTAGACGAGACACCGCTGCTTGAGAGGTGATTGCCACCGCCACACCCCAGGCCAGCGCCGTCGCCACGGCGGTCAGGGTGGCCAGCCAGCTGCCGGCCGCGAGTTCAGCGATTTCATAAAAAGCCGTGTCAGCCGATTTGAAACCCATGCCGGCCGCCAGATCCGTCGCAATCCAGGTCTGCACGACGAAGATCACGCCCATGACCACCAGCGTGATCAGCGCGGCCTTGCCGACGCTGCGGCCCGGGTCACCCTTGATCTCTTCGGCGAGGGTGGAAATCGCATCGAAACCGAGGAACGACAGCACCGCAATCGACACCGCTTGCATCAGCAGGGCGAAGTTGAATGTCTCGGGGTTGTACAACGGCGCCAGTGTCAGCTGACCGTTACCGCCACCACTGTGCAGCGCGTTCCAGGCGTAGAACAGGAAGATCCCCAGCACCACCAGTTGCGCCAGCAGGAAGATGATGTTCATTCGCGCGGTGAAGGTGATGCCCCGCAAGTTGACGAAGGTCGCGCTGACCAGGAAGGCCAGGATGAAACCGACCTTCGGAATGTCCGGGTACAAATGATTCAGGGCCATGGCCGCGTACACATACAGCAGCGGCGGAATCAGCAGGTAATCAAGGAGCATCAGCCAGCCGGCGATAAACCCTACGTGTTGGTTCAGGCCCCGTTGCGCGTAGGAATAAACCGAACCGGCAATCGGAAAGGCCCGAGCCATGCTGCCGTAACTCAGGGCCGTGAAGAGCATCGCCACCATGCCGATGATGTAGGCCAGCGGTACCAGCCCTGGCGCCTCGGCGTTGACGTAGCCATAAACACCGAACGGTGCGATGGGGATCATGAAGATCATCCCGTACACCACCAGGTCGGTCAGCGACAGACTGCGTTTCAACTCTTGCTTGTAGCCGAATTCTTCTATTTCCATGAAGCCGTTCTCCTTGATATGAACGCAGCTACACGCTGCGAGTTTGAAGCGATTCCTTTACAACAGCGGCGCCAGGTAGTCGGTAAAGCGATTGACGCCTTCAGGCGTGCGCAGCAGGTCATTGCGCACCTCGATCAACACTGATTCAAGGCCTCGTGCATCACCGTGGACCGGCACGGTCATGTCGCCCAGCGGGTTGATTTTGTACGGCTCATTACCGGCAACCTTCAATGGATGCTGGCTCAAGCCATCGATCAAACGCTGGGCATATTTCCCGCCCTCGCCAAACAACACGCCGACTTCCAGTGCCCGGGGCTGGCCGTGATAGATCGGCGTGAAGCTGTGAATCCCCACCACCCGCACCGGCCGGCCTTGAGCGACACGCACGTCGATCAAGTCTGTCAGACGCGAGTGAAACGGTTCGAACAGGGATTGCCGACGGTACTCGCGGGTGGCTTCGTCCAGGTCCCGATTCCCCGGCACCTGATAAATCTCGCTCTGCACCGGAATGCTGTCCGGGGCCTGGCGCGGTCGGTTGAGGTCGACCAACAGGCGCGAATAATTGGCCGCCAACAGGGTTGCGCCCAATGCGCGGGACAAGCCCTCGGCCAGCGCCAGGGCGCCGATGTCCCAGGCGATGTGCTCACGGGCCGCCTCGTGACTCAGGCCCAGGTCATTCAACCTGGCCGGAATAAAACGGCTGGCGTGTTCACACACCAGAATCAACGGGTGATCGGAGTCTTCCCGGCTCAGGGTGTACGCGGGCCCGGTGTAAAGACCGAGCTCAGCCGATTCAGTACAGGCGCGCATAGTGCTCACAGCGTTCGGCGGGCGACAGCTGTTCCGTCAGCGTCAGTTCCTCGGCTTTAAGGGCGAAGTAGGTGTCCAGCAACGCGCTCGGCAGGGCTTCAATCAGTGCCTCGCTGTTGCGCAGGCAATCCAGGGCCTGGGCAAGGGACGCGGGCAGGGCGACGATGCCGCGCGCCTGGCGTTGTTCTTCGTTCAGGGCGTCGGGGACTTCATCGGTGATTGCGTTTAAAGCCAGGCGTTGCTCGATGCCCAGCCGGCCGGCAATCAGCAGCGCGGCCATGGCCAGGTGCGGCGAGGACGTGGCGTCCATGGCGCGAAATTCCAGGTTGTATTGCGACGCCACCGTTTTGCCGCCAAGGCTTGTCGTCGGGCAGATTCGCAGCGCCGCTTCGCGGTTGCGTTGCCCGAGGCACGCGTAGGACGCGCTCCAGTGATGGGGCTGCAAACGCTCGTAGGACACCGGCGTCGGCGCGGTAAACGCACAAAGCGCGGGCAGGTGATGCAGGATGCCGGCGGCCCAGTGCTGGCCGAGGGTCGACAAACCATTGGTGGTGCCGGCGTCGTACATTACTGGCTGGCCAGCCAGGTCCAGCAGGCTGACGTGCAGGTGCACGCCGTTGCACACCGCATGCTCCGAGGTCTTGGGCGCGAAGCTCAACGCCAGGCCCATCTGCCGGGCGATCTCGCGGGTGATTTCACGCACGTTCACCGCGCGGTCGGCAGCCGCCACCCCAAGGGTCGGGCGACAGGTGATTTCGTATTGATGCTTGCCGTACTCGGGCAGGAACATTTCCGGCTCGACGCCAGCGGCACGCAGGGCGCTGAGCAGCCAACCGCCAAATTCGGCACCCTGACGCTGGGCTTGCAGGGAAAACGCCAGGTGTTCAATGTCGCCGGTGTTCAAGTTGAATTCATGCTCGAACGCTGCGTTGACCTGCAAGCCCAACTCGGCGCGATAACGTTCTACCTCATTGCGCAACACCGTACGCGGGCAGGCACCCCACGGGCGGCCATCGGTTTCGCAAATGTCACTGTGCATAAAATCCAGCGCTGGCGCATTGGCATCCGGGCCGTTACTGACCGTCACTCGGCTGTGCAGATCAGGCATCAGCCGCAAATCGCCATAAGCGCCCCACGGGTTAGCGTAGGCGATGATGTCTTGCGGGGTCAGCGCGCTGTTGGCCGGCACCCAGCCACACCCCATCCTTTGATAATGCTCGAGTTCGTCCGTGGGAAAGGAGCGTCCGCGTGTCACGCCGATCAGGTCGGTGGTGACGAGGGTGGTCATGGGAAGTGGTAACAGGCGCTCGCTCATGGCTGCATCTCCTGCAACCGGCCGAGTACCGTCTGGGTGTCGGTAATCCAGCAGTAACCCCTGATTGCATTCAGGCAGGCCTGGTGCCGCTCGGCTGTGTAGGTCGCGCAGGCATCTTCCACCAGCGTCACCAGATAACCGCGGTCGGCGGCATCACGCACGGCCATGTCCACGCACTGGTCGGTGACGATGCCGGCGATGATCAGGTGCCGCGTCCCGAGGTTGCGCAGCACGTAGTCGATGTTGGTGGAGTTGAAGACTCCGGACGAGGTCTTGGGCAGCACGATTTCGTTTTCTGCCGGGGTCAGGTCGTCAATGATCCGCGCAGGCAGGCTGCCTTTGGGCAAGTGCATGTCCGAGAGCTTGTGGTCCAGCGAGCGGTCGCGGCCATCGGCGGTGAGGCTTTCGATGATCGTGTGCAGCACGTTTTGCCGGGCGCTGCGAAAGGCGCTGAGCAGCCGGCGTTGATTGGGCACCACCTGCATGTGGGTGCGGGTCAGGAAGTACTCGGCGTCCGGTCCGTTGAGGTGCGGGTCGAACTGCGGCTCAAGCCAGGCGCGTTGCATGTCCACCAGCAACAGCGCGGTGTGATCGGTGACGAATGGCAAATCCCGAGGTGAGTGGTGGGGGAGCTTGAACATCCTTATTTTTCCTCCAGCAGGTGGGTGTCGAAGTCGGTCCGCAGGGCGTCGATGCCTTCCAGGCGATCGGCCAGGTCCGGACTGCGCAGGGTCAGGCAGGCGATCAGCGCCTCGACCTGGGCCAGCGCCGGAACCAGGGTGTCGAAGGCCGACACCGATTCCACTGGCGCACTGATGATCAGGTCGGCCATTTCCCGCAACGGTGAAGCATAGATGTCGGTAAACAACACCACGCGTGCATAGCGACTTTTCGCCGCATTGGCCACGCGCAGGGCCTGTGACTGATAGCGGCGATAGTCGAACACCAGCACCATGTCCTGACGTTGCACGTCGAACAAACGGTCGGGCAGTTGCGCGTTGTCTTCCAGGGCGAAACAGCCTGGACGCAGCAAGCGCAGGTGATTGAGTAAATAACTGGCGAGGAAACTGCTGAAGCGCCCGCCGAAGCAATGCACCTGATGGCGGGTGTCGAGCAGCCATTCCACCAGAATTCGCACATCTTCGGGTTGGGTCAACGCATGGGTGTCCACCAGTGCTCGATGGCTGTGCGCCAGATATTGGCTCCAGACGTCGCCTTTCTGAAGATTGGAGCGAGGTTGCAACAGGGTGCTGGGGGAGCGGAGGCGGTGGTCCATGTCGCTGAGCAGGGCATCCTGGAAATCGGCATAACCGCTGAAACCCAGTTTTTTGACCAGTCGCACGATGGTGGGATCGCTGACACCGGCATGTTCGGCCAAACGTGACATCGGGCCCAGTCCGTTACGCGGGTACTGGTCCAGCAAGGCACGGGTGACTTTGCGTTCCGACGGCGTAAGGTCCAGGCCGGGATCGGTGATCAGGTCTCTGAGAGAAGGCATCCGGGCTCCTGCTGGATGGATATGTCGGTTTCATTTCATAAATTGCTAAAACAGTATTTATGTAGCGGACTCAACATGTCTAGTGAATTTTTCGATGGTTTTTTAAAGCCCCAAAACAGGGCAAAAACCCCGTGGGCCTTGGGCTACATGGAAGTCGACAGAGCTTGTAGGCCATCGCCCATAGTGGTGTCGGATATCGCTGATTTTTTCAGGTGGGTGTGGATTGGAACCTGTGTTTGCCAGAACAAACGAAACGCCCTGGATCGCGCTTCTTGCGGCACAATTGGCCAATTGTTTGCGGCGTGTTGCCGTTTTCCATTCCATCGACAGAGTGATCCTTCGTGCAGGCAACCCGTTTGACTTTGATGTGCCACGCTCGAACCGTCGCACAAAAATTGGCGTGTTTTCCTACGAATGAGCCAATAGAAATGGATTGGCAATCGGCAAGGGGATCGCGTCGTGCTCAGTTCAAGGGGACGCCGCGACTGGTGTGTGGGCCTGAACTGAGAACCCGGCAAACCGCCGAGTTGTTCGGCAGTGACGTGGAGATTGTCGAGGCATTAAGGGATTGCGATTTCGGGCACTGGAAAGGCGCGCGGATCGACGATCTGCAAAAATCCTCAGCCCACGCGCTACAAATCTGGCTCGATGATCCGAATTCGGCGCCCCACGGTGGCGAGTCGGTGGTGCAACTCGGTGAGCGGGTGACCGCTTGGCTGAAAACGCTGGAGGCCACTCCGGGACACATCGTTGCCATCACCCATCCATTTGTGATTCGCGCCGCGCTGACGCAGGTGCTGCAAGGCACAGCGTTCAACCTGATCGATGTTGAACCGCTGTCGGCCGTTGAGTTGCGCTTTAACGGCCGCTGGCGCTTACGCTTGCTGGGCACGGACCCTGAGGGAACACGTTGATGAAAAAACTTCTGGTCATCGGCATCGGCGCCGGCAACCCCGACTACATCACGATGCAGGCCGTGAAAGCGCTGAACCTTGTCGACGTGTTTTTTCTCATGGACAAGGGGCAGAGCAAGGACAAGCTGATCGACCTGCGCCGCGAGATCTGCGAGCGCTACATCACCGATCGCGACTACCGCTTCGTCGAAGCCCACAGCCCGGAGCGTGAACGCGGTTATGTGGACTACAAGGCCAGCGTGGAAGACCTGAACCTGGCCAAGCAGCGGACGTTCGAACGGTTGATCAGCGAGGAAATGACTGACGAGCAGTGCGCCGGTTTTCTGGTGTGGGGCGATCCGGCGTTGTACGACAGCACCATTCGGATCTTGCAGGCGATTCTGGCCTCGGGCCGGTGTGTCTTCGAATTTGAAGTGATCCCCGGCATCACCAGTGTTCAGGCGCTGGCGGCGCAACATAAGGTGCCGCTGAACCGCATTGGCCGCTCGATTGAAATCACCACTGGCCGACGGCTGGCGGCGGGGCAGGTGAGCGATGCCGACAGCCTGGTGGTGATGCTCGATGCAGAAGATTCCTACCATCGGGTGGCGGATCAGGAGACGGAGATTTACTGGGGGGCTTACCTGGGGACGCCGGATGAGATTTTAATCAGCGGCAAGCTCAGGGAGGTGGCGGATGAGATTGAACGAGTGCGCAAGGCGGCCCGGTTGGCGAATGGGTGGATTATGGATACTTATCTGTTGCGTAAGCCTTGAGAAAACTGGTGTCTGGGCTGGCCTCATCGCGAGCAGGCTCGCTCCCACAGTTGACCGAGTTGTATTGGCGGACACGGTCTAATGTAGGAGCGAGCCTGCTCGCGATGAGGCCCTCAAACACACCTCAAATTATTGCTTTAACCTCCCGCCCAAACCGCTCCCGATACACCGACGGCGGCACCCCGACCACGTTGCGAAACGCCACCCGAAAACTCTCGACCGAGCGATAACCGCAGCGCTGGGCAATCTGGTCGGTGTTCTGGTGGGTGCTCTCAAGCAGCTCGCGGGCCCGGCCCAGTCGCTCATGCTGCAACCAGGCTTTGGGCGGCATGCCGGTGGCTTCAGTGAAGCGGCGCAGAAACGTCCGTTCGCTCATCGCCGCTTCACTCGCCAGCTCACGCACCTCCAGCGGTTCATGCAAACGCTCGCGTGCCCACTGCATGACGCGCGACAAATCGCTACGCGGCGTAGGACTGACCGGTGTCGGAATGAACTGCGCCTGGCCGCCGGTGCGTTGCGGCGACATCACCAGTCGCCGCGCCACCGAGTTGGCCACTTGCGTACCGAAGTCCCGCGCCACCAAGTGCAGGCAGGCATCGATACCGGCAGCGCTGCCGGCCGAGGTGATCAGTTGACCTGAATCGATATAGAGCACGTCCGGGTCCACCAGAATGTTCGGAAAACGCTCGGCCAACTCAGCGGCGTAACGCCAGTGCGTGGTGGCGCCACGACCGTCGAGCAAACCGGTGGCCGCCAGCACGAACACCCCCGAACAGATCGACAGCAGCCGCGCACCCCGTGCATGGGCCTGGCGCAGGGCCGCGATCAATGCCTCAGGCACCGAGGCGCTGCGGTCACGCCAGCCGGGAATGATGATGGTCCGGGCGTCCTCGAGCAGTTCCATGCCGCCATCGGCCAGCACCTGAATACCGCCCATGGCGCGCATCGGGCCCCTATCAACGGCGGCGATTCGGTGTTCGTACCAAGGGAAGTCGAACTCCGGACGGGCCAGGCCGAAGATCTCCACGGCGATGCCGAACTCGAACGTACAGAGGCCGTCGTAGGCCAGAATCGCGACCAATCCAGGGGTGGGCTGCATTTGGCGGAAAGTTCCCGGTGAGTGTCTTGTGCGCCACTGTAGCCGCAAGCGTCGGGCCGATAAAGTCTTCTCACACCCACCGAGACTTTGGAGTACAGCCCATGACCAGCCTGGTCCGCGAGATTCCCGCCGCCCCATCGGCCATCGCCCTGATGCATTTCAGCAACCGTCTGACCTTCGAAACCGACTGTTCCGACGTCCACGGCAGCCAACAGGCCGGCGAAGTGGATTTTGTCCTGGTAGACGTACGCGGCCCGCTCGCGTTCGAGCGTGGCCATGTGCCGGGAGCGATCAATATTCCGGGGCGACTGCTGAACGCTGAAGCTCTGGCGGCCTACCCGAAAACCAGCGTGTTCGTGGTGTATTGCGCCGGGCCCCACTGCAACGGTGCCAACAAGGCTGCCGTGAAACTGGCGGCGCTGGGTTACCCGGTCAAGGAAATGATCGGCGGGGTGACCGGGTGGCTGGATGAGGGGTTTGAGTTGAGTGTTGCTGTGCAACGGCCTGCCAGCACCGTGATCGGTTGCGAGTGTTGATGTAGTCGAAAAGAACGCAGCCTCGTTTCACTCGACAGCTGCTACAGGTCTACGCGATCACCTGTAGCAGCTGTCGAGTGAAACGAGGCTGCGATCTGTTGATCTTGCTCTAAACGGATGCCCACCACCCATCAAGCGTCGCCTGCAACCACTCAAACACGGCTGCATAGGCGACGCTGTCCTGTTGACCCCGGGGCAGCGGTGACTCGTCGCCAAAGTGTTCATTGAGCGTTGCCACCGATTCAGCCGTCCACTCCGGATGGAACTGCAAACCCACCCGCGTCGGCCCGACGCGATACATCTGCTGCTCGCACTGCTCACTGCTGGCCAGCAACTGCGCGTTTGGCGGCAGGTCGATGGCGTCTTCGTGCCATTCCAGCACCTGCAACGTCTGGCCATCGACAAAGGTCACGGGCGTCCAACCGGTTTCGGTTCGATCCATCCGCCGCACATTCCCGCCCAGGCTCAGCGCCAGTAACTGCGCCCCCAGACAAATCGCAAACACCGCCGCGCCTTGATCCAGGCTACCCGCCAACCACTGGCGTTCAACTTCTAGCCAGGCTGGCCCGGCATTGGATTCATAAGGCCCACCCAACAGGATCACGGGTGCGGCACTGACTGGCGGCAACTGGCCGAGGTCGGCGCGAAACACGTTCAGGGTCAAACCTCGGGACGCGGCCCACGTGTCAATGGCGCCGGGACCTTCGGCGGGGTGGTGCTGGATCAGGTTCAACGTGGGCATAGGGGCTCTCTTGTAGTTTTTGCTTGTAGGTTTTGTCTGAAAAAAGGGCTTGTCCTACAGTCTTTGCACCGGCTTGGCGCACGCTTCAAGGGACTTGAATCTGTCGGCTGCTTTTCTATAAGTATTTGTCGCTTAAACACAATTTACCCTCCTTGAGCCGCTCTAGACTGCCGGCCACTTCGGTCTTCACCTACCGAAAGCTGCCAATAAAAGCCTCCGCACACAGGAGTTATAAATGAAGAAGCTAGTGATGTTCGGTGCTCTGGCACTGTCGATGTTGTCTCTGACGGCTGTGGCCGAAGACGCCAAGCCGATCCGTCTCGGTATCGAAGCCGGTTATCCGCCATTCTCGATGAAAACCCCTGAAGGCAAACTCACCGGCTTCGACGTGGACATAGGCGACGCACTGTGCGAGCAGATGAAAGTGAAGTGCACCTGGGTCGAGCAAGAGTTCGACGGCCTGATCCCGGCGCTGAAGGTCAAGAAAATCGACGCGATCCTGTCGTCCATGACCATCACCGACGATCGCAAAAAGAACGTCGACTTCACCATCAAGTATTACCACACCCCGGCGCGCTTCGTGATGAAGGAAGGCACCGACATCAAAGACCCGCTGACCGAACTCAAAGGCAAGAAAGTCGGTGTGCTGCGCGCCAGTACCCACGACCGCTTCGCCACTGAAGTGCTGGTGCCGGCCGGTATCAATCTGGTTCGCTACGGCTCCCAGCAGGAAGCCAACCTGGACATGGTCGCCGGTCGTCTCGACGCGATGCTGGCCGACTCGGTCAACCTGGACGACGGTTTCCTGAAAACCGACGCCGGTAAAGGCTTCGCTTTCGTCGGCCCGACCTACGAAGACGCCAAGTACTTCGGCGGCGGCGCCGGTATTGCTGTGCGCAAGGGCGATACCGCCCTGGCAGAGAAATTCAACACCGCCATCAACGAAATCCGCGCCAACGGCAAGTACAAGCAAGTGCAAGACAAGTACTTCGACTTTGACGTTTACGGCCAGTAATCACGCCGTTCAAAAAAGTGGCAACCGTTGACGCGGTTGCCACTTTTTTTATGCGTTTTCTCTGTTGAAATAAGATCCCTGTGGGAACGGGCTTGCTCGCGAAAGCGGTGTGTCAGGCAAAAAACTTTCCACTGGAAAACCGCTTTCGCGAGCAAGTCGGATCGCCGCACCGCCGCTCCCACAGGTGATTTTCGCCGTTCAAATATTCAGGAGTTTCCATGCAACGCATCGACCATTCACTGCCCTGGAGTCACCTGGGCACCGAACGCACCCTCAGCGTGTTTCGTTATGGCGCGGGCACTCGCAAGGTCTACATCCAGGCCAGCCTGCACGCCGATGAACTGCCGGGCATGCGCACGGCGTGGGAACTGAAAAAGCGCTTGGCCGAACTCGAAACCCAGGGCCAGTTGCAGGGCGTGATTGAACTGGTCCCGGTGGCCAATCCGATTGGCCTCGATCAGCACCTGCAAGGCAGCCACATGGGCCGCTTCGAGCTGGGCAGTGGCAAGAACTTCAACCGCTCCTTCGTCGAACTCAGCGCACCGGTGGCCGAGTTGATCGGCGATCGCTTGGGCAGTGATGCGGCGGCCAACATTGCGCTGATTCGCCAGACCATGGGCCAGGTACTCGACGATTTGCCGGCACCGGCCTCGCAGCTTGAAGCCATGCACCGCTTGCTGCTGCGCCACGCCTGTGAGGCCGACATCACCCTGGATCTGCATTGTGATTTCGACGCGGCGATTCATCTGTATGCCTTGCCGCAACACTGGCCGCAGTGGCAATCCCTGGCGGCGAGTTTGAAGGCTGGGGTGGCGTTGCTTTGCGAAGATTCTGGCGGCAGCTCATTCGATGAGTCGTGTTCAACGCCGTGGTTGCGTCTGGCCAGGGCTTTCCCTGAGGCCGCGATCCCGCTGGCCAATCTGGCGACGACGCTGGAGCTGGGCAGCATGGGTGATACGCGAGTCGATCAGGCTCAAGCCAATTGCGAGGCGATTCTCGGGTTCCTCGCCGAACAGGGTTTCATCAAAGGTACTTGGCCAGCGGCCCCGAGCGAATGCTGTGAAGGCATGCCGTTCGAAGGCACCCAATACCTGTTCGCGCCGCATCACGGGGTCGTCAGTTTCTTGCGCGATTCGGGTGAATGGGTGGAGAAGGGTGATGCGCTGTTTGAAGTGGTCGATCCGCTGAATGATCGGGTCACGACTGTTTGCGCCGGGACCAGTGGGGTGTTGTTTGCCATTGATCGCGGGCGCTATACCCAGCCGGGCACGTGGCAGGCGAAGGTCGCGGGGCGCGAGCCGATTCGGGTCGGAAAACTCATCAACGATTGAGGAATATAGTCGTCTTCGAGGCCGCTTTCGCGAGCAAGTCGAATCGTCGCACCGCCGCTCCCACAGGAGTACGCGATCAACTGTGGGAGCGGGCTTGCTCGCGAAGGCGGCATCAGCAGCACCGAATATGCCCGGGCAGCTTCACAGTGTTAGGCTCTGCCCCGAATCCTGCACTTGTGAAGGAAGGTTTATGTTGAAGTTTCTCGCTCTGCTGACACTCCTGGCGTCCACCGCCGTCCATGCTCAAATCCCGTTGCAAACCGATCTGCCACTCAAGTACCTGCAGCAGGCCAACCCCGAGTCGCGCAATCAGCCCCTGGTGATTTTCCTCCACGGTTTTGGCAGTAACGAGGAGGATCTGTTCGACATCAAGGATGAACTGCCCGCGTCATACAACTACCTGTCGGTACGCGCACCGATGGTGATGGAGGAGGGCAGTTACAAGTGGTTTCGCGAGAAGGGCAACGCGGCCTACAACGGTGAGACCGATGATCTGAAGTCCAGCGGCCAGGTGCTGCAGGATTTCGTCGCACAAGCGGCGAAGAAATATCACACCGAACCGAACAAGGTGTTCCTGGTGGGTTTCAGCCAGGGCGCGATCATGTCCTACGAGGTGGCCCTGCGTCACCCCGAGGCGGTGGGCGGGATCGCGGTGTTGAGCGGGCGGATTCTGCCGGTGCTCAGGTCCGAACTGAAACCGGATGAAAAGCGCCAGGAGCTGGCGATTTTCATCGGTCATGGCACCGCGGACAAACGCCTTCCGTACATTGACGGCACGGACGCCGACAGCCTGTTGCAGAGCCTGTCACTCAAGCCTGAATTTCATGCCTACCCTGGCGTCGGTCACAGCATCAGTGCTGCCGAAATGCAGGACTTGAGCGCCTGGTTGCAGCGTCTCAATCCCTGACGCTCACTTACCGGTGACGATTTGTTTGACCAGCGTCTCGTGGCCAGCATTGTCGCTGAGGCGGGAAATCACCTGAATGATCGCCATGCGCGTGTTGGACGCGGCCATCAGCGTGGTGTCGAGGGTTTTGCCGCCGCCCTGGGTGGCGGTGCTGTCGATCTGCCGCAACCCCAGGCCGGTACCTTTTTGGGTCAGGCTTTTTTCGCTGAGCTTGGTGAAGTCCGGCAGCGCCATGGCTTGTTGGGTGGCGAAGTCAGACGCCACGGAGTCGAGGAACTGACCGTCGTTGTCTTTGACGTTGAGGCCGCCGGGGATGGTGTTTTCGGCGGCGATCACGACGGTTTTAGTCGCCTGATTGGTGTACATGGTGCCCGTTGCCCCGGCGGTGCCGGTGGTCGCGTCGCCGGCAGGCAGCGGGTTGGCGACGAAGCCTTTAGGCAGGCTGAACTTGAACTTGCCGCCGAGCATCGAGACGTTCTGTGCCGGCGCGGCATCGCTGGCAGTGGCCTTGGCGGCCTGCGCATTCAGCGCTCCCAGACTGGCAACCGCCGTCAACAACAGGACAACGGCTTTTTTACTCAACAATGACATTCAGAAACTCCAGTGGATGGTCGCGCGTTCGCCGCAATCATCCCATGGAATCCACTTTCTGGCAGCCCTCAGTCCTGTGGCAGGGACAGCGTTACGCCTGACTCTGAGACAAAAGAGTTCTCTTTAAGACCATGGTGTTACGTGTCGGCCTTCTGCAAGTTCTTTGATACGGTCGAACTGTCTTTTGAACCCATGACCAGTCTCTTCGTCACCAACAACATCCCCAACGAAACCACCATTCCCATCGCGAATCCCCACCAACCAAAATTCGGCAACGTCAGCGCCAACACCAGGCAAAATGCGGCGAACGAATACATCCCGGTCGCGGTGGCCCGCAACAACGCGGCAGTAAACGCCGGGCCGCGGGTTTGCTGGGAGAACACCGCCATCACGCTGCCCAGCACCGGGAACACCGCGAGCAGACCGCTCCAGCGTTCACCGACGGTGCTGGCCAACAACGTGACAGCGAGGGTGAGCAGGGCGCCGGCAATCATGCGCAACAGCAATTTGTCGGACTTCGGCGCCGGGCCCGAAACGATCGGCTGTACCGAGGGAAACAGATACGGCGCCGCCAGCAGAGCGGTCGCGGCAGCGATCACCGAGAACATTAGGGACGGCGGAATCAACGACAGCACAACGGCCGCCGTGGCCCAGACCAACAGCGAAATCACCAGCGCCCACGGCCACTTCGCGCGTTGTGCAACCTGAGCGTAGGTCACGCAAAAGGCAATCATCGCGAACATCGCCGACAGCGCTGCCGTCGCCGATTGAGCGGCGAACACTTGGCCCTGCTCGATGGCGAGAAAGAACAGAATCGGCCCGACCACCACCGGCAACCCCGACAGCCAACCGGCGACACTCGGTCCCCAGCGTTTACCGGCCAGGGAAATCAGCAAGAGAAATCCTGGGATGACCAGCAGTTTGAATAGCAGCACGCACGCACCTCCGACCTGAGTGAGGCGGCAACGTTAGCATTGCGCGGGTGGGATTGCTCTATAGATATCGTGATTTTGTATACAAAAATGAAGGTTTCAATCACGACACGCCTGTGTAGGAGCCGAGCTTGCTCCTACAGAGGGGTGATCGTTCCCACGCCGTGGGAACGATCAGTTGTGCTTAAACGCCTCGACCACAAACTCGATGAACACCCTAGTCTTGGCCGGCATCAACGTCCGGCTCGGGTAATACAGCGAAATCGGCCCCGCGTCGGCGTGCCAGTCGGGCAGCAGGCGGACCAGTTCGCCACGCTGGATATTCGCCAGCACATCCGGCAACACCAGCAGCGTCACGCCCAGGCCGAGTATCGCCGCTTCGCGCAT
Source organism: Pseudomonas sp. 478 (assembly GCF_003254125.1). Classification (NCBI taxonomy): domain Bacteria; kingdom Pseudomonadati; phylum Pseudomonadota; class Gammaproteobacteria; order Pseudomonadales; family Pseudomonadaceae; genus Pseudomonas; species Pseudomonas sp. 478. Next base: position 69,819 of record NZ_QKZG01000016.1, read on the forward strand.
GGCGGCCGGGTCATTGAACACAATGTGTTCATTCAGATTGGCCGGTGCTTCGTTGCCCGCGCCATCGCGCATCAGCCATTGGCGAATCCGCCCGGTGCGGGTGCCGCGCATTACAATGGCGGTGTGTTCGCACAGGTCAGCCGGACCCTCGGGCAGGCTGCGTCCTGCGAGGTAGGCGGGAGAGGCGACCGCCACCACATGCGCCGCCGCCAACGTCCGCGACACCACACCTGGCATTAACTCGAAACCGCCGCCAATGGCCGCGTCATACCCTTCGGCAATCAAATCCACGGGGCGGTTTTCGAAGTGCCATTCCGGGCGAATCAATGGGTAGCGCGCCAGAAACGCTGGCAGCAGCGGCAAGACATGACCGATGCCAAACGTCGGCGCCAGACTGACCTTGAGCACGCCCGTCGGCTCGCCTTGGTCGCTGCTCACCGCGCTGATTGCTGTCTGTAACGCTTCCAGATTGCCGCCGATGCTCGTCAGAAAGCGTTCCCCGGCTTCGGTCAGGGACAGCTTGCGGGTCGAGCGCTGGAACAGCCGCACGCCGATGTTGCGTTCGAGCATCGCCACGTTGCGGCTGACAGCGGCTGGGGTCAGCGCGAGTACCCGTGCGGCGGCGGAAAAACTGCCGGTCTCGGCGCTGCGGACGAAGGATTCGAGGTTGGCGAGGGTTTCCATGGGAATCACCTGCTAGTCATGCTTGAAGATCATTCAAGGCATTACCCGCTAATCAAGCGCTAATGGCAAGCGCAGTATTCACTCCAACGACAACCCTCGGAGTGAACAACCATGAGCACCATCGGAATCATCGGCGCCGGCGCAATCGGCGCAGCCTTTGCCAGAGCACTGTCGCGTCAAGGCATTGAAGTGGTTATCGCCAACAGCCGTGGCCCGCAAAGCCTGGCCTCGCTGGTGGAAGAACTCGGGCCAACGGCGCGTGCCGGAACCCGCGAGGAAGCCGCCGCGCAAGCCATCGTGCTGGTCGCGGTCAATTGGTCGAAGTTGCCGACCGCGCTCGCCGGCCTGCCGAATTTTGACGGACGGATTGTCATCGACGCCAACAACTCAATCGAGGCGCCGTCGTTCAAGGCCGTGGATTTGCAGGGGCGCACATCCAGCGAAGTGTTTGCCGAATGGGTGCCCGGTGCGCGGGTGGTGAAGGCGTTCAATCACCTTCAGGCGCGTTTTCTGGAAAGTGATCCAGCGGCGGAGGGCGGGCGGCGGGTGCTGTTTCTCTCGGGTGATGATGCCGATGCGAAAGCTCAAGTGGCGGCGCTGATCGAGCAGCTGGGCTTCTTCGGGATTGATCTTGGGGAATTGAGTGTCGGGGCGCGGCTGGTGCAGTTTCCAGGCGGTCCGCTGCCGGTGCTGAATCTGGTGAAATTTGCCTGACAGCCAGGCAAAAAGAACCCGGTGCGACGTGAGTCGCACCGGGTGTTTTGCCAGACGGCGAACGGATATTCGTGGGTCCCCGCGCCGTCTGTTGAACGCTTTACGCCCGTTCGATCGCCAGTGCCACGCCCTGACCACCACCGATGCACAGGGTGGCGAGGCCTTTCTTGGCGTCGCGCTTGATCATTTCATGCAGCAAAGTCACCAGCACTCGGCAACCCGACGCACCGATCGGGTGGCCCAAGGCGATAGCGCCGCCGTTGACGTTGACCTTGTTCAGGTCCCATTCCAGGTCCTTGGCCACCGCCAGCGATTGCGCAGCGAAGGCTTCGTTGGCTTCGATCAGGTCAAGTTGGTCAATGGACCAGCCGGCCTTGTCCAGGCAACGACGAGTCGCGCTGACCGGGCCGATGCCCATGATCGCCGGGTCTACGCCCGCGTTGGCGTAAGCCGCGATTTTCGCCAGCACGGGCAGGCCGAGGGCCTTGGCCTTTTCCGCGCTCATCAGGATCACGGCGGCAGCACCGTCGTTCAGGGACGAGGCGTTACCAGCGGTCACCGAACCGTCCTTTTTGAAGGCCGGTTTCAGTTTGCCCAGTGCTTCAGCGGTGGTGCCTGCTCGAGGTTGTTCGTCAACCTGGAAGGCGACCGGGTCGCCCTTGCGCTGAGGAATCAGGATCGGCGTGATCTCATCGGCAAAACGTCCGGCTTCGATGGCGGCCGTGGCTTTCTGCTGCGAGGCTGCGGCGAAGGCGTCTTGTTGCTCGCGAGTCAGGCTGTACTTCTCGGCCAGGTTCTCGGCGGTGATGCCCATGTGGTAATCGTTGAACGCATCCCACAGGCCGTCGCTGATCATGGTGTCGACGATTTGCGCGTGACCCATGCGCAGACCGGTGCGCGCACCGGGCATGACGTAATTGGACAGGCTCATGTTTTCCTGGCCGCCGGCAATGATCACATCGGCATCGCCGCAGCGAATCGCCTGAGTGGCCAGGTGCAGGGCTTTGAGGCCCGAGCCGCAGACCTTGTTCAGGGTCATCGCAGGCACGGTGAAGGGCAGGCCGGCCTTGATTGCCGACTGGCGCGCAGGGTTTTGTCCGGCGCCGGCGGTCAGCACCTGGCCCATGATCACTTCATCGACTTCAGCAACGTCCAGACCGGTTTGCGCCAGCAGCTGACGGATTACCGCAGCACCGAGATCAACCGCGGACACGTTGGCCAGGGCACCCTGGAAACTGCCGATGGCGGTGCGGGTGGCGGCGACAATGACGACTTCTTGCATGGAATGATTCCTCACTGGGCAGCGAACTGCATTTCCGGAACGTGATCCGGCACGATCAGTTTACCGGCGGTCTTGGCGACAATCTCCTCAACGCTGACGCCCGGTGCGCGTTCTTTGAGAATGAACGCGCCGTTTTCGATTTCCAGGTAAGCCAGGTCAGTCAGCACACGCTTGATGCACCCGGCACCGGTCAGCGGCAGGCTGCATTTGGACAGGAGCTTGGACTCACCGTCCTTGGACGCGTGGGTCATGATGACGATGATGTTGTCTGCGCCGGCCACCAGGTCCATGGCGCCGCCCATGCCCTTGACCAGTTTGCCGGGGATCATCCACGAGGCGATGTTGCCTTCCACGTCCACTTCAAACGCACCGAGTACGGTCAGGTCGACATGACCACCGCGGATCATCGCGAAGGACTCGGCGGAAGAAAAGATTGACGCGCCGATACGCGCAGTCACCGTTTGTTTGCCGGCGTTGATCATGTCGGCATCGATGGTTTCTTCAGTAGGAAATGGACCCATGCCCAGCAAGCCGTTTTCCGACTGCAGCATGACTTCCATGCCTTCAGGGATGTAGTTGGCGACCAGGGTCGGAATGCCGATGCCCAGGTTCACGTAGAAGCCGTCCTGCATTTCGCGGGCGACGCGTTGAGCCATTTGTTCGCGGGAAAGTGCCATTGTTGTTATTCCTTCATTCGGTCCGGGGGCAGGGGATCACTTACGCACGGTGCGCTGTTCGATGCGCTTCTCGAACGTGCCGCAAATGACCCGGTCGACGTAGATGCCAGGGGTGTGGATCTGCGCCGGGTCCAGCTCGCCGGGTTCGACGATTTCTTCGACTTCGACCACGGTGATCTTGCCCGCGGTGGCGGCCAGCGGGTTGAAGTTCTGGGCGGTGTGGCGATAGATGACGTTGCCGAAATGGTCGGCTTTCCAGCCTTTGACGATGGCGAAGTCACCGGTGATGGATTCTTCCATCAGGTACTTGCGGCCATGGAATTCGCGGACTTCCTTGCCGTCTGCAACGGGAGTGCCGACGCCGGTGGCGGTGAAGAACGCCGGGATGCCGGCACCGCCTGCGCGCATTTTTTCGGCGAGGGTGCCTTGGGGGGTCAGGACCACTTCGATTTCGCCTTTAAGCAGTTGGTCTTCGAACAGTTTGTTCTCGCCGACGTAGGAGGCCACCACCTTGCGGATCTGCCGGTCTTCCAGCAGCACGCCGAGGCCGAAACCGTCGACGCCGCAGTTGTTGGAAACCACGGTGAGGTCGCGTGTGCCTTTGCGCTTGATCTCGGCGATGAGGTTTTCCGGAATCCCGCACAGGCCGAAGCCGCCGGCGATCACGGTCATGCCGTCTTCAAGACCTGCCAGAGCTTCCTCGTAGGAACTCACGCGCTTGTCGAAACCTGCCATATGCACCTCTTTTATTCTTTGTGGGCGGCTGGCTAGCCGTATGGGGTAGGAGTGTCGCGCTGAAGGATTCATTTGTTAAGTTGATTTTTAAGGTTGATTGATAGATAAAACTCACCAATAACCCCTGTGGGAGCGAGCCTGCTCCGGGCGGCGATCCGACGATGGCGATTTCAAGGAAGCCATCGCGGGCAAGCCGTACTCTTAATTACTGGAGCAACTCGCACATGACAGTCAAGCAGATCCGCGCATTCCTGGCCGTGGCCCAGAGTCTGAGTTTTGCCGTGGCCTGCGAGCGGTTGCACCTGTCGCAATCGGCATTAAGCCTGACCATCAAGGCGCTGGAGGAGGGGCTGGGCGGGCGCCTGTTCACCCGCAACACACGCAATGTCGCGCTGACGGCTGAGGGAGAATCGCTGGTGCCACTGGCACGTCGCTTGATCGCCGACTGGGACAATGCCGAGGATGAGCTGCGGCAACGCTTCACCCTCCAGCGCGGGCGTGTGACGCTGGCGGCGATGCCCTCATTTGCCGGCAACCTGCTGCCGCCGATCCTGAAAACCTTCCGCGCGCGCTATCCCAAGGTCAACGTCACGGTGAATGACGTGATCAACGAGCAGGTGCTGGAGATGGTGCGTGATCGACAGGTTGAACTGGGGGTGGCGTTTGAGCCGAATCAGAGTTCATCGCTGGCATTCACGCCGTTGTACATGGACCGGTTTGTGGCCGTTGTGCCGAAGGATTCTCCTTTGGCGGAACTGGAAGACATCGATTGGCAGACCTTGCTCAAGGAACCGTTCATTACTTTGCAGCGACCGTCCACGGTGCGGGTGATGCTCGAAGAGCACTTGCAGGCGCGAGGGATGAAATTGCCGGTGGAGTTTGAAAGCCATCAGTTGGCGACGGTTGGGCGGATGGTGGCCAGCGGTTTGGGGGTGAGTGCAGTGCCGGCGTTGTGTGTCGGGCAGATGCTGGAACTGGGCGCGCGGTGCATTACCTTGCGCGATCCGGTGGTGGAGCGGGCGATTGGGGTGCTGACCAAGCCAGGGGTGGAACTGTCGGCGGCGGCGCAGGCGCTGTTCGACATTCTGAGAGAACCACCCCCTCACCCTAACCCTCTCCCCGAGGGGCGAGGGGACTGACCGAGTTGAATGGGCTAGGTACTGCGACCTGCGACTTCGAGTCGAACTCAGGATCTGAAAACCATGGAGATCTGCTCCCTTTCCCCTCTCCCCCCTGGGGAGAGGGCTGGGGTGAGGGGTGGATCTTCAGTCGAACACGGAGCTCAAGGCATCACCGCCCCAGCCCCTCCGCCAACAACGGCAAAAGCCGTTCACAAGACCCTTCAATCTTCAAATTGAGCAATTCATCCGCCCGAGTCTTCCCCAAATTAATCGCAATCAACGGTTTCCCCTGATCCGCCACCGCCCGGCATAACCGAAACGCCGAATACGCCATCAACGAAGACCCGACCACCAACAACCCCGCCGCCTTTTCGACCGCCGCCATCGCTTTGGTCGCCGTTATTTGCGCCACATTCTCGCCAAAAAACACCACGTCCGGCTTCATCCGCTCACCTGCGCAGTGCGGGCAATGCGGTACCTGAAAACGTGCCTCAAACGCCGCATCCAGTAGCGTGTCGCCATCCGGGGCTTGCACCGCATCCACGCCGGCCAGATACGGATTCTGCGCTTCCATCAATTGCTGGATCGAATCCCGTTCGCTGCGTTTTCCGCAGTCCAGGCACAACACGCGGTGCAGGCTGCCGTGGAGTTCGATGACGTCATGGCTGCCGGCCTGGTCGTGCAGGGTGTCGACGTTTTGAGTGATCAGCCCGCTGATCTGCTGCGAACTTTGCAAACGGGCCAAGGCCTCATGGGCCGCGTTCGGCTGGGCCTGGCGCACCCGCGGCCAACCGAGCATCGCCCGCGCCCAATAGCGACGCCGGGATTCGGGCGCCGAGAGAAACTCCTGATACATCATCGGTTGCCGGCCACGCCGCACGCCTTGATTATCGCGGTAGTCCGGAATGCCCGACGGAGTGCTGATACCGGCGCCGGTCAGGACCACAAACGGCTGCTCGGCCATTAACTGCTGAAGGCGGTCGAGTTGTTCGCGGATGAGGCTGTCGAGCATGTTCAACACTCCGGAGGGCCAGTAGGAGCTGCCGCAGGCTGCGATCTTTTGATCTTCAGCGATTTCAGCATTACCAAATCAAGATCAAAAGATTGCAGCCTGCGACAGCTCCTACAGTAGACCGTCAGCCGTCAGCCGTCAGCGGGGTTTACTTGCGCGCCTCCAGAATCAGGTTGAACGGCGTTTCCGTGGCCCGCCGGAACGTCTTGAACCCGGCCTCGGTGAAGACCTTGCGCAGCCGCGCCTCGCCAGCCTGGGCGCCGAGCCCGAGGCCGACCTCCTGGGACAGCGAGTTCGGGGTGCAGATGAAGGTCGAGGCGGCGTAGAACAAGCGGCCAACCGGGTTGGTGTTGTCATCGAGCGAGTCGTTGGCGAACGGCTCTACCAGCAGCACCGTGCCATCCGGTTTTAGCGCGTCATAAGCGTGCCGCGCCGCGCCTACCGGGTCGCCCATGTCGTGCAGGCAGTCGAAGTAGCAGACCAGGTCATAGTCGTCGCCGGGGAAGCTTTTTGCCGTGCCCTGGAAGAACCGCGCACGCCCGGCCACGCCACCTTCTTCGGCGCGCTGGGTGGCGACGGTGACGGAGGGCGCGTGGTAGTCGAAACCGACGAACCGCGATTCCGGAAACGACTGGGCCATGATCACGGTGGATGCGCCGTGGCCGCAGCCGATATCCGCCACCTTGGCGCCAGCCTCCAGTTTGGCGACCACGCCTTCGAGCGCCGGCAGCCATTCGGCGACCAGGTGCGCTTTATAACCTGGCCGGAAGAACCGCTCCGTGCCGCTGAACATGCACGGATGGTGATCGCCCCAGGCGAGGGCACCGTCGCCGCGCATGGCGTTGACCAGTTTGTCCTTGTCATGGAAAAACGATGCGACCACCCCGATGCCACCCGCCACATAGACCGGCGAGTCTTCGATTGCCAATGCCAGGGCTTGCTCTTCGGGCAGGCGGAACTGGCCGTCGCGGTGTTCCATGTAACCGGAAGCGGCGTGGGCGCTGAGCCATTCGCGCAGCAGGCGGGTGTTGCAGCCGGTTTTGTCGGCGAGGGCTTCAGGGGTGACTGGCTGACTGTCGGCCATGGCCCGGTACAGTCCGAGCTCTTCGCCGAGGATGACGTTGGCGAGCATCGCCGCCCCGCCCATGTCGTTCACCAGTTTGCCCATGAAATCATTGAGTCTTGCCTCGTCCATCACGTGTGCTCCTTCAGCAGGATCACAGTCCAGAGGCCTTGTTTTCCGAGGCGTTCACCTCTGAACGGTGGTCGTTGGAATGAACAGGACGATAAGCACGTCCTGCGTGCACTAAGTTTAGTCCGGGCCCCGTGCGCCGCTGCCTGGAGCGACGAAAGTTACATTTCCCTGACTGACACTGGACCCCTGTGGGAGCGGGCTTGCTCGCGAAGGCGGACCTCCAGTCGACAATGATGTTGCCTGACACACCGCCTTCGCGAGCAAGTCGGATCGCCGCACCGCCGCTCCCACAGGGGATTTGTGTTGTGTATTGCACTGTATCTGACAGGCTTCCCGATACAGTTCCCTGCACTACCAGGGCATTGCCGAACACAGATCCGATACATCCTTTCGGTTAACTGTGATTCCGTCCTGGCAATCATTGAGATCGACACCAATGCAGACCCCCATCACATCAGCGAAGGCGACCGTCGGGCTCGGTTTGCGTCGCGGTTTAATGAAGGACCTTCAGGCAGCCCGCGTGGGCGATTTCGATTTTCTGGAAGTCGCGCCGGAAAACTGGATCGGTATCGGTGGCGCTCATGGTCATGCGTTGCGTGCCCTGGCCGAGCGCTATCCGTTGTCCTGTCATGGCTTGTCACTGTCATTGGGCGGCCCGGCACCGCTGGACGTCGGGTTTCTGCAGGAAGTCCGGGTTTTCCTCGATCACTACAAGGTGCCGCTGTACAGCGAACACTTGAGCTACTGCGGCGATGACGGTCACCTTTACGACCTGCTGCCGCTGCCCTTTACCGAAGAAGCGGTGCGCCACGTCGCCGCGCGAATTCGTCAGGCCCAGGACATTCTTGGTCGGCGTCTGGCGGTGGAAAACGTCTCCTACTACGCCGCGCCACAACAGGACATGGACGAGCTGACCTTCACCAACGCGGTGCTGCGCGAGGCCGATTGCGACCTGCTGCTGGACGTCAACAACGTCTACGTCAACTCGATCAATCACGGTTTCGATCCGCAGACCTTTGTGGCCGGCATCGATTCGGGCCGGGTGGTGGCCATGCACGTGGCCGGGCATTTCGATGAGTCCGACACCTTGAAAATCGACACCCACGGCGCTTCGGTCAAACCGGTGGTCTGGTCGTTGCTGGCGGAGGCTTATGCTCGCTTCGGCGCGCAACCGACGCTGCTGGAACGGGATTTCAACTTTCCGGCATTTTCCGAACTGGTAGCCGAATTGCAGACCATCCGCCGTCTGCAAATCGAGGGGGTGAAGCGTGGATAAGCCGAGCCTGTTTCAACAGCAAAACACCTTGGGCCTTTACCTGCGCGATCCCGATCATTGCGTGCCACCGGCCGGGATGGACGTGACACGGGCGCAGGTTTACCGCGACCTGATTTTCGCGAACCTGTCATCGTTGCTCAGCGGGACGTTTCCGGTGCTGATCAAGATTCTCGGTGATGAACACTGGCGTTCACTGGTACGGATTTTCCTGCGCGACTACCGCGCGCACACGCCGAAATTCGGTGAGATCGCCAAGGAGTTCGTCGAGTTCCTGGCCTCGGAACCGCAAGCGTTGAGCGAAGGGTCGTGGCCGCCGTTCATGGTGGAGCTGGCGCATTACGAGTGGGTCGAGATGGCGTTGCAGCAGTCCGAGGCCGAACCGTTGCCGCTGAGCGATGCCGGGTTGTTGCTGGACCGACCGTTGCAGGTTTCGCCGCTGGCCTGGCCGTTGGCGTATGCCTGGCCGGTGCAATTGGTGGGGCCGGATTATCAACCGCAGACAGCGCCGGCTCAGCCGACATTGCTGTTGGTGCGTCGGGTGGAGGACTGGAGTGTGAAGTTTTCTGCACTGAGCCCGTTGGCGTGGCGGTTGTTGCAGCGGATTGAGGAATGTCCTCAACTGGACGGGCGTGAGCAGCTGGAAGGATTGGCGGTGGAAGCGGGGATGGCTGGGGCGTCGGAGTTTATGGAAAACGGGGCGGTGCTGTTGCGGCAGATGCATGAAGAAGGGGTGGTGGGCTACTGAAAACACCACCAATGATCGTTCCCACGCTCTGCGTGGGAATGCCTCAAGGGACGCTCCGCGTTCCAGCTCTCGAAAGGGACGCGGAGCGTCCCGGGCTGCATTCCCACGCAGAGCGTGGGAACGATCAACGCCTCGACTTGGGAGCGATCAAGCGGGGGGAATCAAGCGTTGCTGGCAATCCAGCACCAACCGCGCACCGCCGAGTTCACTGGTACCGACTTCAAGCGCAAACCCATGCAAGCTCACAATCGCCGCCACGATCGACAGCCCTAGCCCGAACCCGCTTTTCTGGTTGCCGCCCTCTGCACGATAGAACCGCTGGAACACGGCCTCCCGCTCTGCCTCCGGAATCCCTGCCCCCGAATCGAGCACTTCGATCCGCGTATGCCCACCCTCATTGACCCCCCGCAAAATCACCTCGCCACCCGGCGGTGTGAACTTGATCGAGTTGCTCAGCAGGTTCGCTACCGCTTCGAAGAGCAACGCGCGGTCGCCATTCAGTGGCGGCAAGATGTCAGGCAGTTGCAGCTTGAAAACCAGTTCGCCTTCTTCCGCCAACGGCAGATAAAAGTCGTGCAGCTCTTGCAACAACGGCACCGGATCCAGCTGCACAAAACCCGAACGGCGCTGACGATCTTCCAGCTCGGAAATCCGCAACAACCCTCGAAAGCGCGCCATCAAGGTGTCGGCCTCACCGAGCACTGAGTCCAGTTGCACCGCCAGCGTCGAACCCTCATCAGCCTGTTGCTGAATCCGGTACAGCTGCGCCCGCAGGCGCGTCAGCGGTGTGCGCAGGTCGTGGGCAATGTTGTCGCAGACGCCCTTGACCTCGTTCATCAAGCGTTCAATACGTTCGAGCATGGCGTTGACGATAGTGGCGAGCATGTCCAGTTCATCGCGGCGATTGGACAATGGCAGACGGCGGGTCAGGTCGCCGGCGACGATGGCCTCGGCACTGGCCTGAATCCCGCGTATGCGCCGCAAGGGGCGACGGCGCAACAAGTGCCAGCCGGCGATGCCCGGCAGGATTGTCAGGGTCACGCCCCAGAACAACGCGTGGAGGATGATCCGGGTCACGGCGAATAACGAACCGTTGTCGCGCACCAGCACCAGCCAGCGTCCATCCCGGGTCTGGGTCGCCACGGCGTCGCAGCTGTCAGCGGGCAGGGTCGGGTCGTCGGAGTCGGCGCAGTCGCTGAGCATGTGAATCTTGCCGTCCAGCGGCAGGTCTTCGGGAATGTGCTGCAGGGCGCCATTGAGGTAGCGATGCTGACTATCGAACAGGCCATAGGCGTCGATGCCGCGAATGTCGAAGGTCATGCTGACGGCGAGGGCGTCCATCAGTTGTTCGCCTTGAAAGCGCGAAAACAAATGCTGGCGCTGCATCAGCGAGTGTTTGGCCAGGTTGTCCAGGTAATCGGACACCTCGTAGTACATGACCCCCATGAGAATGCCGCTCCAGAGCACGAACAGCGAACTGTAGAGCGCCAGCAGGCGGCTGCTGGAGGAACGCCAGCCTTTAGACGGGTTCGGCAATGACATAACCCGAGCCTCGCACGGTCCGGATCAATGGGAGATTGCCGGGCGGGTCGATCTTCTTGCGCAACCGGCCGATGTGCACGTCGATCAGGTTGGTGCCGGGGTCGAAGTGGTAACCCCAGACCTCTTCGAAAATCATCATCCGCGACAGAATCTGCCCGGTGTTGCGCATCAGGAATTCCAGCAACTTGTACTCGGTGGGCAACAGCGTCAGCAGCTGACCGTCGCGGCTGGCTTCATGGCTGATCAGGTTGAGCTCCAGATCCGCCACCCGCAACGTGGTGGCCTGGGCGGTCACGGTGTTCTGCCGGCGCAGCAGTACTTCGACCCGGGCGGCCATTTCATCGGTGGCGAACGGTTTGGTCAGATAATCGTCACCGCCCGCGCGCAAGCCGCGCACACGCTCATCGACGTCGGAGAGGGCGCTGATCATCAGGATCGGCGTGGCCACGCCCATGGTCCGCAGCGTGGTCACAATCGCCAGACCATCGAGCTCGGGCAGCATGCGGTCGAGGGTGATCAGGTCGTAGTTGCCGCTGACTGCGCGCGCCAGACCTTCGCGGCCGTTGTCGACCCAATCCACGTCGAGGCCGTGGCTGCTCAATTCGGCAACGATTTCCCGGGCGGTCACGGCGTCGTCTTCGATGGTCAAGATGCGGGTCATAGGGCGGGCCTGATTAGGAGTACTCAACATTGAGCGGCATTTTGCCAAGAAATGATGGCAGGCTTTCTAAATAAAACTTCATGCGATTTTTTGATTTTTCCATTGAAAACGCCGCTCCCGGTCAATGCATAAAACCCGCCGCTACAGACGGCTCCTTGCAAATTGCAAGGCCATTGGAAGTTCAAACTTTATAACTTATTGAAAAACCGCGATTTATTTAAGGTTGGCGACTGGCACGGTGACTGCACTTCCTCCGTTGAAGAGTTGTATCACCATCTTTCCTGCCTGGAGCGATATAACAATGAATAGATCCTCTGATGGTTTCTATCCTGCCCTCGAAGAAACGAGCACGCTCTCTGGCGTGTCCTGGGGCGCGATCTTCGCGGGAGCCGCTGCGGCGGCAGCGTTGTCGCTGATTCTCGTGCTGCTCGGCTTTGGCCTGGGTTTTTCGGCGGTGTCGCCGTGGGCCAATGAAGGGGTCAGCGCCAAGGGCCTGGGTATTTCAACGATTGTCTGGTTGGCGGCTACGCAAATCGTGGCTTCCGGACTGGGCGGTTACATCGCCGGTCGTTTGCGGGTGAAGTGGGCGTACATGCACGGTGATGAAGTTTACTTCCGTGACACTGCCCACGGCTTTCTGGCCTGGTGCGTGGCAACGCTGGTGACGGCGACGCTGGTGGTCGGCTCGGTCAGCAGCATCGTCAGCGGTGGCGTGCAGGCCGGGGCGAGTGTGGTCGGTGGCGCCGCGAGTGCCGCGACTCAAGCCGCCGGTATGGCTGTCGGCAACACTGACAGTGACCCGTACGGTTACTTCGTCGACAGCCTGTTCCGCGATGATCGTCCGGCGGCGGTCAGTGATGACGCCGTTCGTGGCACCGTGACGCGCATCTTCGTGCGCAATCTGAGCAACGACGGTCAACTGGCTGCCGAAGACCGCATCTACTTGGCGCAACTGGTCGCCCAGCGGACCAACCTCACTCAAGCGGACGCGGAACGTCGCGTCGATGAAGTGTATGCCCGCACGCAAAAAGCCGTGGCCGACGCCAAACTCACCGCCCAACAAGCCGCCGACACCGCCGCCAAAGTCGCTGCCTGGACTTCGCTGTGGATGTTCATTGCGCTGCTGATCGGTGCGTTTTGCGCCAGCCTCGCTGCGACCTTTGGCGGCCGTCGTCGGGATGCCGTGGTGTATCTGGAATCCGACGCTTACGCGACCACCACTTCACTGCCTGTTCGCTAACCCAGGAGAACTACCATGCGCTCACTACTGCTGTTCTTTCTCGGCGTACCGATCCCGATCATCATCCTGATCGCCCTATTCATGCACTGATTTACGCTGGGGCACAGGCCTGTGCCGCTTCTACCTTGGGTGGAAGCGGCGTTTTGTGTAATCGGGACTGACCTTTACTTTGATGTCGACTGTCACTCCGCTATCGCGAGCAGGCTCGCTCCCACAGTGGATCTTCAGCGAACCCAAAGTGAGCGACACAGATCAAATGTGGGAGTGAGCCTGCTCGCGATGAGGGCATATCAGGCACAAAATATCCATCTACTCAATCGGCGTACTGACAAATTCCTCAAGCCTTTCGGCATATGCGGTAAACGCACTGATCTGTGGAAACCGATTCTCATCCACCTGATCCGGCACCACCAGACGGGTGAAACTCCATGCCACCGCCAACGTAATCCCGTCTTGAGCAATCGTCCCGTCAGTCTTCAGCGGCTGCATTTCCAGCTCCCGCTCCAGCGCCGAATAGGCGGCCGCCAATTGCCCTTCGACCCGCTCCACCCACGGCTCAAACTGAATCTCCGCTGGTCGCAGGTTGCGTTCGTAGTAGAGCTGTACGGACTTTTCGCACGCCGCCAACGCCAGGCCGATCAGGCGCAACGAGCGCAAGCGCTGCTTCAGGTCCCTGGGCATCAGGCTGTTGCTAGGGCCGGCCAAGGCTTCGAGGTAGTCGAGGATCAGCGTCGAGTCGATCAACACCTCACCGTCATCCAGCACCAGGGTGGGCGCCTTGACCACCGGGTTGATCTGCTGGAATTGCTCGAAATGCCGAAACACCGACACCGACTGGTGTTCCAGTGGGATGCCAAGGCGTTTGGCAGAGATGGCGACGCGCCGCACGTACGGTGAATCCAGCATGCCGATCAGCTTCATTGAACCGCTCCTTCAGATGTCCATTTCGGGATGGACAACCTTAGTTTAGCTTCAGCGAGCTGCAAACGGCGTGGCGCTAATCCTCGAAGCCGACCTGTTCGTGAATCTCATCGACCTTCAATTCCAGCCGATAGGCCACGGCGATAAACAGCGCCTGGCACAGGCACAGCGTTGCACTCAACGAACGGAAGGCAAACGAACTGCCTTCGTTGACCAGCAGCACGGTGTTGGCGCGCTTGGCCAAGGGCGAGAGGTTGCTGTCGGTGATGATCAGGGTTTTGGCCTGATGGTGCTGGGCAATGCGCAGGCAGTGCTGGGTTTCCTTGCCGTAGGGGGTGAAGCTGATGGCGATCACCAGGTCATTGGCGCGCACGCTGCGCATCTGCTCGCGGTAGCTGCCGCCGAGCCCCGAAACCAGATGGATACGCTTGTTGGTGTGTTGCAGGTTGTAGACCAGGTAGTCGGCCACCGCGAATGAACGGCGCACCCCGACCACGTAGATGTTGTCGGCATTCACCACCAGGTCGACGGCCTTGTCGAAAGCCTGATCATCGAGTTCCAGCCCCAGGCGTTCGATGCCCGACAAAGTCGCATCGATGCACTCGCGCGCCAGGTCGCCGCCGCTGGCCTTCTGCGACTTGTTGGCGATCATGCTGCGAATGCGCTGCTGGTAGTTCTGCACCGGCGTGGTCTTGTGGGTATAGGCCTCGCGGAACAGCGCCTGCATTTCGCTAAAGCCACTGAAGCCGAAACGCTGGGAAAAACGCACGATCGCCGACGGGTGCACTTCGCACTCGCGGGCGATGTCGCTGATGCGGTCGACCATGATCCGGTCGCTCTGCTGGCTCATGTAACTGGCGATGCGTTTGAGCTGGCGCGGCAGGCTTTCGTATTCGTTGGTGATCAGCTGCAGCAGACGCTCGGCGTTGATCGGGGGGCTGACGAGATCGCTGTCGGGCGTGCTCTCGGTCGTCGCCGGCTGATCGGTGCGGGTCATAAGGAATCCTTCTGGCTTGTTCTTATGGGGACGACAGAGAGCGTCATCCCCTGACAATAGGTTGGCTGTGCGCAGTCTACAGGGTAGGCCGGAATAAAATCTTGAGCGTGCGGTCAGTACGAGGTGTGCTGAAACGATGCACTGCCTCTGAAACGCCTGTGCCAAAGTTTATTGGAAAAAATATTCCACGTAAAAAATATTTAGAATAATTATTGATTGTTCGGCCCCGGACGTTTTAGTCTGCATCCACCAAGAGTGTTCGGCGCGGCCATCGCCCCGAACACAGGCTGATAAAAATAACAGGAGCCAGCATGGGCCAGACTCGTTTTGCCAGTGGGCGTCAATTGGATCTGATTTGCCTGGGGCGCCTAGGCGTCGACCTCTATGCGCAGCAAGTCGGGGCGCGGCTGGAGGATGTGAGCAGCTTCGCCAAATACCTCGGCGGATCGTCTGCCAACATCGCTTTTGGCACCGCTCGGCTGGGCCTTAAATCGGCGATGCTGAGCCGGGTAGGGGACGACCACATGGGCCGCTTCCTCGTTGAATCCCTGACCCGCGAAGGTTGCGATGTCCGCGGCATCAAGGTCGATCCGGAGCGCCTGACCGCCATGGTCCTGCTGGGCCTCAAGGATCGCGAAACCTTTCCCTTGGTCTTCTACCGCGAAAACTGCGCCGACATGGCGCTGCGGGCCGAAGACATCAGCGAAGCCTTTATCGCTTCCAGCAAAGCCTTGCTGATCACCGGCACCCATTTCTCCACCGACGGCGTCTACAAGGCGAGCATCCAGGCGCTGGATTACGCCGAGAAGCACAACGTCAAACGGGTGCTGGACATCGACTATCGCCCGGTACTCTGGGGCCTGGCCGGCAAGGCCGACGGCGAAACCCGTTTCGTCGCCGACCAGAACGTCAGCCAGCATGTGCAGAAAATCCTTCCGCGTTTCGACCTGATCGTCGGCACGGAAGAAGAGTTTTTGATTGCCGGCGGCTCCGAGGATTTGCTCACCGCGCTGCGTAACGTGCGCCGCCTGAGCGCGGCGACCCTGGTAGTCAAGCTCGGTCCACAAGGTTGCACGGTGATTCACGGAGTGATCCCGGAACGTCTTGAAGACGGCGCCATTTATCCCGGCGTTCGGGTGGAAGTGTTGAATGTGCTGGGGGCCGGCGATGCCTTCATGTCGGGCTTCCTCGCCGGTTGGCTGGAAGACGCGAGCGACGAGCGCTGCTGCCAGTTGGCCAATGCCTGTGGCGGTCTGGTGGTGTCGCGCCATGCCTGCGCGCCGGCCATGCCGACCCGCGCCGAACTCGACTATCTGTTTAACAGCCCGGTGCCGATTACCCGGCCGGATCAGGACGCGGTGTTGCAGCGTCTGCATCAGGTTAGCGTGCCGCGCAAGCAGTGGAAGCAACTGTTCATTTTTGCCTTCGACCATCGCGGGCAACTGGTGGAACTGGCGCACAAGGGCGGTCGCGACCTGAACGCCATCGGCGAACTCAAGCAACTGTTTATAAAGGCTGTGGAGCGGGTCGAAGCCGATTTGCGTGAGCAGGGCATCGAGGCCGATGTCGGGCTGCTGGCTGATCAACGCTTCGGCCAGGACTCGCTGAACGCCGCCACCGGCCGTGGCTGGTGGGTGGCGCGTCCGGTGGAAGTGCAGGGTTCGCGGCCATTGGCTTTCGAACATGGGCGCTCCATCGGCAGCAACCTGATCGCCTGGCCGCAGGAACAAATCATCAAGTGCCTGGTGCAATTCCACCCCGACGATGAACCGCTGCTGCGACTGGAGCAGGAAGCGCAGATCAAGGGTTTGTACCAGGCCTCCCAGGTCAGCGGTCATGAGCTGCTACTGGAAATCATCCCGCCCAAGGATCATCCGTCGACCCATCCGGACGTGCTGTATCGCGCGCTCAAACGCCTCTACAACCTGGGCATTTACCCGGCGTGGTGGAAGATCGAAGCGCAGAGCGCCGAGGAGTGGAAACAACTCGACGAATTGATTCAGGAACGTGATCCGTACTGCCGAGGCGTGGTGTTGCTGGGGCTGAATGCACCGGCAGCGGCATTGGCCGAAGGGTTTCAACAGGCCAGTCAGAGCCAGACGTGCCGCGGGTTTGCAGTCGGCCGGACGATTTTCCAAGAGCCGAGCCGCGCGTGGATGGCCGGTGAAATCGACGATGAAACGTTGATCCGCCAGGTGCAGGGCACGTTCGTTGAACTGATCGATGCCTGGCGCACAGCCCGCGCATGACGCAACACCGCAAAACCAATGTGGGAGCGAGCCTGCTCGCTCCCACAAGGGTCCAGCGTCGTTCTTACTGATTTGTGTAAAACAATAAAAGGTGCAGCCATGCCCGCTATTCGAATTGGCATCAACCCGATCTCCTGGAGCAACGACGACCTGCCGTCCCTCGGTGGCGAGACGCCGCTGAGCACCGCCCTGAGCGAAGGCAAGGAAATCGGCTACGAAGGTTTTGAACTCAACGGCAAATTCCCCAAGGACGCCAAGGGTGTCGGCGATGTACTGCGCCCTTACGACCTGGCGCTGGTGTCCGGCTGGTATTCCAGCCGTCTGGCCCGTCGCTCGGTGGCCGAAGAAATCGACGCCATCGGCAGCCATGTCGAGCTGTTGGCCAAAAACGGCGCCAAGGTGCTGGTGTATGGCGAAGTCGCCGACTCCATTCAAGGTCAGCGCATTCCTCTGGTTGAACGCCCGCGTTTCCACACCGAACACGCCTGGCAGGAATACGCCGACAAGCTCACCGAACTGGCGCGCTTCACCTTGTCCCAAGGCATGCGCCTGGCCTACCACCATCACATGGGCGCCTACATCGAATCCCCGGCGGACATCGACAAACTGATGGCGTTGACCGGCAGTGAAGTCGGTTTGCTGTTCGATTCGGGCCATTGCTACATGGGTGGCGGCGAACCGTTGCAGGTGCTGCGCAAACACATCGAACGCATCTGTCACGTGCATTTCAAGGACGTGCGCAAACCGGTGGTGCAACTGGCCCGCAACAATCTGTGGAGCTTCCCGGACTGCATCATCAACGGCACCTTCACCGTGCCCGGCGATGGCGATATCGATTTCGGCGCCTTGCTCGACGTGCTGCTGGCGGCCGGTTACCACGGCTGGCTGGTGGTCGAAGCGGAACAGGATCCGGCGGTGGCGCCCAGTTATGTCTACGCCAAAAAAGGCTACGACACCTTGCGTGCGCTGCTCGACGAGAGGATTGCATTATGAGCCTGCTGGTCAAAAGCAACGCCCGTGGCCGGACCATGGTCGAGCTGGGTAAAGGTGAGCTGGAATACGTCGGCTTTGCGGCTTACCGCTTGGGTCTGGGCGAGACCTTGCCGGTGTCGGCCGGTGATAAAGAGTTGTGCCTGGTGCTGCTCAGCGGCCGGGTCAGCATCAAGGGCGAAGCGCCGGGGCAGGGCGCGTTCGACTGGGACAACATCGGTGATCGTCAGTCGGTGTTCGAAGACAAATCACCCTTCGCCGCGTACTTGCCTCCCGGCAGTCAGGCGCAAGTGGTCGCGCTCAGCGATGTGCAAATCGCCGTGTGCGCCGCGCCCGGTTCGACCACCAACGGCCTCGGCCCACGGCTGATCAAACCCGACACCATGAAGCGCAGCGTACGCGGCAAAGGCGCCAACACCCGTTACGTCTGCGACATTCTGCCGGACACCGAGCCGGCCCATTCGCTGCTGGTGGTGGAAGTGCGCACGCCGTCGGGTCACTCGTCGAGCTACCCGCCGCACAAGCACGACACCGACGACCTACCGCACCAGAGTTTTCTCGAAGAAACCTATTACCACCAGATCAACCCGCCCCAGGGCTTCGTGTTCCAGCGGGTGTACACCGATGACCGCAGCATCGATCAGGCCATGGCCGTGGAAAACAGCGATCTCGTGGTTGTGCCCAAAGGCTATCACCCGGTCAGCGTGCCGTACGGCTACGAGTCGTACTACCTGAACGTGATGGCCGGACCCAAGCGCGTCTGGCAGTTCCATAACGATCCGCAGCACAGCTGGCTGCTTGATCTCTGAACTAAAAGCCTGAATTCCAACCTCTGCACGGAGAACACGATCAATGAGCAACGCCCCGATCATCGGCCATTACATCCACGGTCAAGTGCAAGACAGCAGCAGCGAACGGTTCAGCAACGTCTTCAACCCGGCCACCGGCAGCGTCCAGGCGCGCGTCGGGCTGGCCAGCCAGAAGACCGTCGACGAAGCCGTCGCCTCGGCCTTGAAAGCCTTTCCTGCCTGGTCCGAACAATCGTCCCTGCGCCGTTCGCGGGTGATGTTCAAGTTCAAGGAATTACTCGACCAACATCACGATGAACTGGCCGAAATCATCAGCCGCGAACACGGCAAGGTGTTTTCGGACGCCAAGGGCGAAGTCACCCGGGGCATCGAAATCGTCGAGTACGCCTGCGGTGCGCCGAACCTGCTGAAAACCGAGTTCAGCGACAACATCGGTGGCGGTATCGATAACTGGAACCTGCGTCAGCCACTGGGCGTGTGTGCCGGCGTCACGCCGTTCAACTTCCCGGTGATGGTGCCGCTGTGGATGATCCCGCTCGCGCTGATCACCGGTAACTGCTTCATCCTCAAACCGTCCGAGCGCGACCCGTCCGCCAGTGTGCTGATGGCCCGTCTGTTGAGCGAAGCCGGTTTGCCGGACGGTGTGTTCAACGTGGTTCAGGGCGACAAGACCGCCGTCGACGCGTTGTTGCAACACCCGGACATCGAGGCGATTTCCTTTGTCGGCTCGACGCCGATTGCCGAGTACATCCACCAGCAAGCCACCTCCCGCGGCAAGCGCGTGCAGGCGCTGGGCGGGGCGAAGAATCACATGATCGTCATGCCGGACGCGGATCTGGATCAAGCGGCGGATGCCTTGATCGGCGCCGCTTATGGCTCGGCCGGCGAGCGCTGCATGGCGATTTCGATTGCCGTGGCGGTGGGCGATGTCGGCGACCAGCTGATTGCCAAACTGTTGCCGCGTATCGATCAGCTCAAGGTCGGCAACGGTCTGAAGGGCGACAGCGACATGGGGCCGTTGGTGACTGCCGAACACAAGGCCAAAGTCGAAGGTTTCATCGACGAAGGCGTGACCCAGGGCGCGCAACTGATTGTCGATGGCCGCAATTTCAAGGTGCCGGGCGCCGAGAACGGTTTCTTCGTTGGCGCGACGCTGTTCGATAACGTCACGACTGAGATGAGCATCTACCAACAGGAAATTTTCGGCCCGGTACTGGGCATCGTGCGGGTGCCGGATTTCGCCAGCGCCGTCGCGTTGATCAACGCCCACGAATTCGGCAACGGCGTGTCCTGTTTCACCCGCGACGGCGGCATCGCCCGGGCCTTTGCCCGCACCATAAAAGTCGGCATGGTCGGCATCAACGTACCGATTCCGGTGCCGATGGCCTGGCACTCTTTCGGCGGCTGGAAACGCTCGCTGTTCGGCGATCACCACGCTTACGGCGAAGAAGGCATCCGCTTCTACAGCCGCTACAAAAGCGTGATGCAACGTTGGCCTGACAGCATTGCCAAGGGCCCCGAATTCAGCATGCCGACGGCCAACTGATTCACTGTGCGGAGAACAACAATAATGAGCAAACCCCTGCGTTTCGCCCTGAACCGTATGGTCGCCCCACGTTTGTCCCTGCCCGCGTTCATCGAGTTGGCGGTGACCCTCAAGGCCGACGCCATCGAAATTCGCAACGACCTTAAAGGCGTCGAGATTGAAGACGGCACCGCCCCCGAGCGCGTCCGGGAGTTGTGTGCCGCCAAAGGCATTACCGTGCTGTCGATCAACGCGCTGTATCCGTTTGATGTGTGGAATGACGAGCGCCGCGCACAGGCCTTGAAGCTGGCCGCTTATGCCCGTGATTGCGGCGCTCAAGGGTTGGTCATGTGCCCGCTCAATGACCGTGCCGACCCGCGTAACGAGGCTGCACGCGCTTCGGGTCTGCGCACGGCGTTGACTGAACTGGCGCCGATCCTGCGCGAACACGGCATTCTCGGTTTCATCGAACCGCTGGGTTTCGAAGAGTGCTCGCTGCGCCGCAAGCGCACGGCGGTGGACGCAATCAAGGCCATCGGCGGGCTGGATGTGTTCCGTCTGGTTCACGACACCTTCCACCATCACCTGGCCAGCGAACATGAGTTCTTCCCCGAGCTGACCGGGTTGGTACACATCTCCGGAGTCGAAGATGCCGAAGCACCGTTGGCGACCATTCGCGACGGCCATCGGGTGCTGGTGGGCGAGGGCGACATCCTCGGCAACGCGGCGCAAATCGACACCTTGCTCAGCAGCGGTTACAGCGGCTACCTGTCGTTCGAACCGTTTGCCGACAGCGTCCATGGCCTGGCGGATCTCCAGCAGGCGATCGGCGCGAGCATGGATCACCTGCAAAAATCCCTGGCCTGACACTGTTATCAGGTTGATGGAGATCCAGTGTGGGAGCGAGCCTGCTCGCGATTGCAGTGTGTCAGGCAACATCAATGTTGAATGTGCCGCCATCATCGCGAGCAGGCTCACTCCCACAAGGGTTTCTTCGTTTATTGAAGGATCGGTTATGACTACGACACGACTGACCATGGCCCAGGCCCTGGTGAAATTCCTCGATAACCAGTACATCGAGGTCGATGGGGTTCAAAGCAAATTCGTCGCCGGGGTCTTTACCATTTTCGGCCACGGCAACGTGTTGGGCCTGGGTCAGGCCCTGGAACAGGACAGTGGCGACCTGATCGTCCATCAGGGTCGCAACGAGCAAGGCATGGCCCATGCGGCCATCGGTTTCGCCAAGCAACACCTGCGGCGCAAGATCTACGGCTGCTCTTCATCCGTAGGCCCAGGCGCGGCGAACATGCTGACCGCCGCCGCGACGGCGACCGCCAACCGCATTCCCTTGCTGCTGTTGCCCGGCGATGTCTATGCCTGTCGCCAGCCGGACCCGGTGCTGCAACAGATCGAGCAGTTCCACGACCTGAGTATCAGCACCAACGACGCGTTCAAGGCCGTGAGCAAATACTGGGACCGCATCAACCGTCCCGAGCAACTCATGACGGCGGCGATCCACGCCATGCGCGTGCTCACCGACCCTGCCGAAACCGGCGCGGTGACCCTGGCCTTGCCGCAAGATGTGCAAGCCGAGGCCTACGACTACCCCGATTATTTCCTGCAAAAACGCGTGCACCGCATCGAACGTCGTCCGGCGACTGAAGCGATGCTCGGTGATGCGCTGGCGCTGTTCAAAGGCAAGCGCAAGCCGCTGATCATTTGCGGTGGCGGTGTCAGATACTCTGGCGCCAATGCCGCCTTGCAGGCGTTTGCCGAGCGCTTCGATATTCCCTTCGCCGAAACCCAGGCCGGCAAGAGTGCGGTGGTGTCCAGTCATCCGCTGAACGTTGGCGGGATTGGTGAAACCGGTTGCCTGGCGGCGAATCTGTTGGCCCGGGATGCGGATCTGATCATCGGTGTCGGCACCCGCTACAGCGATTTCACCACCGCGTCGAAATCCCTGTTCCAGCATCCGGACGTGCAATTTCTCAACCTGAACATCAGTCCGTGCGATGCCCTGAAGCTCGACGGCGTGCAACTGCTGGCGGATGCCAAAGTCGGCTTACAAGCCTTGGCTGAAGCCTTGGGCGATTACCGTTCTGCGTGGGGCGATCAACCGCGTCAGGCCAAGGCGCAACTGGACGAGGAAGTCGACCGTCTCTATCAGGTCGAATACCAGAGCAAAGACTTCATCCCGGAAATCAACGACCACATGGACCCAGCGGTGTTGCGCGAATTCATCGAGCTGACCGGTTCCTGCCTGACCCAGAGCCGCGTGCTCGGTGTGCTCAATGAAACCCTCGCCGATGACGCCGTGATCGTCGCCGCCGCCGGCAGCCTGCCCGGCGACTTGCAGCGCAGCTGGCGCAGCAAGGGCGTGAATACCTATCACGTCGAGTACGGCTATTCCTGCATGGGTTACGAGGTCAACGCCGCACTGGGCGTGAAACTCGCCGAGCCGGATCGCGAGGTCTATGCGCTGGTCGGCGACGGCTCTTACATGATGCTGCACTCGGAGCTGGCGACCTCGATTCAGGAGCGACGCAAGATCAACGTGGTGTTGCTGGACAACATGACCTTCGGTTGCATCAACAACCTGCAGATGGGCAACGGCATGGATAGCTTCGGCACCGAATTCCGGTTCCGCAATCCGGAAACCGGCAAGCTCGACGGTGGTTTCGTGCCGGTGGATTTCGCCATGAGCGCGGCGGCCTATGGCTGCAAGACCTACAAAGTGAACACGGTTGAGGAACTGCAAGCCGCATTGGCCGATGCGCGCTTGCAGACGGTGTCGACGCTGATCGACATCAAGGTTCTGCCCAAAACCATGATTCACGGCTACCTGTCGTGGTGGCGGGTCGGCGTGGCGCAAGTCTCCACCAGCGCCCGCACCGATGCAGTGGCCAAGACCCTGAATGAACGACTGGCCAAGGCCCGTCAGTACTGATTGCTCTACAAAAATTCCAACAGGAGAACAGACATGTCTTTGAAGCTTGGCGTCATCGGCACCGGGGCCATCGGCCAGGACCACATTCGTCGTTGCAGCCAGACCTTGCTCAATAGCCAGGTCGTTGCGGTGACCGACATCAACTTGCAGCAAGCGGCGAAGGTCGTTTCCGACTTGAAGCTGACCGCCGAGGTTTATCCCGACGGCCACGCGCTGATCAAGGCGCCGGAAGTCGAAGCGATCCTCGTTACCTCCTGGGGCCCGAGCCACGAAGCGTTCGTGCTGGCGGCGATTGCGGCGGGTAAGCCGGTGTTCTGCGAGAAGCCGCTGGCGGTCACCGCTGAAGGCTGTCGCAAAATCGTCGAAGCCGAAGTGGCCCACGGCAAGCGGCTGGTGCAGGTTGGCTTCATGCGTCCGTACGACGAAGGCTATCGGGCACTCAAAGCGGTGATCGACAGCGGTCAGATTGGTGAGCCATTGATGTTGCACTGCGCGCACCGCAACCCGACCGTGGGCGAGAACTACAAGACCGACATGGCGATTACCGACACGCTGATCCATGAACTGGATGTGCTGCGCTGGTTGCTCGACGACGATTACGTGTCGGTGCAAGTGGTGTTCCCACGCAAAAGCAGCAAGTCCCTCGCGCATTTGAAAGACCCGCAGATCGTGCTGCTGGAAACCGCCAAGGGCACGCGCATCGATGTGGAAGTGTTCGTTAATTGCCAATACGGCTACGACATCCAGTGCGAAGTGGTGGGGGAGACCGGCATCGCCAAACTGCCGGAGCCGTCGCAGGTTCAGTTGCGCAGCGGGGCGAAGTTGTCCAATGCGATTTTGATGGACTGGAAGGATCGGTTTATTGCCGCGTACGACGTTGAGTTGCAGGCGTTCATCGATGGTGTGCGGGCCGGGCAGGTCGGTGGCCCGTCAGCGTGGGATGGCTTCGCCGCTGCCGTCGCAGCAGACGCGTGCATCGAAGCACAGAACAGCGGGGCCATCGTCACAGTTGCCCTCCCTGACCGCCCACACTTCTACGGCTAACCCCCGGTAATGATCGTTCCCACGCTCTGCGTGGGAATGCAGCCCGGGACGCTCGGCGTCCCAAAAGCGGACGCAGAGCGTCCATTGATGCATTCCCACGCAGAGCGTGGGAACGATTATCAGGAGAACAATATGCGTATCGGACTTGTCGGTTACGGCCAAGGCGGCCGGTTTTTCCATGCTCCGCTGATCAGCAGTTTGCCGGCGGCGACGTTCGTGGGTGTGGTCACCCGTTCACCGGAACGCCGACAGTTGCTGGCGGCCGAGCACCCTGGGGTGCTGGCGTTCGACAGCATCGGCCAACTGGTGGAGGCCGGGATCGATGTGCTGGTGGTGTCCACCCCGCTCAAGGGGCGTCCGGCACTGGTGCTCGATGGTATCGAACACGGTGTGGCGGTGGTCAGCGACAAACCGTTCGCCGCCGATGCGCAGCAAGCTCAAACCCTGATCACCATGGCCGAGCGCCAGGGTGTGCAGCTCAGCGTCTACCAGAACCGTCGCTGGGATTCGGACTTCCTGACCGTGCGCAAACTCATCGAATCCGGTGCGCTGGGCCAGGTCACCCGTTTCGAATCGCGGATCGAGCGTTACTCACCGCAGGCGGTGAACAACGGCAGTGGCGGCGGCTTCCTGCGCGATCTGGGCAGCCATCTGGTGGATCAGGCGTTGCTGTTGTTCGGCCCGGTGACACGGGTCTACGCCGAGCTGGATTACCTGGAAAAAGGCCAGGCCTTCGATAACGGCTTCTTTATGTCCCTGACCCATGCCAGTGGCGTCACCTCCCACTTGGGTGGCAGTTGCCTGCAAAACACCCCCGGCCCGCGCTTTCGGGTGACCGGCAGCCAAGGCTGTTACAGCGTCGATGGCCTGGACGGGCAAGAAGCATCGGCGCTCGCCGGGCTCTCGCCGAAATCCGAAGGTGAACGCTGGGGCGTTGAAGAGCATCGCCGCTGGGGCTGGTTCGAACAGGGCGAAGTGCGCGAGCGGGTGCCCTCCGAGCGCGGTTGCTGGAATCAGTTCTATTTACAGCTACAAACCGCGTTGCAGAGCGGTGGCCCACTGCCTGTGGATGCCCGTGATGCACTGGCGACCACCCGCGTTCTAGACGCTGCGCGACTGAGCGCCGAGCGGCATCAAGTGGTGGAATTGAGCCCGCTCAAGAGCCATGGAATAAAATCAGAATAAAATTCTAAAATGAGTTGATATAGAAATTATATTCTAATAGAGTCATTTCCAGCGACCTGCCTCGCAACCTGTTTCAACCCTTTTCCCGCTTGCCTGCTTACTGAAATCGTCACGCCTCATCCATAAAACCAACAAGAATGTGGAGAAAGACTTTTCATGAAGACCAAGATCCGCTTCGCCTCGCTTGCCTTGTCCCTGATGTTCGCCAGTGGCGCGGCGCTCGCCGATATGAAGATCGGCGTCAGCATGTCCCAATTCGATGACACCTGGCTGACCTACCTGCGCGAATCCATGGACAAGAAAGCCAAGTCCTATCCCGAGGGCGTGCAGCTGCAATTCGAAGACGCCCGCAGCGACGTGGTCAAGCAGTTGAGCCAGGTCGAAAGCTTCATCAGCCAGAAGGTCGATGCCATCGTGGTCAACCCGGTGGATACCGCCGCCACCAAGAAAATCACTGAAGCCGCCGTCAAGGCCGGCATCCCGCTGGTCTACGTCAACCGCCGCCCCGATGACTTGAAGCTGCCCAAAGGCGTGGTCACTGTCGCCTCCAACGATCTGGAGGCCGGTGAAATGCAGATGCAATACCTGGCCGACAAGATGGGCGGCAAGGGTGACATCGTGATTCTGCTGGGCGACCTCGCGAACAACTCCACCACCAACCGCACCAAGGGCGTCAAAGACGTTCTGACCAAATACCCGAACATCAAGATCGAGCAAGAGCAGACCGGTATCTGGTTGCGGGACAAGGGCATGACCCTGGTCAACGACTGGCTGACCCAGGGCCGCAAGTTCGACGCGGTCATCGCCAACAACGACGAAATGGCCATTGGTGCTGCGATGGCCCTGCAACAGGCCGGCGTCGAGAAAGGCAGTGTGCTGATCGCCGGTGTCGACGGAACGCCGGACGGTCTGAATGCGATCAAGAAAGGCAACATGGCCGTCTCGGTGTTCCAGGACGCCAAGGGTCAGGCGGACGGTTCGATCGACACCGCCGTGAAAATGGCCAAAAACGAGCCGGTTGAACAGGCCGTGTGGGTGCCATACCGCTTGATCACCCCGCAAAACGTCGACACGTTCAAATAGCCCGTCCGTTCAATAACAACAATAAACACGCAAGGTTGCGACCGCGACCTTGCTGATGGAGTACCTGATCATGTTCGCTTCAGCGACTGCTTCGAGCACCCCGTTGGTGGGTATCCAGCCAGCTGCAACACCTGTCGATGAGCCGTACCTGCTGGAGATCATCAACGTCAGCAAGGGATTTCCCGGTGTGGTGGCCTTGTCCGATGTACAGCTTCGGGTACGCCCCGGTTCCGTGCTGGCCCTGATGGGCGAAAACGGCGCGGGCAAATCCACCCTGATGAAAATCATTGCCGGCATCTATCAGCCGGACGCCGGTGAATTGCGCCTGCGGGGCAAACCGGTGGTTTTCGAAACGCCACTGGCAGCACTCCAGGCCGGGATCGCGATGATCCACCAGGAACTCAACCTGATGCCGCACATGAGCATCGCCGAGAACATCTGGATCGGCCGTGAGCAGCTCAACGGTTTCCACATGATCGACCACCGTGAAATGCATCGCTGCACGGCGAAACTGCTGGAACGCCTGCGGATCAACCTCGATCCTGAAGAGCTGGTCGGCAACCTGAGCATCGCCGAACGGCAGATGGTCGAGATCGCCAAAGCTGTGTCCTACGATTCCGACATCCTGATCATGGATGAACCGACCTCGGCCATCACCGACAAGGAAGTCGCGCATCTGTTCTCGATCATTGCCGACCTCAAGAGTCAGGGCAAAGGCATCATCTACATCACCCATAAAATGAACGAAGTGTTCAGCATCGCCGATGAAGTGGCGGTGTTCCGTGACGGCGCCTACATCGGCCTGCAACGTGCCGACAGCATGGACGGCGACAGCCTGATTTCGATGATGGTCGGCCGCGAGCTGAGCCAGTTGTTCCCGGTGCGTGAAAAGCCGATTGGCGATCTGCTGCTGTCGGTGCGCGACCTCAAACTGGAGGGCATTTTCAAGGATGTGTCTTTCGATCTGCATGCCGGCGAGATCCTCGGCATCGCCGGGTTGATGGGCTCGGGGCGGACCAACGTGGCCGAAGCAATTTTCGGCATCACCCCGAGCGACGGTGGCGAAATGCGTCTCGACGGCGAAGTGGTGCGCATCAGCGATCCGCACATGGCGATCGAGAAGGGCTTCGCGCTACTGACCGAAGACCGCAAGCTCAGCGGCCTGTTTCCGTGTCTGTCGGTGCTGGAGAACATGGAAATGGCGGTGTTGCCACATTACGCCGGCCACGGTTTCATCCAGCAAAAAGCCCTGCGCGCCTTGTGCGAGGACATGTGCAAGAAGCTGCGGGTCAAAACCCCGTCGCTGGAGCAGTGCATCGACACCTTGTCCGGCGGTAATCAGCAGAAAGCCTTGCTGGCGCGCTGGCTGATGACCAATCCACGGGTCCTGATTCTCGACGAGCCGACCCGCGGTATCGACGTCGGCGCCAAGGCCGAGATCTACCGGCTCATTTCCTACCTGGCCAGCGAAGGCATGGCGGTGATCATGATTTCCTCGGAACTGCCGGAAGTGCTCGGCATGAGCGACCGGGTGATGGTCATGCACGAGGGCGACCTGATGGGCACCCTCGACCGCAGCGAAGCGACCCAGGAACGAGTGATGCAATTGGCCTCGGGCATGTCCGCGGTTCACTAAATCAAGGGTGGACGCAGTTTAGGGGTGAGTAGGAATTCTGTGGTGAGCAGGGATTCTGTGGTGAGGGGATAAATCCCCTCACCACAGCAGCTCCCTAGCCACAGGGTATGTATTCGATGCCGGATTTTTTAGAAGGGTGAGTGTTTATGAACGCGATACTGGAAAACAAGCCAGCAACCGCACCGGTCAAGAGTCGCCGGCGCTTTCCGACCGAGTTGAGTATTTTTCTGGTGCTGATTGGCATCGGCCTGGTTTTCGAAGTGTTTGGCTGGATCGTGCGCGACCAGAGCTTCCTGATGAACTCCCAGCGTCTGGTGCTAATGATTCTGCAGGTGTCGATCATCGGCCTGCTGGCGATCGGCGTGACCCAGGTCATCATCACCACGGGTATTGACCTGTCTTCCGGCTCGGTGCTGGCGCTGTCGGCGATGATCGCTGCCAGCCTGGCCCAGACGTCGGACTTCGCCCGGGCGGTGTTCCCGTCGCTGACTGACTTGCCAGTGTGGATCCCGGTAATTGCCGGGCTCGGGGTGGGGCTGCTGGCAGGGGCGATCAATGGCAGCATCATTGCCATCACCGGCATCCCGCCGTTCATTGCCACTCTCGGCATGATGGTCTCGGCCCGTGGCCTTGCGCGTTACTACACCGAAGGCCAACCGGTGAGCATGCTCTCGGATTCCTACACGGCAATCGGACACGGCGCGATGCCGGTGATCATTTTCCTGGTGGTCGCGGTGATCTTTCACATCGCCCTGCGTTACACCAAGTACGGCAAGTACACCTACGCCATCGGCGGCAACATGCAGGCGGCGCGTACCTCGGGGATCAACGTCAAGCGGCATCTGGTGATCGTCTACAGCATCGCCGGGTTGCTGGCAGGCCTGGCGGGTGTGGTGGCGTCGGCACGGGCCGCGACCGGGCAGGCCGGGATGGGCATGTCTTATGAGCTGGACGCGATTGCCGCGGCAGTGATCGGCGGCACCAGCCTGGCCGGCGGAGTAGGGCGCATCACCGGCACGGTCATCGGGGCACTGATCCTCGGGGTCATGGCCAGCGGTTTCACCTTCGTCGGCGTCGATGCCTACATTCAGGACATCATCAAAGGCCTGATCATCGTGGTGGCAGTGGTCATCGATCAGTACCGCAACAAGCGCAAACTCAAGCGCTGAGCCACAGATAAAGCAGCCAATGCGCCACGCCTGACCCGCGTGGCGTAACCATTTGTCTTCTATATACAGCCGCTCGATTGAATTTCTTGCTATAAACGCACTCCGATAACCACTGCAAAGACTGCCATAGAGTACTTTCAGGGCTTTGTCGGACGAATTCGCTGTCTTTTCAGTTGCTGAGGCCTCAAGTCGGCCTTAGACTGCCGCCCCTCGTAAATTGAGTGCCGGGTGGCGCTTGGAATTAAACGGCGCCGTTCCAATGGCCGACCCAGGTCCGCCGGAACGCTCCCTAATTCGCCTTAATGCACGTTTTTTTATAGAGATATCAATGACAAAGGACAAGTTGCTGGCCATGCCGGCGGATGACTACATGAATGCCGAGCAACATGCTTTTTTCTCTGAGCTGTTGCAGAACATGAAAGTCGAAACCCATGAGCGCATCGAACAGAACCGCATCGCCATCGAAAGCCTGGACACCCCGGCCGATCCGGCCGACGCTGCTTCTGTTGAAGAAGAGCGCACCTGGCTGGTGAACGCGATCGATCGCGACCAGCGCATGCTGCCTCAGTTGGAACAGGCTCTGGAACGCATCAAGGAAGACAGCTTCGGCTGGTGCGACGACAGCGGCGAGGCCATTGGCCTGAAGCGCCTGCTGATCAGCCCGACCACCAAGTACTGCATCGAAGCTCAAGAGCGTCACGAACAGATCGACAAGCACCAGCGTCAGGCCTGATTTCGTAACGCCCCGCATCGCGGGCAAGCCTCACTCCTGTCAGGAGCAAGGCTTGCCCGCGATGCTTTTTTTCGTCTGCGAAAAACCCGCGTGCTTCTATTGATCTGCTGCAATACCCACTACTAATGGACCATAGATAATGGCCTTGTAGTGGCGTTTAATGCCGATACAACAATTAGAATTATGGGTGGGGTGACGAAGATGACGCGTGACGGATCTCTGGTTGCAGCAGCGTCTGCACCCGTGCTTTTGCCGAAAAACCTTTGGCTGACGCCGACCCTGCAAAGCATCGCCCTGATGCTCTTGTTGTGCGGCATGACGCTGGGCGGCTGGTCGCTTTACCTTGGCCTGCCATTGGCGGTGCTGGTGATCTGGCTACCTCGCTTACGCTCGCGCGCCATCCCTGAGGCAACGCCCATCGACAGCGCCAGCGCGATTGCCGAGTTGACTCGCGATCTTTCCTACACCACCAGTCATAACGCGTTGTCTGCCGCCGGTGTGGCCTTTTCGGTCAAGCAACTGGCCGACAAACTGCAGTCGCAGCTCGGTGCCGCGGCGCAGATTGTCAGCAACGCCGAAGTGATGATCGCGACCGAACAAGCCACCTCGACACTCAGCCGGGAAGCGCTCAGTGCGGCCAGTGAGGCTCATCGGAGCAGCGCGGCGGGACGTACGGAGCTGATCGAGTCCATCGCCCGTATGCATCAACTCAGTCAGCGCGCCAGTAACAGCCGTGAACTGATCGAAGCCCTGAGCCTGCGCAGTGATGATATCCAACGGGTCACCCTGGTAATCCAGTCCATCGCCAGCCAGACCAATCTGCTGGCATTGAACGCGGCTATCGAGGCGGCGCGGGCCGGCGAGCATGGTCGCGGATTTGCGGTGGTGGCCGATGAGGTTCGCGGTCTTGCCGCGCGCACGGCGACGGCCACCGGCGAAGTCGGGGAAATGGTCGCTGATATTCAGCACCGTACCGCGCAAGTGGTGGAGCAGATCCGTGAACTGTCCAGCGACCTCGACACCGGTGTCGAGCAGGTCGAGCACACCGGTCAGCACTTGGAGAACATTGCGCGTCTGGCTGCCGGCGTCGAAAGCCAGGTCGGGGAAATCGCCAGGGGCGCCGACACCAACCGCGAACAACTCGATAGCCTGTTTCATGCCATCGAACAAATGCGCAGCGATCTGGCGATCAGTGATCAACAGACCCAGCGCCTGGCCCAAGCCGCCGTGCAAATGGAAGGTCAGGCCGAAACCATCAGCGAACGCCTCGCCGAAGTCGGGCTGGATGACTATCACCAGCGGGTTTATGACCTGGCCCGTGAAGGCGCGAGTCAGATCGCAGCGCGTTTCGAAGCGGATATCGATGAGGGTCGCGTCAGCCTCGATGACCTGTTTGACCGCAATTACCAAACCATTCCCGGCACCAGCCCCGCCAAGTACCAGACCCGCTTCGATCGCTACGCCGATCAGGTCTTGCCGGCGATCCAGGAGCCGTTGTTGCCGCGTCATGAAGGCCTGGTGTTCGCCATCGCCTGTACGCAGCAGGGCTATGTGCCGACCCACAACAAGGTCTTCAGCCAACCCCTGACCGGTGATGCGCAGGTCGATACCTTGCAGAACCGCACCAAACGCAAATTCGCCGATCGCACCGGGATTCGCTGTGGCAGCCATCAACAGGCCGTACTGCTGCAAACCTATACCCGCGACACTGGTGAACTGATGCACGACCTTTCGGTGCCCATCATGCTCAAGGGCCGGCATTGGGGTGGTTTGCGGTTGGGCTATAAACCCGAAAATCCTCGCTAGACGCGCGATGCCGGCTTTTGTGGCGAGGGGATTTATCCCCGTTGGGTCGCGAAGCGGCCCCAAAACATGGGCCTGCTACGCAGTCCAACGGGGATAAATCCCCTCGCCACAGGTTTTTCGTTGACTCAAGATATGTGGGCTAGTGGATCTGATGCATTCGCAGGTTCAGGTCGTCGACCACCCGCGCCCAATCCGCGTCTTCACGCAATTGTTCTTTCAGGAAGCCGGCTTGCTGCGGGGTCCAGAACTCGGCATCGATGAGTTTCTTGTCATCGGCCAGGGGTGAATGGCTGGCAATGAAATCGTCGATGGCCTTCTCGCTGGAGTCCAGGCCGAGTTGGTCGAACAAACCTTTCAAGTCGTGTGTCGGTGAATCCATGTTCATCTCCTTGCGAGTCGCGTCGAGTGCGAGATCTGAGGGGCGGCTTCAATACATCTGAGAGAGCCGCGCTTCAGGAGTTCGATGGCAATGTTCAAAAGCAGAGGTGAGCATAGACTGCAAACCGACTATCAGGCTTTCAATGCCCCTTCATCGACGGCAACCTTCAGCGCCTTGGCGGCGTCCTGGGCGGCAACGGCGGCGACGTCCGAGGTCTTGAACCAGCGATCCTTCTCGACCTGGTGATAGGTCACGGTGGTCAGCGGTGGTTTGGCGCGCATGATAATGACTGCCTGGAATTCGCCTTCGACTTCTCTGGCTTCGCCCCGGATAAAAAATTCACCGATATCAAATTCCGTCACGTAGCCGCCTTCCCTTGAAAATATTCTGATGTTTTGAACGCCGCCCGCCCTGTGGACGGGTTTCATTGGTCGGGCAGTATGGCAGTAGTTGCATGCTGGCGGCTGAGTTAAGTCGCCGGCATGACGAAGCGTCTATGGAAATGAACGTGGCGGAACCGTCAATCGCGTAACTCGAGCGAGCGCGCAAGAGCACAGGCTTCGTTATGATTGCCGCGGAAACCTCTGACGCGACCGGTGGAAGTTTCCTTGATATGAAAAAAGGCATTGCCGGCCAGAATGACCTGAAAGCGTGGCCGGGCGGGCTCTTCAGGGTAGTATTCATGCGGTTGAAACATCCCGGGGGGCAGTGTTGTCGAGCTGTTCGTGTTAGGCGCCTGAGGGTGAGCAAAATGTGTCAGCGTGCACATATGAAGTCCTTTTCGTTGTTTTACCGACGTGCGTACGTGGTTTTGGGTAGTCTCGATGAGC
The DNA here is from genome assembly GCF_003254125.1 of Pseudomonas sp. 478. Classification (NCBI taxonomy): domain Bacteria; kingdom Pseudomonadati; phylum Pseudomonadota; class Gammaproteobacteria; order Pseudomonadales; family Pseudomonadaceae; genus Pseudomonas; species Pseudomonas sp. 478. The sequence continues at coordinate 103,006 of NZ_QKZG01000016.1, forward strand.
ATCGCTGCTCTAGAATCACCGTCAGTGTTTGGCGATCGATGTTCATCTAAAGCAATTTTTTGCTGGCGATATGTCGGAAAAGTGCTTTTGTTAAAGAGATTTTTCCCTAAAGTTGGTAGTCCCGTTTTTCTGGCCGTCGGAAGGGCTTTTTCCTTCAACCTCTGACGAACGCCAGGCAAGACGACGTGAGTGCTGTTCCAGTAGTCTTCTCAAGCCTCGCGATGGATGAGCCCTCTGCTCGTTTCAGGATTTCAACCCGGGTCTTTTTGCGACACCTTCGGCATTGCCGCTTTTTTCTGCTGTGCGCTGTTTTAGCGTGCAGCATCATTTTCATATGTGGGGATGTTTCCTTGGCAGTAAGTAATCTCGATATGCATGCTTTGTTCGTGCTGGGTGATTTGCGCGCAAAGCTGGTTAAACAGTTCCAGTCACGTTTTGTTTACATCACCGAACAGAACGCTGAAGGCATTTATATTGCCGAGATCGACACCGAAGAGGCGCTGGTGGTTGATGACAAACCGGGGCTTAAACTCAAGGTCGGCGATCATTTCAGCGCCTCTGTATTGCCCAGTCGCGAAGGCGGCAAGCTGGACATCAAGTTCCGTGAAATCAAACTGACGGTGTACGGCCTGGGTGATTACGCGTTCGTCACCACCGCTGATGGCCACGGGATTGTGTTCAAGGAAGGTCATGGCGTGGTGATGGTGTTCGCCGCTCACCAGCAGTTGCAGGAAGGCCTGACCAAAACCCTGAAGGCCGTGACGGCCAAGGCGGCCAAGTGGCGCAAAGGGGAACTGGTCACCTTCAAGGCCAGCGAGTAATGACCCTGACCCGCGCCGACTTCCACGAACAGAACCAGGCCAGTGCGCAAGCCGAAGCCCAGCGGATGTTCGACCAGAAGGCTATTTTGCAAGGTGCATGGCTGGGTTGGGTGGCGTCACAGATCTATACGTTGCGTCCGGCGGAGTACGCCAGCATGGTACGAAGAGCGTTGGCGCACTTGCAGGAACTTTCCGAAAATTGATTGACCTCCCTCGAAAGCAGGAACCTCTACTACAGTCAGTGGACTGAGTATTCAGAGGCTTTGCGGTCTTCTGCCAAGCCATCCTATTGCTGTGAACAGCACGAGGTGCAAAAGCATGAACGGATTTCGACGGTTGCTGGCCGCTACCCTGGCCACTTTCGGATTGTTGGCTTCACCCGTTCCGGTGTTCGCTGCCCAGGCGCCGATCCACTTCGCCGACTTGAACTGGGAAAGCGGCAGCCTGATCACCGATATCCTGCGGATCATCGTCGAGAAGGGCTACGGGCTGCCGACCGATACCTTGCCGGGGACGACCATCACCCTGGAGACCGCGCTGGCCAACAATGACATTCAGGTGATTGGCGAAGAATGGGCCGGTCGCAGTCCGGTCTGGGTCAAGGCGGAGGCAGAAGGCAAAGTCGCGAGTCTCGGCGATACGGTCAAGGGCGCCACCGAAGGCTGGTGGGTACCCGAATATGTGATCAAAGGCGACCCGGCGAAAGGCATCAAGCCGCTGGCGCCGGGCCTGCGCAGTGTCAGCGACCTGCCGAAATACAAAGGCGTGTTCAGCGATCCGGAAACCCCGGGCAAGGGGCGCTTCCTCAACAGCCCGATCGGCTGGACGTCGGAAGTGGTCAACAAACAGAAACTCAAGGCGTATGGGCTGGACGACAGCTATGTGAATTTCCGCAGCGGTTCAGGGGCAGCACTGGATGCGGAGATCAGTTCTTCGATTCGACGCGGCAAACCGGTGCTGTTCTATTACTGGTCGCCAACACCTTTGCTCGGCCGCTTCAAACTGATTCAGCTCGAAGAGCCGCCGTTCGACGCCGATGCCTGGAAAACCCTGACCGACGCCGACAACCCGAATCCGAAACCGACGCGCTCACTGCCCTCGAAGCTGTCCGTCGGCGTGTCCACGCCATTCCAGAAACAGTATCCGCAGATTGCCGAGTTCTTCACCAAGGTCGACTTGCCCATCGATCCACTGAACAAGGCGCTGGCCGAGATGAGCGAAAAACACACTCCGCCACGGCAGGCGGCGCAGGCGTTCATGAAGGCGCACCCGGAAGTGTGGCAGGCCTGGGTGCCCAAGGATGTGGCCGACAAGGTGTCTGCAGAATTGAAGTAAAAAGTGGGCCATGGCGGAACAAAGTCAGCGAACAGTGCTGGTGGCCGTCCGCCATTGCTGACGAATACCCTTACAAAATCGTGCAAGTAAGTTCATCCTGCTGCGACATTTCACGCTGGAAGTCCGAACATGAGCCTATTGATCGCGCAATGGATGGCTGCCATCTTCCTGTTGATCAGCCTGATCCACCTGTACTGGGCGGCAGGTGGCAAGTTGGGTAGCGAGGCGGCGGTCCCGCGAATATCCGCAGAGGGCGGCGGGGAATCCAGGCCGGCCTTCAAGCCTTCAGGCTTTGCCACGTTGCTGGTGGCGGTCGGGTTGCTGCTGATTGCGATGCTGGTGTGCTTGCGGGTCGGGCTGTATCTGCCGACGGTGCAGCACTGGTCGCTGCAATGGGTGATCAGCGCCATTGCGATGCTGATGTTCGCCAGGGCGATCGGCGATTCGCATCTGATGGGATTCTTCAAGCAGGTGAAGGATTCGAAGTTTGCCCGGCTCGACACCTGGGCGTATTCGCCGTTGTGTGTGGTGTTGGGGGCGGGGTTGTTGGCAGTCGCCTGGATTTGAGTCAACCGGACTATCGCCTTCGCGAGCAAGCCCGCTCCCACATTTGATCTCCGTCGGACACAATTCTGTGTTCACTGAAAATCTACTGTGGGAGCGGGCTCGCTCGCGAAGAGGCCCTTACAATCAATACAAATCTGCGAACTTAACTCCCGCTCTCCGTGCGCCGACTGCTCACCTCAGCCGGCACATCGTCCCCCGCCATACGCTTGCGAAACAGCGCCGCCCGCGCCAGCAGCAACGTGGTCACCGGCACCGTAATCGACAACAGAATCGGAATCAGCCAGGCATGCAGCACCGGCCCGGATTTGAGTGCCGAAAAGTAAATGATCGAGGCCAGCGCCACGCACCAGGCGCCCAAGGTCGATGCCAGCGCCGGCGGGTGCATGCGCTGGAAGTAGTCCTTCATCCGCACCAGGCCAATGGCGCCGATCAGCGCAAACAGACTGCTGAACACCAGCAGGATCGCCACCGGGATTTCAACCCACAGAGACAGTTCAGCGCTCATTCGATCACCTCGCCACGCAGCAGGAATTTCGCCAGGGCAAACGAGCCGACGAAGCCGAACAGCGCAATCAGCAGCGCCGCCTCGAAGTAAGTGTCACTGGCATAACGAATGCCCAGCGCCAGCATCATCAGCATCGCGATGATGTACAGGTAGTCCAGCGCCAGAACCCGGTCCTGGGCCGACGGTCCCTTGAACAGCCGGATCAGGGTCAGAATCATCGCCAGCGAAAAGATGAACAGGCTCACCAGGATTGCGTTCGACAGCAAGGCGCTCATTCGAAGATCTCCATCAAGGGACGCTCGTAGGTCGCCTTGAAGTGCTGGATGAACAGCGCTTCGTTATCCAGATCGAAGACGTGCAGCAACAAAATGCTGCGGTCCAGCGCCAGTTCCGACCACACGGTGCCGGGAATCACCGTGCAGATCATCGACAGCGCCGCCAGGCCGTTGGCGTCGCGCAAGTCCAGCGGCACCTTGATGAACTGCGAGCGCGGTGGACGGCGACCGGCGTTGAGCACGCCCCAGGCCACGGCGAGGTTGGACACCACCACATCGCGACCGACCAGAAAGAACAAACGCACAATCACCCCCGGCCGACGAATGCGGATCGGCAGCGGTCGCAGCTTGCGCATCATCAACGGCGCACAGAACCCCAGCACTGCGCCCAGCAGCAGATTGCCGGGACTCATCGACAGGTTCAACACCAGCCACAGCAACCACAGGGCCAGCGACAACCACGGAGCAGGAAACAGACGCTTCATGGTGTGACCTCCGCTACCGCGGCTTTGGCTTCCGGGCTTGGAATCGTACGGGTGCCGAGCACCGCCATCACGTATTGCTGCGGATTGTTCAAGGCTTGAGCGGCCGCCTGGGTGTAGCGCAGCAGCGGTTCAGCCTTGAAGGTCAGCGCAATGCTCAAGCCCAACAGCGCAATGATCGGCACGCATTCGAAACGTCGCAGCAACGGCGACGGCCGTTCCTCGGGCGTCCAGAAACGCTGGATGCCCAAGCGCGAGAAGGCGATCAACGACGCCAGCCCGGAGAGGATCAGCAACGCCAGCAAGCCCCACGCAGCATTTGAAATCGGCTCATCGCCGCCATTGCCCAGGCCCAACGGATTGAGCAGGGCGCTGAGCAAGCCGAGTTTGCCCATGAATCCCGAGAGCGGCGGCATGCCGATGATCAACAGCGAGCAGGCAATGAAGCTCAACCCGAGGAACGCCATGGTCCAGGGAATCACCTGGCCGACCACGGCTTTCTGCTCGTCATCGAGGTTGATGCCTTTGGGCGGCTGCAAGGATTCCATCGGTCGCGGCAGATCGCCGTCATCGAAAAGCGGCATTTCATTGGCCGAACGCGAACGCTCGATCAACTCGGCCAACAGGAACAACGCGCTCAACGCCAGGGTCGAGCTGACCAGGTAGAACAGCGCCGCGCCGATCAGGTTGGGCTGGGCGAAACCGATGGCCGACAGCAGAATCCCGGCGGACACCAGAATGCTCAGGCTGGCCAGGCGCTCCAGTCGTTGTGCGGCGAGAATCGCCACGGCGGCGCAGACGATGGTCGCCATGCCGCCGTAGATCAGCCAGTCGCCGCCAAAGTACGCCGACGCGCCAGCCTGACCAGAGAACAGCAGGGTCCACAGACGTAGCAAGGTGTAGACGCCGACCTTGGTCATGATCGCGAACATTGCCGCCACCGGTGCGCTGGCTGCGGAGTAGGCCGGCACCAGCCAGAAGTTCAGCGGCCACATCCCGGCCTTGGCCAGGAACGCCACGGCCAGAATCCCCGCGCCGGCATGCAGCAGGCCGCGATCGGCTTCCGGCACCAGCGGAATTTTCAGCGCCAGGTCGGCCATGTTCAGGGTGCCGGTGACGCCGTAGATCAACGCCGCGCCGATCAAAAACAGCGACGAGGCCAGCAGGTTGATCGAGATGTAATGCAGCCCCGATGACACCCGCGACCGACCCGAACCGTGGAGCATCAGGCCATAAGAGGCCGCCAGCAACACTTCAAAAAACACAAACAGGTTGAACAGGTCCGCCGTCAGGAATGCGCCGTACAGGCCCATCATCTGAATCTGGAACAGCGCGTGGAAACTCGAACCGGCGCCGTCCCAACGGGCCATGGCGAACAGCAAGGCGCTGACGCCGATGATCCCGGTCAGCACCAGCATCAGCGCCGAGAGTCGATCGACCACCAGCACGATACCGAACGGCACCTGCCAGTTGCCCGGCAAGTACACGCCGATGGAGCCGGGGACGCCCGTCTCCTGAGTCCATTGCAGCAACAGCACGGCAATGCCCAGCCCCACCAGGCTGGAAAACAGGTTGATCTTGGCCTTCAGCGGACGGTGTTTCTCCCCCAGCATCAGCATCATGGCGGCGGTCAGCAGCGGCAGCAGAATCGGTGCAGCGATCAAATGCGGCATCAGATTCATTCTTTAGGCTCCCGGCCATCCACATGGTCGGTACCGGTCAGGCCCCGGGAAGCCAGCAGCACCACCAGAAACAACGCAGTCATGGCGAAACTGATCACGATGGCGGTCAATACCAGCGCTTGCGGCAGCGGGTCGGTGTAGTGCAACAGGTCCTGAGGCACGCCGTCCTTGATGTTCGGTTCCTTGCCGATGAACAGACTGCCCATGCTGAAGATGAACAGGTTGACGCCGTAGGACAGCAGGCACAGGCCCATCACCACCTGAAACGTCCGTGGCCGCAGGATCAGCCAGACGCCGGACGCGGCCAGCACGCCGATGGCGATTGCGATGACTTCTTCCATCAGACGGTTCCTTGCATGGCGACGGATCGAGGCAGGGCAGCGGTCTTGTGACCCCGTACCGATTGGTGGGCGAGGGCGGTGAGAATCAACAGGGTCGAACCGACCACCACGGCGTACACGCCAATGTCGAAGAACAGCGCACTGGCGATGTGAATGTCACCGAACACCGGCAGTCCGAAATGCCAGGTGTGGGTGGTCAGGAACGGATAACCGACGGCCATCGCCCCGAGCCCGGTGACCGTGGCAAACAGCAGGCCCGTGCCCATCCAGCGCAACGGTCGCAGGCTCATTTGCGCTTCGACCCACTGGGTGCCGGCGACCATGTATTGCAGGATGAACGCCACCGACATCACCAGACCCGCGACAAAGCCGCCGCCCGGCTGATTGTGGCCGCGCATGAACAGGTAGACCGACACCACGAACGCGATCGGCAGCAGCAGGCGCACCAGCACCGCCGGCACCATCATGAAACCGAGTGCGGTGTCGCTGGCGTGACGCGGGTTGACCAGGTCGGTGACCACGTCCGGTGCCAGCAGACGCTGCTGGGCGGGCAACTGCAGGCTTTCTTTTGGCGGGCGGAAGCGTCGCAGCAGGGCAAACACGGTCAGCGCCACGGCCACCAGCACGGTAATTTCACCGAGGGTATCGAAGCCGCGGAAGTCCACCAGCATCACGTTGACCACGTTGCTGCCGCCGCCTTCGGGCAGGGCACGGCTGAGGTAGAACGAGGAAATATCATTCGGCGTCTGACGCGTCAGCATCGCGTAGGCCAGCAACGCCATGCCGCCACCGACCACGGTCGACAACAGCAAGTCGCGGATACGGCGGATGCGCGCCTTGCGCAGGGTGCTCGGCAACGGTGACACCTCTTCGATCCGTCGAGGTAGCCAGCGCAGCCCGAGGAGGATCAACACCGTGGTCACCACTTCCACGGCCAATTGCGTTAGCGCCAGGTCCGGCGCCGAGAACCAGACGAAGGTGATGCAGGTCATCAGGCCGCAGACGCTGACCATGGTCAGGGCCGCGAGCCGGTGATACTTGGCCTGCCATGCCGCGCCGAGGGCGCAGGCAATCGCCAGCAGCCAGAGGGTCACGAACACGATCGAACCCGGAATCTTCGGCCGGTCGCCCCAGCTCAGGCTGCTGTGGAGCATCGGGATCAACCCGGCCAATACGGCCGCGAGCACCACCAGGAACAATTGGGTTTGCAGGCGCTTGGTGCTGATCCGTCGCTCGAAACGACGGGCCAGGCGCATCATGATCACCAGGCTGCGTTCGAACAGGCGCTTGCCGTTGAACCGGCCAATGATCGGCGGGTGCTTGAAACGCCCGTGTTTGAGCTGATTGCGCAACAGCAGATAAAGCACGATGCCGCAGGACATGGCGATCAGGCTCATGATCATCGGCGCGTTCCAGCCATGCCAGATCGCCAGGCTGTATTCGGGCAAGGTGCCGCCTACCACCGGCAGGGCAGCCGCGGCCAGCAACGGACCGACCACCTGCGCCGGGAAAATCCCCACGACCAGGCAGGCGAACACCAACAACTCCACCGGCGCGCGCATCCAGCGTGGCGGCTCGTGTGGGGTGTGTGGCAAGTCGGTGGCGGTCGGGCCGAAGAACACGTCGACGGTAAAGCGCAGCGAGTAGGCGACGCTGAAGGTTCCCGCGATGGTCGCGACGATCGGCAGCGTCATCTCGATCCAGGCTGTGGCATTGATGAACACGGTTTCGGCGAAGAACATCTCTTTGGAGAGGAAACCGTTGAGCAGCGGGACACCGGCCATGGAAGCGCTGGCGACCATGGCCAGGGTGGCGGTGAACGGGATCAGCTTGACCAGGCCGCTGAGCTTGCGAATGTCCCGGGTGCCGCTTTCATGGTCGATGATCCCGGCGGCCATGAACAGCGAGGCCTTGAAGGTCGCATGGTTGAGAATGTGGAACACCGCGGCCACAGCGGCCAGCGGACTGTTCAGGCCCAGCAGCAAGGTGATCAGACCGAGGTGGCTGATGGTCGAGTAGGCCAGCAAACCTTTGAGGTCGTTCTGGAACATCGCGCAGTACGCGCCGAGCAACAGGGTGCAGGCACCGGCGCCGCTGACGATGTAGAACCATTGTTCACTGCCGGACAGCGACGGCCACAGTCGTGCGAGGAGAAACACCCCGGCCTTGACCATGGTCGCCGAGTGCAGATAGGCCGAAACCGGTGTCGGCGCCGCCATGGCGTGGGGCAGCCAGAAGTGGAAGGGGAATTGCGCGCTTTTGCTCAGGGCGCCGATCAGGATCAGGGGCAGCAGAATAGGGTAGAGGGCGTGTGCGCGAATCAGGTCGCCGGCGGCCAGGACCTTGTCCAGGTCATAGCTGCCGACCACATGGCCGAGCAGCATGACCCCCGCCAGCAGACACAAACCGCCTGCGCCGGTGACCATCAGCGCCATGTAAGCACCGCGTCGCGCATCGGCGCGGTGGTGCCAGTAGCCGATCAACAGGAATGAAAAGAGGCTGGTCAGCTCCCAGAAAAACACGATCTGGATCAGGTTGCCGGAGATCACCAGCCCGAGCATGGCGCCCATGAACGCCAGGAAAAACGCGAAGAACCGCGGCACCGGATCGTCCGGCGACATGTAGTAGCGGGCGTACAACGAAACCAGCGTGCCGATGCCCAGGACCAGCATCGAGAACAGCCAGGCGAACCCGTCCATGCGCAGGACGAAGTTCAGGCCCAGGCTGGGCAACCAGAAAAACTCTTCGCGGATCACGCCGCCATCGGCGATTTGCGGGTACAGCAGGGCGACCTGGACGGTGCCTATCAAGGCAACCAGGCCCGCCAACAAAGATTCGGTGTTACGCGCGTTGTGCGGCAGCAAGGCTGCCAGACAGCTGCCGATAAAAGGCAGAAGCAGTAGAACTATCAAGGACATAGGCTTCTAATCTGCGGAAGTTTGTGAAGCATCATACGTGCCAGCTCCCGGATCACCAAACGCCAAGCTGTCTCAGAATCCTACAAGGTAGACGGAAAAAACCTGATTCACATTGTTTCAAAGTTCTGTATGCCGCAGGTCTGGCCCCTTCGCGAGCAAGCCCGCTCCCACAGGGATTGCGCTAACCCTGTGGGAGCGGGCTTGCTCGCGAAGGCTATCTATCAGGCGCCACACATATTGCGGTTTAACCCTGTGTTTCCCGCTCCAACTCTTCCTCAGCCGCCGCATTTTTCCCCTTGGTCTTCAACTCACTGACAATCACCGCCGCCACAATCAATCCCGCACCCACCAGCGCAATCGCCGGCAACCGCTCCCCGGCAATCCTTCCGACAATCCCGGCCCACACCGGCTCACCGGCATAGATCAGCGTCGCCCGGGTCGGCGAAACGCTCTTCTGCGCCCAGTTCATCGCCACTTGAATCGCCGCACTGGCCGCGCCCAAGCCCAACGCGCTGCATAACAGCAGCCAGGAGAAGTCCGGAATCCTTTCCTGAGTCGGCACCACCATCAAAAACGCCAGCACCGAGGTGACCGCCAATTGCACCACTGTCACCCGTCGCACATCGACCTGGCCGGCATAGGTGCTGATCAGAATGATCTCCGCCGCAATCGCCACGGCGCTGATCAACGTGGCGATTTCGCCAGGGCTGAAATTGAACGAGGCACCAGCCGGTCCCGACAGCAACATCAACCCGGTAAACGCCAACATGATCCCGACGCTCGGCATCAACCCCGGACGCCGCCCCAGCACCAGCCATTGCAGCAGCGGCACGAAGGGTACGTACAACGCGGTAATAAACGCCGACTGACTACTTGGAATGCTCTGTAACCCGACGGTCTGCAATCCATAACCGAGCATGATCGCCACGCCGATAAAGGCCCCGGCCTTCAATTCGAACAGGGTCAGATCACGCAGGTGTCGCCAGGAAAACAGCGCAACAATGATCGCCGCCGCGGCAAAGCGCAGGCCAACGAAGAACATCGGCCCGCTGACGGTCGTCGCATGTTGCACCAGCAAGAAGGTGCCGCCCCAGACCATGGTGATCAGCACCAGCACGCACTCGGCCTTGCTGAACCGCGAGAAACGGGAGGAAGTGTGAGGGGTATTCACCGACGTCATGAGCTTGCGCGCTACCTGAAGGGGGACGCACAATGCGCCGAATGTTGCGCAGTATACTGCCCAACCCCACCGAGTGAGCAATATAGTGCACAAAGATTCCACGCCGCGGGCTTCGGTCCTCCAGCACGTCAGCCAGAACGTTCGACGCTTGCGCCACGCCGCCGACATGAGCCAGGCGACGCTGGCGGAAAAATCCGGCGTCAGCCGCCGGATGTTGGTGGCCATCGAGGCCGGCGAGAAGAATGTCAGCCTGACCACCCTCGACCGCGTGGCCGAAGCGCTCGACGTCGCATTCAGCGACCTGATCCAGGCCCCGGATGCCCGCGACCCGAGCCGCATCAACGAAGTGGCCTGGGCCGGGAAGATTCCTGGCAGCAAAGCCGTCTTATTGTCCAAAGCCACCGCCACCCGTGAAGTGGAACAATGGGAATGGTGCCTGCAGCCGGGGGAAATTTACCCGTCGCAACCGGATGCTGAGGGTTGGAGTGAGCAGATCTACGTGTTCGAAGGCTGCCTGACGCTGATGCTGGGTGATACACCCCATGAGATCGCTGCCGGCGAGTTCTACATGTTCGCCAGCAACCAACCCCACGCCTATCGCAACGATGGGGTGGTGGCGGCGCGGTTTGTGCGGAATGTGGTGATTTAGTCCTGATACCACTGGTCGGAAACGGTGTGGTACCTGTTATTTCTGACAGTAGACGTTGGCTGTGAGTCGGTTTTAGATGAAGTGCGAGACGATACCGCCCAAATGAGCCCATCGATTGATGGGCTATTTACAATGTCTACTGAAAGGATTCTTACAATGACAGACGTAAACGCAGCACCACTTAGCATCAAAGAAGCGAAAGACGGGGCAATCAAACTGACGGACGTCCCGACTGAAGGCGCAACGGCCCTTATTCCCGAGCCCTTGGCTCACACGCCGAGAGACCTTATCGACATTTATATCTCGGGTCAGGCAGTCGTGGTGAGACAACCCGTGGGGGAGTTGGTCGGCGGTTTCTTTGAAGTACGGGTGCCAAAAACGGCGTTGCTGGATCACACAGGTCCGAAGAGGGAATTCAAATACGTATGCTATTACGGCGGTGCAAATCCTGGGTTTGGTGACCCAATTGTCTATGACATCCTCCATTCCTGATTGAGTTGCTTAAAGAGAATGCCCAACTTCCCTGAGGAAGTTGGGCATTTTTTTCAGTGATGTCGCTCCTGCTGAGGGTTGGAGTGAGCAGATCTATGTGTTTGAAGGCTGCCTGACCCTGACGTTGGGTGACGAGCCGCAGGAAATTGCTGCCGGCGAGTTCTTTATGTTTGCCAGTAACCAGCCGCATTCCTATCGCAACGATGGGCCGGTGACGGCTCGGTTTGTGCGAAATTTGGTGATCTAACTGTTTGCGGGTCAACACTGGATCGACACTTTGCTGTTTTAAAGCTCCTAGCGTCTCTAGAATTATTAATCAACCTATTGAAATTAAACGAATTTAGTTTCAGGCACGACTCCTGCAAAAGCTCTGGCTATTCACCCGGAACCAAGGAGTCGGCCCATGACAGCCTCAACCCACCCCCCTCGCACCGCCCACGTCATTCACTCTGATGCCGAAGCCATCGCCGTCGCCCACAAGCTCGCTGCACGCTTTGCCATCGAGGCCAGCGTGCGGGATCGCGAGCGACGCCTGCCAATCGCCGAGCTCGATGAGTTTTCCGCCAGCGGCCTCTGGGGCATCACCGTTCCCAAGGAGTACGGCGGCGCTGGCGTTTCCTATGTGACCGTCGCTGAGGTGATCAAGATCATTTCCTCTGCCGATTCGTCCCTGGGTCAGATCCCGCAAAACCACCTCGGCGTGCTCGACATCCTGCTGCAAACCGCCACCGAAGAGCAGAAGCGTTACTACTTTGGCAAAGTCCTGAAGGGCTACCGTTTCGGCAATGCTTTCTCCGAATCCAAAAGCAAAAACGCCGGGGCCTTCGAAACCCGAATCCGTTTCGATAAAGACACCGCGCAAATCAATGGCGAAAAGTTCTACTGCACCGGCGCTCTGTTCGCGCACATCGTGCCAGCGGTGGCGGTCAATGAAGAGAACAAGGCCTTCATCGCCTTCATCGAACGCGACACTCCCGGCTTGACCGTTATCGACAGCTGGGACGGTTTCGGCCAACGCACCACAGCCAGCGGTGGTGTCACCCTGAACGAGGTGAAGGTCCCGCTCAGTGCTGTGATCCCAGCCCACAAGGCTTTTGATGAACCCACCGCCGACGGCCCGATTTCACAAATCATTCAGGCGGCCGTGGACACCGGCATTGCCGTCGGCGCCCTGGAAGAAACCAAACGCTACGCCCGTGAAGCCCGGCCATGGATCGACAGCGGACAGGATCATGGCTGGCAGGACCCATTCAGCATCGCTGCGATCGGCGACCTCGAATGGCGGGTCCACGGCACCGAAGCGATCCTCAAAAAGGCCGGCCGCGCAATCGACCACGCCTTGCTCGACCCCAACGAAGACACGGTGGCCCGCGCTTCGGTGGTGGTCGCCCAGGCCAAAGTGTTGTCTGCCGAGATCGCCTTGCTTGCCAGCAGCAAACTCTTCGAACTGGCCGGTACTCGCTCGGTGCTCGGCAAGTACAACCTCGACCGCCACTGGCGCAACGCCCGGACGCACACCCTGCACGACCCGGCACGCTGGAAATACCACCTGATCGGCAACTACCTGCTCAACGGCGTGAAGCCTGCGCGCCACGCCTGGAACTGAGGAACCCACCATGAACGCTTTGACCCAACCGATTGTTGCCGGGCAGCCCCTGGCCAAAAGTCAGCACGACCTGCACAACGCTCGCAGCGTGCTTGATGCGACGTTGCGTTTCGTCCGCCAGCAGACTCAAGCCACGGATGATCCTTTCGTCATCAGCCGCTTCGGCGACTTGCACATCCGCATCGAAGTCGCCGCTGCGCTGCTCGAACGCGCCGAAGACGTTCTGAACAGCGTTGATGACGACACGGAAATCAGCGTCGCCATCGCCGAATCGCACCTGGCCAGCGCCGACGCGTTAAATGCCGTCAGCAATGCCGAGTTCGAACTCACCGGCCAACGCACCGCGTTGCCCGGATCACTGGATGATCCGCTGCGCTGGAAACTCCACCTCATCGGCAACTTCCGCCTCAACGGCATCCATCCCCCAAGCGTTCGGAGTGTCGTTTGATGGCCCGTGAAATTCGTCTCAACGCCTTTGACATGAACTGCGTCGGTCACCAGTCGCCGGGTCTGTGGGCGCATCCGCGGGATCGCTCCTGGCAGTACAAGGATCTGGAGTACTGGACCGATCTGGCGAAAATCCTCGAGCGCGGCAAGTTCGACGGCTTGTTCATTGCCGATGTACTGGGCATCTACGACGTCTACAACGGCAATGGTGATGCGGCGATCCGTCAGGCGGCGCAGGTGCCGGTCAACGATCCGCTGCAATTGATTCCGCCGATGGCGCTGGTCACCGAGCATTTGGGTTTCGGCCTGACCGCCTCGCTGTCGTTCGAACACCCGTATCCATTCGCCCGACGCCTGTCGACGCTCGACCATCTGACCAAGGGCCGCGCTGGCTGGAACATCGTCACCTCTTATCTGGAAAGCGGTGCGAAAAACCTCGGCCAGAAAAACCAGACCGAACACGACGCCCGTTACGACTTCGCCGAAGAGTACCTGGAGGTTTGCTACAAACTCTGGGAAGGCAGTTGGGAAGAGGGGGCGATTCTGCGGGATCGCGAGCGGCGGATCTTCAGCGACCCGAGCAAAATCCACGAAATCCAGCATGTCGGTAAGCACTTCCAGGTGCCGGGTATTCACCTCTGCGAACCCTCGCCGCAACGCACTCCGGTTCTCTATCAGGCTGGCGCATCGAGTCGCGGCAAGCAGTTTGCCGCTGAGCATGCCGAGTGTGTGTTCGTTGCTGCACCGTCGAAAGTGCTGCTGAAGAAAACCGTTGCCGACATCCGCCGTCGGGCTGCCGAAGCCGGGCGAGATCCGTCGAAGATCCTGATCTTCAACCTGCAAACCGTGATCCTTGGCGAGACCGACGCCAAGGCCAAGGCCAAGTTTGAGGAATACAAAACCTGGGTCAGTTACGAAGGCGCGATGGCGTTAATCTCTGGCTGGACCGGGATTGATTTCAGCCAGTTCAAGCCTGATGAGCCGCTCAAGCATGTGCACACCAATGCTATTCAATCGGCGGTGGAAGCGTTCTCCACGGCGGACCCGAACAAGGTCTGGACCCCCAACGAATTGGCTGACTGGGTGGGCATCGGCGGTTTTGGTCCGTTGTTTGTCGGCAGCCCCGAGACCGTCGCCGACTTGTTGCAGGAGTGGGTCGAGGAGACCGACGTGGACGGCTTTAACCTGGCCTATGCATTGACTCACGAGACCTTCATCGACGCTGTGGAATTGCTGGTGCCGGAGTTGCAGAAGCGCGGGGTGTACAAGACCGAATACGCGCCGGGGACCTTGCGCGAGAAGTTGTTTGGGGAAGGGCCGCGATTGCCGGAGATTCATCCGGGTGCAGGTTATCGAGACCTGGCGGCGTTGCGGCAGCAAGAGAAGAAAGTGGCGTCCGCATAGAAGACTCAAACACCACACAAATCCCCTGTGGGAGCGGGCTTGCTCGCGAAGAGGCCAGAACCTCCAACATCAATGTCACCTGTAAGACCGCTTTCGTCGGAGCGCCGCCCGGAGCAAGCCCGCTCCCACAGAGGGCGGTGCCAACCCTTCAGCCCAGCGGACCACCGCACGCTTTTTGCCCATGGATAGGAGGTATGCCAATGAGCGTGCACGAACTCAAACGTCCACCAATCGCGGACACCACAGAGTGGCGGGTCGATCTGCCCAAGGCTTTGGAGCAATTGCGCCACTGGGCTCAGGTCAGCCCCTTGCAACCGGCCTTGCGGCACAAGCGCCATGGCCAGTGGTTCGTCTGGCGCTGGATCGATGCCTTGCGCGATGTCGAGCGTTTGGCCGACGGCTTGCGACAGCACGGATTCACCGAAGCATCGCGTCTGGCGTTGAACGGCGCCTTCGAGCCGAATCTATTGCTGCTGGCACTGGCTGCGCAGCACATCGGCGGTGAACTGCTGACGCTACCGGACAACCTCGATGCAGAAGCTCTGCACAAAACCCTATGGCGCAGTCGCCCCACTCACGCGTTTGTCCAGGCACGACAGACGCAACAGCTCTGGCTCAGCCAAGGCCAATCGCTGCTGGATTTCCCCGAACTGCTCGGCCCGGTCGAACCTGCGCAACGCCTCAGCCGTTGGTGGCAACGCCCGCAACTGTGGAGCGAAGAGGGCACCCAATGGCAGGCCGGTCTCAGCGTTTTGCTCGAACAATGGCTGACCAGCGGCCACGCCCTGGCGTTCCCGGAAAGCCCTGGCAGCGCCAGCCGCGACCGTCGTGAAGTGGCACCCTCGGGATTGCTGTTATCCGGTGAGCGCCTGCATCTACTGGCCGCAGAAATTGAAAGTCGTCTCGCGCCGCTTGGCACCTGGCGCCGACGCCTCTGCGACTGGGCCATCGCCCACCCGGAAAAAGGCCTGCAACGCCTGATCAAAAACCGCGTTCGTCGACTGCTGGGCTTTCACAACCTGCATTTTATCTGGCAAGCCACGCGCGCCCCCGACGCTCAACCAACGCCTGCCTGGTTATCCGAATTCAAACGAGACATCGCATGAACTCGACCGATTCCATCCTGCAAGTCAGCGGTATTTCCCTGTCCTTCAAAGGCGTAAAGGCGATCCACGAACTCTCGTTCGACGTACGTCGTGGCGAGATCTGCGCACTGATCGGCCCCAACGGCGCGGGCAAGAGTTCGCTGCTCAATGTGCTGAACGGTGTGTACCGCTTCGATGCCGGCTCGATTGTCTTTGAGCAGCAACCGTTTAAACGTATCGATCCGCTGACCGCCGCACGACGCGGCATCGGCCGCACCTTCCAGAACAACGCGCTGTTCAAGAAGATGAGTGTGATCGACAACATCCTCACGGGCCTGTCCCGGCACCTGCGCAGCAGTTTCATCGAACAGGCGCTGGGCTTGCCAAGAGCCCGCCGTGAGGCTGATGACTTTCGCCAACAGGCTCAGGGCATTCTCGAATTCCTCGAACTTCAGGCTCACCGCGATGTGCCGGTGGGCAATCTGTCTTACGGCCTGCAAAAGCGCGTAGAGCTCGGTCGTGCCTTGATCGCGGGGCCGCGCCTGTTGCTGCTGGACGAGCCGATGGCCGGGATGAATGCCGAAGAGAAGCAGGAAATGGCGCGCTTCATTGCCGACGTCAACCGCGACCTCGGTACCACGGTGGTGCTGATCGAGCACGACATGAGCGTGGTGATGGGCCTGTCCGACCACGTGGTCGTGCTCGATTACGGACGCAAAGTCGGCGACGGCACACCGGCCGAAGTGCAGGCCAATCCCGACGTGATCGCGGCGTATCTGGGAGTGGTTCACTGATGACGTTCTTCTTGGAAACTCTGCTCGGCGGCCTGCTCGCCGGGACCATGTATTCGCTGGTCGCGATTGGCTTCGTGCTGATCTACAAGGCCAGCGGGGTGTTCAATTTCGCCCAAGGCGCGATGTTGCTGTTCGCCGCGCTGACCTTCGTCAGCCTGCACGATCAGGGCGTGCCGTTTGCTCTGGCGTTGTTGCTGACGGTGGCGGTGATGATCATCGGCGCGTTGCTGATCGAACGGCTGGTGCTGCGGCCCTTGGTCAATCGCTCGCAGATCACCTTGTTCATGGCCACCCTCGGGCTGTCGTTCATCATCGAAGGCCTGGCTCAGGGTTTGATGGGCTCGCAGGTGCGGGCGCTGGACTTGGGCATCGACGACGTGCCGCTGTTTATCGGCGGGCTGATGGTCAGCCAGTTCGACCTGATCGCTGCCGCCGCGGCCATCGTGTTGGTGACGGTATTGGCGCTGCTGTTCAACAAAACCCGCATCGGCGTGTCCCTGCGCGCCGTGGCCGATGACACCACGGCTGCGTTGTCGATCGGTATCAACCTCAACCGCATCTGGCAGATCGTCTGGGCGGTGGCCGGTGTAGTCGGGTTGGTGGCGGGATTGCTCTGGGGCGCGCGGCAAGGTGTGCAGTTTTCCTTGTCGCTGGTGGTGCTCAAGGCCTTGCCGGTGTTGATCATTGGCGGTTTCACCTCGATTGGCGGGGCGATTGTCGGCGGCCTGATTGTCGGCGCGGCGGAGAACCTCGCCGAGGTTTACATCGGCCCGCTGATCGGCGGCGGCATCACACCGTGGTTCGCTTACGTCCTGGCTTTGGCCTTCTTGTACATCCGTCCCGCCGGCCTGTTCGGCGAACGCGCCATCGAGCGAGTCTGAAACCATGTCAATTTCCCTTACCCGCGAAACCGCACCGTCGGTGTTGATCCAGCGCCGTGTGCCACTTGGACTGCTCGGCCTGTTGTTGATCGCTTTCGTCGTCGTGCCGCTGACCGGTAACGACTACTGGCTGAACGCGATTCTGATCCCGTTTCTGGTGCTGTCCCTGGCCGGGCTCGGCCTGAATTTGCTCACGGGTTACACCGGCCAGACCTCGGTCGGTGCGGCCGGGTTCATGGCGGTCGGGGCGTTTGCCACCTATGGATTTTTGCTCCGGTTGCCTGAACTTGGCCTGCCGGTCGCCTTGCTCGGTGGCGGGCTGATCAGCGCCGTGGTGGGCTTTGTCTTCGGCCTGCCGAGTTCGCGGATCAAAGGCTTCTACTTGATGGTCACCACGCTGGCCGCACAGTTCTTTCTGGAGTGGTTGTTCGTCAAATTCCCCTGGTTTTACAACTACGGATCGTCCGGGACCATTTCCGCACCCAAACTGGCGCTGTTCGGCCATGACCTGAACACGCCGTTGGGGCGTTATCTGCTGACCCTGACCACTGTTCTGCTATTGACCTGGGTCGCGGTGAACCTGGTGAAAAGCCAGATTGGTCGCAACTGGATGGCGATCCGCGACATGGACACCGCCGCCGCTGTGATCGGCATTCCGGTGGTGCGCTACAAGCACCTGGCGTTCGCCGTCAGCTCGTTTTACCTCGGCATCGCCGGGGCACTGTGGGCCTTCGCCTATCTGGGCACCGCCAGCGCCAGCAGCTTCGATATCAATCGATCGTTCCAGATCCTCTTCATCATCATTATTGGTGGCATGGGCAGCATCGCCGGCAACTTCGTGGGCGCTGCGTTTATCAGCCTGCTGCCGATCCTGCTCAGCCACGCCGGGCAAGCGTTGTTCGGCGGTTCGGTGGACGCCGGCCAATTGCAGAACCTGCAAAAAATCATTTTCGGCGTGCTGATCATCCTGTTCCTGATCAAGGAACCGGAAGGCCTGATCCGCCTGTTGAGCAACCTTCGTGAGCGGCTGAGCCACTGGCCGCTGCGCTTCTGAATTCCCCAACGATTAGAGAGACAACATGCGTGCATCCTTGAAACGTTCCCTGGCCGGCGCCGCCCTGACGCTGTCGTTTTTCGGCAGTGCGGTGCCGATGGTTCAGGCTTCGCCGGACCAGCAATTCTTCCCGTTGGCCACTTACCGTGTCGGCGCTTACGCCTCCAGCGGTGTGCAAGTGTGGGCCGGCATGCTCGATTACCTGAACTACATCAACGATGTGGAAGGCGGGATCAACGGCGTGAAACTGGTCTGGCAGGAATGCGAAACCGAGTGGACGGCGGAGAAGGGCATCGAATGCTACGAGCGCTTCAAAAAAGGTTTGGATAGCGCCCCGGTGGCGATCTATTCACCCAACGGCGCGCCGGCAGCCTATGCGCTGAGCGAGCGGGCGGAAGTCGACAAAATCCCGCTGATTACCCTCGGTTACGGTCGCACCGAAGCTACTGACGGCACGGTGTTCCCGTACAACTTCCCGGTGATGCTGACCTTCTATAGCGAGGCCTCCAGCCTGATCAACTACATCGCCCAGCGCGAGGGCGGCTTCGACAAACTCAAGGGCAAGAAGATCGCCACGGTCTATCACGACTCGGCGTATGGGCGTGAAACCCTCGGCCCGCTGAAGCTGCTGGCCGAGAAGTACGGCTTCGAAAACATCCAGATTCCGGTGGCCGATCCGGGCAACGAACAATCGGCGCAATGGCGACAGATTCGCCAGGTCAACCCGGACTGGGTGTTCCTGCGCACCTGGGGCGTGTCGACGCCGGTGGCGGTCAAGACGGCCGCGCGTTTCGGCTTCCCGGTGGACCATATCGTCGGCGACATCTGGGCCAGTTCCAGCGAAGACGTATTGCCCGCAGGCGCCGCTGCCAAAGGTTATCTGGCGCTGACGCCGTACCCGGCCGGCACTGATTTCGAGATCCACAAACGCCTCAAGCAGTCCATCCTCGACAAGGGCAAAAGCGACCTCAAGGACCTGAAGAATTTTGGCAGCGTCTACTACAACTCCGGGCTGGTGAACGCGGCAGTGATGGTGGAAGCGATTCGCACGGCCCAAGGCAAATTCGGCAAGCGTCCTTTGAATGGCGAAGAGGGACGCTGGGGTCTGGAACATCTGAATATCGACGACGCGCGCCTCAAGGACATGGGCTACCTCGGCCTGATGCAGAACCTCAAGCTGTCCTGCCGTGACCACGAAGGTGGCGGTTCAGCGCGGGTGCAGCAATGGCACGGCGCCAACTGGACGTTGATCAGCGACTGGATTGCGGCGGATCGCGCATTGCTGCGTCCCTTGATCGATGAAAAATCCGCGGCCTTCGCCAAGGAAAAAGGCCTGAAGCCACGCACCTGCAACGGGGACGAATAACCCATGAGCCAAGCCGCCAGTGACATTGCTGCCAATGACCTGTTGCAAGTCAGCGACATTGAAGTGATCTACGACGGCGCGATCCTGGCCGTCGCTGGAGTGTCGCTGTCGGTGCCCAAGGGCGGCATCGTCGCGTTGCTCGGCGCCAACGGCGCGGGCAAAAGCACCACGCTCAAGGCGATTTCCGGGTTAGTTCGGGCCGAGCGGGCGGAGGTCAGTCGCGGGACGATCAAGTTTCTCGGGCATGACACGGCTGGCGTCGATCCGAGCCTGCGAGTGCGCCAAGGGATGGTGCATGTGCTGGAAGGTCGGCATGTGTTCCCGCAACTGACGGTCGAGGACAACCTGCGCAGCGGCGGGTTTGTCCGGCGCTTGAGTCGTCAGGACATGGCCCGTGATCTGGAGCGAATCTATGCCTGGTTCCCACGCCTGAAAACCAAGCGTAAAACCCAGGCCGGGCTGACGTCCGGGGGCGAGCAGCAGATGGTCGCCATAGGCCGGGCCTTAATGACGCGTCCTACTTTGGTACTGCTTGATGAGCCTTCCATGGGTTTGGCGCCTATTATCGTCCAGGAGATTTTCGAGATCGTCGCCCAGCTCAATCGCGAGGAGCAGGTGAGCTTCCTGATTGCCGAGCAAAACATTAATGTGGCGCTCAAGTACGCAACGACGGCCTACGTTCTCGACACCGGCCGAGTGGTGCTGTCCGGGGAGAGCGAGGCGCTGTTGGCGCGGGGCGATCTGCATGACTTCTATTTAGGTAAACACTGAGCAGTGAGAACGCCATGACTGAAACCCAAAGCGGACAGGCAACCGACGCCATCCGCCACGCGGACATCCTGATCGTCGGCGGCGGCCTCAGCGGCGCAATGCTGGCGGCGCAGTTGTTGCGCCTGCCGGGCAAACGCCAGGTGCTGGTGATCGAACCCCGCGCCGAATTGGGACGGGGCGAGGCGTACAGCGCGGTCGAACTGGGCCATACGCTCAACGGCAATGCGGCGCGGATGAGCGTCGACCCGGACAACGCCGATGACCTGACCCAATGGCTGACCGAGTACATCGCGGCCGGGGGCTGGCCGGAGTGTGACGAGCAACATGTGCCGGTCAGCGAATTGTTCCCGCCCCGGGGGATTTTCGGCCTGTACGTGCAGCAGCGCCTGGCCGAAGCGCAAGCGGTGGGGGCGTTGAACGGGTCAACGGTCGAGCATGTGCGGGCCGAGGTGGTTGACCTGCAGACTCGGGACGATTCTGTGTTGCTGACGTTGAGCGATGGGCAACACTTGCAGGGCGCTTATGCGGTGTTGGCCACGGGGATGTTTCCCGCGGCGCGTACACCACAGACCGAGTCCAGCGGCTTGAACGCGGCGGCGCTTGATCCGTGGGACGTCGCGGCCATGCAGCAACTCGATCCGCAGTCGACCGTGCTGATCATCGGTTCGGGCCTGACCATGGTCGATGCCGTGGTGTCGCTGGAACAGGCCGGGCATCGCGGGCCGATCGAAGTGTTTTCCCGGCATGGCTTGCTGCCTCATGTGCGTCGTCAGCCACCGGCCTGGGCAGATTTTCTCGCCGAGGATCAGAGCATTCGTACACCGCGACAGTTGATGCGCGAGCTGCGTCGGCATTGCCGGGACGCCATCGCTCAAGGCATCGACTGGCAGGCACCGCTCGACACCGTGCGCGCGCATATTGGCCGTTTGTGGAATCAGGCAACGGATGTGCAGCGTCGACAGTTTGTGCGGTATGTGCGGCCGTGGTGGGAAAGTCATCACCATCGCTCGCCGCCGTTGAGTGCCGAGTTGGTGGAGCGATTGCACAAGGAAGGGCGGTTGCGGATTCAGGCCGCGTCGTTCAAAGGGCTGGAGCCTTCAGCGGACAGCGCAGTGAGTATCCGCATTCGGCGTCGGGGTGAAGCAGAAACCAGCATTGTCAGCGGCGCGGCATTGATCAATTCCAGCGGCATCGAATACGACTGGAGGCGAGTGGCTCGACCGCTGCCACAGCAACTGCTGGCCCGCGGACTTGTCCGGCCGGGGCCGTTGGCGCTGGGGATTGCGGCGGCAGTCGATGGCGCGGTGTTGGGCGCCGATGAGCAAGCCGCCAGCCGTCTGTTCGCCATGGGCCCACCGTTGCGCGGCATGTGGTGGGAAAGCACCGCAGTGACCGACGTCGCGAGCCAGGCCAAGGCACTCGCCGCTCGCCTGACAACAACGCCGCCCCTGTAGCAGCTGTCGGTGATCTGCTACTACGAAGAAACCCCGGGGAGATCGGATCTCCCCGGGGTTTGTTGTTTCAAACGGCGCTGATCAATACCGCTGATACTTCGAACCGAACTCAGGGCGGTTTTCCGCGACAACCACACCACCGCGCAGGGCATTGCTCGGGCTGACCGATGCCACACGTTCGCGCAGTTCTTGCAGACGGTCGGCACCGCCTTCGGCCACGCGATTCTCGATCAGACGATCGGAGCCGCCTTCCACCAACAGTTGTTGAACCTGGCCAGGGGACGCAGCATGGCCGGTGTGGGCCGACGCCAGGCTCGACAGGCCGAGCCCACCAACCAGTGCCAGACCGAGTGCCAGGGACGAGACTTTCGAGAAGTTGAACATGGGTAATTCTCCGTGCGTTTAGTTTGAGTGGGTCGGTAGCGGCTGCTATCCGGTGATCACAGTTAAACGCTCGGGTGTATCGGTGATGTGTGCTCGAACAAGCCGAAATCGGTGTCTGCGTATCTGTCGCGGGTTCTTATACAGACGGATACAAAACCCTATGAAAAAGTCTCCTCAGGTGCTGCTGGGGAAGCGCTTCATGATTCTGCGCCGAGCAATTCCACCGGGTAGGAGAACACGTAGCCTTCGCTGCGCACGGTTTTGATGTAGGTCGAGTCCCGTGAGTCATCCATCAATCGCTGGCGCAGACGGCTCACCAGCAAATCAATCGAGCGGTCGAACAGGTCGGCGTCGCGACCCTGGGTCAGGTTGAGCAACTGGTCACGGCTGAGCACCCGTTGCGGGTGATCGAGGAACACCCGCAGCAGACGGTATTCGGCGCCACTGAGGGCCACCATCGTGCCGTCTTCGTCGAGCAAGTGCCGGGCGGTGGTGTCCAGGCGCCAGCGACCGAAACCCAGCAATCGGCCCGTTTCGGTGATCAGCAGGTTGGGCGGCAGCATCCGCGTACGGCGCAACACGGCATTGATCCGCGCCAACAGTTCGCGGGCGGCGAAGGGTTTGGTCAGGTAGTCGTCGGCACCCATTTCCAGGCCGAGGATGCGATCGGTTTCGTCGTTACGTGCGGTGAGCATCAGGATCGGTGTGGCTTTGTGTTTGCCCGAGCGCAATTCGCGGCACAGCAGCAGGCCGTCATCGCCGGGCATCATGATGTCCAGCACGATCAGGTCCACCTGATTGGCTTCGAGAAAGCTGCGCATTTGCCGGCCATCGGCGACGACGGTGGTGCGCAGCCCGTTCTTTTTCAGGTAATTGCCGACCAGCTCGCGAATCTCCCGGTCGTCGTCGACGATCAGGATGTGGTTCAAATGTTCCATCGCTCAAGCCTCTTGTTGTTCGCTTTGTATCGCACTGTATCGGGTGCCCCCGCAGACACCTTACGCCTTATTAATTCCGGTTCTACGACACATGGCAGATACCTCGGGCCGATTAAATGGGTTCCACCGAGACAAGACGACTTGCCTCACAACCACTGCCCATTGCAACCCTGAGGAAATCACCATGAACTGGAACACACTGATTGCCGCCAGCTTCTTCGCGGTCCTGAACGTTGCAGCGTTTTCGGCCCATGCCGATGTTCAAGCGCCGTCGCAGACAACTTCTCACGGCACCCACCTGGATATCAAGAAAGTGGTTTCCGTCGTCGACAACGGCGACGGCCATTGCGGCATTGTCGATGCCCGCCTGACCTATCTCGATTCCAGCGGCACGCAGAAAGTCCTCGATTACAGCAAATTCGCAGAGTGCGGCAATCAGGGTAGCTGATCTTTCCACTACGCTGATCGCTATCAAAACCGATGAACGCGCAGTCTGCTCATCAACCCGCGATGGCTGACTCACGACGTCCAGAACACCAGGTCAATGACTTCCAGGGAAATCACCATGAAGATGAATGTGTTGAGCAAAAAAAACGACTCACGTCGTCGTTTCTTTGGCCCATCGGTCCTCGCTTTCGCGCTGATGCAGTTAGGTGCCCTTGGTGCTGCCAATGCGCAAACCACGACGCCAGAGCCAGTGGTGGCCAGCGCCGGCACTCTCAAGGCGGACGCCTTCGGCCCTCTGAAGCATGTCAACGCTGGGTTGCTGAACGTGGCCTACGCCGAAGTCGGCCCCGCCGATGGTCCGGTGGTGATTCTTCTGCACGGTTGGCCCTACGACATTCACAGCTATAGCGAAGTGGCGCCCTTGTTGGCGGCCAAGGGTTACCGGGTACTGATCCCGTATGCACGGGGCTACGGCGACACACATTTCCTGTCTGACAAGACGGTTCGCAACGGCCAGCCCGCCGCGTTAGCCAGTGACGTCATCGACTTTATGGATGCGCTCAAGATCAAGAAGGCGGTGCTCGGTGGCTACGACTGGGGCGCGCGCTCGGCGGACATCGTTTCGGCGCTCTGGCCGGAGCGGGTGGAGGCGCTGGTTTCGGTGAGCGGCTACCTCATCGGCAATCAGGCCGCCGGCAAGAATCCGTTGCCGCCCAAGGCCGAGCTGCAATGGTGGTACCAGTTCTACTTCGCTACCGAACGTGGCCAGGCCGGATACGAAAAAAATCGCCACGACTTCGCCAGGTTGATCTGGGAGCTGGCCTCCCCGAAATGGACGTTCGACGACGCGACTTTCGACCGCAGCGCGGTGGCTCTGGACAACCCCGATCATGTGGCTATTACGATCTTCAACTATCGCTGGCGGTTGGGCATGATTCAGGGCGAACCTCAATATGAAGCGCTGGAGCAGCGGCTGGCCAAGGCCCCGGTGATTACGGTGCCGACCATCACCATGGAAGGTGATGCCAACGGGGCGCCACATCCGGCTGCCGAGGATTATGCCAAGCGTTTCACTGGCAAATATGAGTACCGACTCATCAACGGCGGCATCGGCCACAACTTGCCGCAGGAAGATCCGCAGGCCTTTGCCAAGGCAGTGATCGACGCCGATCACCTCTAAATGTGGGAGCGGGCTTGCTCGCGAAGGGGGTGTGTCAGTCGACATTCATAGTGACTGACACACCGCCTTCGTCGGAACGCCGCCCGGAGCAAGCCCGCTCCCACAGGGGGGGATGGCCTGCTACGCGACCACTTGATAACACGGTACATACGCCGCGCCACCCGGCAGTTTCATCCGGTGTTGGGCAACGAAGGCCTTTAGCAGTTGATCCAGCGGTTGCATCACCGCCGCGTCGCCACGGATCTGGTACGGCCCGTGCTCTTCGATCAGGCGGATGCCCTTGTCCTTGACGTTGCCGGCGACGATGCCGGAGAACGCGCGGCGCAGGTTGGCGGCCAGTTCGTGGGCCGGCAGGTTGCGGCTCAGTTTCAGGTTGGCCATGTTTTCGTGGGTTGGATCGAACGGGCGCTGGAAGCCTTCGTCGATCTTCAGCAGCCAGTTGAAATGGAACGCGTCATTGCGCTCGCGGCGGAACTGTTTGACCGCTTTCAGACCTTCAGTCATTTGACGCGCGACTTCAGCCGGGTCGTCGATGATGATCTCGTAGTGTTGCTTCGCAGCTTCACCCAAAGTGGCGCCGACAAACGCATCCAGTTGCTCCAGATACGGCGCGGCATGTTTCGGTCCGGTGAGGACCACCGGGAAGGGCAGGCCTGCGTTGTCCGGGTGCATCAGGATGCCGAGCAGGTACAGGAACTCTTCGGCCGTGCCGGCGCCGCCCGGGAAAATGATGATGCCGTGGCCGACGCGGACGAAGGCTTCCAGACGTTTTTCGATGTCCGGCAGGATCACCAGTTCGTTGACGATCGGGTTGGGCGCTTCGGCGGCGATGATGCCCGGCTCGGTCAGGCCGAGGTAGCGGCCGCCGTGGATTCGCTGTTTGGCGTGGGCGATGGTCGCGCCTTTCATCGGACCTTTCATCACGCCAGGACCGCAACCGGTGCAGATGTCGAGGCTGCGCAGGCCCAGTTCGTGGCCGACTTTCTTGGTGTATTTGTATTCTTCGGTGTTGATCGAGTGGCCGCCCCAGCACACCACGATCTTCGGCTCTACGCCGGGGCGCAGGGTGCGGGCGTTGCGCAGCAGGTGGAACACGTAGTCGCTGATGCCCTGGGAGGTGCTCAGGTCGATGCGTTGGGCGTCGAGTTCGTTTTCGGTGTAGACGATGTCGCGCAGGGCGCTGAAGAGCATTTCCCGGGTGCTGGCGATCATTTCGCCATCGACGAAGGCGTCGGCCGGGGCGTTCAGCAGTTCCAGGCGTACGCCGCGGTCCTGCTGGTGAATGCGGATTTCGAAGTCCTTGTAGGCTTCGAGGATGGTTTTGGCGTTATCGACATGGGCGCCGGTATTGAGGATGGCCAGGGCGCACTGGCGGAACAAGGTGTAGGTGCTGCCGGATCCGGCTTCGCTCAGTTGCTGTACTTCACGTTGAGAAAGGGTTTCCAGGCTGCCTTTTGGGCTGACCGAGGCATTGATTACTTGTCGTTGGGTCATTCAATGATCCTTAAAACGATGCCATTCATACAGGCAAATGGCATCCGAATAGTATGTATCCATGAAAGAAGATGGCACGAACTGCGCTGTATCGCCATTTCCCCGTTTGACGATGAAAAGATGAAAAGGAGCCCCAGCATAGCTAAATCCCCTGCAGAGGCGATAATGCCCCGCAGTCTTTTTACCCATGCCCTGAAGGAACCCCGTCGCGATGTTCGAAATCCAGCCGCAGAACCCCGAACGCTATCGAAGCCAGACGCGACGCAGCACGATAATCATAGCCTTGATTTTCCTGGCCCTGGCGATGGTGTTGTCCACCACGGCGGTGGCGCTGTTCGGCGAACCCGGTGGCGACAATCTGCGATTTAACGTCGGCGGCGTGTTTGTGTCGGTGCTGCTGATGGCAGCGCTGATGCGCGGCATGTTCTGGACCCAGCCATGGATGGCCCCGGCGGTTTACGGTTGGCGGCTCAAGCGCAGCCTGATGAGCATCACCAACGTTATGCATCAGGTGACGGCGGCGGTGGAGAAGGAGGATCCGACGGCCATGAAGCTGCTGCGTTTCTACCATCTGGGCTTGAGCCAGATGCACGAGCTGGACGGCAACTCCAGTGATCACAGCCAATTGACCCGCGAGATGGATCAGCACAAGGCGCGGATGGAAGCGCTGGGCATCGG
This sequence comes from Pseudomonas sp. 478, assembly GCF_003254125.1. Classification (NCBI taxonomy): domain Bacteria; kingdom Pseudomonadati; phylum Pseudomonadota; class Gammaproteobacteria; order Pseudomonadales; family Pseudomonadaceae; genus Pseudomonas; species Pseudomonas sp. 478. The sequence continues at coordinate 130,236 of NZ_QKZG01000016.1, forward strand.
GACTGATCAGATGCAATTGAATCCGGCCTGGATCGAGGCTGTGAAGCAGACGCCTCGATAAGACCTGTGGGCAGAAACCTGATGCCGATCAGCTAAGCCATTTCGGGCCGGACGATGGTGGTGGTCACCCATGAAATGGCGTTTGCCCGGCAGGTGTCGAACCATGTGATGTTTTTGCATCAGGGGCGGGTTGAAGAACAAGGGGCACCGTCTACTGTTCTGGATAAGCCTGAAAGCGAGCGGTTGCAGCAGTTTCTGTCGGGAAGCCTCAAGTAACGACAAACGCTGAACCGCAGCCTGGGCGAGCCGGAGGTGAGATTAGTCTCGCGCAAATCACCTATCGGGTGTTTGATGAGGCATAGTCGCCTGCCACCAGGCGGCTCATACCCGTCAGGGGTCATAAAAAGGGCGAACGGGAAGATTCGCCCTGTGATCAATATTCAGGGAGCGTCATGGGTCATCCGTCCGTTAACAATCGAATTGAACAATCCCGCCATGGCGTGCCTTGGGTCGCCGAGCAAACCGGGGCCACACTCAAGGTTCGCTCAGCGGTGATTCTGCTGGTCGCGGTGTGCCTGTCCATGACGGCTATCGTGATTTGGGAAGCCTGGAACTCGCGCCAGTACCATCTGCATGACACGGAAGTGGTGATGTCCAACCTGGCGCAGACGTTGGCCTCGCAGGCACAGGCGTCGATCAAGCAGGCCGACACGCTGCTGTTTACCGTGGTGGATCGCCTCGAAAACGACGGCATCGACCAGGCCCGGCTGCCTGAGCTGGAGCGATTGCTCAGGGTCCAGCGCAGCGAGTTGAGCCAGCTCCATGGCTTGTTCGTTTATGACGAAAAAGGTGACTGGGTCGCCAATTCCAATGGCGCCGTCGTGCCCAATGCAAACAATGCCGACCGCGAATATTTCATCTTCCATCGCGATCATCCCGATCGTGGACCTCACATTGGCCCGTCGATCAAGAGCCGTTCGAGCGGCGAATGGATCATGACGGTTTCCCGCCGTATCAATCATCCGGATGGCAGCTTTGCCGGCGTGGCGCTGGCCACGATCTATCTCAACCACTTCCTGGTGCTCTACAACAGCATCGATATGGGCAGTAACGGCGTGATCAACCTGATCGCCGACGACGCCACTATCGTCGTTCGCCGGCCATTCAAAGAAGCGGACATCGGCACCAGCGTCGCCAAGGGACCGCTGTTTACGCAACTGTTGCCCAAGGGTGATTCAGGCACGGCAACGGTCCCGTCCTATGTGGATGGGGTCGAGCGTGTGGTCGGGTTTCGAAGGGTCGCCGGTTATCCTCTGATCATCTTTGCAGCGTTGGATAAAGAAGAAGTCCTGGCAGGCTGGCGTGAGGAGGCACTGCGCAGTGCCGGGATCGTCTCGTTATTCCTGGGGTTCCTGGGCGTCCTCGGTTATCGCCTCATTCGCCTCATGAAGCAGCAAAATCACGTGCAAGGCGTATTGCTGGATGCGCAGGAAAAACTCATCGAGGTCAACCGCAGTCTTGAGTTGCTGGCGCTGGAGGACGCACTGACCGGGCTGTCCAACCGGCGTCAGTTCGATCTGTTTATCCTCGCCGAAATGGGCCGCGCCAGGCGCAACCAGACCCACCTCGCGCTGCTGATGATCGATGTCGATCACTTCAAAAGCTTCAATGATCTTTACGGCCATGTGGCCGGCGATGAGTGTTTACGCAACATCAGCACGATCATCAGGGACAACATCAAGCGCCCCGGCGACCTGGCTGCCCGCTATGGCGGCGAAGAGTTTGCGGTGGTACTGCCGGGGACCGACTACGTGGGAGCGTTTCTGGTGGCGGAAAAAATCCGTCGCGCGGTTCAGCAGGCCGGCATCCTACACAGTGAAGGGGCTGAAGGTACGGTGACGGTCAGCCTGGGGGTCGCCGCTTACAATCCGGCGTCACAAGCCCAGCCCAACGACCTGGTGGGCGCCGCCGACAAGGCGCTCTACGTGGCCAAGGCCAGTGGCCGGAACATGAGCGTCATTGCCAATTGAATTCAAACAAGGCTGCCAACTGCCCGGATGGCTTCCAGCCAGGTGAGACCTTCAATCGTTAACATGGGCGCAATCCTTGAATCGGGTTCAGGTGGCCCGACGTAACTTCCACAGCCTGATCAATCTAAAGTAGACCAGCACGTTGATCGCCAGCACCACGCTGCCCAGTCCCAGCTGAATTGCCGGCGTCAGGCCTGCCGGGTAAATGACCGGCCACACGTAATGTTCGATGAAACCGCCGCTGTAACCGGTTTGCCCGGCCGCGTCGCGCATGAGGTTTTCCCACTGTGTCAGCGGGCAGTTCAGGTGGAAGACTTCCACCGACACGCCCCACACAGCCGCAGGCAGGTGCCACCAGATCAGGGGGCGCCATTTGAGCACCAGCAGCCCGCCGAACAGCACGAACAGAATGAACAACAGGTGGAACAGGACCAGCCCGTCGGCGGCGATTCGGTAAAGCATGTCGACTCCCTGACGCGTTATGCGAATGGCTCCATGGTACTCGGGCGGGCCGCTGGTGCTCTATCGATTGCTGCTGTTCGGCGCTGCGACACGCCTTTCGTCAATCGCGAAAATCAGCGAGCTCCGCACGCATCCTGCCGTTGTGCTTGGCCTTGTAGAGCAACTTGTCCACCTGCTCGACGAATTCCAGCGCCGTCGCGTGCAGCGATGCCGTGGTGGTGCCGACACCCAGGCTCAGGCTCAGCCGCTTCGATACCGCAGAAAACTCGTGGGGGATGTGCTGCTGGCGAACCAGGTGCAGGCATTTATTTGCCACCAGCCTTGCGGATTCGGCGTCGGTTTCCGGCAGCAGCCAGACGAACTCTTCACCGCCGATCCGCGCGATGAAATCCCGTGGCCGGTTGGCCGCCAGGGACAAGGTCTGAGCGACACGCCGCAAGCATTCATCACCCTTGATGTGCCCGTAGTGGTCGTTGAACTGTTTGAAGTAATCAATATCCAGAATCAGCAGCGACAACGGTGATCCCGTGCGTTGAGCGTTGCTCCATTCCCGTTCCAGTACGGTGTCGAACATGCGCCGGTTGGCGATGCCGGTCAGTCCGTCCTGGAACGAATATTCTTCGAGTTGCTTTTGCAGGCGACTCAAGTGTTCTTCGGTTTTCTTGCGCTCGCTGATGTCGAACATGAAACCCACCAGCGCTTCCACTTCACCGTCCTTGCGCACCACGTGCACCACATCGCGAATCCACACGTATTCGCCGTCGCGGGTCAGCGCCCGATAGTCTGCCTCGTGATCCACCCCCGCCCGCGATTGCGAAACGCAGAACTCCACCACGTAGTCGCGATCATCCGGGTGCATGCGCTCGACCCAGTCATTGACCCCCACCCAACTGTCCTGCTTCCAGCCAAGCAAGCGCTCGATCTGCGGACCGATGTAGCTGAAAGTCATGGTCTTCCAGTCGATCCGCCATGGGATTGCTTTGGTCGACTCAAGCAGGGTTTTGTAGACGTCGCTGTCGCTGTCGCTTTCGATTGAGCTCATGAGGGGGGCCGGATCTCAAAGATGAAAAAACTGCGCCATCATGTTGCTACTACTGTAGTGAATCAAGCGTGCAGCCGATGAATGGAACAAGTTCGCGGCATAAGTTCGCGGCACAAGTGCGCAAGATTGTTCAAGCCAGCGGCCGCGACTGCTGGCACAGTCTGAGGTCTTTCCCTGGTTGTAGAGCGTTATGTCCAATTCACTCATGCCGCGCAATGCCTTTCTTCGCGGCGCTGTGGCGATCATGCCGTTGTCCCTGGCGACCGCGCCCTGGGGACTTCTGGCCGGTTCCATGGCCATCGAGGCCAATCTCACGCCCCTGCAAGGCCAGGGGTTGTCGAGCATCGTATTCGCCGGAGCCGCGCAACTGGTGGCGATCGGCATGCTCAAGGGCGGTGCGGGGATCTTTTCGATTCTGCTGACCACGCTGCTGCTGACCTCCCAGCATTTGCTCTACGGGATGAGCATGCGTTCGGTGATTTCGCCTTTGCCGGGGCGCTGGCGTGTGGGTCTCGGTTTTTTGCTCACCGACGAGCTGTTCGCCCTGACCAGTGCGCATGACAAACAACAGTTCAACCGCTGGTACGCGTTGGGTGTCGGCCTGACGTTCTACATCGCCTGGAACCTCTTCACCCTGGCCGGCATCGTGCTGGGCAGCAGCATTCCGGGGCTGGAACATCTGGGACTGGACTTCTCCATTGCGGCGACGTTTATCGCCCTGATCACTCCGGTGGTGCGGAACGTGCCGACCGTGGTGTGCGTGGCGGTCTCGTTGTTCTGTTCGGTGCTGTTCAGCTATTGGCAATGGGGCTCGGCGCTGGTGCTGTCGGGGTTGGCGGGCATGACCGCAGGCTTTATCTGCAACAAATTCTACGGTGGACGCACATGATGGTCTGGGCGGTGATTGTCGGCATGGGGCTATTGGTATTCCTCAACCGTTATGTGTTTCTGGAGCCGCGGCTGCCCGTGCGCTTGAGCAGCAATGCGCGGCAGTTCCTGGGGTTTGCGGTGCCGGGCATGTTGACGGCGATCTGTGGGCCGATCGTGTTCATGCCGGACAAGCAGCTGAATCTGCAGTGGGATAACCCGTACCTGATCAGTTCGCTGGTGGCGGTGGGGCTGGTGCTTTACACCCGTAATACGTTGCTCAGCATGTTGTTGAGCATGGGGTTCTTCTTTTTGCTGCGTTGGTGGCTCTAAGTCGTTCCCGTTGAAATTGTTCTACGCTTAAAGAGGACCCCTACAGGAAGAGAGGTGAGCATGGCTAATGATCCAAAGCGTCCGTACCCGGATGAAGATGTGGATGACGAACCCACGGAAGAAGAGATTGAGCGGCAACGGCGTTCGACGCCGGACTGGAAGCACCCCGACGACGGTAAAGAGCTGTCAGATCGCGACCAGGAACGTCCGCTGAAACCTTGACCGCGCTGCACATACAAAAAGCCCCGCGCTATCAAAGCGGGGCTTTTTCATTGGACGCTTATTAAATCAGATCGCTTCATTCCAGCGAATGTGCGTAATACCCAATTGCTGCGCTTTGATGCGCGCAGTTTCGAGGTTGGCGTGTGCGGCGATTTGACGATCGCAGTCGGGATAGGGGTTCGTTCAGTTATCTGCGACAGGCGCCCGTACATAGGCTGATGCCCTGCTTGAAGCGTTGCTCAGATCTCTGTTCAGGAGGAAACAGTCTGTTCAGTCCCTGTTACCAGGCAAACACTGTTCGCTGCGGGTCATGAGCTTATGCATTAATCGAATTTCAAAAGCTTCTTGTAAGAGCGTTATGGTCTATCGCAATGACCCTCAAGGAGCCTCCGATGAACCTGTCCCGATTCGTGCGTAGTCTGCTGACCAGCGCACTGTTCGCCGCCCCATTGGCGTACGCCGCCGAGCCCGTTGTTTTGCATGTCGGTGATCAGAACTACTACAACGTTCGCGCTTCGGTGGAGGCATCGGGCGTGCTGAAAGACGCGCCGTATACCGTCGACTGGAAGCACTTCCAGGCCGCCGCGCCGCTGGCTGAAGCGCTGAATACCGGTGCGCTGGATCTGGGTTTTCTCGGCGATTCGGGTTTTCTGTTCCTCGCCGCCAAACAGGCGCCGGTGAAACTGATCGGCGTGTCGCGACAGAACCCCAACACCATCGCCTTACTGGTGCCCAAGGATTCGCCGGTCAAAACCATCGCCGATCTGAAGGGTAAGAAAGTCGCTTATTGGCCCGGTGCCTGGAGCCAGCAACTGACCCTGCGCGCCCTGGAAAAAGCCGACCTGCCGGAAGACTATGTCGACTTCATCAAACTGATGCCGATCGATGCCGCCGCCGCGTTGCCGCAGGGCAGCATCGACGCATTCCCGGTCTGGGAACCTTACATCTCCCAGCAGATTCTGTTCTCCGGCGCCCGGCCGATCCTCACCGCCAAGAACCTGATGCCCGGCCTGAGCGCCATCGCGGCCTCGACGCCGTCGATCGACAGCAAACGCGAAGCCATTGCCGACTTTCTGGTGCGCCTGAAAAAGGCCCGGGCCTGGGTCGACAACCACACCGACGAGTACGCCGATCTCTGGGCGAAGAGAGCCAACCTTGACCAGAACGTTTCTCGCCATTGGTTGCGCCAGGCCCACATGACCGTTGGCCCGGTGGATGCGCAGGCAGCAAAGGATCTGCAAAGCACTGCGGACTTCCTGTTCAAGGTAAAAGCGCTGCCGGCCGCGTTGGCGACTGCGCCGATGATCGACAGCTCGTTTCAGCAGGCGTTTGCCCAGTAACCCACGATGCCGGGCAGCACTGGAACCAAACCCTGTGTACCCTGATCCAACCTCGGCCCGCAGCGACCTGCGGGGCCGACGAAGGATAAATGGGCAAAACATGAAACGGCTGGTCAAGGTTCTCTCTGCACTCATCATCGCCACGGGGCTGGTGGGGTGCATCGCTTCTCCCATCGAAATGACGCCGCAGACCGAACAGCGTCTGAGCGCGCAAGCACCGATCCGTTTTCTGCTGACCTTCGACGACGGTCCCAGCGCCTCGAGTTTCTGGAATCCGACGATGACGGTGCTCGACAGTCTGGCGACGAACCCGGTGCAGCCGAACCTCAAGGCGGTGTTCTTCGTGCAGACCCGCGCCTCACGAGCGGGCGGCAGTGAAATAGGGCGCCAGGTCATGCACCGCGAACAGGTCGAAGGTCAGATCCTGGGCTTCCACACGGCCACGCCCGGGCACACCAATCATCGATCCCTGGATCCGCAAGAACTGGAACAGTCCCTCGCCAACGGCAGCGCCGACATCGCTGCGATCACTGGCGAGCCACCGACCTTGGTGCGCCCGCCATTCTGGAACTACGACAAGCGCACCTTCGCGGCCTATCAGCAACACGGTCTGCATGTGCTGCTGACCGACCTGAGCGCCAATGACGGCAAGATCTGGGGCTTCAACGCCAGCCCCCGGCGGCGGGCCCACTTCTTGCGCACAATGTCCGAAGTGCGTGAGCGCATCGCCCGTGGCGAGTTACCGGTGGTGGACGGGGTGATTCCGGTGGTGGTGACGTTCCACGATCTCAATCGCTATACCGCCCGGCATACGCGGGAGTACCTGCAAATCCTTCTCGACAGCGCACAGGCGACCGGTGTGAAAACCGCAGAAAAGCCGTTTTACGACGACACGGCAGCGCTGCAACGGGCCGCCATGGCGCGTACCGTACGCGACAGTTCACAGCCGGTTGAGTTACCGGGGCTCTGGAATTGGATCTGGGGTGCGGATTCTCACTGAAAGGTCGCCAAAGTGAGAAACAGCTAACACTTATTTTGAGCATTGGCAGGCGCAGGATGGGAAAAGCCCATCTATGCTGAGCAAGTTGGATCCGATTACCAGCCACGGAGGCTCCAGTCATGGTTTCAGTTCCTGAGCTTTGCCGCATTGTCGAGTCCGGTTTTCAACCGCTTTCCTGCGCCTGCACAGTGAATCCCGACGGAACGTTACGGATCAAAGTCTACGAACCCGCCACCGGGCGCATTGTTCTGTTGATTACCGGTGTATCACCCGAACGGCTGACCAGCATTCGCGCTATCGCCAATCTGATAGGCGAGTTGCGCATCGAGATGCGCGCTGGTCGCCGGGCCTTTGCCGGCTGAAGCAGGTCACATTGCGGATCAGGCCCGCGGTTGCAGTTCATCAATCATCTGCAAGCAATGATTCAACCCCGGCGATACGTCGCCCACGCGTCTGCTGAGAATGATCGGCGAGGTCGCGTTGTCTTCCAGCAACGGCGTGAAACCAATGTCGTCGCGGTGCAGCAACTGCACCGAGGCCGGCACCAGGGTGACGCCGATTCCCGCTCCCACCAGACCGATGGCTGTTTGCAGCTCGTTGGTCCATTGCGCCACATGGATGCTCACGCCATAGGACTCGAACAACGCGATCACATGGTCGGCGTAGCTCGGGCGCGGGTTGCCGGGGTACAGCACGAAGGGTTCTTTCGCCAATTCGCGAAGGCTGATCGGCCCGGCCAGTAATGGGTGACCGGCGGGGAGGGCGGCGACCAGTCGGTCTTCGGTCAATACAGTCTGGATGATCGCCGGGTCGTCGATGCGAATTCGGCCGAAACCGATATCGATACGCCCGGCCTTGAGCGCCTGCACTTGTTGCAGCGTGGTCATTTCCGAGAGCCCCAGTTCAAGCTCCAGGGGCTCGCCGCTGCGCAAACGGCGAATCAGCTCCGGCAGCACGCCGTAGAGCGTCGACGGGGCAAAACCGATGCCCAGCCAGGTCTTTTCGCCCAGACCGATCCGTCGCGTGTTGTCGCACACCTTGCTCAATTGCTCGAGCAGGGCGGTGGAGTGCTCATGGAAAAACCGTCCGGCATCGGTCAGCTTCAGCGGCCGCCCGCGTTCCAGCAACAACACCCCGAGTTCATCCTCCAATTGCTGCATCTGCCGGCTCAGTGGCGGCTGGGCGATGTGCAGCAGTTCGGCGGCACGGGTGAAATTGAGGGTTTGAGCCAACACCTGAAAATACCGCAGGTGACGCAGTTCCATGGGGCCTCCAGTCGCAAGTCGGTTGCATACCTTAAAGGTATCAAGTCAGACCAATTCTATATTGGCTTCCCGAAAAAAGCCGTACCAGAATCGGTTCCAGAACTTTAAGAACCTGACAGGTATCGACATGCTTGCAACAGCCATTGAATCGATCGAGACGATCATCGTCGATCTGCCGACCATCCGCCCGCACAAGCTGGCGATGCACACCATGCAGAACCAGACCCTGGTGATCATTCGCGTGCGCTGTGCCGACGGCATTGAAGGTATTGGCGAATCCACCACCATCGGTGGCCTGGCCTACGGCAACGAAAGCCCTGACAGCATCAAGACCAACATCGACAAACACTTCGCGCCGCTGCTGCTGGGCCAGGACAGCGCCAACGTGAATGCCGCGATGTTGCGCCTGGAGCGCAGCATCCGGGGCAACACGTTCGCTAAATCAGGTATCGAAACCGCTTTGCTCGACGCTCAGGGCAAACGCCTTGGGCTGCCGGTCAGCGAGTTGCTGGGCGGCCGCGTTCGCGATGCCCTGCCAGTGGCGTGGACCCTGGCCAGTGGCGACACCGGCAAGGACATCGCCGAAGCGGAAAAAATGCTCGACCTGCGCCGCCATCGGATCTTCAAACTGAAAATCGGTGCCGGTGAAGTCAACCGCGACCTGGCCCACGTCATTGCAATCAAGAAAGCCTTGGGCGACCGCGCCAGTGTGCGGGTCGATGTCAATCAGGCCTGGGATGAAGCGGTCGCGTTGCGCGCCTGCCGGATCCTGGGAACCAACGGTATCGACCTGATCGAACAGCCGATCTCGCGCAACAACCGCTCCGGCATGGCGCGCCTGAATGCCATGAGCCCGGCGCCGATCATGGCCGACGAATCCATCGAATGCGTGGAGGATGCGTTCAACCTGGCTCGTGAAGGTGCAGCCTCGGTGTTCGCCCTGAAAATCGCCAAGAACGGCGGCCCGCGCGCCGTGTTGCGAACCGCTGCGATTGCCGAAGCGGCCGGTATCGGCCTGTATGGCGGCACCATGCTCGAAGGTGGCATCGGCACCCTGGCCTCGGCCCATGCTTTTGTCACGCTGAATAAGCTGGCGTGGGATACCGAGTTGTTCGGTCCATTGCTGCTGACTGAAGACATTCTCAGCGAGCCGCTGGTCTATCGCGATTTTGAGCTGCACGTGCCGAAAACACCGGGGCTGGGCCTGAACCTCGATGAAGAACGTCTGGCGTTCTTCCGTCGAGACAAAACGTCCACTGCCATTTATCAAGCCTGAGGAGAGCATCATGCTGTTCCACGTAAAAATGACCGTGAACCTGCCGGTCGATATGAATCCCGAAGCAGCCGCGAAGCTGAAGGCTGACGAAAAAGCCCTGGCCCAGCGCCTGCAAGAGCAAGGCAAGTGGCGTCACCTGTGGCGCATCGCCGGGCACTATGCCAATTACAGCGTTTTCGACGTCGACAGCGTGCAGGAACTGCACGACCTGCTCATGCAATTGCCACTGTTTCCGTACATGGCGATCGAGGTCGAGGCGATGTGCCGGCATCCTTCTTCCATTCGCGAGGATGACCGCTGAACCCAGCCTGTTCAGTTCGCTACGCTAATAATTACAAGATGAGGAACCCACCAAAATGAACGTTAAAATTTCCCACACTGCCAGCGTCCAAAAGTTTCTCGAAGAGGCCAGCGGTCTGCACAACGACGCCGGCGACCCGCGGGTCAAGGCCTTGGTCTACCGCATCCTGCGTGATTCGGTGAACATCATCGAAGACCTGGCCGTGACCCCGGAAGAGTTCTGGAAAGCCGTCAACTACCTCAACGTGCTGGGTGCGCGTCAAGAGGCCGGGTTGGTGGTGGCCGGGCTCGGTCTCGAACATTATCTCGATCTGTTGATGGACGCTGAAGATGAACAGGCCGGCAAGGCTGGCGGCACACCGCGGACCATCGAAGGCCCGCTGTACGTGGCGGGTGCGCCGCTGTCGGAAGGCGAAGCGCGACTGGATGACGGCATCGATCCGGGTGTGGTGCTGTTCATGCAGGGCCAGGTCAAGAACACCGCCGGCGAACCGTTGGCCGGTGCGGTGGTGGATGTCTGGCACGCCAACACCGGCGGCACTTACTCCTACTTCGATACCGCTCAATCGGAATTCAACCTGCGTCGCCGTATCGTCACCGATGCCGAGGGTCGTTATCGCTTTCGCAGCATCGTGCCGTCGGGCTATGGCTGCCCGCCGGACGGTCCGACCCAGCAACTGCTCGATCAACTGGGCCGTCATGGTCAACGGCCGGCGCACATTCACTTCTTCATCTCCGCGCCGGATCATCGTCACCTGACCACCCAGATCAACCTCGATGGCGATCAATACCTGCACGACGATTTCGCCTATGCCACCCGTGACGAGCTGATTGCCAAAATCACCTTCAGCGACGATCCACAGCGCGCAGCGGCGCACGGTGTCAGCGGTCGTTTTGCCGAAATCGACTTCGATTTCACCTTGCAGACCTCCGCGCAACCCGACGAGCAACAACGCCACGAACGGGTCCGCGCACTAGAGGACTGACAGTCCGCTTTCGCGAGCAAGTCGAATCGTCGCACCGCCGCTCCCACATTTGACCGGATTTCTTCAGGGTGAACGCGGTTGAATGTGGGAGCGGGCTTGCTCGCGAAGAGGTCAGAATATTCCACAGGTCAGTACACTGACACACTGCTGCAAGTACTGCCTTAGAATGAGCCCGACGCAACCTATAACAACAATGAGAGTGACCCGATGATGCAAGCGCAACTGTTGAGTCAGCGCAGCACCGTATTCGACCACGCCGACCCTTACGCGGTGTCGGGGTACGTCAATCAGCATGTCGGTAACCATTGCATTCTGATGCCCCGGGCCGGGCGACCGTTGGCCAGCCTCAATCACCGCAAGTTTGCCAGCCTCGACCTGTGCCGCATCAGTTACGGCGGCAGCGTGCGCGTCACGTCGGGCGCGCTGGAAAGCATCTATCACTTGCAAGTGCTGCTGCGTGGCAACTGCCTGTGGCGCGGCCATGGCCAGGAACACTACTTCGCACCCGGCGAGTTGCTGCTGATCAATCCCAATGATCCGGTGGACCTGACGTATTCCGACGATTGCGAAAAATTCATCCTCAAAGTCCCCACCCAGTTGCTGGAATCCGTATGCGATGAACAGCGCTGGCGGTATCCGGGGCAGGGCGTGCGGTTTCTGGAGAACCGTTATCAGCTCAATGAACTGGAAGGCTTTGTCGCTCTGCTGGCGATGATTTGCCAGGAAGCCGAGGCCACCGAGCAGATTCCCAAGGTGCAGGAGCACTACGCGCAGATCATCGTCAGCAAGATGCTCAGCCTGATGAAGACCAACGTCAGCCGGATCAGTCTCGGCTCACAGACGGCCACGTTCGAGGTGATTGCTGACTACATCGCGGGCCACCTCAAACAGGACATCGACAGCGAAGAACTGGCGCGCCAGGCGCGGATGAGTCTGCGGTCGCTGTATGGATTGTTCGAACGCAACGCCGGCACCACACCGAAAAACTACATCCGGCAAAAACGCCTTGAGCGCATCAACGCCTGCCTGAGTGACCCGACGTGCAACGTGCGTAATGTCACGGAAGTGGCGATGGATTATGGATTTCTGCATTTGGGACGGTTTTCCGATAACTACCGTAAGCAGTTTGGGGAGTTGCCGTCGGATACACTGAAGCGGCGGGTTTGATTCGCCTGCAAAAGGTTCTCTCGCGACAGCGATTTTTTTTCAGACAAGCTCAAGTTCGGCAACGGCGGCAAGGCCGACCATCACAAGTAACAACCCCCAACCTGTCCACTGCAAAATAACCAGCTTTCGCTTAAGGTCGGCAGGAAAGTTCTCTAGGTCTTCAGCGCAGGCACCTCCATCGCGTAGGTAGAGCCGAGGTGTAGTCATCACGCCCATTATGGCGCCCAGTAAAAACATATTTCCCCAAGGCCCACCGTTTCTGAAAGGTGCCCGAATCATAACCGCTGGGCAGTTTTGCAGGTGATTCAACATCACGTCCATTTTTGTATAGGCGAGGTGAAGTGATATGCCAATTATTATGAATGTGCCTCCAAAGTCGATTAAACCAACACAAAGAAATATTTTGTCAGCGGTGCTTATGCTCATTTAATGGTCTCGTAGATTTTTTTTTCTGCCGGAGTGGGCTCGCCGATCAATAGAACAGTCCGGAATTTCCGATCAATACAAGTGAAATTAGTGCTGCGAAAAGCCCCAGTGCGCTCCAGTGCATAATTATTAACTTACGTTTTAGTAAGCGAGGGAAGGCTTGCAAGTCTTCTGGGCTTAGTTCGCCCCTTTTGAGATAGAATCCGGGGGACGTGATAATTCCTGAAATTCCTCCTACAAGCATCAAGTTCCCCCACGGACCACCGTGCCTGAGCGGAGTACGAACCGTGATGGCTGAGCAGTTTTTCAAATGATCCAGAATAAAATCCATTTTTGTGTATGCCACATGTAGCATTACGACGATCCAAATAAACATCGCGATAATCACCACCCCGGATGAATAATCGATACCTATTTCAATGCTGTCCATTTGTATTCTCATATATTAATTCGCCTAATGCTTCTCCCCTATTCCACCTAAAAACCCACCTGCAAAAGAACCTGTCCCGACTACTATCAGGCCGCATGCGAGAGTTGCCGTTCCTCCAGTCGGGATTGCTAAGCCCGCGCAGACCCAATCGTATGTTCAAGCAAGGTCGAATATAGCTATGATCGCGAATCCCGACATTACTAATAAAAGACCCCATGCGCTCCACTGCAAAATGGCCAGTTTACGCTTCAAGCTAGTCGGAGTGTTTTTCAAATCTTCTAAACTTAACTCTCCTCTTTTTAGATAAAAGTTTGGGAAGGTTACAATTCCAGAAATACCTCCTATGAGCATTAGATTTCCCCATGGGCCACCGTGTCTGAGAGGTGCTCGAACCATGATGGCCTTACAGTTTTTATAAAGATCTAGCATCATGTCCATCTTGGTATAGGCCATATGCAATGCGACAGTGATCCAAACTAATGCCGATGCAAAATAAATCAGACCGATGCCGACGATCAATGCGTCAGCAGTTTCTTTGCTCATTTAGCGACTCCTAAATTTTTATCCGGTTACTTTTCTTTAATTGCGCTGGTACTTTCGGCAGGGAGCGTTAATGGAGTAGCCCAGACTTGCCGATAAAATAAAGTGCAAACATCGCAACTACGAGTGCTACGAGAATCCATTGCATTAATGCCAGTTTACGTCTCAGTGAATTCGGAATAGCTTGTAGGTCTTCCCTGCTTAACTGCCCATTTTTCAGATAAGGTCCTGGAAAGGCAACGTAACTTGTTATTCCTCCAATCAACATTAATTTTCCCCAGATCCCTCCATGTCTTAAAGGTGCCAATGTTTTGACCCCTGCGCTATTCGGGAATAGTCCTAAAAGCATATCCATTTTAGTGTGAGCCAAATGCAGCATGACTAAAAGGCAGGCAAACATGGAAATGACTACCAAGCCGCCTAGGTAACCGATTACAAGTTGACTAGTGCTCATCTTGTATTCTCGTAGATTATTTCTCCTATCTGCTCGAAAATTTTCCCTCCAGTCGAACCGCCAGCATAAGCTCCCGCCCCAACGACTGCTACACCGCATACTAGAGCAGCTGTGCCCCCGGTCGGTACGGAGAGCGCTATGCATATACTGCTTACAACAGGCACCGATAAAACTGTTGTCATACCTGCACCACCAATAATCCCGCCTATAAAACTTCCGGTTTCAGTAAATTTCACCTTCTCACAGGCCTCCACATTCCCTTCCGCACAAACTCCCTGAACCTTGATAACTGACGCTCCACCACCCACCGCAGTACCAATCCAACCGCCATATTTGACATACTTCGCCGCTTTAGAAACGCCTTCAATATGCGTGGCATAACCAGGGATCTGCCCAACAGCCCCAGCTTTTCTCCAGCGATGAACAAGACTTTTAGTCGATATACCCAATACGGCTTTCAGATTGGGATGATCCGGAAAGCCAATGCTCTTTTTTGTCAGTTTGGTGAGCTGGGTATTCAACTGAGCCAGCAGGCGTTTGCGTTCCGCATAAAACTCGGCGGAGTTGAGGTGGCCATTGGCTTGAAAAGTTCGTGTATGCAAACTCTCGATGTCACGCAGAATGACCTTCACGTCGTTCAGGTTCTTCGCGAACATGGACAGTCCGAAGCTGGCACCGACTGAACCCTTGGAAAGAAAGAAGGCTATTTCGTCATGGTGACGCGCCATGAAATCGGCTTCTTCTGAACTGAGAGGCTCCAAGGCTTTATTTACATTACCCGCCGCTTGCATCAACTGCGCTTCTTCGAAGGTACATAGATGATTGTTCGGATCGCTGAGAACAATCATTGTCCCGGCTTTCACCTGATCCAGATTCGGATTCAGGGCCTTGAATTTGGCGATGACGGCGGGGGAGGCTGAAGTGAAAAGCTGAGCTTCCAGTTTGTCAGCGGTCGTGCTCCTGGGGACGACGTAGAACCCTGGTTCTTCTTGTGGGACGGCCGCAGGCCATTGCTCTTGAGGAAAAAACTTCAAGTCCGAGACTGGATGTGGCGAGGAGGTTGCCCTCAATGCGTCGGGCGAATTCGCGGTCGTCGACTCGAGGCTTTGAGCATGGACAAAGCGCAATAAGCGTTCCGGGTCGGGTTTTAATGAAGGCTGTGTGAGCGTTGAGTTCGGGATTCTTTTAACCCGTTCATTGATCGCGCCCTGAGCTTTTCGCCTAACGGCTTGCGATTGGCTAAGCAGGTCTCGTTGTTCTTGCACAAGCGCCTGCAAGCCTTGCTCCGGCGTTTTGTTGCCCTGCGCAACATCGTCCGCAACGCGCTTTGCATAAAAGGCGACTTCCCGATTGAACCGCTCACGCAACATACCTTGCGCAAGATGACGAGTAGCAAGAGTGCGAGCTTGCCCCACCAGTTTGCCCGCGGCACTGTTGACGTCCCAATACTCATGACGATTCGGACTCATCCTTCATCGCCCCACGAACTGTAACCCGCGGTTTTTGCCAAGTGGTGGGTCCAGGTAATGTCGCGGTAACGAATAGCCACCTGTTCCTGAGGCTCGGCGTCGTTTTGAAAAATGGCATGAGGCATTTCAAGCGTCAGGTCGGCAATAACTCCGCCATTGATCGAAACGGTATAAAACTTTTCCTGCATGCCAAGAGCCGACACGCGATAGAAACTGATCGTGCAGTTGATTTCTTCTCTGTTTGAAAGCGCTTGAGCGAGCAGCGGTGATGATTTATCGACGGCCTTTGTGATGATGATCGGGCTATGCGTCGACTTTTTGATGTTCCCGATATTAGTGATGTTGTGGCTGTAGGACAGCACCATGATTTCATCGGTGTGCGCTACCTGATACTTGTTGCCGATAGAGTCCTGGGTTGAGCAACCCGCTGAAATCAAGCCTTGAGCTTTTCCGTTTAGGGTCATGTAACCGTGATTAGCCATAGAAACCACTCCTTGTAGTCAGGCGGGCAGTCTATGGCAGAAGTTGTAAGCAGTTATGTAGTCCGATTCCGAAAATGCGTTCTGCACTAAACGGATAAAGGTCTGCACCCAGCGGATAGTCCACCCCATTGCCCCGTCCTAGCATGAGCCTTGCCTGAACAATAACAATGGAGGCGGCGGCCATGACCCTGCGACCCGAATATCTTCAATCCCTGCTTGAGGACGATCCAGTACAAGGCATCTACCGCTGCAAGCGCGAGATGTTCACCGACCCGCGGCTGTTCGATCTCGAGATGCAGCACATCTTCGAAGGCAACTGGCTGTACCTGGCCCACGAAAGCCAGATCCCCAACAAAAACGACTTCTACACCACCACCATGGGGCGCCAGTCGATCTTCATCGCGCGCAACAAGGACGGTGAGCTCAATGCGTTCCTCAATGCCTGCAGCCATCGCGGCGCGATGCTGTGCCGGCACAAGTCCGGCAACAAGAGCTCGTACACTTGCCCATTCCACGGCTGGACCTTCAACAATTCCGGCAAGCTGCTGAAGGTCAAGGATCCGGCCGAAGCGGGCTACCCGGCGAGCTTCAACTGCGAAGGCTCCCACGACCTGACTAAAGTCGCGCGTTTCGAGTCATATCGCGGTTTCCTGTTTGGCAGCCTCAAGGCCGACGTAGTCCCACTGGTTGAACACCTGGGCGAGTCGGCGAAGATCATCGACATGATCGTCGACCAGTCCGCCGATGGCCTGGAAGTGCTGCGCGGTTCCTCCAGCTACATCTACGAAGGCAACTGGAAGCTCACCGCCGAAAACGGCGCCGACGGTTATCACGTCAGCTCCGTGCACTGGAACTACGCCGCCACCCAGAACCAGCGCAAGCAGCGCGAGGCCGGCGATTGCAACCCGACCATGAGTGCCGGCAGTTGGGCTAAGCAGGGCGGTGGTTTCTACTCCTTCGACAAGGGCCATATGCTGCTCTGGACCCGTTGGGCCAACCCTGAAGATCGCCCGCTGTACGAGCGTCGTGATGAATTGGCCCAGGACTTCGGCAAGGCCCGCGCCGACTGGATGATCGAGAACTCGCGCAACCTGTGCCTGTACCCGAACGTGTACTTGATGGACCAGTTCAGTTCGCAGATCCGTATCGCCAGGCCGATCTCGGTCAACCGCACGGAAATCACCATTTACTGCATCGCCCCCAAAGGCGAAAGCGACCACGCCCGTTCGAGCCGGATTCGTCAGTACGAAGACTTCTTCAACGTCAGCGGCATGGCTACCCCGGATGATTTGGAAGAGTTTCGTTCCTGCCAGGCCAGTTATCAGGGCAGCGTCACGACGTGGAACGACATGTCCCGTGGCGCTGAACACTGGATCGAAGGCGCTGATGAGGCGGCCAAGGACATAGACCTGCATCCGCTGCTCAGCGGAGTGCGCACCGAAGACGAAGGCCTGTTCGTGCTGCAACACAAGTATTGGCAGCAGACCATGCTCAAGGCCTTGGCCGCCGAGCAGTCCGAACTGATTCCTGTGGAGGCCGTGCAATGACCATCACCTATGACGCCGTGCGTGATTTTCTCTACCGCGAAGCGCGCTACCTCGACGACCGGCAGTGGGACGAGTGGCTGGAGTTGTACGCCCCGGACGCGACGTACTGGATGCCATCCTGGGACGACAACGACGAGTTGACCGAAGACCCGCAACGGGAAATCTCGCTGATCTGGTACGGCAACCGCACCGGCCTGGAAGACCGCGTCTTCCGCATCAAGACCGAGCGTTCCAGCGCCACCATGCCGGACACCCGCACCTCGCACAACATCAGCAACATCGAGCTGCTTGAACAGGCCGATGGCTTGTGCAACGTGCGCTTCAACTGGCACACCCTGAGCTTTCGCTACAAGACCGTCGACAGCTATTTCGGCAGCAGTTTCTACACCCTCGATGTGCGCGGTGAAAACCCGCTGATCAAGGCCAAGAAAGTGATCCTGAAGAACGATTACGTTCGCCAGGTCATCGATGTCTACCACCTGTGAGGCAGCGGTCATGACTCATTCCATCGCATTCAATTTCGAAGACGGCGTCACCCGATTCATCGACGCCAATGTCGGCGAAACCGTGGCCGATGCCGCGTATCGCCAAGGCATCAATATTCCACTGGATTGCCGCGACGGCGCTTGCGGTACCTGCAAATGCTTCGCCGAGGCCGGCCGTTATGATTTGGGCGAGGAGTACATCGAAGATGCGCTCAGCGCGGAAGAGGCCGAGCAAGGTTTTGTCTTGACCTGCCAGATGCGCGCCCAGAGCGATTGCGTGGTGCGCGTGCCGACCTCATCCGAGGTGTGCCGTACCCGTCAGGCCAGTTACGACGCGACCATCAGTGCCGTGCGCCAGTTGTCCGACAGCACCATCGCGCTGTCGATCAAGGGCGAAGCCCTGAGCAAACTGGCGTTCCTGCCGGGGCAATACGTGAACCTGGGGATTCCCGGCAGCGAGCAGACCCGCGCCTATTCGTTCAGCTCGTTGCAGCGCGATGGCGAAGTCAGTTTCTTGATCCGCAACGTGCCCGGCGGCTTGATGAGCAGCTTCCTCACCGGCATGGCCAAAGCCGGTGACAGCATGAGCCTGGCCGGGCCGTTGGGCAGTTTCTACCTGCGCGACATTCGCCGTCCGTTGTTGCTGCTGGCCGGCGGTACGGGGCTGGCACCGTTCACGGCAATGCTGGAAAAAATCGCCGAGCAGGGCAGTGAACATCCGCTGCATTTGATCTACGGCGTGACCAACGATTTCGATCTGGTGGAAATGGATCGACTCGAAGCCTTTGCCGCGCGAATCCCGAACTTCAGCTTCAGTGCCTGCGTCGCCAACCCGGACAGTCAGCACCCGCTCAAGGGCTACGTGACCCAGCACATCGAGCCGCAGCATTTGAACGAAGGTGACGTCGATGTCTACCTGTGCGGCCCGCCGCCGATGGTCGAAGCGGTCAGCCAGTTCATCCGCGAAAAAGGCATCGCGCCGACAAACTTTTACTACGAGAAATTTGCCGCGAGCGCGGCCTGAGCCGCGCTGTTGTGGGAGAGAGACATGAACAGGTTCCACGAAAAAGTCGCGCTGATCACCGGCGCAGCCCAAGGCATCGGTCGGCGCGTTGCCGAGCGCATGGCGGCGGAAGGTGCGCGGTTGATTCTGGTCGATCGCTCCGAGCTGGTGTTCGAAGTTCAGCAGCAATTGGGGCAGGGCAGCCAGGTACTCGCGCTGACCGCCGATCTTGAGCAATACAGCGAGTGCAGCCGCGTCATGCAAACTGCCGTCGAGCGTTTCGGGCGTCTGGATGTGCTGGTCAATAATGTCGGCGGGACGATCTGGACCAAGCCTTTTGAGCATTACGAAACGTCGCAGATCGAGGCCGAAGTGCGCCGTTCGCTGTTCCCGACGCTGTGGTGCTGTCATGCCGTGCTGCCGTTCATGCTTGAGCAGGGCAGCGGCGCCATCGTCAACGTTTCGTCCATCGCCACGCGCAGTGTCAATCGTGTGCCGTACGGTGCGGCGAAGGGTGGGGTCAACGCGCTGACCGCGTGCCTGGCCTTCGAAACCGCCGGTCGCGGGATTCGGGTCAATGCCACTGCACCCGGTGGTACCGAAGCGCCGCCGCGGGTCATTCCACGCAACAGCGCCGAGCAGAGCGAGCAAGAGAAGGTCTGGTATCAGCAGATTGTCGACCAGACGCTCGACAGCAGTTTGATGAAACGCTATGGCACGCTGGATGAGCAGGCAAGCGCTATCCTGTTTCTGGCCAGCGACGAAGCGTCTTATATCACCGGCATGATCATGCCGGTCGGTGGCGGCGATCAGGGCTGATCAGCTTACAGGCGACGCTGAAACGCTTTGATGATTCTGAGCGTCGCGTCGCTGGTGTTCAGGTTCTGGACCGCGTCCAGCGGATACCAGATGCAATCGAAAATTTCGTTTTGCGGGCGGGCCTCATCCGCGTTCGCCACTGAGGCCTCGTACACATGGTGTCGGGTGCTGCCCGATTGCAACTCCATCAGGTACAGCAACCCGTCGACCCCAAGCCCAGTCTCTTCCTCAAGCTCTCGCGTGGCGGCGTCGGCAATGGCTTCACCACGCTCAACCTTTCCGCCGGGCAGCATCCAGCGACTCCTTGGCTTGCGCACCAGGAGAATGTGCCGGTCCTGCTCGCAAATGACGGTCGCGCGTACTTTCATTGTGTTACCTGATTGCTGTTTGTCATAAATCAGTCATAAAAATGCAATATTCGAGCCGGAGCGTCTGTCTCAATGGTTGGAGTGATGGACGAGGCTGAAAGTGCAACCGGATGCCGAAATCCTGGCGCGACGTCTGGTTGGCACTTCATGGAAGGTCGGGTGTAAGGTATTCAAGTGAATTCAGGATCATCACTGCCGAAATGGAGGTGACTATGAGCGTTCCGATGCTGACCAAAATGCACATGAATGGTTATGACGTACTCAGCGTGAACAACGGCCCGTGGCGGGTGTGCACCAAAGGTGACCGGCTTGGAGCCTTTGGCAGTAGAGAGGAAGCACTGGCTTTTGCGGCTGCGCTTCCCGGCTACAAGGCCAGGGCAAGTCGGCCTGCACGCAGCCAGAAATCAGATAAATAACGCGCTTGAAGCCCCGGTTCGCCGGGGCTTTCCTAGTTGGGCGCCAAGGTCCCTGGCTAATAACCGCCACCACTACCGGTGCTGCGGGAGGGTTCTCGGGCTTTTTGCTGCGCGTTGCTCCATTCCGCGCAGGTCATGAAGCTTTTATGGTCGACCTTGCCCCTGCCATCGAAACTGACGTTGTACGTTTGCTGATGGCCAGCATGCTTCAGCTTGTAATCAAAGCAAGTGCCAGGCTCAACGGTACGATCCGTTATGGATAAAGGCTGGCCGCCAATCTGCTGGACTTGATCCTTGGTCATGCCGGTCTCGACCTTTGCGACCAGCGGCTGATCCCTATAGACACGCGATTCGGTGCTGCAGCCACCCGACGCGGCCAGTACAACGACCAGCGCGCATAGAGGCTTGTGCATGGCAGTGCTCCTGCTATTGAGCTTTCGTTCGAGTGATGATTTTGGCTTTCACTTCCTCGGCATACCCCTTCAGTCGTTCTTCATCTCCCTGAAACAACTCGCACAGCTTCAGGGTCGCTTGCGCATCCACGTCATTGCCAGCCAGGCGTAGTTGCTCTGCGATGCGTAAAAGTTCTACGGCTGACCATCTCAAATCCGACGCAAGACCTTGCAGGTCACGCCGAAGTTCATTTTCAGATTCGTTAAGCCACATGATGACCTCCTGCCAATCTCCGCTACGAAATTTTAGTCCCATTTCCCGGGCCAGGGCGTTTTGTTCGTCTGACCGTTGACGCAACCTTTTGTCGGGAAAATGAATGCGAACCCGCAGATTTGATGTCGTAGTGAGGTAGTGAATTTTTGCTAGGGCGAGGCAACTTCAAATGACGGCGACTGATGACTTTAGATTTCATGCCCATGAGCTGATCGTTGATCTGGACGCGGCCACCACGGAAATGATGAAACTGATTTCTGCACATCAGTTGAGCGGCCCGGAATGGGAGCGGGTCACTCAATGGCAGCATGAAGCGTACGAAAGATGGATGACTTATCTGAATGAGAGGTCGTATCCCAATCCCGGCGATCAAAACGCCCCTTGCTGAGTTCAGTGCGACGGATGGATGTCGGGGCAGCGACACGCTACATTCCCCTTTTTTCGGGATAAGGACGCGTTATGCGCAAATTGATTGGGGGCGTAGGGTTGGCGTTGCTGGCGGGTTGTTCGTTGCCCGCGTCCCTGGTGCCAGGTGAACCCAATGTCAGCAAGTACAGCGACAAGGCGCCGAAAGACTACGCCGCGTGCGTTCTGCCGGCGTGGCAGCGGGAGATACCCAAGACGACCCAATCGGCGATTTCCAATGGCTACAGAGTCACCGCGCCGAGCATCATCACGGCCGACGAGATTGTAGATATCGTGAAATCGAAGGATGGCAGTCACGTATCGCTTTATCAGGGGCCGCCCTGGGCGAAATCCGGGGCGTTGCGTCAGGCAGTGCGTGATTGTCTGTAGCGTTCAGTCGGTGATATCGGTCACCTGGATGATCGGGTCGTCGCTTGCCTGAGTGCTCGCACTGATTTTCTTTCCCTACGATCACTTATCCAGTTGTCCACCTGCGCATAATTACGCTGGCGCTTTTCGTCCGACCGATGATTCCTGTCGCCTGAAACCCAGGGTAGTGCTGCTTTGATAACGCTGCCGATGAGAACAAATCCCGCCAGGGTTTCCTGGGCGGGATTTTTTTTGTGCCTTGAGCGGTTGTCGTCGTGAAATTTAACGTGTACTTTTTCATGAAATTATAAATATAAAATTTCATGAGGCCGTATGTTTCAGCAATCTACCCAGCACGTTGCCAGCTATTACGCCCACACCTGCGCGGATCGCTTGGTGGATCGAGCTGTCCTTGAGGGCGAGCAGGACACCGAGGTGTTGATCATCGGGGCCGGCTTCAGTGGGTTGCATACGGCGTTGCGTCTGGCCCTGGCCGGTAAGCGTGTGACGTTGCTGGAAGCCAGTCGGGTGGCCTGGGCTGCCTCGGGGCGCAATGGCGGTCAGGCCATTCTCGGTTGGTCGTGTGACATGCCGCCGTTGGAGGCGGCGCTGGGTTATGAGCGTGCGCGCCGGTTATGGGACAGCATGCGTTGGGCTGCCCGGGAGTTGCGAGACTTGCCTGGCCGCCATGGTTTCGATTGTGACTATCGGCCCGGCCACCTCTGGACGTCGGTGATGCCGCGTCGGGTGAGTCTGCTGACAGAATGGCAACACGAGGCCAGCCACAAGTGGGGCCACGATGGTTTGCAGTTCATTTCGCGCGAGGCGTTGCCTGATTGGGTCGCCAGTGAGCGTTACCAGGCAGGCCTGTTCGATCCTGAAGGCGGGCATTTGAATCCGCTGAAACTGGCGCTCGGCCTGGCCGCCGCGATTGAACAGGCCGGTGGACGTATTCATGAACAGAGCAAGGCATTGAGTTATCGCGAAGACGGTGATCGTTACGTGGTCACCACTGAACGCGGTCGCATTCGCGCCGATGTGCTGGTGCTGGCGTGCAACGCCTACCTTGATCGGCTTGATCCGAAGTTGTCGAGTTGTGTGTTACCGGTTGGCACTTATCAGGTGGCCACCGCGCCACTTTCCGTGCAACAGGCGACCGCGCTGCTACCGAGCAATGTGTGCGTCACCGACAACCAGTTTGTCCTCGATTATTTCCGCCGTACGCCGGACAACCGCCTGCTGTTCGGCGGTGGTTGCACTTATCTGGGCGGCATGCCGAAGGACATCGCTGCTGCGACACGGCCCTATCTGGAGCGCGTGTTTCCCCAGCTCAGGGGCGTCGAACTGGACTTTGCCTGGGGAGGACACATCGATCTGACCCTCAAGCGCACACCTGACATCGGTCGACGTGGCGATCTCTACTGGTTACAGGGTTACTCAGGGCATGGCGTGCTGCCGACATTGGCCGGGGCGCGCGCCGTGTCCGACGCGATCCTCGGCCAGCCGGATGAGCTGGCGTTGTACCAGGGTTTGACCAACGGCAGTTTTCCCGGTGGAAAGTATTTGGCCGCCCCACTGGAAGCCATCGGCAAGGCCTGGTATCGGCTGCGCGACAGCCTTTGAAACATCAATTTCTGGAAACCTTCAGATGGACATGCAAGAAGAAATCTCGGCGCTGGCGATCCTGATCCAGGACCTGCGCAAACACAAAAAATACACGCTCAAAGAGCTGGCGGACAAAATCGGTCGTTCGGTCGGGTTTCTCTCGCAAGTCGAGCGGGGGTTGTCACGTCCCACGGTGGCGGACTTGACCGCCATCAGCGAAACACTCGGCGTGCCGACCACCTACTTCTACAGCTTGCCCAAGCCCATGGCATTGCCTTGGGTGACCCGTCCAGATGAGCGACGCACGCTGTATTACGCCGACGGGATCACCGACATCCTCGTCTCTCCGAAGATGAGGGCGTCCTTCTCAATGCTTGAAAGCCAACTGGAACCCGGCGCCAGCAGTGGTGACCGGCACATGAACGACAGCTCGGAGCAAGGTGGCTATGTCCTCGAGGGTGAGCTGACGCTGTGGCTGGATGACGATAAACCGGTGACATTGCGCACCGGCGACAGTTTTCAACTGGCCAGTCATACGCATTGTCGCTACGGCAACCTCTCGGATCAGCTCGCCCGGGTACTTTGGGTTTACACCTGATAAAAACAACAAGGAACACTAACGATGGATGCTGTCTGCTCTGATCTGGTTGCCGAGGTTCGCGCGTTTCGCCAGCGCTTCCCGCAGGTGCGTTACGTTGACCTGATTTCCCTGGATATTCCCGGGCATTTTTACGGCAAACGCTACCCGATAGAAATGCTCGAGAAGGTCGCCGCCGGCAGCGCGCTCAAGCTGCCGCAAAACTGTGTGTTGCTGGGTACGCAGGGCGGTCTGTTCAAAATCGGTGACTACTGTTTCAACGACGGCGACCCGGATGCTCCACGCCGCCTGGTGCCCGGCACGCTCAAGCCCGTGAGTTGGGAAAAACAACCGCTGGGGCAGATGCTGATTACCTCAAGCGGTACTGAAAAGCCTATTGTTTTCGAGCCGCGTGAAGTGTTGGCGCAGGTGCTCGAGCGCCTCGGCCGAAAAGGGATTTTCCCCGTGGTCGCGTTCGAGCTGGAGTTCTATTTGTTCGATCGCCAACTGCGTGACGGCTTGCCACAGTTCCCTCGCGATCAGCTGACGGACGATGCCGATGATCAGCCGAATATGCACATCGAACGGCTGTCGAGATTTTCACCGGTACTCGATGACATGGTCGAGACAGCGCGGGCGCAAGGCATCGATGCCACGGTGATCACGGCGGAGTTGGGCCCTGGCCAGTTCGAGATCAATTTCGGTCACCTTGACGACGGCCTGCGGGCGGCCGACTGGGCAGCCCTGTTCTGCCGCAGCACACGAGGGGTGGCCCTCAAGCACAACCACCGCGCCAGCTTCATGGCAAAACCCTACTTGCAGCATCCCGGTAGCGGCATGCATGTGCATGTGAGCCTTTACGACGAGGCGGGCACCAACCTGTTGGCGGCTAACAATCAGCAGGCGCTGCGCCATGCGGTGGCCGGTTGCCTTGAAGTGTTGCCGCATTGCATGCCGATCTTTGCACCGAATCACAACGCAATGCGGCGCTTGAGCGGTACGGTGAATGTCGCGACGCGCGCCAGTTGGGGCTTTGAAGATCGTGACGCCTGCCTGCGGGTGCCGGAGTCGGACGCGAAGAATCTGCGCATCGAACATCGCCTGGCGGGCGCGGATGCCAATCCATATCTGGTATTGGCGGCGATTCTGGTCGGGCTTGAGCAAGGGCTGGAAGTGGGGCGTGAACCGATTGCATCCCTCAACGAAGATCGTGGCAGCGGAATCGACTTCCCGCTGGAGATGCTGGAGGCCGTGCGTTCGATGCAAAACAACGTGCAGCTGCGCGAGGGTTTGGGGGCAGAGTTTGTCGATGTCTACTGCGAAAACAAGCGCCAGGACCATTTGGCATTCCTGCACGACATCAGTGCGCGGGAGTATCGCTGGTACCTCTAAATCAGTCCTTGTCGCTACTCGCCCATAAAAAATGTGTGGATATTGAATGAGTTAGAAGCTTTAGTAACTGGATGGTGAATCAAAATATCTTGTTACAGGCAGAAATGTTCAGTAATATTCGCCCCGCGTTCACCACCACGGTTTATGCATTTTGAGTCCCAGGCGTCCATCAGCTGCCTGGGATTTTTTTTGCCTGAAATTCGCGACAACTGTATATCCGCTACCGCGAGATGATCCCGTGATCGATCGCGTATTTGACCAGGGCCGCCGGTTTGTCGATGTTGAGTTTGCGACGGATGCTCAGGCGATGGGTTTCTACCGTGCGAACGCTGATGTCCAGTTCGCGGGCCATTTCCTTGTTGTTCAGCCCTTGAGCCATCTTGTACAACACTTGGCTCTCGCGCGGTGTCAGCTCGTTGTCGGTGTTTTTATCGGCGATGAGCCGCTGGGCGATCTCGGCGCTGTAGAACGTGCCGCCACTGGCGATGGCTTCGATCGCCGCGATGATTTCCCGCGACGGTGAGTTCTTCAGTACATAGCCGCTGGCCCCCGCGCGCACGGACTCACTCACGTATTCATTGTTGTCGTACATGCTGAGCACCAGCACCTTGAGCGACGGGTACTGGCTGCGCAACACCCGGGTCAGTTCGAGCCCGTTCATGTCCCGCAGGCTGATGTCGACCAGCAACAGGTCCGGCTGGCAGCGTCCGACCATTTCAATGGCATCCGCGCCACTCTCTGCTTCGCCCACCACTTCCAGGGGGGCCATGACCGCCAGCAGCGCTTTGATCCCGTCGCGGACCAGGGCGTGATCGTCGACCAGGGCGACGCGGATCGGGTAGGGCAGGTTCATCGCGGGTATTCACTCTTGTTGTCTGGGGGCGAGTCAGCGTGTTGTACCGGGCATTTTCAT
The DNA here is from genome assembly GCF_003254125.1 of Pseudomonas sp. 478. Taxonomy (NCBI): domain Bacteria; kingdom Pseudomonadati; phylum Pseudomonadota; class Gammaproteobacteria; order Pseudomonadales; family Pseudomonadaceae; genus Pseudomonas; species Pseudomonas sp. 478. The sequence goes on from NZ_QKZG01000016.1 coordinate 156,892, forward strand.
TGGCAGCCAAACGTCCAGCTCGCTTCTTCCCGGCATCGAGATCAGGTCGAATCGTCCACCAAAATGCTCGACACGCTCGCGGATGTTACGCAGGCCAATGCCCGCATGACGACGTTCGACCTGGGCGACGTTGAAACCGATACCGTCATCGACCACCGTCAACCGTATGGAATCTTCGGACCCGTGCAGGGTAATGGAGACGTTTTTAGCCTGGGCGTGTCGTTCAATATTAGTCAGGCCTTCTTGCACGATGCGAAACAGCGAGACCGCTGCCCCATCGACCAGGTGACAGTCGAATTCGTTGTCGTTAAAAGTCACCACCAGGCCGCTGCGTTGCTCGAATTCTGCGGCGAGTTGACCAATTGCGGCCGGCAGGCCCAGGGTGTCGAGCAGCGAGGAACGCAAGTCGTGGGAGAGGCTGCGAACTTCGCCAATCGCTTCCCCCAGACGTTCCGTAGCGTCCCTCAGCGTACTCAAACCCTTGTCGTGTGCTTGCCCATTTTCGAGCAGGTGGCTGGCCAGCTCGAACTGAAACTTGATCGAGACCAGTAGCTGGCTGATGCCGTCGTGCAGTTCACGGGAAACCCGTGAGCGCTCTTCCTCTTGCAAGCTGACGATACGCTGGGTCAGGCGCTGCAGCTTTTTGTCGGCCAGACGATGCTCGCTGACGTTCAGCGTCATGCCGCTGGCGAAGACAAACAGGACCGCCACGAGGGCCACTGCGGCAATCGCCAGCATGGTTTTACGAATGCCCTGGGCCACTTCGTCACGCGCCTGCTGGGTCGCGCGTTCAACGTCTTCAAGGTAGATGCCGGTGCCGAGCATCCAGCCCCAACGATCCAGCATCACCACATAGGCGAGCTTGTCGGTTACCTGGCCGGAGGAGGGTTTGTTCCAGGCGTAGCGCTGAAAGCCTTCGCCTGATTGCGCACTTTTGAGCAACGCCTGGATCACGGGCAAACCGTGAGGGTCTTTCATGTCCCACAGGTATTTGCCCACCAGCTCCGACTGGCGCGCGTGCATCAGGCTGCGTCCTTCGTGGTCGTAGACGAAGAAGTAGCCATTGATGCCAAAGCTGAGTTTGCGCAGTTCTTCCAGCACTTGTTGCTGGGCGTGTTCGTCACCGTGGCCGTCGTCGTACAGTGGCTCAATCAGGCTTTGTGCCATTTCGACGTAGTTTTTAAGTTCTGCGCGTTTGCTGGCCAGGATGCTGTCTTCGATCAGTTGCGCCTGTTGTTCACCCAGTTGGCGGTTCATGGATATCACCAGCGCGCAGATGACGGCGATGGCCAATACCAGCGGCAGAATCCCGAGCGCGACGATTTTGTGTTTGAGCTGCATCTCTGCTCCTGTCCGGACCGAGGGAAGGCGAAGGCCCGGCATCATATGCCAAAGATACGCGCGTCCAGTAGCGGTGCTGGACGGAATGACTTGTAGGAGCTGAGCTTGCTCGCGATGGCGGCCTGACAGCCGACCAATCACCCGCAGGTGTACACCATTCCCCTGTGCGGGCTTGCTCGCGATGGCGGTCTATCAACCGGCCCATCCTGGCGGGTGAATACCGATCCCCTGTGGGAGCGGGCTTGCTCGCGAAGGCGGTATATCAGACGACATCAACGTTGAATGACGAATTGCATTTGCGACCCAGTCGAATCGCTGAACCGTCGCTCCAACAAGAAGCTCACCGTCATCTACGTAGAACTACGTAGAAGCCACGTACGTAGTAACGCGGATTTATTTGTAGACGGCATGCGGGGATATTGGGCCAGCTCCGCACAGCGGACACAATTATAAAAATTACCGCCGCAGTCCACTGGCTGTCGGCAGGAGACACGCTATGCCCCGTCTGGCTAAACACCTCGCCTGGTTTGCCGTGGCTGTTCTGGGAGCGTTTGCGCTAAGTGTCGTGGCCCTGCGCCGCGGCGAAGCGATCAATGCCCTCTGGATCGTAGTCGCAGCAGTCGCTATCTATCTCGTAGCATACCGCTACTACAGCCTGTTCATCGCTACCAAAGTGATGCAACTCGACCCCAATCGTGCCACGCCCGCTGTCGTTAACAATGACGGTCTGGACTACGTGCCGACCAACAAACACGTCCTCTTCGGTCACCACTTCGCAGCCATTGCTGGCGCGGGGCCGCTGGTCGGTCCGGTCCTGGCGGCGCAGATGGGCTATCTGCCCGGTACGCTGTGGCTGATTGCCGGCGTGGTGCTGGCCGGTGCCGTTCAGGACTTCATGGTCCTGTTCATGTCCACCCGCCGCAACGGCCGTTCCCTGGGCGACATGGTTCGTGAGGAAATGGGCCGCATCCCCGGGACCATCGCGCTGTTTGGCTGCTTCCTGATCATGATCATCATCCTCGCGGTGCTGGCGTTGATCGTTGTGAAAGCCCTGGCCGAAAGCCCATGGGGCATTTTCACGGTGATGGCGACCATCCCGATCGCGATGTTCATGGGCATTTACATGCGCTACATCCGCCCGGGCCGCATCGGTGAAATCTCCGTGGTCGGCGTGCTGTTGCTGCTCGGTTCGATCTGGCTGGGCGGGCAGATTGCTGCTGATCCGGTCTGGGCCAAGGCCTTTACCTTCACCGGGATCCAGATCACCTGGATGCTGATCGGCTATGGTTTCGTCGCCGCCTCGTTACCGGTGTGGCTGATTCTGGCGCCACGTGACTACCTGTCGACCTTCCTCAAAATCGGCACCATCGTGGCCTTGGCGATCGGCATCCTGATCACCATGCCCGACCTGAAAATGCCCGCACTCACCCAGTTCATCGATGGCACCGGCCCGGTGTGGAAGGGCGGTCTGTTCCCGTTCCTGTTCATCACTATCGCCTGTGGTGCGGTCTCCGGTTTCCACGCGCTGATTGCTTCGGGCACTACGCCGAAGTTGTTGGCCAGCGAAGGCCATGCCCGTTACATCGGTTATGGCGGCATGCTGATGGAATCCTTCGTCGCCATCATGGCCATGGTTGCTGCGTCGGTGATCGAGCCGGGCGTGTATTTCGCCATGAACAGCCCGGCGGCGCTTGTCGGCTCTGACGCTGTTACGGTTGCTCAGACCGTCAGCAGCTGGGGCTTTGCGATTACTCCGGAAGCCCTGCAAGCGGTGGCCAAGGACATCGGTGAAACCACCATCCTGGCCCGTGCCGGCGGTGCACCGACCCTGGCGGTCGGTATCGCGCAGATCCTGCACCACCTTCTGCCGGGTGAGAACACCATGGCATTCTGGTACCACTTCGCGATCCTGTTTGAGGCGCTGTTCATTCTGACGGCAGTCGACGCCGGTACCCGTGCCGGACGGTTCATGCTGCAGGACTTGCTGGGTTCCTTCGTGCCGGCGCTGAAACGCACCGAATCCTGGACCGCCAACCTGATCGCAACCGCCGGGTGTGTGGCGATGTGGGGTTACTTGTTGTACCAGGGCGTGATCGATCCGCTGGGTGGCATCAATACCTTGTGGCCGCTGTTCGGTATCTCCAACCAGATGCTGGCCGGTATCGCGTTGATGTTGGCGACCGTTGTGCTGATCAAAATGAAACGCCAGCGCTACGTCTGGGTCACCATGTTACCCGCCGTGTGGCTGCTGATCTGCACCACCACTGCAGGCTTCATCAAGCTGTTCGATGCCAACCCGGCGATCGGTTTCCTGGCCCTGGCCAAGAAGTACAGCGATGCGCTGGCCAACGGTCAGATCCTCGCCCCGGCGAAGAGCATCGATCAGATGCAACACGTGATCTACAACGCCTACACCAACGCAACGCTGACGGCGCTGTTCTTGCTGGTGGTCTTCAGCATCCTGTTCTTTGCGCTCAAGGTCGGTATCGCCGCCTGGGGCACTAAAGAACGTACGGATAAAGAAGCGCCATTCCAGGCTCTGCCGGACGCTTGATCGAGGATTGCAGCATGTTCAATGACCTGAGTCGCCTCGGTAAATACCTCGGTCAGGCCGCGCGCCTGATGGTCGGGATGCCCGACTACGATACCTACGTCGAGCACATGCAGACCAAGCACCCGGACAAGCCGGTGATGAGTTACGAGGTGTTCTTTCGGGAACGCCAGGAAGCTCGTTACGGAAGCAAGGCCGGGCCGAAGTGCTGTTGATGATCGGTGGCAGTGATGCCACCTGAATAGATAATAAAGAACCCGGCTGATGAGGCCGGGTTTTTTTTTGAGTGGCCGAACTGTGTTGAGTCAGCTTGCGGGGATGGTTTCGAGCGTTTCGAGATCCAGCAGGGTGAAATAACCACGGTCCGGCCTCCAGCCACCCGTATCGATGTGAATCACATTGCCAAGGCTGAGGGGCATATAAAGCGGCGTATGCCCTACGACCAGTGCGCGCAGGCCTTCAACGCCATGCGCCTCCTGCTGATCGATCCGTCTTCGTGACCACATGCAGTAGTGCTGCACCTCCTGCAGACGCCTGTTGCTTTCCGGCGACTCCAGTTCGTTTCGCAGTTGCTGCCATGATGGAAATGGACAATCGGCATGCACGATGCCGATCAGGCCGTAGGCCGTTTCGACTTCGATCGCGATAGGGAGCTTGGCGAACTGCGCCGCGAATGCTTGCTTCTCGAGCGGCGACAGGCCCAAGAACCATGAGCCGCCATTGTCGATCCAGCTGTCGACGTCGCAGGTATCGAAGTACACCACGTAGTCGTCATGGTTGCCTCGCACCGGGTGGAACCATGCTTTGTCCAGCCAATCGAGCGCATCGTGACACTCGGGCCCACGGTCAATCAGATCGCCAACACTGAACAGGCGATCTACCAAGCGGTTGAATCCGGCTGCATCCAGAGCATCCTGCAACCGGGTGAAATGGCCATGAATGTCACCGACCGCGAAATCTCGACCGACAACGTTTGCGGCGAAGTGCTTGACACGTGACATCTCTAAATTTTCGAGCATGGGAATGCCACTCCGGCAGCTCCCCAACGGGCTAGTCAGTTGAGTTTAGGCCAAGAAGTGGTATTCGACCGTTACCGCCTGCCCAACAGGCTGCCCGGATCAAGCGCGGTTAGAGTCAGTAACTCGTTGCTTGCCCAAAATGGTTGTCCTGCACGCCGGCGATAAGGTGCAGAGGCACGTGTTGCGCATCGGTGGATGGCACTTCGAAACTGTCCACAATCTGGGTGTGGCGCTCACTCAGCCCGGTCGACTCTTCGACAAGAGCCTTAGCCATTCTCGCGTGGTTCGCTGCGATTTCATTGAGAGTTGACACGTTACATCTCCCGGTGACTGACCAAGCGCATCGCTGGCGTCCTAAGCGTTAATTAAAGTGCTGCCGCGTCAGAATTACGTCGTTCTGGGGCTGCTACGAGCGTCTTTTGCAAACCTTGAGCCAGGCGTTGTCAAAAAAATCGCGCAGCGTTTCTGATGCGACGAATGGTGGTTACTGGCTTCTAAGGGGGATATTTCCTGAGCCTATAAGGAGCCTATACGGCTGGGGAAAAGGTGATTAGACGTGCAGAAGTTGTTTTGTTAAAAAAATAGTGCATGGTCGCTGTTGACGCACCAATGCATCTCCATTCGGTTAGATGGATATCGCCCAACATTGAGCTGGGCAATGATCAATGAGTCTGATGCCGATACAGGGATAAGTAACTGCGACTTTGGCCAACTGCTCGCGCACAGAGGCATTGGGCTCATTGATCCCCTTTCTCTTCCTCAGGTTGATCCTTTCGAACAAAAGAACATCGCGCCGGGGAGTGCGTGCAGACTGGCCGAGCGCTGGCTGCCCGGGCGATGCCGCGCTACAGTCTTCGTTTTCAGGACAGGGAAGTATCATGTGGATTTTGAAAGTAGTGGTGATTCGACCCATTATCCGCCGATGGCTGATCGCTGTTTCTATCGGTCTTTTTGCAGTGGCGGGCGGTGTACAGGCTCAAACCTCGCCACAGGCGAACCAGGAGATAAAGGGCTTGCTGGATTTTGTGGAGCGCAGTGAGTGTAAGTTCGTGCGCAACGGCAGTGAGTACCCTGGGACCCAGGCTCGGGCACATCTCGAAAAGAAGCTGAATTATCTTGAAGGCAAGAATCTGGTGAGCAGTGCAGAAGACTTCATCGATCTTGCTGCCACTAAAAGCAGCATGAGTGGCAAAGCCTATGAAGTGCGTTGCCCGACAGGCATCCAGCCTACGAGCACCTGGCTGAAGATGGAGTTACAGAGACAACGTCAGCTCCATTGAGCCTATCCCCTGAAACGAGAAAGGCCGGCCGACTTGCCATAATGCTGTTCACTTAGGGGGGGTAGCCATTTCATTAGCGAGTCCCTTTTTCAAACGCCAAAAAGGAACCAAAAGGCTTTGCCCCTCCATTCGGTGCCTCGCCTAGGCTCGGCATGCCCTCACTCCGGCATTGCTCCGGGGGCCCGCCGCCATCGGCCATCCATGGCCGGGG
>NZ_QKZG01000017.1:0-151877 GCF_003254125.1 Pseudomonas sp. 478
TCGGGTGGTATTCGCCTTGCTGAAAGGTCAAAGCGAATATCAGCCAAAAGCCAGTTGAGGGCTTTCCCTCAACCATAGAATCTCCCACATTTGTTTGTGGCGTGCAGAGATACTGCGTCCACCGCAGATCCATTGTGGGAGCGGGCTTGCTCGCGAAGGCGGCCTGAAGGGCGACGAAAATATAGTTACATGTTGCATTAATTAGTTACATTTATGCGATAGGCTGATCAATCTGTCCCGCTTCCCGAGTGCGCATCATGGCCATCAACTTCGACCTTAACGACTTGCAAGCCTTTCGCGCCGTGGTGGAGCAGGGCAGCTTTCGCAAGGCCGCCGACGCGGTGCGCATCTCCCAACCGGCGCTGAGCCGGCGCATTGAAAAGCTCGAAGACGCCCTCGGTGTGAGGTTGTTCGAGCGCACCACGCGCAAGGTCAGCCTGACCCAGGCCGGACGCGGTTTTATGCCGAGCGTCGAGCGTCTGTTGGACGACCTGGACGTGGCGCTACTGGGCATCAGCGAAGTCGCCTCGACCCGCCTCGGTCACGTCACCGTCGCCTGCGTGCCTTCAGCGGCTTACTACTTCATGCCGCGAGTGATCGCGCACTACCACCGGCAATTTCCACGGATCAAGGTCAAGGTCCTCGATTCCAGCGCCCACGAAGTGCTGAGTGCGGTGGTCAACGGCGAGGCGGATTTCGGCCTGAGTTTCATGGGCACCCTGGAGGCGGAAGTGGAGTTCGAGCCGCTGATACAGGAAGGTTATGTGGTGGCGTGCCGGCGCGATCATCCGTTGGCCGCACGCGCCAGCGTGACGTGGGATGAGTTTTATCAGCAGGACTACATCTCGCTGGACAAGACGTCCGGCAATCGCTTTCTGCTGGATCAGGCGCTCACGGGCATCGTGCCGCAGCGGTCGAGCATCTGCGAAACCCGGCATGTGACGACGATGATCGGTTTGGTCGAAGCGGGGTTGGGCGTGGCAGCGGTGCCGTTGATGGCGATGCCGGCGGCGGATCACCCGATCCTGACACGGGTGCCGCTGACCGATCCGCAGGTGATGCGCAGTGTCGGTTTGATCAAGCGCCGGGGTCGCACCTTGACCCCGGCGGCACTGGAACTGGAACGGCTGGTGGTGGAAATGAAAGTCCAGGTCAGCGGCTGACTGAGTCCAACCCGGTGGCTTTCACATCCGGTTGCGCGGCGGTGGAGGACAGGTAATCCAGCAATGCCTTGGCTTGCGCCGGGTGTTGCGCCCCCACCGGAATGCCGGCGGCGAAACGCGTGACCGATTGCACCGACTCTGGAATCTTCGCCACAAAACTCACCCCCGGCACCGGCAGCAACTCGCTGACCTGCTGAAAGCCCAGTTGATAGTCACCGGTGGCAACCACCGAACCCACCGGGATTTTCGGGACCATCGTCGACTTGGGTTTGAGTTGGTCTTCAATGCCCAGCCGTTTGAACAATTGCTCCTCGATGTATACGCCACTGGCGCTGTCGGAATAGGCCACGGACTTCGCGTCGAGCAAGGTCTTTTTCAGGCCGTCGACAGAGCTGATGTCCGGTTTCGGCGCGCCTTCACGTACCACCAGGCCGATCCGCGAGTCCGCCAGCTCGACCCGTGAGGCGGGATCGACTTTGCCTTGCTTGATCAGGTCATCGAGGGCGTAGCCGACCATGATCACTACGTCGGCCTTTTCACCGCGAGCCAGACGATTGGGGATCGCTTCCGGCGCCTTGCCCATCGAAGGGCCAAGGGCGGTGTCCAGTGTGTTACCCGTGGAGGCGGCGAATTTCGGGCCGAGGATTTTGTAGGCCGCGGTGAAACCGCCAGAGGTCATCACGCGGATCTCTTCGGCCTGGGCGACGGTGCTCAGCCCCAGGCTGACCAGCAACGTCAGGGCAGCAAAATTGAATAGCTTCTTCATGGTCATGTGCTCTGGAAGGATTCAGGACATCGCCGATTGCAGGCGACCGGTCGAACGGCGATAGAGATACAGCGTCGCGCACAGGGCACAGAGCGCGGCAAAACTCATCCAGTAACCGGGAGCAGCCTTGTCGCCGGTGTACTGGATGAGGAAGGTCGATATCGCCGGGGTGAAACCACCGAATACCGCCGTGGCCAGGCTATAAGCCAGGGAGAAACCGGCAACCCGAACCTCAACCGGCATGATTTCTGTCAGCGCGGCAATCATCGCGCCGTTGTACAAACCGTAAATGAACGACAACCACAGCAGCACCAACAGCATGTTGATGAAGCTCGGCGCCTGCACCAGATACGTCAGTGCCGGATACGCCGTGGCCAAGGTCAGCAGGGCCATGGCAATCAGCACCGGACGACGACCGATGCGGTCGGACAGTGCGCCACCCACCGGCAGCCAGAAGAAGTTCGAAACGCCCACCAGCAAGGTCACCAGCAACGCATCAGCCGTGCTCAGGTGCAGCACGGTCTTGCCGAAGGTCGGTGCGTACACGGTGATCAGGTAAAACGCGGTGGTGGTCAGGGCGACCATCATCATCCCGGCGAACACGATCACCCAGTTCTGCGCCAACGTGCGGAACACATCGCCCATGCTCGGGCGGTGTTTACGGGCGGCGAACGCTTCGGTTTCCTCAAGGTTGCGGCGCAGGAAAAAAATGAACGGCACGATCATGCAACCGACGAAAAACGGAATTCGCCAGCCCCAGTCGGCAATCATCGCTGGCGCCATCCATTGGTTCAGGCCATAGCCCAACGCCGCCGCGACAATGATCGCCACTTGCTGGCTGGCCGACTGCCAACTGGTGAAGAAGCCTTTGTTGCCGGGCGTGGCGATCTCCGAGAGGTACACCGAGACGCCACCCATTTCTGCGCCAGCCGAGAAGCCTTGCAGCAAGCGACCGATCAACACGATGGCCGGGGCGAACAATCCGATGGTTTCATAGCCCGGCACCAGCACAATCAAAATCGTGCCGCTGGCCATGATCGACAAAGTGACGATCAACCCTTTGCGCCGACCCACATCATCGATGTAGGCGCCCAGTACCACGGCGCCCAACGGTCGCATCAGAAAGCCTGCGCCGAACACCGCGAAGGTCATCATCAGCGAGGCGAACTCGCTGCTGGCCGGGAAGAACACGGCAGCGATCTGCGTGGCGTAAAAGCCGAACAGGAAGAAGTCGAATTGTTCGAGGAAGTTGCCCGAGGTGACCCGGAAAATCGCACTGGCCCGGGAGCGACCGGAAGTCGCGGGCCGTTGGGTTGATGCTGTCATAGACGTGTACTCCACCGCTTTTATGACGTGCACCGCCTGGACGCAGCGCACGGTTCTTATTGAGGCGGATAGTGGAGCAGGGTGATCGATATGTTAATTGCATTGTTGGCATGCATTGATGTGTGAAACGGATCAATGCACTCCATAAGGAATGATTCGCCGGTGGAGCGTTAAACCGTCGAAGGGCTATTCGCTGTGAGCGCGTGCGGGGGTTTCAGTGCCCAACCGATACTGATTATTCCCACTGCGCTTCGCTTCATACATCGCCAGGTCCGCAATATGAATCAACCGGTCCATGCTCGGCGCATGGTCCGGGAACACCGCGACCCCAAGGCTAGTGCCGATGTGTCGTTGATCATTACCGATGGTCACCGGTGGTGACAGTTCGACGAAGATTTTCTGGCAGATGCTGCGAGCTTCGTCTTGCAGGCTGTTGCCCTGGGGCAGGCCTTGAAGGATGACTACAAACTCGTCGCCACCGATCCGGGCGACGGTATCGGTTGAACGCAGGATTTTCTTCAGTCGGGTGGCGGTGGTGATCAGTACCCGGTCGCCGGCGGCATGGCCGTAATGGTCGTTGATGGCCTTGAAACCATTGAGGTCGACAAACACCAGCGCAACCCTTGTAGCGCTGATGCGCGCCTGTTCCAGTGCTTCGGACAGACGCTCCTCGAGCACCAGACGATTGGGCAGACCGGTCAGCGGGTCGAAGTGGGCCAGGTGTTGCAGGTAGCTGGCGGAGGCTTTTTCCTCGGTGATATCGCGTACCACGCCCATCATCTTGATCGTTGCATCGTGGTCGTTCTTGACCACATTCCCGGTTTCCCGAAGCCAGCGGATCGTGCCGTCGGGCCAGACCACCCGATATTCCTCGTCATGGTTGTCGCCGGTTGCCAGGCAACGCAATTCCCCGGCCCGGACCCTGGCCCGGTCGTCCGGGTGAACACATGAGCAAAACAGCGCGTAGGAAGGCGTTACTTCGTCGATCTTGAAGCCGAACATGCCGTAGATCGCGTCCGACCAGTAGAGCTTGTCGGTGTCAACGTCCCAGTCCCACGTGCCGATACGGGCGAAGTACTGGCTGCGCTTGAAGCGTTCGGCGTCACCGTCCTGATGGATATTTTGTCCATCAGTCAGGCTGGTGATCAGCACGCGATACTCGGCCAGCTGCTTTTGCAGCGAGCGCTCGCGACCGATCAACGCGACGATCAGGGCTAGCATCACTGAGCCGAGGGCGGCGCTGGTCCAGACCAGATTCATTCAGGTTTCGCCATCGTGGCGTATCAGCCGTATCGGGAGAGGTGTGCCTATGTTAGTTCACACGGCCCTCGATCATCAGCCTCTATTGCGAGGGGCGCCCAACTTATAGCAGTTCACCTTTGTCCCACAGATGCACCAATTCCCCAGGCGCCTGATCTTCAGGCACCTTCATCACCATCCGGTCGTCCTGTTCGCCGCTGCGGTAGCGCACTTCGATTTGATAGAAGCGCTGATCGCCCCGGCTGGCGGATGAACTCGTCATCAGCAGGCAACCCTCGAGCAACGAACAAATGCGGGTACGTTGGTCGGCATCGCATTGGGCGAATTCGATCTCTCGGGGGCGGGTCAAGGTGTGGATTGCCGCTAAGCCGCCCTGGCGGGAGACGCAGACCACCGCGTTATCGTCCAGTGTTGGCAAGGTTTTCATTGTGCCTCCGGCGTCAGGTCGACGCCCACTTCAGACCAGCCGTGTGGCAATTCGGTTGAGGATGTAGGGGTGAAACTATACGGCGGTGATGAGTCGGTCATCAGAGCATCCTTTCCTGAATACGAAGTCGTTATTCATGTGAGCCGGATGACGGTCTTTCGGTTCCGTGGATTGCCTTGCGCGCCGGTTTCTGCGAAAACCTCCGTCCGCGCCCCAATCACTGGGCGACAGTGACCGAGTAGGAATCATGAACGACGAGTTGCAAATCATTGACCTTGAGCCAGGCGACGGCAAAGCCGCCGTCAAAGGCGCGCTGATTACCACCCAATACCGCGGCTGGCTGGAAGACGGGACTGAATTCGATTCTTCTTACAGCCGGGGTAAACCTTTCCAGTGCGTGATTGGCACGGGGCGGGTGATCAAGGGTTGGGATCAAGGGATTATGGGCATGCAGGTCGGCGGCAAGCGCAAGTTGTTGGTGCCGGCGCATCTGGCCTACGGTGAACGGACAATGGGCAAGATCACGCCGAATTCGAACCTGATTTTCGAGATTGAATTGCTGGAAGTGCTGACGCGGGATGATTGATGCGTGAGTTGAAACCAGCTTTATGACGAGGACAGCCCCCTCGTCATAATGTTCGTGCGTTCGAGGTCCCCGGCGGATCAGGTGAATGCGTCAATATCGTCAAGCGTGTCCGCAATAATTCCTTCAAGGGAAGGGAATTTGTTTTTCACCTTTTCGAGTTTCGCCAGCACCCTTTTCTTATCCAGTTCGCCATGACGGCGAGCGAGATGACCAAGAGCCGTGATGGCGGATGCTGCAACTGATTCGGTCTCACTTGCGAGGTATTTAAGGCAAGTGTTCTGAGCCCAGGTGCTGTCAGCTTCATTCAGACCGATGGAAATCAACGCTGCAGTAATATTCGTATCCACGCCGCTTGCAAGAAGCGTCGCTGCTTCATCATGGCTCATTGATGGATCTTGATAGAGAAGGCTCACTTTTTAACTCCCAGAATATTGCCCTTGTTGTCTACTTTCCTGGCTTTGATCAGAGCATTTTTCATATCTTGGTGGAGTTTATCCCATGGCCTGACGTGGCCGTGGTAGACATCCCCTCCCGTACGGTCAAAGACAACAAGCTCATTTGTGTCTGGATCGACGCCGATTCTGCGTGGTGACGTAGGTTTCACCTGCACTGAGTTCTCCAATGCTTCTTGTCCATTGGTGGGGCCCTTACTTTTGACTGGTGTATCCGTTTTACCATGGTAACTGGCTGCATCGAACTCCAGTGCCAAGACAATATAGAGAGGTTTGATACCGGAACCAGCCGGGAAAACAAGGATGAAGTCCTTGTACTCAGGCGGGTAGATCGGGTTGACGATAATGTTATCTGCCTGGTCGGTAGGCGGATAAATCCAGATGTGGGGGGCTTGTGGGGCACCTTCTAGCGGTGGGATTCCCGAAGTGCGGGACGGGGCAACGGCTGGCGTCCATATCAACGTTGTCCCGTTGCCGAAGTCAGCCACTTGCTGAGCGCCTTGAGTTACGAACTGCACTACAGGAATCATTTCCCAATCGCTGCGCTTCTGGGTGTTGTATCCGTATCCCTTCAAGGTGCCATCGGCCTGTTGTTCGACATGCAGTCGGACACGTGTACGGCCTTCCTTGATCGACTTGAGCTGTTCTTCGGTGTACAGGGAACTGTCACCCAGATTCGACGGCCAGAGTAGTGCAACTATTCCCGCCAATGCGCCTGCAGCAACACCTCCCGTTACTACGCCTGCACCACCAACAGCACTTGTGCCGGTGCCAGCAGCATTAACCCCAACCCCACCTAAGAAAAGCGTTCCCAATGCAGCAGGTAACGCGTTACCACTGATTTTTTTGAGAGGGATGTTTCCCGCCGCATCCCTTTCGCGACCACCCAGCAGGGAGAATTTCCCGTAATCGGCCAGTTTCTCGGTAGGGACAAACCCGGCTGAGTTGTCGTGATTGATTACGCCGTCCGGGAGGTTGCAGCTTTTGGCGAACACGCACCCGCTGGAGCCGGGAGGGTCCTGTTGTTGAGGTTGTCTGACGAAACGGTCTTCATACGCCTGTTGTCGAGCCAACATGTCGTCGTAGGATTTTTGTCTGGCGTCCCGCTCTGCCAATTCGGTGGTGGTCATGTAGCGGCTGGTTATGTGGTGTCCGTCCCCTGACGGTGGGTTTTGCACCCGCGGTATGTCTTTATGGCGAGCCATGAGCGTCCTTTCAAGTTCCAGCGGAGGCTGGGGCAACGGACATTACAGAGGGGCTCCAACGCTGGCTGTAGGACATGTCCTAATTGCCATGTTCCAGTTTCCTCTGACTATGTCATTGCCGAAATACCAGGGGGCAGGGAGTTATGGGCATGCAGGTCGGCGGTAAGCGCAAGTTACTGGTGCCGGCGCATCTGGCCTACGGTGAACGGACCATGGGCAAGATCACGCCGAATTCGAACCTGATTTTCGAGATTGAATTGCTGGAAGTGCTGACGCGGGATGATTGATGGCTGCGTGGGCTGAAATGAGTTTTTGTGGCAAGGAGGCTTGCCCTAATACCGATAAATTAAGCTAACTGCGCCGCGCTCTCTGTAGCAGCCTTCGGCAGCTGCTATGAATAGTGTTACGGCTTAATTTACCGGCATTGGCGCTTGTCCCCTCGCCATGATTCATCAGCTAAGGCAGCTGATCGATGTTATCCAGCGCCTAAACCAGCGACTTTTGAATTTGATGATCAAATGTATCCAGAAAATCGTGCATGCCGATTTCTCCGAGATCTACAGCTTTAGCGCCGCCGGCTGCAATAAAGGTGACGTCGGTGATACCCAGGACGTTCAGGATCAGCTTCAAATATTGGGTCGCAATGTCACGGTCTCTAATTGGGGAGTCGTTGGTGTATACACCTCCCGAGGCGAGCAGCACCGTTGCCTTTTTACCGGTCACCAGCCCTTTACCATCAAAGCCCAAGGTCAGGCCTTTACGTACCACGTGATCCACCCACGCCTTGAGCGCCGCAGGGACGTTGTAGTTGTAGACCGGCGTTGAAATCACCACGTGATCGGTTTCCAGCAATTCAGCCACAAGCTCATCGGATAGCTGCAGCACGGCTTTCATTTCAGACGAGTGTTGGGTTTCTGGGGTGAAGTAAGCCTGTAACCAGGGGGCTGTCACGAACGTAAGCGGAGTGTCCGCTAGGTCCCGTACTTTGATGGCGCCCCGAGGGTGTGCAGCTTCCCACGCGGCCAAAAATCGGCGAGTGAGCTGCCGGGAGATTGAAGCATCCCCACGTGGGCTGGTTTCAATGGTGAGAAGCCTGGACATGAAAGTAACTCCTGCGCGGTGACGCGGCGGTAGGTTTTGCGTTGTCGCTTTAGGCGATGTGCGACACACTCTATCGAATGCGATCTATAAGCAGGAGTGATGTAAATATGATTGAGTCAATCTGTTTAAGTGATTGGTCATGATCGGAAATCTCGGCCTGGATCAGTTGCTGATCCTTGTAACCATTGCTGATACGGGCAGTTTCTCGGCGACGGGACGTCACCTGCGGCGTGCTCAATCTGCCATTAGCCAGTCGATTGCCACACTTGAGTCAGTTCAAGGTGTGAGGCTGTTTGATCGGAGCGGCCATCGCCCAACGCTCACTGAGGTAGGTAGAGTGCTCGTGGTTCAAGCGCGCGCCGTGCTGGCAAGCGCTGCCCAGTTTGAAGCAATGGCCGCAAGTACGGCAGCCGGGGTTGAGCCGGAGTTGGCTCTCGCCATAGACCCTCTAGTCCCTAGCGCACCGCTCATCGAAAGCCTGCGCGCTATCCGTGAGGCTTTTCCGCATCTGGCAGTGAGTTTTTCTACGGAAGGCTTAGGCGGCGCAGAGCGCCGATTGCGCAACGGCGATGCGGCACTGGCGCTTTGCACATTGATTCCGACAGTGCCCGACGATATCAACGCACTGCCGCTGTTCAGCGTCGACTTGAGGCCCGTAGTAGCCAGTGGGCATCCCCTGGCTATGTTAGGCCGTCGGGCAACAAGTGCAGACCTCAAGCCTTATGTGCAACTGGTACTTTCCGATCCGGTTTCTCCCGACAGCCCTAGCTATGGGGTGACGGGCAGTTACCAGTGGCGGTTTGTAGATTTGGCACGGCGGCTGGATTTTTTGCTCGCCGGGTTCGGTTGGTGTCGAATGCCAGAGCATCTGATTGCGGATCATCTGGCTTCAGGACGCCTAATACCGCTTGAGCTAACCGCCGAACTTCAGCGCACACCAGACACACTTACGATCTACGCAGCGCACCTGCAAAATCGCTCTTTAGGGAAAGCAGGCCGATGGCTTCTGAATGATCTGACCCGTCGTCTGTGCATGTGATGATACGGAGACGACTAACCTAAGACTGAAAGATGTCCCTGTAGGCATAAAGGCCCGGTGTTCCGCCGGTCATCACAAACAGCACGTTGTCCCCGGAACGGTAACGTCCGTGCCTGAGATCAGCCAACAGTCCAGCGAACGCTTTGCCGGAGTACACCGGGTCGATCAACAGGCCTTCGGCGCGAGCCATCAGGCGCACTGCTTCCTGCATGGCTGGCGTTGGCAGACCGTAACCGTCGCCCAATTGACTGCCGTCAATGTCGATCTCTTCAGCCTGCACAACGGCGCTACTGCCCAACAGCGTCAGTGCGTCCTCGGTCAATTGCCGGGTTCTGGTCGCTGACGTGTCTCGATCGGACAATACCGAATAGGACTTGACGATCGAGGTGCCTCGGCCCAGCAACTGGAAGCCGGCCGCGAGCCCGGCGTGGGTGCCGGCGCTGCCGTTGGGCACCACGACCTGATTGAAGCTGAGGCCGAGTTCCGTCTCTTGTTGTGCGATCTCCGCTGCGCAGCGCGCATACCCGAGACTGCCCAGCGGCGTTGAGCCACCCGTAGGAATCACCAGCACGTTGCGCCCTGAATCCCGAAGTTGCGTGGCCCGTGTTTCGGCCACGGCGAGTGAGTTGCTGCCCCCGGCAAGCACCTGCAACTGAGCGCCGAACAACTGATCGAGCAGAACATTGCCGTTGAGTTCGTAATCCACATCGTTTTTGGGTACCGCGCGGGTCAGGATCAGTTCACAGGCAAGGCCCAGGCGAGCACACACCGCGGCGGTCAGGCGCGCATGGTTGGACTGAATGCCGCCCACGGTGATCACCGTGTCGACTCCGGCCGCCAGCGCTGCGCCGATGTGGAACTCGAGTTTGCGCAGTTTGTTACCGCCACCGCCAATCAGCATATGATCGTCGCGCTTGAGAAACAGGCCGATTCCCTGTTGCTTCAAGCCCAGCAGGTGTTCGAGGCGTTCGGCGCGCTGAATGGGCGTGGGCCCTTGCAGGAGGTCGGCCCGCGCAAAAGAACTCAGTGACGTGTCCAGTAGGGTTTGCATCAATGTGGCCTCGTTGTTCACCTTTAATCATGTGACTCTAGGGAGAACGGCCCTCGTGATAAACGCATTGCCGGTTATTACTCCTTTAACCTGATGTATTTAATCAAGCGTTCCGTTTCCTCCCCTTCACAAGGCATGGTCATGAGCAAACTCAGGCAAATGGAAGTTTTCGTCGCCGTGGTCGAGGCGGGCAGCTTTGCCGATGCGGCCAGTGACATCGGAATGTCGGCAGTCATGGTTGGACGGCATATCCAGAGCCTGGAGAAAACTCTCAACACCCAGCTCATTCAACGCACCACCCGGCGGCAATCCATCACCGGGGAAGGGCGGTTGTTTTATGAAGAAGCCAAACGGGCGCTGGAGCAGGTGAAGTACGCATTCAGCCGGGTGGAGGCGTCGAACCCGGAGCCCAGTGGCTTGTTGCGAATCACCGCACCGATGACCCTCGGCGTGTCTTTGGTCGGTCCTCTGGTGTCGGCGTTCATGCAGTGTTATCCGCAGATCCAGGTCGAGCTGATTCTGAGCAACGAAGTGGTAGACCTGTACGAGACCTCATTCGATCTGGCGTTCAGGATCTCCGAACTGATCGGCGTGAATCTGCTGGCCAAGCCATTGCCACCGTATCAAATGGTGATCTGCGCATCGCCCCGGTACCTGGAGAAATGGCAGGAACCTCAGTCCCCGGAAGACCTGCACCGACACCGAATCCTCACCCACACGTCCTGGAACAATCGATTTGCCTGGCCTTTGCAAAACGGCGCCAACGAGGTTCCCTGGCCCGAAGGAGCGGTGCTGAAAAGCAATGACGGCCAAGTGCTGCTGCAGGCGGCTGTGGCCGGAGAGGGGATTTTGATGCAGCCCGATTTCCTGGTGTCGGCGGCGTTGGCCAAAGGCGAACTCGTGCGGATCCTGGACGCCTATGCGCCGCCACCCAAGCCGGTACAGATGGTGTATCCACGCTCGCGAAAATCACTGCCGAAGTTGAAAGCCTTTATCGATTTTGTTGCGCAGCGACTGGCGTGACCGTTGCGGAGGCGGATTTTTCAGGCGGGTTTCGATAGGTTACGGCGCATCAAAAACCAACGCCTTTGCGTGGGAGGGTGCGCAGAGCGTGGGAACAATCAGTTGACACGGACTTACGGCAAATCGCTAAACAGCGGAATACGCCCGTTTAGCGAAGGCCGGTAATCCCAGGTCAGGTGATCCAAAGCAGGCTTCATCGTCAGAATCTCCTTCAATGTAGCGTTGGCAATACTCAACGCCAACAACTGCCCCGGACATTGATGCCGCCCAGCCCCAAAGGTGAAACTACGCCGGTCAGGACGATCCAGAAGAAAGACGTCGGGATGGTCATTGAGCTGCGGATCACGATTGGCCGAAGCCAGCAGCACCAGAATCACGTCGCCGGGGTTCAGGCTTACCCCTTCGATTTCACAAGGCGCAGCGACAAACCGGCGGGTGTTCTGCACCGAGGGGTCGAAGCGCTGAACTTCAGCGATCAAGTCGTCAACCGGTGTCGATTCGCTGTGCAGCGACGGGTTTCGAATCAACGCCAACAACGCATTGCCGATCAGCCCGGCGGTGGCTTCATAGGTCTGGGAAAACAGCCCGATCAGGTTGGCGATCAACGTTTCAGCGTCGCCAGAGGTTGCCGCGAAGCGCTGGCGGACCCCGGCGAGCAGGGTGCTCTGATTGTTCGGGTCATCCAGCAACTCAACGAAATAGCCGCTCAAGTGTTCCGCCGCAACGTGCGCCGCATCCCGTTGTGCCTGATCGCCTAGGGGCGACAGGCATGCGACGAAGACCCCGGTCAGCTCGCTGATAGCTCGGCCCTGAGCAGGAGAGAACCCCAGCAATGCAGCCACCACGCACACCGGCCCGCGAAACATCGCCTTGTACAACCCATCAGCGCCCGCAGTGATCAGGCGAGCGCCAACCAGCGCATTGACTTCATCGGCATCAATCGACGCCAACCCTGGCTGAATCGCCGACCTCGGGCAGCGCTGCCGTTCGCCCTCATTCATCCGCATCAACTGACCGAAGACCTTGCCGGCCATCCCGCCAACAATCGCCTTGGGCACCGGTTCCTGTGACGGCCGAACATGGCAGTCAGGATGCGCCAGCACGGCAGCAACGGCTCGGGCGCTACTCGCCACCCACACGTTCAGTCCTTGGTGAAAAACCAACCCGCCCTCCGAACGCAGTTGCGCGTAATAGGGATAAGGATCGGCATGAGTCGCAGCGATGATCGGGTCCATGGGTCGCAGCCTTGTTTGTGGTTGGAAAAGTGTTGCTACTATCTCCCGTTCGAAATGGCCTTGATTCGTCCGGGAGCGAAATATGAACGTAGAACAGCACGACATCGGCGTTTCTCACGTGGCCGCGGCCATCGCGGAACCGGCCCGGACGAAAATCCTCTGTTCGCTGATGGACGGCCACGCCCGCACCAGCACCGAGTTGGCGGCGATTGCCGAAGTCAGCGCCTCCACCGCCAGCGCGCACCTGGCCAAACTCAAGGAGTTGGCGCTGGTGCGGCTGCACGTACAGGGCCGACATCGCTATTACAGCCTGACGGACAAGCGCGTCGCCCAGGCGCTGGAAGCGTTGATGGTGATCGGCCAGAACGCTGCGCCGACCTTCAATTCACGCACCCCAGATCGCCTGCAATTCGCCCGCACGTGCTACGACCACATGGCCGGCACGTTGGCGGTGCTGCTGCATGACCGGATGATCGAAGCGGGGTGGCTGCTGGAAACCGATGAACAGGTCTATCAGCTGAGCGACAGCGGTGAGGTGTTGTTTGAAGGGTTGGGTATCGAGGTCAAGGATTTAACCGCGATGCGCCGCCGTTTTGCCTGCCCGTGCCTGGACTGGAGCATGCGCCGCCCGCATCTGGGTGGTTCGTTGGGGGCGGCGGTGTTGAAAACGGCGATCACGCGCAAATGGGTGACTCAAGACCTGGACAGCCGCGCGCTGACGTTGACGGCGACGGGGCGCAAGGAACTCAGCATCCGGTTCGCTGTTGAACTGCCGATTCAGGTATCGACAGCACAACCCGCATTCACCGAGCCCCGGCGTCGCGCGAACGCCAGTTCTGCGCCTTAGCGACTGGCTGAGGCCATCAGCACGCCGAAACCGGCGAAGGTCACACCCGAGACCTTCGCCGCCAACCAGGAACCCTTCGGACTCGACAACCAGCCTTTGGCGGCATTGGCGAGCAAGGCATAGCTGCCATGCACGAGGATCACCAGTACGCCATAGGAAGCGACCAGTTTGAAAAACTGGGTGGAGAAGTGCGCTGAGGTGTCGATGAATTGCGGGAATACCGCCAGAAAGAAAAACACGGCCTTGGGGTTCAAAAACTGGATCGAAGCCGCTTCGAGGAAGCGGTAGCCCGGGCTTGAGGGGCGCGTTTCAAGCAGCGTGTTGATACCCGCCGAGCGCCAGCTCTTGTAACCCAGGTACAACAAATAGGCGGCCCCTGCATATTTCAACGCGGTAAAGGCGTTGGCGGAGGTGCTGAGGATCAGGCCGACACTGGTGGCGCTGATGGCGGCGACGATAAACGCACCCGACGCGATCCCCAGAATGCCCGGCACGGCCCCGGTCCAGCCGTGGCGCACCGCGTTGGACAGAGTCAGAACCACGCCAGGCCCAGGACTCAAAATGGTCAGGGTGGCAAACAATAGAAAGAGTCCGTAGCTGTTCATGTCTTGCTCCGTCAGGTGGCGCTGGCTGCGTGCGAGCAGATTGGCGTGACGACGTGGGCGTGACAAACGCTTTAATTGCGCCGCATATGTGACTAAATTAGACACATGATCAATCCACTACCGCCGCTTAATGCTGTTCGCGCCTTCGCCGTTGCTGCTCGCCATCAAAGTTTCAGCCTGGCGGCCGAGGAGCTGCATGTCAGTCACAGTGCCGTCAGCCGACACATCAAATTGCTTGAGGAGCACCTGGGTGTGCTGCTGTTTGAGCGGCGTGTCCGTCAATCGGTGTTGACGCCGGCCGGGCAGCGCTTTTATGAGCAGGTCAGTGCCGGGTTGACGCAGATCGCCAACGCCGCAGCTGCGCTTAAGCAACATGCGTCGCTGCCGACCGTGAAGATCAATGTCCGCCCATCCTTTGCGATGCTTTGGCTAGCGCCCAGACTGGAAGATTTCATTGCGCAGCACCCGGACATCAAACCGCAAGTGATGACCCAAACCCAGGCACCCGATCATGCGCGCGACGGGTTCGACATCGTCATTCGCCGTGGTCGTGACGATTGGGCGCCGGCGATTGAGGCGCGAGTCCTCTTCGAAGACGAACTGTTGCTGGTCGCAGCACCCTCGCTGATCGAGCGCCTGGCTCTTGAAGACCTCACGTCCCTGAGCCGGCACACGTTACTGACCGCCAAGGCGCGTCGCGAAGATTGGCACAACTGGGCCCTGCATTTTGGTCAAGGTCAGTCAGCCACTCAGGTCACCCGGCAGTTTGACCACATGCACCTCGTGCTTGAGGCTGCCGTGGAAGGTCAGGGCATTGCCTTGTGCCCGACCTCTTTGCTGGGCACCCACCTCTCGAGCGGTCGCCTGATTTGCCCGTTGCCCGAATTGCGAATGCCGTTGCCGCGTTATTACTACGGTGTCGCGCCGGACGTGACGGCGCAGACTCGGGTGTTTGTGGAGTGGTTGTTTGCTCAGATAGACCGGGATGCCCTCCAGCGACCTCACGATTATCGGGCGTTATAAAAAGTAGCGCCTGCGGGAATGCTTTTATTGACGAAGGACATGGCCCCGATAGTAACGTCATCACCAATTGAGAGGGTGTCTGCGATGATGCAACTATTTGCCCCAATACTTACGTTATCGCCGATCTTGAGATCATATTCGGGTAACCCCATGGTTTTTATGCCAATGGTGGTGTTTTGACGGATAAAGAAATTTCGGCCGATCTGAACATGGCCAGTGATGACGATCCCAGGCAAATGGCCGATACGAAAGCCGGGCCCTATTTGGGCATCAATGTTTATGTCAACCCCGTACTTTAGATTGCTCTTTCTTTCCAGTCGTTTCGCATAAACGCGGAACAAACCATTTCGAGCATTCAAATACTGCGCAAGTCTAAATATAAACAAGTACCTAAGCGTGTTGTTCTTTCTAATTCGTTTAAGAATATTGGTGATCAGGCCGATGCGACTTCCTGGTTTTTTCTTGTTTGAAACTTCCGATTTCCAATGCATCGTCAAAGTTTCTAAATTCACGGCGCAGTCCCTAGCCTTCGGCTCTGAAAAATGGGCTAGTTTAACAAGTGAGCTATGGAATGGGTACGGACTCTGAGTTGCCATCCCTTGTGCAATAAAAAACCCACCCATCGCGAAAGCGATGGATGGGTTATGTGCCGCTGGGGAACAGGCCCCGTCAAATCAAACCTTGACGATCCAGCCCGCTGGCGCTTCGATGTCGCCGGTCTGAACGCCCGTCAGCTCTTTGTAGAGCTTCTGGGTAACCGGGCCGACTTCGGTTTCGCTGTGGAACACGTGCAGTTTGTCTTTGTAGCTGATGCCGCCGATCGGGGTGATCACCGCAGCAGTACCGCAAGCACCGGCTTCCTTGAAGTCGGACAGCTTGTCGATGAACACGTCGCCTTCGACCACTTCCAGGCCCAGACGCGTTTTGGCCAGCTCGATCAACGACAGACGGGTGATGCCCGGCAGGACCGACGGCGAGTTCGGGGTGACGAACTTGTTGTCGTGGGTGATCCCGAAGAAGTTGGCCGAGCCGACTTCTTCGATTTTCGTGTGGGTCATCGGGTCCAGATAAATGCAGTCGGCGAAGTGGGCTTTCTTGGCCTGGGAACCTGGCATCAGGCTGGCCGCGTAGTTACCACCGACCTTGGCGGCACCGGTGCCTTGTGGGGCGGCGCGGTCGTAGCTGGAGATCAGGAAGTTGTGCGGGGTCAGGCCGCCCTTGAAGTAGGCACCGACCGGAATGGCGAAGATCGAGAAGATGAACTCGGGCGCGGTACGCACGCCGATGTTGTCACCCACGCCGATCACGAACGGACGCAGGTACAGCGCGCCGCCGGTGCCGTAAGGCGGGATGAAACGCTCGTTGGCGCGGACCACTTCCTTGCAGGCTTCGACGAACTGCTCGGTGGACACGTGTGGCATCAGCAGGCGCGCGCAGCTGCGTTGCATGCGGGCGGCGTTCTGGTCCGGGCGGAACAGGTTGATCGAACCGTCCTTGCAACGATAGGCCTTCAGCCCTTCGAAGCACTGCTGGCCATAGTGAAGGGCAGTGGAACCTTCGCTGATGTGCAGCACATTGTCTTCGGTCAGGGTGCCTTTGTCCCACTCGCCATTACGCCAGTGCGACAGATAGCGCTTGTCTGTCTTGATGTAGTCAAAACCCAACTTGTCCCAATTGATGCTTTCGTTACCCATGACACCCTCTATCGCTTAACAACCGCCGAAACGGTTCAAGGCTTCTGACGTTTTTCTGGATGGGGACAACAATACTTCATTCCGAGACCATTTCGCAGCCCGGACTATCGGCTCGCTCATTAAATTTGCCGCCGATTACTTATCGTTCGAAATCCTGTGGCGAGGGAGCTTGCTCCCGCTCGGCTGCGAAGCAGTCGTAAATCCAGACAACACGGTGTGTCTGGAAGTCAGCAGGGGGCCGCTTCGCAGCCCAGCGGGAGCAAGCTCCCTCGCCACAGTTGACCGCGGTTACAGGTGCAGCGCGTGACCAAGAGCTCGCAACGCCGCTTCCTGTACCGCTTCGCCGAGCGTCGGATGCGCGTGGATGGTGCCGGCAATGTCTTCCAGCCGGGCGCCCATTTCCAGGCTTTGACCGAACGCCGTCGACAATTCCGACACGCCCACACCGACCGCCTGCCAGCCGACAATCACATGATTGTCACGTCGTGCCACGACCCGTACGAAACCGCTTTTCGATTCCAGCGTCATCGCCCGACCATTGGCCGCAAACGGGAAGCTGGAAACGATGCAGTCCAGACCCGCCGCCTTGACGTCGTCCGGGGTCTTGCCGACCACCACCAGTTCCGGGTCGGTAAAGCACACGGCGGCGATGGCGGTCGGGTTGAACTCGCGGGATTTACCGCTGATCAGTTCGGCCACCATCTCGCCCTGAGCCATGGCCCGGTGCGCGAGCATCGGTTCGCCGCTCACGTCGCCAATGGCATACACGTTGCGCATGCTGGTCTGGCAGCGGTTGTCGATCTTGATCGCCGAGCCGTTCATGTCCAGGTTCAAACCTTCGAGGTTCCAGCCCTGGGTGTTCGGTTTGCGGCCGACGGCCACCAGTACCTGATCGGTTTCCAGGTTCAAGGTGTCGCCATTCGGGTCAAGAACTTGAAGTGTATTGCTAACAGAATCAAAGCCTTGGACGCTATGCTTCAAGTAAAGCTTCATGCCTAATTTTTTCAGCTCGTCATGTACGGGCTGCGTCAGTTCGGCGTCGTAGGCCGGCAGGATGCGATCCTGAGCCTCGACCACGCTGACCTCGGCGCCGAGCTTGCGATAGGCAATCCCCAGCTCCAGTCCGATGTAACCGCCCCCGACCACGATCAGCCGTTTCGGCACGGATGTCGGCGCCAGGGCTTCGGTGGAGGAGATGATCGGGCCGCCAATCGGCAGCATCGGCAGGTTCACGCTTTTCGAGCCGGTGGCCAGCACCAGGTGCTCGCATTGAATGCGCGTGTCGCCGACTTCTACGGTTTTACCATCAATGACTTTCGCAAAACCTTGAATAACCTGGATTTTGTTCTTTTTCAGCAACGCCGAAACGCCCGTGGTCAAGCGATCAACGATGCCGTCCTTCCACTCGACACTCTTGCGGATATCGAGGGTCGGCGCCGACACGTTGATGCCCAACGCCGAATGTTGGCTGTGATGCTGGGTCTGGTGAAACTGTTCGGCGACGTGGATCAACGCCTTGGACGGAATGCAGCCGATGTTCAGGCACGTGCCGCCCAGGGATTCGCCTTCCACCAGAATGGTCGAGATGCCCAGTTGACCGGCACGAATCGCCGTCACATAACCGCCAGGGCCGCCGCCGATGATCAGCAGCGTGGTGTTCAAATTCTGCATGTCTTACTCCACAAACAAGGTTGCGGGTTGTTCGAGCAAGCCACGGATGGCCTGGATGAATTGCGCCGCGTCCATGCCATCGACCACGCGGTGATCGAAGGAGCTGGAGAGGTTCATCATCTTGCGAATCACGATCTGGCCTTTGACGACCATCGGGCGTTCGACGATTTTGTTGACGCCCACGATCGCCACTTCCGGCAGGTTCAGCACCGGGGTGCTGACGATACCGCCCAAGGCGCCGAGGCTGGTCAGGGTGATGGTCGAACCGGACAATTCATCGCGGCTGGCCTTGCCATTGCGGGCAGCGGTAGCGAGGCGAGAAATTTCCTGAGCGCTGTCCCACAAGCTGCGGGTTTCGGCGTGACGGACCACCGGCACCATCAAACCGATCTCGGCTTGGGTGGCGATGCCCACGTGCACGGCGCCGAGGCGGGTGATGACCTGGGCTTCGTCGTCGTAACGGGCGTTGATCTGCGGGAAGTCGCGCAGGGCAACAACCAGGGCGCGGACCAGGAACGGCAGCAAGGTCAGCTTGCCGCGGGTCGCGCCGTGTTTTTCGTTCAGATGAGCGCGCAGTTCTTCCACGGCGGTGACGTCGATTTCTTCGACGTAACTGAAGTGAGCGGCGCGCTGAGTGGCGTCCTGCATGCGCTGGGCGATCTTGCGGCGCATGCCGATGACCGGGATTTGCTCTTCGTCGTTACGCTGGGCGTAGGCGGCGACAGCGGTGGATTGCGGCTGCTGACCCTGGGCCAGATAAGACTCGAGGTCTTCGTGCAACACCCGGCCGGCGGGGCCGGTGCCACGCACCAGACGCAACTGGATGCCGAGGTCCAGCGCATGTTTGCGCACAGCCGGGGAGGCCAGCGGACGCTCATCAGCTTCGCGAGCGACCATTGGGCCTTGGCATATGGCGGCTCGCGGCGCTGCAGCGGCGACCGGTTTGCTTTCAACAGTAGCGGCAACTATCGGTGTCGCCACCGGCGCTTCTCTTACAGGTGCAGACTGAGCCGACTCTTTAACGTTGCCCGCGCCTTCGACTTCAATGCTGATCAGGATGCTGCCAACCGCCATGACTTCGCCAGGCTGTCCGCCCAGCGCAATCACCTTGCCGTTCACCGGCGACGGGATGTCGACCATCGCCTTGTCGGTCATGACATCGGCCAGTACCTGATCTTCGACGACCATGTCGCCGACTTTGACGTGCCACTGAGACAGTTCAACTTCTGCAATGCCTTCACCAATGTCCGGCATTTTAATAACGTGCGTGCCCATTCAGACCTCCATAACCCGATGCAAAGCCGCGCCCACTCGGGACGGACCAGGGAAATACGCCCACTCTTGTGCGTGCGGGTAAGGAGTGTCCCAACCGGTGACGCGCTCGATAGGCGCTTCCAGGTAGTGGAAGCAGTGCTCTTGCACCAGGGCGACCAGTTCGGCGCCGAAACCGCAGGTGCGGGTCGCTTCGTGAACGATTACGCAGCGGCCGGTCTTCTTCACCGACTTGACGATGGTCTCCAGGTCCAGCGGCCACAAGCTGCGCAGGTCGATGACTTCAGCGTCGATGCCGGTTTCTTCAGCCGCCACTTGCGACACATAAACCGTGGTGCCGTACGTCAGGATGGTCACGTCCTTGCCCGGACGGGTGATCGCGGCGACGTCCAGTGGCACGGTGTAGTAACCGTCCGGCACTTGCGCGGCCGGGTGTTTCGACCACGGGGTAACCGGGCGTTCGTGGTGACCGTCGAACGGGCCGTTGTACAGGCGTTTTGGCTCGAGGAAGATCACCGGGTCATCGTTTTCGATGGAGGCGATCAACAAACCTTTGGCGTCGTAAGGGTTGGACGGCATGACCGTGCGCAAACCGCAGACCTGGGTGAACATCGCCTCAATACTTTGGCTGTGGGTCTGGCCGCCGTAGATGCCGCCGCCGCAAGGCATGCGCAGGGTCATCGGTGCGGTGAACTCGCCGGCCGAGCGATAGCGCAGGCGGGCGGCTTCGGAAATGATCTGGTCCGACGCCGGGTAAACGTAATCAGCGAACTGAATCTCGGCCACCGGCCGCAGACCGTAAGCACCCATGCCGACGGCGACGCCGACGATGCCGCTTTCGGAGATCGGCGCATCGAACACCCGGGAGGTGCCGTACTTGTTCTGCAGGCCTTCGGTGCAACGGAACACGCCGCCGAAGTAGCCCACGTCCTGACCGAACACCACGACATTGTCGTCACGCTCAAGCATCACATCCATGGCCGAGCGCAGGGCCTGGATCATGGTCATGGTGGTCGTGGTCATGGCGGTTTCCAACTCGATTTTGTTGTTGTGATCGTTCATGTCAGATCCCCAACTCTTGACGCTGGCGCTTCAAGTGCTCCGGCATCTCTTTGTAGACGTCTTCGAACATGGTTGCGGCGCTCGGAATCTGGCCGCCGGCGAGGGTGCCGTACTGCTCGGCTTCTTTCTGCGCGGCGATCACTTCGGCTTCCAGTTCGGCGCTGACGGCGACGTGTTCCTCTTCGGACCACTGACCGATTTTCACCAGGTGCTGCTTCAGACGCGCAATCGGGTCGCCCAACGGGAAGTAGCTCCAGTCGTCGGCAGGACGGTATTTGGACGGATCATCAGAAGTCGAGTGCGGACCGGCGCGGTAGGTGACCCATTCGATCATGGTCGGGCCGAGGTTGCGGCGGGCGCGTTCGGCGGCCCAGGCAGAGGCGGCGTAGACCGCGACGAAATCGTTGCCATCGACCCGCAGGGAGGCAATGCCGCAACCGACGCCACGGCCGGCAAACGTAGTGGCTTCACCGCCGGCAATCGCCTGGAACGTGGAGATTGCCCACTGGTTGTTGACTACGTTGAGGATCACTGGCGCACGGTAAACGTGGGCGAAGGTGAGGGCGGTGTGGAAGTCGGATTCAGCGGTGGCGCCGTCGCCGATCCAGGCCGAGGCAATTTTGGTGTCGCCCTTGATTGCCGAGGCCATGCCCCAGCCCACACCTTGCACGAACTGGGTGGCGAGGTTGCCGGAAATCGTGAAGAAGCCGAAGTCTTTGACTGAATACATGATCGGCAGCTGACGTCCCTTGAGCGGGTCACGCTCGTTGGACAGCAGTTGGCAGATCAGGTCCACCAGCGGCACTTCGCGCGCCATCAGGATGCTTTGCTGGCGGTACGTCGGGAAGCACATGTCATCGACGTTCAACGCTAGGGCCTGGCCGCTGCCGATGGCTTCTTCGCCAAGGCTCTGCATGTAGAACGACATTTTTTTCTGACGCTGGGCGACCACCATGCGGTTGTCATAAATCCGCGTCTTGAGCATGGCGCGCATGCCTTTACGCAGGATCTCGGACGGTACGCCTTCAGCCCATGGACCGAGGGCATTGCCCTCGTCATCGAGCACGCGAATCAGGCCCTTGGCCAGATCAGCGGTGTCGGCCGGTTCAACGTCGATTGGGGGTTTGCGCACCGTGCCGGCGTCGGTCAGACGCAGGTAGGAGAAGTCGGTTTTGCAGCCAGGACGGCCCGATGGTTCGGGAACGTGCAGATGCAGCGGTTCGTACGCTTGGTTCATGGCTTCTACGCTCGATCTTGTGAATTTTTTGTAGTGAGCTGACCGTCATTCTTCGGTGAAAGAATTTTTGTCCTACAACAATCATAGGCCGGGCCAAGAAGAATATTTCTCTGTGTTTCGTTGCGTTGGCGATCATTTGAGGATAAAAAATCTGCATAAACATAAAAAACAGGTGGTTTTGTCTCATGCGCAAACTGGACCGTACCGATATCGGCATTTTGAACAGCCTTCAGGAGAACGCGCGCATCACCAACGCCGACCTCGCACGCTCGGTCAACCTGTCGCCAACCCCGTGTTTCAACCGGGTCAAGGCGATGGAAGAATTGGGCTTGATTCGCGAGCAGGTGACGCTGCTGGATGCCGATTTGCTGGGGCTGCACGTGAATGTGTTCATTCATGTGAGCCTGGAAAAACAGGTGGAGGAGGCGTTGCAGCATTTCGAGGAGGCGATCTCGGATCGCCCGGAAGTCATGGAGTGCTATTTGATGGCCGGCGACCCGGACTATTTGATCCGGGTGCTGGTGCCAACCATTCAGTCGCTGGAGCGTTTCATGATGGACTTCCTCACCAAAGTCCCCGGCGTCGCCAACATCCGCTCGAGCTTTGCGCTCAAGCAGGTGCGCTATAAAACCGCGCTGCCGTTGCCGGCCAACGGATTGACCCTCAACAACTAAACGCAAATCCCCTCGCCACAACGACAGCTGCTACGGAGCGGGGGAACGATCGAACTCAGAGTTTATTCAGGGGGATCTTCAAGTAAGTAACGCCATTGCCCTCGGCCGGCGGCAAATTCCCCGCTCGCACATTCACCTGGATCGCCGGCAGCAACAGCGTCGGCATGCCCAACCCCGCATCTCGCCGGGTGCGCATGGCGACGAACGCGGTTTCGTCGATGCCGTCATGAATGTGAATGTTGCTTTTGCGCTGCTCGCCCACCGTGCTCATGCACTGCGGTTTACGACCCTCGGGCGGGTAGTCGTGGCAGACATACAGTCGAACGCCGGCAGGGAAGGCCAGCAGTTTGCGAATCGAAGCAAACATCTGGTTGGCGTTGCCGCCGGGAAAGTCGCAGCGCGCGGTGCCCACGTCTGGCATGAACAGCGTATCGCCCACCAGAATCACATCGATGTCGATCAGATAAGCCATGTCCGCTGGCGTGTGGCCGGGAACATGCAGGGCCGTGGCCTTGAGATTGCCGATCCTGAACGATTCATCCGGCGCGAACAGGTGATCGAACTGCGAACCATCGATACAGAACTCCGGCTCAAGATTGAACAGGGTCTTGAACACGCCCTGAACCTTGCTGATCGACTGACCAATCGCAATCTTTCCGCCCAGTTCCCGCCGCAGATAAGGCGCAGCGGACAGGTGATCGGCATGGGCGTGGGTTTCCAGCAGCCATTGCACCTGCAGCTGATGTTGGCGAACGAAGGCGATGATCTTGTCGGCCTGGGTGGTGGCGGTTCGCCCGGCGGCGGGGTCGTAGTCGAGCACCGGGTCGACGATGGCGCAGTGCCCGCCATCGTGCTCGTAGATGACGTAGCTGTAGGTCGACGAGGCAGGGTCTAAAAAAGCTTCAATCAAGGCGGGCATGGTGGCCGTTTTCTTTTAGGACAAGCCATGAGGGTAGTTTCATTTTCCCTGCGCTGACCAGCCCGCATCCATTCAATTAATGAAAAAAACTGCGCGGGCTCTATCCTGTCAGTCATCGATACCGGGCGTTCCCGGCTTTTTCGCAGATCACGAGTGTTTTATGTTGCTGGCGAGTTTTTTTGGCGTGGTGATGGGGTTGGTACTCGGTTTGACCGGGGCCGGTGGCGGCATTCTTGCGGTGCCGGCGCTGGTATTGGGGTTGGGCTGGACCATGACGCAAGCCGCGCCGGTCGCATTGTTCGCGGTGGGCAGTGCGGCGGCTGTCGGCGCCATTGACGGGTTACGCCATGGCCTGGTGCGCTACCGCGCCGCGCTGCTGATCGCCCTGCTGGGGGCGATTTTTTCGCCGATCGGCATCTACTTCGCCCATCAGTTGCCGGAAAAAATCCTGATGATCCTGTTCAGCCTGCTGATGGTCATGGTGGCCTGGCGGATGCTGCGTCGTGAGCGCCAGGATGAAGGTCCAAGCGACCACGGCCATGCCAACTGGGGCCAGAAGAACTGCATGCTCGACCAGCAGACCGGGCGCTTTTCCTGGACCGCCAAGTGCACCGCGACCCTCGCGGCATTGGGCGCGGTGACCGGTGTGGTCTCCGGGCTGCTCGGGGTCGGTGGCGGCTTCCTGATCGTCCCGGCGTTCAAGCAGCTGACCGATGTGCAGATGCGTGGAATCGTCGCCACTTCGTTGATGGTGATCAGCCTGATTTCCGCCATCGGCGTGATCGGTGCGTTTCAGGCCGGGGTGCGAATCGACGGTTTGGGCGTGGCGTTTATCGTCTCGAGCATCGTCGGCATGATCATTGGCCGCAGACTTTGCGCGCGAGTACCGGCCCGGGGATTGCAGATCGGCTTCGCCAGTATCTGTGTCGTGGTCGCCGCTTACATGCTGTTTAGAGCGGGCGTCTAGCCAGTACCGGTTCCTGTGGACGCCAGTCCGTTCCACAGGCGTACGCCTTAAGTTCCGGGCCTCGTCGACGGACGGTCTTACACCGAACTTGTCGCGCATCACCGGCCACTCCAAAGCATTTCAAAACCGCCTCCAAGGCAGCGTATGACGCCGCCGGTCAGCTTTCGATAATCGCCTCCGACATCCAGTCCCCCGCTGCGGAGCGCGTCATGCACAACAATAAGAACATCAAGCATCGTTTCTTGCCTGCCTTCATCGCCAGCCTTTCGACCCTCGGTTTGAGCTCGATGGCCCAAGCCGAGATCGTGCTGTACGACAAGGACCAGACCACGTTTTCCACCGACGGCTACATCAACGCCTTCTATGTGAACAGCAAAGTGGACCGTGCCGGCGACCAGTTCGACCGGCGACAGGCGCGGGTGAAGATGGGGTTTCTGCCCAACTATCTGGGCTTCAACATGAGCAAGCAGGTCGACGACCTCAAGCTCGGCGCCCGGTCCTCCTTCTGGGTGACCATCAACGACAGCGAAACCAACGGCACTGATACCGCCATCGATGTGCGGCAGTTCTACGGCACCGTGGCCAACCCGGAGTGGGGCGAAGTGCTGATCGGCAAGGACTTTGGCCTGTTCGCCCGTTCCAACATTCTGCTGGATGAAATGCTCGCCGGTTATGGCCAGGTCAGCGATACCCTGGGGCTGGTGGACGGTGGCGGGGTGTCGTTCGGCAACATCGGCACGGGTTATCCGTACCCGTTCCCGACGTCACAGATCACCTACCGCACGCCGGTGATGGAGGGTTTGCGGGTGGCCGTGGGAATCATGGACCCGGTGGACACCAACGACAGCAGCCCGACAGGCAAGGCTTACCAGGAGAACCCGCGGACCGAGAGCGAGATCACCTATCAGTTCGACCTCGCCGGGGCGAAGATTTACAGCTGGGTCAACGGCAGCTACCAGACGTCGGACAATACCGATTCCACCGTCCAGTCCGTCACCTCCAAAGGCGTCGGCTATGGCGTGCAGGCGAAAATGGGCGGCTTGTCCCTCACCGGCTCCGGCTTCCAGGCCAAGGGCATCAACCCGTTCTTTACCAACAACGCCGGCGAGCCGGTTCTGCGCAACGTCGACAGTGACGGTTACCTGCTGCAGGGCTCCTACAAACTGGGCAAGAACCGCTTGGCCTTGTCTTATGGCAAGACCAACGATGACGGCAATGGCGTGGTCGGCAGCGGCGCGGACTACGAGACCCGCGGCATTGCGCTGTTCCATGACGTCAACGACAACCTCAAGCTGGTGGCCGAGTACAACCAGTTCGCAATCAACGGCCACGACACCAATGCCCAGGACGAAGACACCGACACCTTTGCGGTGGGGGCGGTGCTGACCTGGTAACCCTGTAGCGACGCCGCTCACCTGTGGCGAGGGGACTTGTCCCCGTTGGGTCGCGAAGCGGCCCCGATGTTGGTCGCGCATCGACCGATGGGGCCTGCTGCGCAGTCCAACGGGGACAAGTCCCCTCGCCACAAAGCGTCAGCCATCAGGCAGTCAATCTGCCGACTCTCATCCCATCGAAGCGCCTGACCGCTACCCAAGTAGCATACGTCGCAGCTCACAGGCTTCGTACACTCGAACCTCATACATGCGCACCTGCGGGAGGCGAAGATGCAGCAGGTCCAGAGTGAAGGTGTGGTCAGTGCAATGTCCCAGGCTACCGATGCCCAGCAAGTGGCGCAGGAGCTGGCGCGACAACTGTTGCATCCGCACCTGGGTTTCGTGCTGTTCTTCTGTTCCGCCGAGTACGACTTGCAGGCGCTGGGCCAGGCCTTGCAACAAAGCTTCGGCGGCATTCGCCTGGTGGGTTGCACCAGCGCCGGGGAAATCACGCCTTTGGGCTACGGCCGCAACTGCGTGACCGCGGTCGGTTTCGACCACCGGCATTTTTCCATCGACGCTGAACTGATCTGCGAGATGGAGCGCTTCAGCCTGATCGACGCCCAGCAAATGGTCGAGCGCCTGGTCAGTGGCTGTCGCAGTAACACCCTGGCGCCGATCAAGGGCAACAGCTTTGCGCTGACCCTGCTTGATGGCTTGTCCAGCCGTGAAGAAATGGTCCTCGCGGCCCTGAGTGCAGCGTTGGGCGACATCCCGCATTTCGGCGGTTCGGCCGGCGACGATAATTACCTGACCCACACCCACGTCTATTTCAATGGCGAGTTCCACAGCGGCGCGGCCGTGGTGGTGCTGGTCAACACCTGGCTCGACTTTGAAGTCTTCACCACCCACCACATCCTGCCTCGAGCAGAAAAACTGGTGGTCACCGGGGCCGACAGTGCCTCACGCAGGGTCTTTGAACTGAATGCCGAGCCGGCCGCCGAGGAGTACGCCCGGCACATCGGTGTGCCGGTGGCGGAGCTCGATCACCGGATCTTCGCTGCGCACCCCTTGGCCGTACGGATCAACGATCAGTATTACGTGCGGGCGATCCAGCAGGTTCACCCGGACCTGAGCCTGAGTTTCTACTGCGCGGTGGAAAACGGCATCGTCCTCACCGTCATGACGCCCGGCCCAATGCTGCCGAATCTGCAAACCCTGTTCGAAGGCTTGCAGGAGCGCCTCGGCGATCTGTTGCTGACCATCGGCTGCGACTGCTTTCTCAGGCGTCTGGAACTGGAAGACGGCGGCCGTCTGGAGCAGATCGGAACGTTTTTGCGTGACCAACGGGTGATGGGTTTCAACACCTACGGAGAACAGTTCAATGGCATGCACATCAACCAGACCTTCACCGGGGTTGCCATTGCCCGAGGCCGGTCCCCTGGACACCGTTGAGCTTCAGGCGCAGATCGCCAGCCTGCAGCGCGACAACCACAAACTGCAGCGCATCAATGGCGCGCTGATCGAGCGGATCGAGTCCGGTATCACCCGCGGCAATGACCCGTACGCGGCGTTCCAGCATTCGGTGGTGCTGGCCGAGCAGGTGCGTGAGCGCACCGACGCCTTGAACCAGGCCATGGCTGAACTCAAGTCGGGCAATCACTTGCTCAGCGAAGCACGCCTGCGGGCGGAAACCGCGCATCAGCATTTGATCGATGCGATCGAGAGCATTTCCGATGCGTTTGTGCTGTTCGATGCGGACCAGCGGATCGTGCTGTTCAACAGCCGTTTCAAGGCGTTTTGGGGCAACAGCCGGGTGCGGATCAACGCCGGCATGCGCCTGGCCGAGGTCAAACGGTTGATGTCCGCCACCGGGCTGTTCACTGAAGAGCCGCGCGGGCATGCCGACGAAAACCTGCTCTATCGCCTGCAGGACGGTCGCTGGTTGCAAGTCAGCGAACGCCCCACCCAGGAAGGCGGGCGGGTGATCCTGTTCACCGACATTACCGACGTCAAACTCCGCGAAACCGTGCGCCGCGAGCAGGCGGTGGCGCAGAAATCCCATTTGTTGCAACGGGCGGTCGACAACCTGTCCCAAGGCGTGGCCATGGTCAACGCCGAGGGCATTCTGGAGTTGTGGAACCGGCGTTTCCTCGAACTCAGCGGCCTGGCCCCGGTGGCGGCCCATCGTCTGTTTGCCGAAGTCATCGGCGACAGCGAGTTGAACCTGCTGACCCCGGCCAGTCGGGATCTGAACGGGCGCCACGTGCAGGAATGCGAGCAGCGCCTCTACGATGGCCGGGTGCTGGAAATCCGCACCCATCCGTTGCCCACTGGCGGTTTCGTCAACACTTTCACCGACATCACCGAACGCTACCAACACGCCGAAGCGCTGAGCGAAAGCGAGCGCTGGATTCGCCTGATTACCGACCATGTGCCGGCGCTGATTGCCTACCTCAATGCCGATCTGGTCTACGAGTTCA
Organism: Pseudomonas sp. 478; assembly: GCF_003254125.1. Taxonomy (NCBI): domain Bacteria; kingdom Pseudomonadati; phylum Pseudomonadota; class Gammaproteobacteria; order Pseudomonadales; family Pseudomonadaceae; genus Pseudomonas; species Pseudomonas sp. 478. The sequence continues at coordinate 28,462 of NZ_QKZG01000017.1, forward strand.
CCAACAAGGTGTATGAAGAATGGTACTGCTGGCCTCGGGGCGTGATGCTTGGGCAGAGCCTGCGCGAAGTCCACAGCGAACAGCATTACCAGCGCCTGGAAGCCTACGTGGCCCGGGCCCTGGCCGGTGAGAGCGTGACGTTCGAGGTCGCTGAAACCAACATCAACAACCAGGAGCGCTACATGCTGCGCTCCTACGTGCCCAATCGCCTGGCCACCGGGGAAGTGGTGGGGATTTTCGTGTTGATCCGCGACATCACCGAACGCCGCCGCACCGCCGAAGCGCTGCACCAGGCCTATCAGAATCTAGAGTTGCGGGTGCGCGAACGGACGGCGGAACTGACCACGCTCAATGACCAGTTGCTGCGCGAGATCGACGAGCGTCGGCGGGCGGAATCTCGCCTGCGTGAAGCCAAGCTCGAGGCCGAACAGGCCAACCTGTCGAAGACCAAGTTTCTCGCTGCCGTCAGTCATGACCTGCTGCAACCGCTCAATGCTGCGCGGCTGTTTACCAGCGCGTTGCTCGAACGGCGGGAGCCGGTGGCCAATGCCATTTTGGTGCGCAATGTCAGCAACTCCCTGGAGGACGTGGAGAACCTGCTGGGTACGCTGGTCGACATCTCCAAGCTGGATGCCGGGGTGATCAAGGCTGACATTGCGCCGTTTGCCCTGAGCGAATTGCTGGAAAACCTTGCGGCCGAGTACACCCAGGTGGCGCGCAGCGAAGGCCTGGAACTGCATTTCATCCCTTGTTCGGCATTGGTGCGCAGCGACATTCAGTTGCTGGCGCGGATTCTTCGAAATCTGTTGAGCAACGCCATTCGCTACACCTACAGCGGTCGTGTGGTGCTCGGTTGCCGGCGTCAACACCAGCGCCTGTCGATCGAGGTCTGGGACAGCGGCATGGGCATTGACGAAAACCGCCTCGAGGAGATTTTTCAGGAATTCAAACGCGGTGATGTGCAGCGTCCCGATCAGGATCGCGGTTTGGGCCTGGGTCTGGCGATCGTGGAAAAGATTGCCGGGATTCTCGGTCATCGCATTCATGTGCGTTCATGGCCGGGCAAAGGCTCGATGTTCTCGGTTGAAGTGCCGCTCAGCGCCACGGCACCCAAGGCGCTGCCGAGCCTGCTGATGAGTGAGCCGATGCTCGAGCGTCTGCGTGGGGCGCGGGTGTGGGTGCTGGACAATGACGCAGCCATTTGCGCCGGCATGCGCACGTTGCTCGAAGGGTGGGGGTGTCTGGTGGTCACGGCGCTGTCCGAGGAGGACCTGGCGCGGCAAGTGGACAACTATCACGAAGAAGCGGACTTGCTGATCGCCGACTATCACCTGAATGACGATCAGAACGGCGTCGATGCCGTGGCCCGGATCAACGCCCGCCGCGGCTCGGCGATTCCGGCGATGATGATCACCGCCAACTACAGCAACGAACTCAAACAACAGATCCGCGAACTGGGCCACACCCTGATGCACAAACCGGTGCGGCCGATGAAGCTCAAGACCGCGATGAGCCATTTGCTCGGCAGGCCTTGAGGCTTCTGGTGTCTGTGCTGGCCTCTTCGCGAGCAAGCCCGCTCCCACATTGGATCTGAGCCGCCTCGGTCAATTGTGGGAGCGGGCTTGCTCGCGAAGGGCGCGACTCGGTCTCAACGCCGTAAGTAAGACCCGAAATCAATATCCCCGGCACTCAAAATCGCCTGCACCCGGTTGTGCACATTGAGTTTGCGCAGGATCGCCGAGACGTGGGCCTTGACGGTGGTTTCGGCGATTTCCAGGGTGTAGGCGATCTGTTTGTTCGACTCGCCCTTGGTCATGCGTTCGAGCACCAGCAACTGCTTGCGGGTCAAGGCCTGGAGCAGTTCAGGTGGGAAGCTAGGGGCATCGTTCATGCGCCTTGTACCGCATTTTTGCGTGCGGATGATGTCCGGCGGCAAGTAGACATTGCCGTTGAGGATCTGCTGGATCGCTTCGGTCATCTGCACCCGTGGCGAGGATTTGGTGATGAAACCCACCGCGCCATAAGTGATGGCTTGCAGCACGACTTGTTTGTCCTGTTCGGCCGAGACGATCACCACCGGAATGGTCGGCGCCTCGTTGCGCAGGTTGATCAGGCCATTGAGGCCGTGCATGCCGGGCATGTTCAGGTCGAGCAGGATCAGGTCCAGGTCATCGTGTTCCTGCGTCAGCACCAGGGCGCTGTCCAGGTCGGCGGTTTCCATCACCTCGCTGCCCGGAAAACCATCGCTGATGACGTTATGAATGGCTTCGCGAAACAGCGGGTGATCGTCGGCAATCAGAATTTTGTACATAGCCTTTCACCTCATTATTGTGATTAGGGTGTGGCAACAACTCGCACGCGTAAAGGTCAGGGGAAGGGCTCTGGCTGGGCGGGCGTTACGGGCAGGTTGGCGGCCTGCCAGGCGTCCAGGCCGTCGCGATACCAATACAGAGTCTTATAGCCCATGGCGGCGGCGCGCTTCACGGCGTTCCAGCTCAGCCAGCAATCGGAGCGGCAGTAGAAGACCAGCGGTTGCGCGAGATCACCTGCGGTCAATGTGTTCAGCTTACGCGCAAAATAGTCCTGCCAGTCAGGCGTCAGGTCACCGTCGCCGGTATTGGCCAGCCAATGGCTGCCGGGGAGGTTTTCGTGGGGCTGGTCCTCGATGAAGCGTCCTTGCAGCCATTGCCGGCGGTAGACGTCGATCAGTACCGGACGTGGTGTCTGGGTCAGCAGGGTTTGCAGGGCGGCGGTATCGATGATGCCGGCGCCCTGTACTTGATTCGGGGTCGGGCTGCGGTACAGGCCGATGCGATAGCCGTCGGCGGAAAACAGCGGTGTTTCGGCCTGCGCGACGCCCAGCAACAGGCTCAGCGATAGCGCAGCGAGAGAAGGGCGCAGCAGACGACGTCGGGCACGCGGCATGGGGTTCAATCCTTATAGTTATGAACCTATTACATGCCAGTCTCGGTGCGATTGGAATGCGACGATAGACAGGAAAACCAGTACTAAAGTAGTAATTTTCACCCAATTGAACAGAGATCTCCTGTGGGAGCGAGCCTGTGTGGCGAGGGGATTTATCCCCGTTCGGCTGCGAAGCAGTCGCAATCCCGGTGAATACGGTTTTTCTGAAACACCGTAATCACAGGTTCAGGGCCGCTTCGCGACCCAACGGGGATAAATCCCCTCGCCACAGCCCGCTCCCACAGGGGGATTTGTGGCGTTAGTTGGATTTTCGCAAGGCAGCGTGTTGCGGGTTGAAGGTGAGTACGGCGAGCAGCGCGAATACCAGGGTCAGCCCGATGCACACCGCCAGCGCCAACGGATTGAAGCGTTCATACAAGGCAAACCGCACCAGTTCCACCGCATGGGTGAACGGGTTCAACGCGCACAGCCAGTACAACCACTCGCTGGACTCGCGCATCTTCCACAGCGGATACAGCGCCGAGGACAGGAAAAACAGCGGGAAGATCACGAAATTCATCACCCCGGCAAAGTTCTCCAGTTGACGGATCGCGTTGGACAGCAACAAACCCAGCGCGCTGAGCATCAACGCCACCAGCAGCAATGCCGGCAAGGCGATCAACAGCCCCATGGCCGGTGGCTGCACACCGTACACCCAGGCAATCGCCAGAAAGGCATACACCTGCAACAGCGAGATCAGCGAGGTGGCCAACAGTTTGCTGCACAGCAGGAAGGTCCGGGGCAGGGGGCTGGTCAGCAGCACGCGCATGCTGCCCATTTCCCGGTCGTAGACCATCGACAGCGAACCTTGCATGCCGTTGAACAGCAGGATCATGCAGGCCAGCCCAGGGATGATGTAGACCTCGTAGGGAATGTAAGTGTCGTAGGGCTCGATGATCGCGATCCCGAGTGCCGCGCGAAAACCGGCGGCAAACACCAGCAGCCACAGCAGCGGCCGCACCAGCGCACTGAGAAACCGCGTGCGCTGCAAGACAAAGCGCAGCCATTCGCGCAGCACGATGCCGCTGAAACATTGCCAGTAGGCATTCATTGGACGGCTCCTGAAGTGGTCAGTCGAGCGAAGGCTGAACCGAGGTCGCCGCCGTGTTTCAGACTCAGCGCGTCGGCCTGTCCGCTGGCCACCAACTGGCCCTGATGGAGAATCAGCAGGTCATCACTGGGCTGCACTTCATCGAGCAAATGCGTGGTCCAGAGCACACTGATGTTCTGTTCGCGGCACAGGCTGCGAATGTGTTGATTGAGCGCCAGCCGACTGGCCGGGTCGAGGCCGACGCTGGCCTCGTCGAGCAGCAGCAGGCGTGGTTCATGCAACAAGGCACGGGCGATTTCCACTCGGCGACGGTGGCCGCCGTTGAGTTCGCGAACCCGCTCGCGACGGCGTTCGGTCAAGGCCTGACGGGCCAGTTCAGCGTCGACCCGAAGGCCGGTCTGGCGCCGGGACATGCCATGCAGCGCGGCGTGATAACGCAGGTTTTGCTCGACGCTGAGGTCCAGGTCCAATGTGCTTTGCTGAAACACCACACCCAGTTGCTTGAGCGCCGGACGCGCTGCGTTGCGCAACGAACAGCCGCCGACGCGGATGTCACCGCGCTGCAAATCGTAGAGTCGAGTGAGCAGGGCGATCAGCGTCGATTTGCCCGCGCCATTCGGCCCGAGCAGCGCAGCGAAACGGCCAGGTGTCAGGCTGAAACTCACCTGACGCAACGCCTCTTTTGCACCATAAGCGAAACTCAGTTCGCTGACTTCGAGTGCGTTCATGGGGTCACCACCACGCCCCACGGATAACGCCCGACCTTGATCGACTTGGTCACCTTGAGGCTGTCGACATCGATCACCGACACGTCGCCGCTGACGCCATTGGTAGCGAGCAATTGCTTTTGATCCGGGGTAAACGACATCTGCCAGACACGCCGGCCGACCAGCAGATACTCAAGGATTTCGAAGGTCTTGGCGTCGATCACCGCCACATGATTGGCCGGGCCGAGGGCGACGAAACCGTACTTGCCGTCAGCGCTGAGCTTGATCCCCACCGGCTGGACTTTGTCCGGGTGCACGCCCTTGATCTGGAAGGTCAGGGTCTTGAGGACCTTGCGGGTGGCGACGTCGAGAATCGTCACGGTGCCGCCGATTTCCGCCGAAGCCCAGAGCTTCGAGCCATCGGGTGTGAACTCGACGAAGCGCGGCCGCTGATCCACCAGGGTGCTGTCGGCCAGGGTCTGGGTGCTGGTGTCGATCCAGTGCAGCATGTTGGTGGTTTCACTGGTGTTCACCGCCCACTTGCCGTCGGGGCTGACGGCCATGCCTTCGGGTTCGACGCCGACGTTGATCTGGCTCAGCACCTTGGAGGTTTCGGTGTCGATCACCGTCACCAGCGCATCGTCTTCGTTGGAAACGTACAGCCAGCGATTATTCGGGTGCAGGGCGAATTGTTCAGGATCTTTGCCCGAGGGCAGTTCCTTGATGATCTTGCGCGTGGCCACGTCCATCACCTGGACCCGGTCCGAGTCGCTGGCGCAGATGTACAGCAGCTTGTTGTCGTGGGACAGCAGCAGACCGCGCGGGCGCTGGCCGACGGGCAGGGTGTCGGTGACTTGCAGGGTCTGAAGGTCGATCAGGCTCAGGCTGTCGTCCTTTTCGTTGGAGACCCAGGCGGTGCTGGCCGCGGCGTGCCCGGCGGCAAGCAGCAGGGCCCAGAAAAGCAGGGAGCGGCAGAGCAGGGTGCGGCGCATGGCGGATTCCTTGTTGTTTTAATTATCGGGTCAGGGGAAACGGCAGGTGACTTCGGCCTTGTCGTAGCCGAGGCTGTCCATTTCGTTGAAGGGATGCAGGAAGCCATCTTGCGGCGACGTGCTGACCAGCGCCCGGGGCTGCACGATGGGAATAGGTTGGCGCAACTGGCCGTTCCACGGCCGATAACTGAGCTTGCGACCCTTGAAACCGTCCAGTGGCAATTGATCGCTGATCTCAAGCGTACGGATTGCCACCGGATCGACCTGACGCAGTTTGCTCACGGCACTGGCGATGCTGCGCACGGCGATCCAGGCCGCAAAATCGCGGTCATTCATCCAGCGCCCGGTCAGGGCTTCGAAGCGTTTCTGCAACTGGGCGGCGCCGTAGGTTTCCACGGTTTTGTGCCAGCCCACCGGGGTCAGCCCCTGAGTGCCGGCGACCGGCCGTGGGTACCAGGTCTGGTAGGGCACGTATTCGCCGAAATCGCCCCGTTCATCCGCCACCAGCACCACGTCGTACTCGGCGGTCTGGGTGAACAGCGGCATGTCGGCCTGGGCGCTGCGGCGCTGATCGTTGTCGAAACTCCAGGCTTTTTCTGCGACCAGTTTCAGGCCAAAGCGTTTGGCGGCGCGGCGCAGGGCGGCCGCATAGGCTTGATCGTCCGGGGTCGGGCCGACGATCAGCAGCGCCCGTTGCCATTTGCGCAGCACCAGAAATTGCGCCAGCGCATCGGCGAGCATCGCCCGGCTCGGCAGGCTGTGCAGCACATTCGGCAGGCAGTCGGTGGTGCGCAGGCTGTCGTCGGGGCTGCCGGCGTTGAACAGCAAGCTGTCGGGCAGCACAGCGGCGAGCCGGCGCAGGCTGGCGGCCGGTGCGTTGACGACAAACAGGCGCAGACCTTGTTCATGTTGAGCCTTGGCCGCTTCGACCAGGGCATCCGGATTGTCGACGTTGGCGCTGACCAGGGTGTAGCTCTGGTTGAGGAAACGCCCGGTGCTGTTGCTGTCAGTGATTGCCAGTTCGGCGCCACGTAACCCGGCATCGACCGGCTCGGGAATCACGTTCGACAGCAACGGGCCCGGATCAGGGCGATAGCCCAGGTAGCCGATCTGCACCTGCAACGGCGCGTCCGCAGCCTGGCTCTGGGTCGCCAACCCGGCGGCGCAGGCAATCGCCAACAGATAGATCAGGGCGTAAGGGGCAAGCTGGCGCATAGGGCACTCCATTACAGGTAGCGCCAGCATAGGAACGCTGTGAGGCAGAAGGAAATATGCAGAAAGTACCAGTGAGCCAGTACCAAGGTAGTAACTCGCCCGGGGTGGCGCGGTTTTAGCATGGGCAATAACGGCCATCACACGGGAGGCGATTGATCATGCGTATTCTCAAAGCGCTGCTCTTGCCGTTGCTACTGATCCTGACCCTGATCGGCGTCGACAAGCTCCACGGCCCGCGTCCCGCGCCATTGCTGGTCTTGCCCGCGCCTGCGGGTCGATGATCGTTCCCACGCTCTGCGTGGGAATGCAGCCCGGGACGCTCTGCGTCCCTTCCAGAGCCGAACGCGAAGCGTCCGTTGAGGCATTCCCACGCAGAGCGTGGGAACGATCAGTGGTGGGGCACCAAGCACACTTGTCCCAAGTCGTCGGGTAACCGCTGCAACCCTCCATGTTCGCATCCTGAACAATCGCTTGTTGCCGGGAATACTTTCCGTACGGCCACAAGCCCTACTACCAAGGAACTAGACCGCGACCACCAAAGCAGCATGGGGCTTGTGCGAAGCCCTTCCTAAGATGGGTGCCATAGCCTCTTCAAAGAGGTTTTGCGTGCAATCAAGAGGGCATAACAATGACAACAAAACGCAACGCCTTACTCGTTGCCGGTCTGCTGGCCGGCTTTATCAGCGCAGGTTCGGTCTGGGCCCACGGCAACGTGGTCCCCCAGGCTGTCGCCACCCCGGGCCTGACCCCGATCAAGGACGCCGGCGTGCCGGTCGATGCCGATGGTTGGGCATCGGTGAACCCTTACCGCACCTCGCCGGAACATGATAAGGCCCTGGAAATCGGCTCTTCGGCTTACAACCAGAACTGTGCGGCCTGTCATGGCCTGGAAGCCAAGTCCGGTGGCATCGCCCCTGATTTGCGCATGCTGGATGTTGCCGAGGCGGGTGATGAATGGTTCGTCGAACGCGTGCGCCATGGCGCCGTGCGTGACGGCCGGGTCTACATGCCGAAGATGGCCGACTACCTGAGCCAGGAAGCCTTGTGGGCGGTACGTACTTATCTGGACAGCGTTCACGTCGAGGAGTAACCCATGCGCCTGCTCGCTGTGTTGATCAGCGCTGTGTTGCTGTACTGCCAGGCAGTGCAGGCGCAGGTCCGTACCTATGACGAAATGATCGCCGCCAGGGAACTCAAAGTGGCGGTCTACAAGGACTTCGCCCCCTACAGTTTTGAAGATGCCGGCCAGGCCCGGGGCGTTGATGTCGAACTCGCCGAGGCATTGGCCAAGGCACTCGGCGTGCACCTGACGTTGATTTGGGCGCCCGCCGGCGAGAAGCTCGATGACGACCTGCGCGATTACATCTGGCGCGCCAGTCAATTGCACGACCTGCAACTGGCCGATCTGATGATGCGCGTGCCGTACGACCGCGATTACGCGCAGAAGCGCAATGAACTGGGTGAGCTGGAAAACGGCCATGTGGTGATGTTCGGGCCGTACCAGAACGAACAATGGCAGGTTGCCTATGACCGTCGCCGGCTGGACAAAGTCGGTAGCGTCGCCGTGTTCGAGCACCACCCGATCGGCGTCGAAGTCGACAGCGTACCGTCGTTCTACCTGACCTCGGTGTTCAACGGCATGCTTGCCGGCAAAACCCACCACTATCCCGGCGTGCCCCAGGCTTTCGCGGCCATGAAAGCCGGTGAAGTCGACGCCGTCATGGCCATGCGCGGCGAGATCGACTGGCAGGTTCATGAAGCCAACGACCCGCAAGTGGCGCTGGCGGAGAACGCCTACCCGAACATGGGCAAGCAGCTTTGGGAGATCGGCATGGCGGTGCACGAAAGCAACCGTCAACTGGCCTATGCCGTGGAAGAGGCGTTGGAAACCTTGATTCGCGAAGGCGCAGTCAAGACCATTTATGGCCATTACGGCCTGCGCTATGACGTGCCCGAGATGTATCAACAGTGAACTGGCGAGCGGCTTGTCTGTTGGCCTGTTGGTTACCCATCGCCGCGCACGCGGTGGACATCGACCCGGGCAAAGACCCGGTGCCCTCGGTGATGTGGGCCTTCTATCACAAGCAAATGCTCGGCGATGCGCCGTTCGTGTTCGACGAGCGGGTCAAGCTGCTGGCACCACCGTTCGCCGAAGACGCCCGGCAAGTGCCGCTGGAAATCGATGCGCGATCGTTCAAGGGCGAAGTGGTGAAAATCCTCGCCTGGGCCGAACTCAACCCTTTGCCGAAAATTGTCGATTTCCAACCGCTGGATCGCGTGCTGCCCTGGCTGTCGATCCGCATCCGTATCGAACAGGCAACGCCATTGCGCGCAGCAGTGCTGACCCGCGATGGGTTGTGGCATGTCGGCTCGACGCTGATCGATGCGGCGGGCGGTGGTTGCACCGCGCCGAGCGTGGTGCGCACTCAACCGGGCTGGGAAGAGCACATCGGCGAAGTGCTGGGCGGTCGTTATCCCCGTGGTGAATTCAGCCGTGTGCGCATGCAGGTGGCGCATCCGATGGACAACGGCATGGTCAGCGGCATCCCGGAATTCTTCATCAACCATGCCGAACTGCGGGATCAGAACGATCAGCTGCTGGCCCGTCTGGAGTTGTTTCCCGCCGTCAGTGAAAACCCCAACCTGGCCTTCGATATCGAAGGGGCAGGGCAGACGCGCCTGATGCTGCGCGACAACAGCGGCAATCAATTCGATGCGGCCATACCCTGACCCAAAGGAGCGCGTGATGCGCTGGATGCTGCTGTTGTTCATGAGCCTGAGCCTGCCGGTTCTGGCCGATCTCGACTACTCACTCAAGCCCCGACAGATCGCCGAAGACACCTGGCTGCTGGAAGGCAGCACCGATAATTTCGCCAAGGCCAACGGCGGCAACATCGTCAACACCGCATTCATCGTCACCGAGCAGGGTGTGGTGGTGATCGATACCGGGCCGTCGAAACGCTACGGCGAAGCGATGCGCAAAGCCATTGCCGCGATCACCGATAAACCTGTGATCGAGGTGCTGCTGACCCATCATCATCCTGATCATGTACTCGGCAACCAGGCCTTCACTGACGTGCCGATCGGCGCGTTGGCCGGCACCACCGAACTGTTGCATCAGCAGGGCGATGCCATGGCCGAAAACATGTATCGCCTGGTGGGCGACTGGATGCGCGGCACCGAAGTGGTGTTGCCGACCCGGACGCTGACGCCCGGCGTGCAAAGTTTTGGGAATCACGATCTGCGTTTGCTGGGCCTGGGTGGGCACACGGGCGCGGATCTGGCTATTCTCGACCAGAAAACCGGTGTGCTGTTTGCCGGGGACCTGGTGTTTTACCAACGGGCGCTGACCACGCCCAACAGTCCGGGGCTGTCGGTTTGGCTGGCGGACATCGCCACGCTTCAAGGCTTGCCATGGACGCTGATCGTCCCCGGCCATGGACCGGTGGCCAGCGATCAACAACCGTTCGAGCAAATGCGCGACTACCTGAGCTGGCTCGACCAGCTCATGCGCGATGGCGCCGCCAATGGCAGTGATATGGCCGAGATGATCCGCAGCCCCATTCCCGAACGGTTTGCCGGGATCAGCCTGAGTCGTTACGAGCTGATCCGCAGCGTCAGCCATTTGTACCCGCGCTACGAGCGCGCACAAATGCCCCGAGTCGATTCCACCGCGAACAAATGATCAACAAAAATCCCCTGTGGGAGCGGGCTTGCTCGCGAAGAGGCCCTCACTTTCACCATTGATGTCGCCTGACACACCGTCTTCGCGAGCAAGCCCGCTCCCACAGGGGCCAGTATCGATCTATATACGGTATTCATCTCATCCGACCCGGTACTAAGGAACTAGCAATCTCAGCACTGCGGGCAATTGTTCCAAGGGCGGCGGCGCCCAAGAATCTGCACCAGACCGGGAAAATTTACCGGGTATAACAAAAAACTGCAGAGGTAGCCGTCATGACCCAACCCGCACGTCGCCAACCCTTCGTCTTGAGTGTGCTGCTCAGTGCCATGCTGTTGTCTGGCTCGGCATTGGCCGGCGTCACTGATAAAGACATCCTCCAGGACCCCAAGAACCCGGAGCAGATCGTCACCAACGGTCTGGGCGTCCAGGGTCAACGCTACAGCCCGCTGGACACGCTCAACGTCAACAACGTGAAGGATTTGCGGCCGGTCTGGGCATTCTCCTTCGGCGGTGAAAAACAACGCGGTCAGCAAGCACAGCCGATGATCAAGGACGGTGTGATGTACATGACCGGTTCCTACTCGCGGGTGTTTGCGGTGGATGCGCGCACCGGCAAGAAGCTCTGGCAATACGATGCGCGCCTGCCCGATGACATCCGCCCTTGCTGCGACGTGATCAACCGGGGTGTCGCGCTGTACGGCGACCTGGTGATCTTCGGCACCCTCGACGCCAAGCTTGTGGCCTTGAACAAGGACACCGGCAAAGTCGTCTGGAGCAAGAAAGTCGCGGACCACAAGGAAGGCTATTCCATCAGCGCCGCGCCGTTGGTGATCAACGGCAAACTGATCACCGGTGTCGCCGGTGGCGAGTTCGGGGTGGTGGGCAAGATCGAAGCCTACGACCCGAAAAACGGCGACCTGCTGTGGACCCGTCCAACCGTCGAAGGCCACATGGGCTACACCTACAAGGACGGCAAAGCGGTAGAGAACGGCATCTCCGGCGGTGAAGCCGGCAAGACCTGGCCCGGCGACCTTTGGAAAACCGGCGGCGCGGCGCCTTGGCTGGGCGGTTACTACGACCCGGAAACCAATCTGCTGCTGTTCGGCACCGGCAACCCGGCGCCATGGAACTCGCACCTGCGTCCTGGCGACAACCTCTACTCCTCGTCGCGTCTGGCGCTGAACCCGGACGACGGCACCATCAAGTGGCACTTCCAGAGCACGCCTCACGACGGCTGGGACTATGACGGCGTAAACGAGCTGATCTCGTTCAACTACACCGAAGGCGGCAAAGAGATCAAAGCCGCCGCGACCGCTGATCGTAACGGCTTTTTCTACGTGCTGGATCGCACCAACGGCAAATTCATCCGCGGCTTCCCGTTCGTGGACAAGATCACCTGGGCCACCGGCCTGGATAAAGACGGCCGGCCGATCTACAACGAAGCCAGCCGCCCAGGCGCACCGGGCACTGAAGCCAAAGGCAGTTCGGTATTCGTAGCACCAGCATTCCTCGGTGCGAAAAACTGGATGCCGATGGCCTACAACAAGGACACCGGACTGTTCTATGTGCCGTCCAACGAATGGGGCATGGACATCTGGAACGAAGGCATCGCCTACAAGAAAGGCGCGGCGTTCCTCGGTGCCGGTTTCACCATCAAACCGTTGAATGAAGACTACATCGGCGTGCTTCGCGCCATCGACCCGAAAACCGGCAAGGAAGTCTGGCGCCACAAGAACTACGCGCCGCTGTGGGGCGGGGTACTGACCACCAAGGGCAACCTGGTGTTCACCGGCACGCCGGAAGGTTTCCTGCAGGCGTTCAATGCCAAGACCGGCGAGAAAGTCTGGGAATTCCAGACCGGCTCCGGCGTACTCGGCTCCCCTGTAACCTGGGAAATGGACGGCGAACAGTACGTCTCGGTGCTGTCCGGTTGGGGCGGCGCCGTACCGCTGTGGGGCGGCGAAGTGGCCAAGCGCATCAAGGACTTCAACCAGGGCGGCATGCTCTGGACGTTCAAGCTGCCGAAAGACCTGGTGGCCAAGCATTAACTCTGAGTCCACCGCATACCCCTTGTGGGAGCGGGCTTGCTCGCGAAAGCGGTGTGTCAGTCACATCAATGTTGGATGTGCCGCCGCCTTCGCGAGCAAGCCCGCTCCCACATTGGATTTGCGCAAACCTACTACCAAATAACGAGAGTCCTCCTGCCAACGGCGCATTCGTCTGGCGCGCAGGGCTCTCTACTATCGGTTCATCGCCTGTTTGCCCGACAGGCATCGACCCAGACAGAGGCCCACCATGATCTACGCACAACCTGGTACACCTGGCGCCATCGTTACGTTTAAACCGCGCTACGGCAATTTTATCGGCGGCGAGTTCGTCGCCCCGGTCAATGGTGAGTACTTCACCAACTCCTCGCCGGTCACCGGTGAAGTCATCGCCGAATTCCCTCGCTCCAACGCCGCGGACATCGAAAAAGCCCTCGACGCCGCGCATGCCGCCGCTGACGCCTGGGGCAAGACCTCGGCGCAAGACCGCTCACTGGTGCTGCTGAAAATCGCCGACCGCATCGAGCAGAACCTGGAAATCCTCGCCGTCACCGAGTCCTGGGACAACGGCAAAGCCGTGCGCGAAACCCTCAATGCCGACGTGCCGCTGGCCGCCGACCATTTCCGTTATTTTGCCGGTTGCATCCGCGCTCAAGAGGGCGGTGCCGCCGAGATCAACGAGCTGACCACCGCCTATCACTTCCACGAGCCGCTGGGCGTGGTCGGACAGATCATCCCATGGAACTTCCCGCTGCTAATGGCCGCCTGGAAACTCGCCCCGGCCCTGGCCGCCGGTAACTGCGTGGTACTCAAACCCGCCGAGCAGACGCCGCTGTCGATCATGGTCTTCGCCGAACTGATCGCCGATTTGCTGCCACCTGGCGTGCTGAACATCGTTCAGGGCTTCGGTCGTGAAGCCGGTGAGGCGCTGGCCACCAGCAAGCGCATCGCCAAGATTGCCTTCACCGGTTCCACCCCGATTGGCGCGCACATCATGAAATGTGCGGCCGAGAACATCATTCCGAGCACGGTCGAACTGGGCGGCAAGTCGCCGAACATCTTCTTCGAAGACATCATGCAAGCCGAGCCGCAATTCATCGAGAAGGCCGCTGAAGGTTTGGTGCTGGCGTTCTTCAACCAGGGCGAAGTCTGCACCTGTCCATCGCGAGCGCTGGTGCAGGAGTCGATCTACGACGACTTCATGAAAGTGGTGATGCAGAAGATCGTCAAGATCAAGCGCGGCAACCCGCTGGACACCGAAACCATGGTCGGCGCCCAGGCGTCCGAGCAGCAATACGACAAGATCCTCTCGTACCTGAAAATTGCCCAGGAAGAGGGTGCCGAGCTGCTCACCGGCGGCGCGGCCGAGCGTCTTGAGGGCGATTTGTCGACGGGTTATTACATCCAGCCGACCCTGCTCAAGGGCCACAACAAAATGCGTGTGTTCCAGGAAGAAATCTTCGGCCCGGTGGTGGGTATCACCACCTTCAAGGACGAAGCCGAAGCCCTGGCGATTGCCAACGACAGCGAGTTCGGCCTCGGCGCCGGTCTGTGGACCCGCGACATCAACCGTGCCTACCGCATGGGCCGGGCGATCAAGGCCGGGCGTGTCTGGACCAACTGCTACCACCTGTACCCGGCCCATGCCGCGTTTGGTGGCTACAAGAAGTCCGGTGTCGGCCGTGAAAACCACAAGATGATGCTCGACCACTATCAGCAGACCAAAAACCTGCTGGTGAGCTACGACATCAATCCGATGGGGTTCTTCTAACCTGACAGGCACCCCCCCCCTGTGGGAGCGGGCTTGCTCGCGAAGGCGGCGGCACATCCAATATTGATGTGACTGACAGACCGCTTTCGCGAGCAAGCCCGCTCCCACATTGGTTTTATGTGTACTGAAAAACCGCGCAACACCCCCTACCAATGCACGCCGCCACCTCGTTCGAAAGTAGCATTCGGGTGCCTGGCGCCCCGTGCATTAATGGCTTTACCGGAATCGTCCGGCACAAGAAGAGGATTGACCCATGTGGACTAAACCCGCGTTTACCGATCTGCGCATTGGCTTCGAAGTGACGATGTATTTCGCCAACCGCTGATTGTTCACCCGGCCAGCTGTTGCGTTGGCCGGGCCTGCCTTCTGGAGCATTGCCCATGCACATTCGCGTTCTCGGATCCGCCGCTGGCGGTGGTTTTCCGCAATGGAATTGCAACTGCCGCCAGTGCGCCGCGATGCGCAATGGCAGCCTGCGGGCCCAACGTCGGACCCAGTCCTCGATTGCCCTGAGCGACAACGGTGTGGATTGGGTGCTGTGCAATGCTTCACCGGACATTCGCGCGCAACTCGAGAGTTTCGCGCCGCTGCAACCGGCGCGCCGGGTGCGTGATACCGCGATCGCCGGCATCATCCTGCTGGACAGCCAGATCGACCATTGCACCGGCCTGTTGAGCCTGCGCGAAGGCTGCCCGCATCAGGTCTGGTGCACCGAACGGGTCCATGAAGACCTGAGCAGCGGCTTTCCGTTGTTCACCATGCTCAAGCACTGGAATGGCGGGTTGCAGTGGCAACCGGTCGGACTGGACCGCGAGCCCTTCAGCATTCCGGCGTGTGCGCACCTGAGATTTCGCGCGATCCCCTTGGTCAGCAACGCACCGCCGTACTCGCCCAATCGCGGCAATCCGCAGCCGGGCGACACCATTGGTTTGTTTATCGAAGACCGGCGCAGCGGTGCTTCGCTGTTCTACGCTCCGGGCCTGGGACAGGTCGACGACGAGGTTCTGAGCTGGATGCAACGCGCCGATTGCCTGTTGCTGGACGGCACCTTGTGGCGCGACGACGAGATGCGAGTCTGCGACGTCGGCCAGAACCTGGGCAGTGAAATGGGTCACCTGTCGCAAAGCGGCCCCGGCGGCATGCTCGACATCCTTGAAGGCTTCACCCGCCAGCGCAAGGTGCTGATCCACATCAACAACACCAACCCGATCCTCGATGAAGACTCCGCCGAGCGGGCGCTGCTGGAGCGGCGCGGGATCGAAGTGGCCTTTGACGGCATGAGTATTGAGCTGTAGCGGAGGGCCCCTTCGCGAGCAAGCCCGCTCCCACAGGGTTTTGTGTACACCGAAGACCCCTTGTGGGAGCGGGCTTGCTCGCGAAGGCGCCAGCGCAGACACCGCAGAGCTACCCCGGAGAACCGCAATGACTGACACCCCAATGTCCCCCCCCGAATTCGAAGCAGCCCTGCGCGCCAAAGGCGCCTACTACCACATCCATCATCCATTCCACCAAGCCATGTACGCCGGCCGATCAACCCGCGAGCAGATTCAAGGCTGGGTCGCCAATCGCTTCTACTATCAGGTCAACATCCCCCTGAAGGACGCCGCGATTCTCGCCAACTGCCCGGACCGCGACGTGCGCCGGGAATGGCTGCAACGAA
Organism: Pseudomonas sp. 478; assembly: GCF_003254125.1. Classification (NCBI taxonomy): domain Bacteria; kingdom Pseudomonadati; phylum Pseudomonadota; class Gammaproteobacteria; order Pseudomonadales; family Pseudomonadaceae; genus Pseudomonas; species Pseudomonas sp. 478. The sequence goes on from NZ_QKZG01000017.1 coordinate 44,552, forward strand.
TTCTCGACCACGACGGTGCCCCCGGCAGCGAGGGCGGCATCGAAGCCTGGCTGCGGCTGGGCGAAGCGGTGGGACTGGATCGCGAGCAGATCCTCTCCCAGGAACTGGTGCTGCCCGGTGTACGTTTCGCCGTCGACGCCTACGTCAATTTCGCCCGTCGGGCCTGTTGGCAGGAAGCCGCCAGCAGTTCGCTGACCGAGCTGTTTGCACCACAAATCCACCAATCGCGACTCGACGCCTGGCCGACCCATTACCCGTGGATCGACGTCGGCGGTTACGACTATTTCCGTACTCGCCTGAGTCAGGCGCGACGGGATGTCGAGCATGGCTTGCGCATCACGCTCGCGCACTACGTCACGGTCGAAGGCCAGCAACGCATGCTGGAAATCCTGCAATTCAAGCTCGACGTGCTGTGGAGCATGCTCGACGCCATGAGCATGGCCTACGAGCTGGAGCGCCCGCCGTATCACAGCGTCACCACGGAGCGGGTCTGGCACCGGGGGATTGCCCTGTGAGCCTGATCAACCGCGAACAATCACCATCGCTGCGTCAGGGTTTTCGCCTGCAATGGGAACCGCGTCAGGACTGTCACGTGCTGCTGTACCCCGAAGGCATGATCAAACTCAATGTCAGTGCTGGGCAGATCCTTGAACTGGTGGACGGCCAGCGCAGCGTTGCAACGATCATTGATCGACTGTCTGAGAGTTTCCCCGGCGTACCGGGGATCGACGAAGATGTGCTGGCGTTTCTGGAGGTGGCCCATGCTCAATTCTGGATCGAGTGACTCGCCTCCGGGCCCGCCGCTGTGGCTGTTGGCGGAGCTGACCTACCGTTGCCCGCTGCAATGCCCGTATTGCTCCAACCCGCTGGACTTTGCCCAGTCAGGCGAAGAGTTGAGCACCGAAGAGTGGATCCGGGTGTTCCGCGAAGCCCGGGAGATGGGCGCCGCGCAACTGGGTTTTTCCGGTGGCGAGCCGTTGGTTCGCCCGGACCTGGCCGAACTGATCAAGGCCGCCCGGGACATGGGTTACTACACCAACCTGATCACCTCGGGCATTGGCCTGACCGAGCAGAAAGTGCGCGATTTCAAGGTCGCGGGGCTGGACCATATCCAGATCAGTTTCCAGGCCGCTGACGAGGCGGTGAACAACATGCTCGCCGGTTCGCGCAAGGCCTTTGCCCAGAAACTCGCCATGGCCCGTGCGGTGAAGGCCCAGGGCTACCCGATGGTGCTGAACTTCGTCACCCATCGGCACAACATCGACCAGATCGCGCAGATCATCGACTTGTGCCTGGAACTGGAAGCGGATTTCGTCGAGTTGGCGACGTGCCAGTTCTACGGCTGGGCCGAGCTCAACCGGGTTGGTCTGTTGCCCACGCGCGAACAATTGCAGCGTGCCGAGCGCATCACTAACGAATACCGCGAGCGTCTTGAAGCGCAGGGGCATCCGTGCAAGCTGATCTTCGTCACCCCGGACTACTACGAAGAACGCCCCAAAACCTGCATGAACGGCTGGGCCAACCTGTTTCTCGACATTACCCCCGACGGTACGGCATTGCCTTGCCACAGCGCCCGACAGTTGCCGGTGCAGTTTCCCAATGTGCGCGAGCACAGCATCGAGCACATCTGGACTGATTCTTTCGGTTTCAATCGCTTTCGTGGCGATGACTGGATGAAGGAACCGTGCCGCTCCTGCGATGAAAAGCACAAGGACCTGGGCGGCTGCCGCTGCCAGGCATTCATGCTGACCGGCGACGCCGCCAACGCGGACCCGGTGTGCAGCAAATCCCCGCACCACGGTGTGATTCTCAAGGCCCGCGAGGAAGCCGACGCACCGGGGCTGGGCATGGAACACCTGACGTTGCGTAACGAGAAGGCTTCGCGATTGATCTACCGCGGATGAATCGAGAGCTGACACAGATCCCCCTGTGGGAGCGAACTTGCTCGCGAAAGCGGTGGGTCAGTCGACATCAATGTTGAATGTAATGCCGCCTTCGCGAGCAAGCCCGCTCCCACAGGGGATCTGCAGTGGATACAGGATCTTGCTACCCATTGGTCTGATTGCATTCACCGCCGGATGCTTTAGTGTGGACATTACCTTCCAAAACAATAAAAACAGGCTTTCCAATGAGCCAGAGTCTCAGTCAACTGCGTAAATTCGTTTCGCCTGAAATCATCTTTGGTGCCGGCTGCCGGCACAACGTCGGCAATTGCGCCAAAACCTTTGGTGCCCGCAAGGTGCTGCTGGTCAGCGATCCCGGTGTGATTGCCGCCGGTTGGGTCGCCGATGTCGAGGCCAGCCTGCAAGCCCAGGGCATCGAGTACGTCCTGTACAGCGCGGTCTCGCCCAACCCTCGGGTCGAAGAAGTGATGCTCGGTGCCGATCTGTACCGGGAAAACCATTGCGATGTGATCGTGGCCGTCGGTGGTGGCAGCCCGATGGATTGCGGTAAAGGCATCGGCATTGTTGTCGCCCATGGGCGCAGCATTCTCGAATTCGAAGGCGTGGACACCATCCGCGTCCCCAGTCCGCCGCTGATCCTGATTCCGACCACCGCCGGGACCTCGGCCGATGTCTCGCAGTTCGTGATCATCTCCAACCAGCAAGAACGCATGAAGTTCTCCATCGTCAGTAAGGCGGTGGTCCCGGACGTGTCGCTGATCGACCCGGAAACCACCCTGAGCATGGACCCGTTCCTGTCGGCCTGTACCGGCATCGATGCGTTGGTGCATGCCATCGAAGCGTTTGTGTCCACCGGTCACGGGCCGTTGACCGACCCCCATGCACTGGAGGCGATGCGCCTGATCAACGGCAACCTGGTGCAGATGATCGCCAACCCGCACGACATCGCCTTGCGCGAGAAAATCATGCTGGGCAGCATGCAGGCCGGGCTGGCGTTCTCCAACGCGATCCTCGGCGCGGTGCACGCGATGTCCCACAGCCTCGGTGGCTTCCTCGATTTGCCCCATGGCTTGTGCAACGCGGTGCTGGTGGAGCACGTGGTGGCGTTCAACTACAGCTCCGCACCTGAGCGCTTCAAGGTGATCGCCGAGACCTTTGGCATCGATTGCCGTGGCTTGAATCACCGGCAGATTTGCGGGCGTCTGGTGGAACACCTGATCGCGCTGAAACACGCCATCGGCTTCCACGAAACGTTGGGACTGCACGGGGTCAGCACGGCGGACATTCCGTTCCTGTCGCAACACGCCATGCACGACCCGTGCATCCTGACCAACCCGCGCGAGTCCAGTCAGCGTGATGTCGAGGTCGTCTATGGCGAAGCCCTCTGACGAACAGCAACGGGCGCTGGCGGGGTTACTGGGATTAGGCAGCCATTCGGCGCGCAAGAGTCATTACCCGGAACTGGCTGCGCGCCTCGACGAGCTGGAAGCTGAGCGCAATCGCTACAAATGGCTGTTCGAAAACGCGGTCCACGGGATCTTCCAGGCCAGCCTCCTGGAAGGCATGCGTGCCGCCAACCCGGCACTGGCGCGGATGCTCGGCTACGACAATCCCCAGGAGGTGCTGTTTTCCCTGGCCGATCTGGCGAGCAACCTGTTTGTCAACGGCGCGCAAGAGCTGGAAAACATCGGTGAAATGCTCAAGCGCGAGCGCAGTCTGCTTGGCTACGAAACCCAATTGCGGCGCAAGGATGGCAGCAGCGTCGACGTGTTGATGAACCTGTTGCTCAAACCTGATCAGGAAGGGCTGGTGGAAGGTTTTGTCGCCGACATCACCGAACGCAAACTCGCCCAGCAGCGTCTGCAACAACTCAATGATGAACTGGAGCAGCGGGTCACCGCGCGCACCGACGAGTTGCTGGAAGCCAACCGTAACCTGCAACAGCAGATCACCCAGCGTAAACAGATTGCCCAAGCCTTGCGCGATGCCCGGGATGCCGCCGAAGCCGCCAATCGCAGCAAGGACAAATACCTCGCCGCCGCCAGCCACGACCTGCTGCAACCGCTCAATGCCGCGCGTTTGCTGATCTCGACTCTGCGCGAACGCAAGCTTCCCGACGTCGAACAGGTGCTGGTGGAGCGGACGCACCAGGCGCTGGAAGGGGCGGAGGATCTGCTCACCGATTTGCTGGATATTTCCCGGCTCGATCAGGCAGCGGTCAAACCGGACATTGCGCTGTACCGCCTCGACGAATTGCTCGCGCCGTTGGTCTCGGAGTTCCAGTCAGTGGCCCAGGCCGCAGGGTTGAACCTGCGGGTGCATATGGGCGATTACGCCATCAGCACCGACCTGCGCCTGATGACGCGGATCCTGCGCAACTTCCTCAGCAACGCCTGCCGCTACACCGACGAGGGCAGCATCCTGCTGGGGGCCAGACGCCGGGGTGAAATGCTGCGCCTGGAAGTCTGGGACACCGGGCGCGGGATCGCGGCGGACCGACTGGATTCGATCTTCCTCGAGTTCAACCAACTGGACGTCGGCCGCGCCGCCGACCGCAAGGGTGTGGGCCTGGGGCTGGCCATCGTTGAACGCATCGCCAAGATCCTCGGCTATAAAGTCGGGGTTCATTCGCTGCCAGGACGCGGTTCGATGTTCAGCATCGACGTGCCGATTTCCCATGAGGTTCCGCTGCCGATCAGCCTGGCGGCACCACAACCCGGCACCGGCAATCCATTGCCTGGCCGGCGTTTGCTGGTGCTGGACAACGAAGTGAGCATCCTCGAAAGCATGAGCGCGCTGCTCGGGCAATGGGGCTGCGAAGTGGTGACGGCCACCGATGAATTCTCTGCACTGGCTGCCTTGCAGGGACGACCGCCGGAACTGATTCTGGCGGACTACCACCTCGATCACGGGGTGGTGGGCTGTGACGTGGTCAGGCATTTGCGCGAGCATTACCACCAAGCGATTCCGGCGGTCATCATCACCGCCGACCGCACGGATCAGTGTCGGCGCTCATTGCAGCGACTCGACGCACCGCTGCTGAACAAACCGGTGAAACCCGGCAAGTTGCGTGCGGTGCTGAGTCAGTTGCTGGGGTAGCGATAGTGCAGGCTGAAACCGAGCTCGACTGACTCGCCTTGCTCCAGCAGTCGCAACCCCGGTCGACCGGGCAGGTGATGCGCGTTGACCGGATGGCTCACCGGTTCGATACAGAAAAAATCCAGGCCCACCGGGCAGTAGAGCAGGAAGTAATCGCTGCCGGTGGCCCGGCATTCCAGCTCATAACCCAACGCTGGCTGGCGGATCAGGCAATGGCCGTCCCATTCGCAGAAGCCGTTGTCGACCAATGTGCCGGGCAACGTCTTGAGTGACTGGAAATCCCATTCGGCCGGCACCGCACTGAGGTGTGTCGGCAGTTTGGTCCCGTCACACAACCATACTTGCCGGGCTTGTGCCTGCAACTGGGTGCCTGTGGTACGCGGAAAGTAAGGGTGTAAACCGAGCCCATGCCAGGCAGGACTTTCGGCCAGATGAGTGACCTTAAGATCAATGCTCAGTTTGCCGCCGCTCAGATGGAATCGTTGCCGGGCGCGATAGGCGAAGGGCGTGGTGCTGTCGAGTTGCAGCACGACTTCATCACGCGTCTGCGAAACCACCTGCCACGGCTGTTGCCAGGCACTGCCGTGAATCGGCAGGGGATCGGTGAGGCTGTTGGGTGTCAGTGCCAGCCAGCCCTCGGGGCATTCAAAACCGCCTTCTGAAATTCGGTTCGACCACGGTGCCAAGGGAAAGCAGCCGAGTTTGCCGGGCAGACCGGTGTTCAGTGCATAGGCATCGCTGTGGCGTAAGAGTGGCAGACCCGTGCCGCGCACACTCCAGTTGACGATGCTGCCACCAAGTTCGGGGGCTAGGGTTAGGTGGGTGAATTCGTCTTCGAGGTTCAGCAACATTGGCGTCATTCAATTGAACTCTAATGTGAGAACACCGCTGGGCCCTGCTGCCCTGTGGTGAGGGGATAAATCCCCTCACCACAGGGCAGCAGCTACACGGGGTTTATGCCTTGAACAACGGCTCCGGCAAACCTTTCACCCCGGGATTGAGGGCGAACACACCGCCGGCCAGTGACTGCTCGTCATGGTCGTCGCCGGGGCGGATCGAGGTCACGAACAGGGTGTCCAGGCGACTGCCGCCGAAGGCGCACATGCTCGGTTTTTTTACCGGTACGGCAAGGGAACGGTCCAGTCGGCCGTCGGGGGTAAAACGGTGAATCAGCCCGGCGTCATTGGCGCAAATCCAGTAGCCGCCTTCGGCATCGACCGCGGCGCCATCGGGACGACCAGGGAACTGATGCATGTCGACAAACAGCCGCCGGTTGGACGGCGTGCCGCTGTCAGTGTCGTAATCAAAGGCCCAGATTTGCTGGATCAGAGGATGAGAGTCAGACAGGTACATCGTCCGCCCATCCGGGCTGAAACCCAGGCCGTTGGGCACGATAAACCCGCTGAGCTGCGCCTCGAGTGGCCCGCGTTGCCCGGCGCTGTAGCGGTAAAGCATGCCGTCGGCAGCGTTGGCGCCCATGTTCAGCACCATACTGCCAGCCCAGAAACGCCCCTGACGATCACAGCGACCGTCGTTCAGACGCATGTCTGTGCGGGCGTGTTCGACCGGTGCCAGAAGATTGCTGTCGAGGCTGCCATCGTTATGCGGGTGCAGATGAAAGAACCCGCTTTCCATCCCGGCAACCCAGCCGCCGTCGCGGTGACGTGCAATGCAGGCGAGCATCTGCGGTGCTCTCCAGGCATGGACATGGCCGGTTTCGGCGTTCCAGCGCTGAAGTCCACCGGCAGGAATATCGACCCAATACAGGGCGTTTTCCTCAGGCACCCAGACCGGGCATTCACCGACTGCGTTGCGGGCATCGACAATCAATTCGGCTTGCATGACAGCTCATCCCCTCGGGTTTTTGTTGTCGGGATCAAGTGAGGTACGCGGGTTCAGTCGCCGAACGGGCCGGACGCGACAAACGCACCCCCCTGGTAGACCCGTGCCGGGTCATCAGCGGCTGGCATCGGTTGGGCTTCGACTTTTTCGCGGAACACTTCGGAGCTGTCCTGAGGTTCATAACCCAGGCAGGTGGCGAAACGGTTGTCCCACCAGACGTTCTTGTTGTCGGACATGCCGTAGACCACGGTGTGACCGACATCAGGGGCATACAGCGCACATTCGAGCAATTGAGTCAGATCGCCGAAGCTCAACCAGGTGCTCATCATTCGGCGGTTCAGCGGTTCCGCGAACGAGGAGCCGATGCGCACGCTGACGGTTTCGATGCCGTAGCGATCGAAGTAGAAACTGGCCATGTCTTCGCCATAGGACTTGGACAAGCCGTAGTAGCTGTCCGGGCGGCGAGGGGAGTGGGCGTCGATGACTTCATCCTGCTTATAGAAGCCGATCACGTGGTTGGAACTGGCGAAAATCACCCGCTTCACACCATGGCGGCGAGCGGCTTCATAAATGTGGAACACACCGCAGATATTGGCGCCGAGGATCTCTTCGAACGAGTGCTCAGTTGAGACGCCACCGAAGTGCAGGATCGCGTCCACGCCTTCAACCAGCTGATGGACTGCTTGCTTGTCTGCCAGGTCGCAGGGTACGACTTCTTCACGGTCATCGATGGCCGGGGCGATGTCGGCGATGTCCGACAGGCGAATCACATTGGCGTAGGGCCGCAGGCGTTCGCGCAGCACTTTGCCGAGGCCACCGGCGGCACCGGTCAGGAGGAGACGATTGAAAGGAGCGCGGGCATTAGTTGTGATGGTCATGGAAGTCCCTGAACAAGCAGTCATTGTTATTGAATTTGTTGTAGGTTGTCGTACGACTTGGCTGAAGTATCGTTAGGGTCTAAGGCCGTTGTCAACGCGGCATCGGTTGAAATTGACGGAGGGTCATCCCTTACCCCCTAGCCACAGTGGTTGAGTCAGCCTTGCAAAAGATGTTCGCCTTTACAGCAACGAGATCGGGTAGTTGATGATAATGCGGTTTTCGTCGAATTCGTTGGTGCTGAAGTCCTTGCGGATCGACGCGTTACGCCATTTGACGTTGAGGTTCTTCAGCGCGCCGCTCTGCACGGTGTAAGCCAGTTCTGACTCGCGGCCCCATTCCTTACCGTCGGTGATGGTGCCTGTGTGCACGTTATCGCCGCTGATGTAGCGGTTCATCATTGTCAGGCCGGGAATGCCCAGCGCCACAAAATTGTAGTCGTGGCGCAGTTGCCAGGATCGTTCCTTGGCGTTGTCGTAGCTGGAGTTGTAGCTGTCGTTGGCCAGGATGCCGCCGCTGGTGCCGTTGACCCGCATCCAGACATCGTCGCCGGTGAGTTTTTGCAGGCCGACAAAGAAGGTGTTGCCGCCATATTTGGCCGAGAGCATGGCGAACGCGGTTTTGTTGTCGAGGTCGCCGGCCAGGGCGCTGCCGTCTTCCTTGCCGATGAAGTAACCAAGGTTGGCGCCGAGGGTCCAGTCGCCGATGGGCTGGCTGTGGCTCAGGTTGAAATACTGCTGCTGATAAATGTCGCTCAGTTGCGCGTACCAGACGCCGACCTGGGTGCGCTTGTCGTTGAACGCATATTCACCGCCGCCAAAGTTGAAACGGTCCGAGGTGAAGGCAGCGGATTTTCCGTTCATGAACATGTCTTCCATGCTTGCATCGTTGCGCGGGCTGTTGGCGCGGAACTGGCCGCCGTAGAGCGTCAGGCCACTGATCTCGGTGGACGTCACCTGACCACCGCGAAAGGTTTGCGGCAGGGAGCGGCCGTCGTCGGAGCGCAGGATCGGCAATACCGGCATCCATTCGCCGACCTTCAATTCGGTTTTCGAAACTTTACCTTTCAGCGCCACACCCAGGCGCCCGAAGTTGTCGGCAGGGCGGCCATCGTCATGAATCGGCAGCAACGAGGTGCCGCGCGTGCCTTTGCCACCGTCGAGTTTTTCCGAGTACAGGCCCAGCACATCCATACCGAAACCGACGGGACCCTGGGTGAATCCGGATTTGGCATCGAGGATGAAGCTTTGGGTCCACTCTTCAGCCTTGCCCTGCGGGTAGGCCGGGTTCGTGAAGTTGCGGTTGATGTAGAAGTTGCGCAGGTTCAGCGTGGCTTTGGCGTCATCGACGAAACCTTCGGCATGGCTGGTCATGGGCAGGGCGAGGGCCAGGCTGCTGCAACCGATCAGGCTCAGGGTGTGACGGCGTGCGAAAGTTGGGCGAGGGGTGCAGGCGGAGGAATTGCGGACGAGCTTGCTCACAGTGACGCTCCCGTGTTTCTTGTTGTTTTTATTTTTCGTTATACGTCGTCGTACAACATCGGGGCGGATTATTTGCAAGTGTTACGGGGAATGTCAATCAGAAGTTGTACGATGACCTGGCTCGGTCAGGCGTATATCGAACAACCCTGTGGGAGCGGGCTTGCTCGCGAAAGCGGTATGTCAGTCAGCCAATGTGTTGAATGTGACGCCGCCTTCGCGAGCAAGCCCGCTCCCACATTGGATTGTGTTTAGCTCACGATCATCGGGGGCATGGTGCCCAGAAGTGAAACCGCTGCCACCGCTCCCATCCCAAGCAACCATTCGAAGATGACGCTGCTTTTCAGAGCAGTCGGACGCTGCTCGCAATCGTTGATCCGCAGCCGATTGAACAACGCCAATCCCAGCATCGCAGCGACCAGCACAACCTTGATCAACAGTATCAGCGCAAACCCGGACAGCAACGGCGTTGGCCAGAACTGCCCGGTGAGTACCCGCACGTTGATCAACCCGGTCATCACCAACCCCGCCACCAAGACGTAACCAATGCCGCTGAAGCGTTGCAAGGTCGCCTTGATGGAATGCACTGTCGGCTGCCGCAGGATCATCACCAACAACATCAAGCCGCCGAGCCAGGCGCCGACGCAGGTCAGGTGAATGATTTGATTGAGGATCAACAATTGGCCGTTGAGGCCATCGAGCATGGCCCCGTGGCCGACCGGGGCGAGGGTGGCCAGCAGCAGGCTGGCGAGGCCGATTCGCAGGGGCAGGTTTGCACGCAAGGGTGTCATCAGCAGCGCGACCAACAACGCATTGAGCAGCAAATGCCAGCGCCAGACCTGGCCGAAAAATGTATTGCCCAGCACCAGTCGCAGGGTCGTCGGATCGAATGCCGCTTCCCACGAACCGGCCATGCTGGCGGTGATCAGCAGCAACCAGCTAACGCCAGTGACCAACGCCACCGCCGCCAGCCAGCGGGTTGTTTTCGTCAGTCGCTGATCCAGATGTCCAGCGTCGCCATTGACCAGCAGAGGCCTGAACACCCACGCCCCGAACAACATCAGCACGACGGTGAAATGCAGAAAACGGCACAGCACCAGCGCGCTCGTCATGAATTACTGGCCAACCTTGAAGCTATAGGCGCCTTCGCTTTTGTGGGTATCGACCGACACCGCGTGCCATTCGACTTTGTAGGCACCCGCTGCCAATGGTGCGGCCGGGGTGACGACCAGGGTTTTCTTGTCGCTGCCTTCGGTGGCGAGGCTCTTCACCGGCACGTTACTGCCGTCCTTGCTGATCGTAACTTTGGAAAAGGTTGCTTCAACGCCTTCGGAAAACACCAGGCGCAGTTCCGACGGTGCGCCCACCGTGCTGTCGGCGGCCGGGGTCTGGGCTTTCAGATGGGCGTGAGCAAATACCGATGAAGCGACGAACAGCGAGCCGAGCAGGGCGACGGTGGTCAGGGTTTTCTTGAGCAGCATCGTGGAACACCTCTGAGGCGGGTTCGAAAAGGCGCTCAGTCTACCTGCGAGAAGCCGGCTGTACGAAGTTTCGTTTTCCCTTGTCGCCGCGAGGTAGAGCGGATGCTAGTCTTGAGCAACGCTGTTGTCAGGGAGCCCTCATGGGCAATCACAAGATCGAGATTCGTCGCAGTAACGTCGAGAAAATTCTGTTGGGAGCCGAAAAGGTTTTCGCCGAAAAAGGTTTCGGCGGCACCGCCATGGCCGACATCGCCGCCGAAGTGCAACTGCCGCGCTCCAACCTCCATTACTACTTCAGTACCAAGAGTGAGCTGTACAGCGCCGTGCTGTTGGGTTTGCTGGAAGTGTGGAAACAGGACGCGCTGTGCTTCGAGATGTTCGACGACCCGCGCGTGGTGCTCAGCAGCTACATCCGCGCCAAGATGAACCACTCCCGCAGCCGGCCTTACGGCTCCAAAGTCTGGGCCAACGAAATCATCCATGGTGCGCCGACCCTGGGTGAGAAACTGGACGTCAGTCTGTACGACTGGGCCAAGATGAAAGAAGCGAAAATTCGCCAGTGGGTGGATGACAAACGCATCCTGGCGGTGGAACCTTCGAGCTTGCTGTACATGATCTGGGCGTCGACCCAGCACTATGCCGACTTTGATCATCAGGTGAATATTCTGAATGACCATCAGCCATTGTCGGACATGCAGTTCGAGCGGGCGGTGCAGACGGTGACGAGTGTGATCTTGCGAGGGATTGGATTAGAACCTTGAAGCTTGCGGAGCAGCTGCCGCCCTCATCGCGAGCAGGCTCGCTCCCACATTTGAAATGCATTCCAATGTGGGAGTGAGCCTGCTCGCGATGGCGTCCGTTCAGACTGTCACGTGATATGGATTCCTCGGATCATGATTCCAATCCAGAAACGGCTTCCCGTTCTCCATCGGCACCATCTCGATACAATCCTGCACCGGGCACGTGATCTGACACAGATTGCACCCCACGCACTCATCATCAATCACTTCATATTTGTGCGTCCCGTCCGCCTGCTTAAGGCTCGCTACCGCCTGGTGCGAAGTGTCTTCGCAAGCAATGTGGCAACGACCGCAACCAATGCAGGCCTCCTGGTCAATTTTGGCAATCACCTGATAGTTAATGTCCAGGTACTTCCAGTCCGTGGTGTTGCCCACCGCCCGCCCGGAAAAATCAGACACGCTGGCATAGCCCTGACTGTCCATCCAGCGTGACAACCCGTCCTTCATCTCCTCGACAATTCGGAAGCCATGCAGCATCGCCGCCGTGCACACCTGCACCGAGCCGCTGCCCAGCGCGATGAATTCCGCCGCGTCGCGCCAGCTGCTGATGCCGCCAATGCCGGAGATCGGCAGGCCTTGGGTCTGTGGGTCGCGGGCGATTTCGGCGACCATGTTCAGTGCAATCGGCTTCACCGCCGAACCGCAATAACCGCCGTGGGTGCTTTGACTGCCCACGGCGGGATTGGCGACCATGCGCTCCAGGTTGACGCTGGTGATCGAGTTGATCGTGTTGATCAACGACACCGCGTCCGCACCACCGCGATGGGCTGCGCGGGCGGCGACGCGAATGTCGGTGATGTTCGGCGTGAGCTTGACGATCACCGGCAGCGAGCAATACGTCTTGCACCAACGGGTGACCTGCTCGACATACTCCGGCACCTGGCCGACCGCCGCACCCATGCCGCGCTCCGGCATACCGTGCGGGCAACCGAAGTTCAGTTCGATGCCATCGGCGCCGGTGGCTTCCACCAGGGGCAGGATGCTTTTCCAGGATTCTTCGACGCAGGGCACCATCAGCGACACAATCAGCGCGCGGTCCGGCCAGTCCTTTTTGACCTGAGTGATTTCCCGCAGGTTGATCTCCAGCGAGCGATCGGTGATCAGCTCGATGTTGTTGAAGCCCACCACTTCGCGGTTGGCACCGAAGTGCGCCGAGTAACGCGACGACACGTTGACCGCCGCCGGGTCTTCACCCAGGGTTTTCCAGACCACGCCACCCCAGCCGGCCTCGAAAGCGCGGACCACGTTGTAGGCTTTGTCGGTCGGTGGCGCGGAGGCCAGCCAGAACGGATTGGGGGCTTTGATGCCGGCGAAGACAATCGAGAGATCGGCCATTTACGCAGCCTCCACGTTGAGCATGAGTTGGGTGTTGATCGCCTCGGCGGCCCGTTTGCCGTGCTGCACGGCCTGCACGGTGAGGTCCTGATCGAGACTGGTGCAGTCGCCGCCGGCGTACACGCCGGGGATGCTGGTGCGCAGGTTTTCGTCCACTTGAATCCGCTCGCCTTGACGCTTGAGTTCCCGGGCCAGTGGGTCGGCGAGGGCGCTGGCGTCGAAGGCCTGGCCGATGGCTTTGAAGATGGCGTCTGCGGCCAGTTCGAAGGTTTCGCCGGTGGTTTGCAGGCGACCTTCGACTAACCCTGTACGGGCGAAGCGCATGCCGCGTACTTGGCCTTGATCATCGAGTAGCACTTCTTCAGGTTGAGCCCACGTCAACAGGCGCACCTGATTGGCCTTGGCGATGTCCTGTTCGTGGCTGGTGGCGCCCATTTCATCGACACCGCGGCGGTACACCAGATTGACGTCGCGTGCTCCGAGGCGAGCCATTTGCACGGCCATGTCGATGGCGGTGTTGCCGGCGCCCAAAACGATACAACGGTCAGCGAGGGGGAGTTGGGTCAGGTCATCGGCCTGACGCAGTTCGCGGATGTAGTCAGTAGCGGCGAGCAGGCCCGGTGCATCTTCATGAGCAAGACCCAGCTGTTTGCTGGCGGCCAGACCCAGTCCAAGGAACACCGCATCGAACTGCTGATGCAGATCGCTGAGGGTCAGGTTCTCTCCAAGTTTCTGCCCGTGGCGGATTTCGATTCCGCCGATTTCCAATAGAAATTCGAGTTCCTTCTGCGCGTAATCGTCCACCAGTTTGTACTTGGCGATCCCGTATTCGTTGAGGCCGCCAGCCTTTTCCCGCGCCTCGAAAATCACCACGTCATGACCGTGCATGGCACTGCGGTGAGCGCAGGACAACCCGGCCGGACCGGCGCCGACCACGGCGATGCGCTTTCCGGTTGAGGCAGCACGGGTGAAGGGGTGTTCGCTGAAGTGTGCGTTGTCGACGGCGTAACGCTGCAACAGGCCGATCAGCACCGGTGCGCATTCATGGTCGTTGTTGCGCACGCAGGCTTGCTGGCAAAGCACTTCCGTCGGGCACACCCGGGCGCAACTGCCGCCGAGTATGTTGGCCGAGAGGATTTTCTGCGCGGCGCCCTGAACGTTTTCCTGATGGATATTGCGGATGAACGACGGAATGTCGATCTCGCTTGGACAGGCATTCACGCACGGCGCGTCGTAGCAATACAGACAGCGCGAGGCTTCCAGATGGGCCTGGCGGTCGTTGAACGGTGGCGCCAGATCGGTGAAATGGCCGGCGAGGGCGGCCGCATTCTCGTGCGGATGCGGGAGGTGGTTCAGGGTCTTGATCACGGTGTTGGCCTCACGGTTATTGAGGTGTCTGCCTCTGGTGGGCAGTGGTTTTGTGTTGTCGCTGCCGGCCTCTTCGCGAGCAGGCTCGCTCCCACAGGGGAACGCGTTTCAAATGTGGGAGCGAGCCTGCTCGCGATAGGCCGAAGGCCGCTTTCAGCGTTTCACTGCAGTCGGCCTGTTCAACTCAGCCCGCTTGCTCAGCAAATCAAACACCGCCGGATACGCCGGCCGCTCGACATACCGCCCGGCACCACGCTCGGCACGCAAATCACCATCGGCCCACACCACCCGGCCCTGGCTGACGGTGTGGCTCGGAACACCGCGCACGGTCTTGCCTTCGAAAATGTTGAAGTCGACCTGCTGATGGTGAGTCTGCGCCGAAATCGTTCGCGTACCTTCCGGATCCCACAGCACCAGGTCCGCGTCCGCACCTACGCGAATCGCGCCTTTACGCGGGTAGAGGTTGAAGATTTTCGCGGTGTTGGTGGAGGTGAGCGCCACGAAGTGCTGCATCGACAAACGCCCGGTGTTCACCCCTTCATCCCAGAGCACCGCCATGCGGTCTTCGATACCGGCCGTGCCGTTGGGGATCTTGCTGAAGTCGTCGCGGCCGGCGGCTTTTTGCTCGGCACAGAAGCAGCAGTGGTCGGTGGCGGTGGTGTGCAGGTTGCCCGATTGCAAACCGTGCCAAAGCGCCTCCTGATGGCCGCGCGGACGGAAGGGCGGGCTCATCACGTAACCGGCGGCGGTCTGCCAGTCCGGGTGTTGGTAGACGCTGTCGTCCAGCAGCAAATGCCCGGCCAGGACTTCGCCGTAGACTTGTTGGCCCTTGCTGCGGGCGTAGGTGATTTCGTCCAGGGCTTCCTTGGTCGAGACGTGCACCAGGTACAGCGGCGTGCCCAGGGTTTCGGCGATGCGGATCGCCCGACTGGCCGCTTCACCTTCAACCTGCGAAGGGCGCGACAACGGATGCGCTTCCGGGCCGGTCATGCCTTGGGCCATCAACTTGCGTTGCAGGTGATAGACCAGCTCACCGTTTTCCGCATGCACGGTCGGCACCGCGCCCAACTCCAGGCAGCGCTCGAAACTCGCTACCAGGGTGTCGTCGGCGGCCATGATCGCATTCTTGTAGGCCATGAAATGCTTGAAGCTGTTGACCCCGTGTTGGCTGACCAGCTCGGCCATTTCCTCGCGCACCTGTTCGCTCCACCAGGTGATCGCGACGTGGAAACCGTAATCCGACGCCGACTTCTCAGCCCAGCCGCGCCACTGATGAAAGGCTTCCATCAAGGATTGCTGCGGATTGGGAATCACAAAGTCGATGATCGACGTCGTGCCACCGGCAAGTCCCGCCGCGGTGCCACTGAAGAAGTCTTCACTGGCCACCGTGCCCATGAAGGGCAGTTGCATGTGCGTGTGCGGATCGATGCCGCCGGGCATCAGGTATTGGCCGCTGCCGTCGAGCACTTCGGCACCCGCCGGAACATCAAGATTTTCGCCGATGGCTTTGATCACGCCGTCGGCGCAATAGACGTCGGCACGATAACTTTCATCATGGGTAATAACGGTGGCGCCACGGATCAACAGAGACATTCCGAGTTCCTCGCAGGCAATGACCGACTTTTGCCGGTTCTAAATGTTTTATATGAAGCCTGCGCAAACAGGTGTATTCCTGTCAGCGCTGTCAGGAATAAACGCTAGTCTGAGTTTGAGGATTGAGCAAGAATATTTTTTATAAGCTTATATCTGTTTTAAGTAACTGATAATTAACAATTAAATCATTAGATCACCAAAATGGTGAGGCCTCTCACCATTTTGACGCACTTGACAGGTTGTAAAAATAGGCGAGATTTCTTATGTGAAATCAGCCGCTTGAGGATGGTCTATGGTTGATGCGCGACGTTGAAAAAAAGTGGTGTGCACCAGATTGAGTCCTGACTGTTCGGACAACTTGCCTGGCATTTGGCCTGAGTGAACAAGCAAGTAACCGATGACTCATCGGCTATTTAAATAAAACTGATAAACATCAGTTGGTTACAAAGTTTTTATGGAACTGCCCGATGCGCAAACGGGGTAACCGGCACGCTAATTGATGCCACCAGCCCCTGATGAGCAAAAAATAATTCAAAGAACAGTGGAGCGGCCATGCAACAGATCAGATCGCAAGTGACCGAGCGCGACGGCTTGTTTGAGCTCGAAGCCGGCAGTGATGTCCTCGACAGCCCCCGTTTCAACCACGACATGGCACCGACCAAGGTGCGCGAACGCACCTGGAACAAATGGCACATCACTGCGCTATGGATTGGCATGGCGGTCTGCGTGCCGACCTACACCCTCGGCGGCGTGCTCACCGCGTATTTCGGCCTGAGCGTCGGCGAAGCGCTGCTGGCGATTCTGTTCGCCAACATCATCGTCCTGATCCCGTTGACCCTGAACGCCTTTCCCGGCACCAAATACGGCATTCCGTTTCCGGTGTTGTTGCGTTCGTCCTTCGGCATCCTCGGTTCGAACATTCCGTGCCTGATCCGGGCGCTGGTGGCGTGTGGCTGGTTCGGCATTCAGACGATGTTCGGCGGGCTGGCCATTCACCTGTTTCTCGGCTCGGTGTTCGACGGTTGGAAATCCCTTGGCGGTACCGGCGAAGTGATCGGGTTCATGATGTTCTGGGCCTTGAACCTGTGGGTGGTGATACGCGGTGCGGACTCGATCAAATGGCTGGAAACCCTCTCGGCGCCGTTGTTGATATTGGTGGGTGTGGGCCTGTTGGTATGGGCGATGCCGAACGTGTCGATGACCGAGTTGCTGGCGATCCCGGCCAAACGTCCGGAAGGCGCGAGCGTGGTCAGTTACTTTGCCGCCGGGCTGACCGCCATGGTCGGGTTTTGGGCCACCTTGTCCCTGAACATTCCGGATTTCAGCCGCTATGCGAAAAGCCAGAAGGATCAGATCGTCGGGCAGATTATCGGCTTGCCCCTGACCATGTTTCTGTTCGCCTCCCTCGGCGTGGTGATGACCGCCGCCTCGGTAAAACTGGTGGGCGTCACCGTCTCCGATCCGGTCACCCTGATCGGTCATATCCAGAGCCCGGTCTGGGTCGCACTGGCCATGGCGCTGATCATCATCGCCACGCTGTCGACCAACACGGCGGCCAACATTGTTTCGCCGACCAACGATTTCCAGAACGTCGCCCCCAAGCTCATCAACCGCACCACAGCGGTGATGCTCACCGGCCTGGTCGGCTTGGCGCTGATGGCCCATGAGCTGTTGAAGAAGCTCGGTTTGATCGTCTCGGATTTAAGCCTGGAGACGGTGTATTCCAACTGGTTGCTGGGCTATTCGAGCCTGTTGGGCCCGATCGCCGGGATCATGGTGGTGGACTATTTCCTGATCAAGAAACAGCAACTGGACTTGGCCGGCCTCTATCGCGATGACGTTTACCCAGCGTGGAACTGGTTCGGGTTTATCGCGTTCGGCGTGCCGGTGGCGCTGACGCTGCTGTCGCTCGGCAGCAATGCATTCAGTTGGTTCTACGACTATGGCTGGTTCACCGGCTCGGTGCTGGGTGGGCTGATTTATTACGGGTTGAGTGTGATGCGGCCGAGTCCGATTGCTGTGAAAACTGCGGTGTGACGGATGGCCCTATCGCGAGCAGGCTCGCTCCCACATTTGGAATGCATTCCCCTGTGGGAGCGAGCCTGCTCGCGATGGCGGCCTCGAATACACCCAGCAAATGCCTGAAGAAACCTATAACAACTGCCTGAGGAGATCATCATGAACGCTGCCGTAGACGTTCTGCAGTCCACCCATCAGCACATCAACCGCGACCGTCTGTGGCAGTCGCTCATGGATCTGGCCAAGCTCGGTGCCACGGTCAAGGGCGGCGTCTGTCGCCTGGCCCTGACCGACCTCGACCGCCAGGCCCGGGACATTTTCGTCAACTGGTGCGAGGAGGCCGGCTGCACCGTCAGCATCGACGCCGTCGGCAACATCTTCGCCCGCCGCCCCGGCCGCAACCCAAACCTGCCACCAGTGATGACCGGCAGCCACATCGACACCCAACCCACCGGCGGCAAGTTTGACGGCTGCTTCGGCGTACTGGCCGGCGTCGAAGTGCTGCGCACCCTCAATGACCTCGGCGTGGAAACCGAAGCGCCGCTGGAAGTCGTGGTCTGGACCAACGAGGAAGGCTCACGCTTCGCTCCGTGCATGATGGGCTCCGGTGTATTTGCAGAAAAATTCACCCTCGAAGAAACCCTGGCCAAGGTCGATGCCGAGGGCGTCACCGTTGGTGAAGCCTTGAATGCCATTGGCTATGCTGGCGAGCGCAAAGTCAGCGGGCATGCGGTCGGCGCCTATTTTGAGGCCCATATCGAACAAGGCCCGATCCTTGAAGACGAACACAAAACCATCGGTGTGGTGATGGGCGCCCTCGGGCAGAAATGGTTCGACCTGAAACTGCGCGGCGTCGAAGCCCACGCCGGCCCGACACCGATGCACCTGCGCAAGGACGCCCTGGTCGGCGCCGCGGTGATCGTCGGTGCAGTCAACCGCGCCGCCCTCGGCCATCAACCCCACGCCTGCGGCACCGTCGGCTGTCTGCAAGCCTATCCCGGCTCGCGCAACGTCATCCCCGGCGAAGTGCGCATGACCCTGGACTTCCGGCATCTGGAACCGGCGCGGCTGGACTCGATGATCGCCGAAGTCCGCGAAGTCATCGAAACCACCTGCGAGGAACATGGCCTGACCTTCGAACTCACACCCACTGCGGACTTCCCGCCGCTGTACTTTGACAAGGGTTGCGTCGAAGCGGTACGCGGTGCCGCTCAAGGGTTGGGCCTGTCGCACATGGACATCGTCAGCGGAGCAGGGCACGACGCAATCTTCCTCGCCGAACTCGGCCCGGCCGGGATGATCTTCGTACCGTGCGAAGGCGGCATCAGCCACAACGAAATCGAAAACGCCGCGCCGGATGACCTGGCGGCCGGGTGTGCGGTGTTGTTGCGGGCGATGCTGGCGGCGTCGGCGGCGATTGCCAGCGGAGAATTGGCGGCCTGAAACGCAAAAAACCGTAGCCTTCGGCAATGAGTGCGCCGCCGAAGGCTACGACTTCTAGAGGCAGACCTGGCGAGGCGATTTAACGACGCGCTTGCAACAGGCTGAATAGCAACATCCCCGCCAGCATGGCAATCGCAAACACCCACGCCTGCCAATGCCCCGTCGGCAACAGCACCAGCGCCGGCCCGGGGCAGATGCCCGCAATGCCCCAACCGACCCCGAACAGCAAACTGCCACCGATCAAGCGTCGATCCAGTTCACGACTGACCGGCAACTGCATAGGCTCCCCCAGCAATGACTTGGATTGTTTCATGGCCCAGTGAAACGGCACCCAGGCCACGGCAATCGCCCCGATCATCACCAACGCCAGGGAGGGATCCCACAGACCGGCGATATCGAGAAACCCCAGTACTTTGGCCGGATTTGCCATGCCGGCCAACAGCAGGCCGATGCCGAACAACAGGCCGGCGAGGAAAGCCGTGAGTTTTTTCATGTTCAAAACCCCAGTAGATGGCGCAGCACAAACACGGTCACAAAGCCTGCGAACATGAAGCTCAACGTTGCGACGATGGAGCGTGGTGACAGCCGCGAGATACCGCACACCCCGTGGCCACTGGTGCAACCAGAGCCATAACGGGTGCCGATGCCGACGCACAGTCCGGCGATGATCAACCCGACGATGCCGGACTTGAATTCAATGGTCGGCCACACCTGAAACAGCGCCCACAATAGGGGCGCCGCCAGTAGTCCGAGGATGAACAAGGCTTTTTCGCCCCGTCCCGAATCACCTGGCGATAGCAGACTGCCGAGCAATCCACTAATCCCGGCGACCCGTCCATTGGCCATGACCATCACGCTGGCCGCCACGCCGATCAACGCTCCGCCTGCCAACGCGGACCAAGGTGTGAAATGCAGCGTATCCAGCATCATGGCAACTCTCCAGGCAGGTAAGGGACAACATTAAATCACTCTTTTACCTGAGCTTAGGGCAGCCGCCGCGAGAAGGCGCTACGACCAAAAGATCAAAGTTTTTATCGGCGCGTCACAAACCATAACGCTGGATCGTCATCTCGTTGAATCCCCCAAACAGTGGAGCAACACGATGTCGTCCAACACCCAACCGGTCAACCTGCTGCAATCGATTCCTCAGGTGTTCGAAAGCCTGACCCAGGTCCATGTCACCCTCGACAGCCACGATCTGGACCCCACCCTCAAACACTTGCTGCACCTGCGTGCCTCGCAGATTAACCAGTGCGGTTTCTGCGTGAAGATGCACACCCGCGAGGCCCGTGACGCCAATGAAACCAACGAGCGGCTGGACCGCCTGATCGTCTGGCGCCACGTCAGTGATTTCAGCGCCGCCGAACGCGCCGCCCTGGCTTGGACCGAAGCCCTGACCGTGCTCGATGAAAAGACCGACTACGCCAGCCTGCGCGGTGACTTGCGCGACCACTTCAATGACGCGCAAATCGGTGCCTTGACGGCCGAGATCGGCATGATCAACCTGTGGAACCGTTTGCAGGTGTCGAGGCACTGATTGATGAACTCCGCTGAAAACGCCGCCGCTGTGTTCGAGCAGCGCCGGCCCTTTTTGCTCGGTCTGGCGTATCGCATCCTCGGCTCCCGCGCCGAAGCCGAGGATGTCGTGCAAGAGCTGTTCATCAAATGGCTGGAGGCCGACCGCGCCGCCATTGCCACGCCAGCCGCCTGGCTGACCACGGCGTGCACCCGGCACTGCATCGATTTGCTGCGCTCAGCTCACAATTCGCGGGTTGATTACATCGGCACCTGGCTGCCGGAACCGATTTACACCACCCATCACGATTCACCCGAACACCGGCATGAACTGGCCTCGTCGCTGTCCACCGCGTTCCTGTTGCTGTTGGAGCGTTTAACCCCCAAGGAGCGTGCGGCGTACCTGCTCTACGAAATTTTCGACATGGATTACGCGCAAGTCGCGGATGCGGTCGGGGTTCAAGAGGCTGCCTGCCGCAAACTGGTGTCCCGAGCCAAGGCCAGCCTCGGCAGCGGGCACACGCGCTTTCAGCCGGAACCGGCGCGTCAGGACCAATTGCTCAACGCCTTCCATAGCGCCATCGCCAGCGGCTCGACCAACGCTCTGATGGCGATGCTGAGCGAAGACGTCGAACTCTGCGCCGACAGCGGCGGCAAGGCCTCGGCGATCCGCGAAACGTTGTCTGGCATGTCCAGCGTGCTGGATTTCATTGGCCAGTCGTTGCACGTCTATTGGCAGACTTGCGAATGGCTGCCCAGCGAAATCAACGGTGCTCAAGGCGTGATCATCAAGGCGGACGGGGTCATCACTGCGTCGATGACCTTTGGTTTTGATGAAGGGGGGCGGGTGAGCCGGATTTTCATCATGCGTAACCCGGAGAAGTTGGCGGGGTTGCAGGATTTGTTGGATGTGCAGTGACGCAGTGCAGCAGTGCAGCAGCGTTGTGCCCCAGAGCGAAGGGACTTGCAATATTGAAGTTATACGGTGAGCTCCAATTAATGCCATTGACGCGTTATTTCCTGCCACTGATCGTCTGACAGCCACTTATCTGCCACCGGAAAGAAAATATTTTCCTCCGAGTCCATATGATCGAAATATTTTTTGATGAAATCCTCGACAGTGTCAGCAATTACTCTCGTTTCCAGAGTTGTGTCCTCCAATGTCTTCAGCTGTCCGGCAATGCGTCCAAATGCTTGGTGATCTCGCTCGATATCCTTGACCCGTTGGTGGATCGGTGCCTCAGTCGCTAGCAAGGCCAGCCGAATAAGTTCTTCATTTTCGTGGTGGTGTCGCTCTGCATCACCATGCAAGGTTTCCAGCATCTTGAACAACAGCTTGCAGTCATCAGCACCATCGGGTTCATGCTTCATCTTTCTCAGCAACTCTTTGATCCGAGTGATTTTTATAGCCACCTCATGATGATAGGCCTGAAGTTCTTTCAACAAGACGTTCATATCAAATCCTCACGACACCAAATCATCACAGAGAAATATTCTTTAACCAGCAATCTCCAAGGATACCCAAGCCTTTAAATTTCCATATTTATCAATAGCTTTCCAATCGCGCCCAGCAGAACTATTTACCCTTTTGAGTATAGGCGAGCACAAAGATCCCACCTCCGGAAATTTGCCGTCCTCGTCACAGGGATCGCGTTCGCAAGATCCCGCAGGTGAGCCATTTGCACTATCCCACCCCCTCGCGGTCGTAATCTTCACAGGGCGGCGCATGAATGCGCCGCCGTACGCGTGGAGATCCAATGAGCCAGGACGTCCTGACCACCGAAACCAATCGCCGTCAGTTGCAGCAGATCATCGCCGGCCTGTCCGA
Source organism: Pseudomonas sp. 478 (assembly GCF_003254125.1). Lineage (NCBI taxonomy): Bacteria > Pseudomonadati > Pseudomonadota > Gammaproteobacteria > Pseudomonadales > Pseudomonadaceae > Pseudomonas > Pseudomonas sp. 478. The sequence goes on from NZ_QKZG01000017.1 coordinate 67,133, forward strand.
TGGGGTGATTTTGCTGGAGCTCGACCAGACCCTTCTCTGGGCCAATGACGCCGCGTTGGCCATGCACGGCGTCGGGCAACTCAGCGAGCTGGGGGCGGATGCCAGGGAGTACGCCAAGCGCTTCGCCTTGCGTTATCGAAATAATCACCCGGTTCAGACCGACAATTATCCGATCAGCCGCGTCGCCCGAGGCGAGTCCTTCAGTGATGTGTTGGTTGAGGTGACGCCTGCCGACGACGAAGAGCGCACCTGGGTTCACAGCGTGCGCAGCATGGTGTTGGCCGACAGCGCTGGCAAGCCGGAGTCGCTGGTGCTGATCATGAACGATGTCACGGAGTGGGCCAGCGCCGAACAGCGTTTCGAAAAAACCTTCAATGCCAACCCGGCCCCGGCGGTGATCTGTCGCCTCAGCGATTTACGCTACATCAAGGTCAACCCGGGCTTCCTGGAGATGACCGGCTATACCCGTGATCAGGTGATCGGCCGTTCGACCTATGAACTGGACGTGCTGGAGGGCGCCGAAAACAGAGACCTGGCCAAGCAGCGGTTGCGCGAAGGGGTGACCATTCCGCAAATGCAGGCGCAGTTGCAGTTAGCCGAAGGTGGCAGCAAACAGGTGATCGTCGCTGGCCAGCCCCTTGAACTGAACGACGAAGCCTGCATGCTGTTTTCCTTCGTCGACATCGAGCCTCGGCATAAAGCCGAAGTCGCCCTGCGCCAGAGCGAGGAACGTTTTGCCAAGGCTTTTCGACTGACCCCTGTGCCGATCCTGGTGTGCAACGCCGTCGATCAGGTGGTGATGGACGTCAATGAAGCCTTCCTCGATACGCTCGCGTATTCCAGTGAGGAAGTGCTTGGTAAATCGGTAACGCAGATCGATTTTATTGATGACACAGGTGCCCGCGCGCGACTGTTTACGGCGCTGGAAAAAAACGGAAGCGTGGATCGTGTCGATGTCCGGGTACGCAAGAAAGGCGCCGGGCTGATCGATTGTGCGGTCTCGGCCGACACCGTGAACATTCAGGACCGGCCCTGCTACCTGCTGGTGTTTATGGACATCACCGAACGTAAACGCACAGAGCTGGAGTTGGTGTCGGCGATCGAAGAGGTCATGAAAGACGCCTCCTGGTTCAGCCGCACGCTCATCGAAAAACTCGCTAACGTGAAAAACGTCAATTCGCCGCTGCTGCCTAGTGTGTCTTTCACCGACCTGACTGCCCGCGAGCGTGACGTGCTTGGCCTGATTTGCGAAGGCCTGGCCGACAAGGAGATCGCTGCACGGCTAAAACTTGCACCGAATACGGTGCGCAACCATGTCTCGACGGTGTATTCCAAGCTCGATGTTCACAGTCGTAGCGAGGCGATTGTCTGGGCTCGCGAGCGCGGTTTGTTCTCCAGCGAGTGGCGGCCCAAGGCTCAGCGTTAGGTGCAAATGCACTACTCGACGGGGTGCAAATTGATGTTCTGGACGGGGGCGGCAGTTCTTAGGCTGTAAGGGTGCGATACAGGTCTTCGGGTATCGCGTCCATTCAAAACAGCGACAGGAACTGCCAGATGATTTATGTGACGCAATTGCGTATGCAACTGGAGCGGAGCTTTTCGCCGTTGGCCTGTGAGTGCAAGGTTACGGGTGAACATTCACTGACGGTGAAGCTCTATCATCCGGTGTCGGGGCAGGTGGATCTGGTGGTCAGTGGGTTGAGCGTGGCCAACCTCAGAACGCCGGAGGCGGTGGCAGCGTTGATCGAAGAGCTGCGTTATGAACTTGAGAGCAACACGTTGCGTTGTCGCGAGACATCTTAGGAACTGTCAGGTTTTGCCGACGGTCGTATAAGGAATACGAGAGTATTTTTTCTGTGACCGGTCCGCGGGTACGCGGTGAGAGTGTTGGGTCGCGGAACATGTCGATCACTTACCGCGGGTCAACTTATGAAAAGTCTTGGGAAATGCACTTTTACAACACTGTCGTTCGCACTCTGCATGGCGATTCTCGGGGGTTGTGCGAGTCCGCCACCGCCACCTCCTGCTGCGCCGCCTCCACCCCCTGTGCGCACCTGCCAGACCACTGAAAACACCGATGTACAAGGCGATGTGAGGGCTGAGGGGCAGGTGACCCGGGAAACGACGCTCACTCGTTGCGTCACTCAATAAGCATCCATCGGCTCACGCTGAACCGCCAGCGGCACTGTGCTGCTGGCGGGTGTCCGCGCGTTTTGCTCAGACTTCCTCGATCCTGACCCAACGCGACTCCCGCGCTGCCAACCGGATCGCCGTCGCCAGGCGTTCGACTTCCCACGCCTGTTCGAAATCCGTTCCACCCTGAGACAAGCCTGCCAGCGCCATTACTAGATCATGGACTTCCAGCGTCTTGAGTTCGTTGTAACCCAACTGATGCCCTGCCGCCGGACTGAACGCCGCATAACCCGGTAGATTCGGCCCTGCCAGCAAGCGTTGGAAACCGTCCTGGCCGGCACGAAACAGACGCAGTTCATTCAGGCGCTCCTGATCGAACACCAACGTCCCTCGGGTGCCGCTGATTTCAAAACTCAAGTGATTCTTGTAGCCGTGCTTGAGCCAACTGCTGCTGAACGTGCCACGGGCGCCGTTGGCAAATCGCAACAAGGCGTGGACCTGATCGTCGACCGCGATACTGCGTTGTTCCGGGCTGCCCGCCGTGGCGGGACGTTGCCGGTGCACGGTCTGGGTGTCGGCGCTCACTGCCTCGACATCGCCCACCAGATAGCGGGCCATGGCCAACAAGTGACTGCCCAGATCGGCCAGTGCGCCACCGGCATGATCGGCATCGCAACGCCACGACCAGGGCGACGCGGGATCGGCCATGAAGTCTTCGCTGAATTCGCCCTGGAAACTGATGATCTGACCCAAGTCGCCGTTTTCAATCAGCTCCCGAGCCAGCCCGATCATCGGGTTGTGCTGATAGTTGTAACCCACCCGCGTCACCACGCCCGCCGCTTTGGCCGCCAGACGCATGGCGTCGGCCTGTTGCAGATTCACCGCCAACGGCTTTTCGCAATACACCGGCTTGCCGGCGGCGAGGGCGGCCATGGCCATGGGGTAATGCAGGTGGTTGGGTGTGGTGATGGCGATCAGATTGACCTTGGGGTCATCGATCAGTTGCTGCCAGTCGCTATGCGCGGTGTCGAAACCCCAGGCGTCGGCGCAGTGGCGGGCACGCTGCGGATCGGCGTCGGCCAGGGCGGCGAGTTTGAGCTTGAGGGGCAGTTCGAAAACCGCACTGACGTTGCGAAACGCCAAGGCATGGGCGCGGCCCATGAAACCTGTGCCGATGAGTCCGATACCGAGTTCACGCATAGCCGGGGTCCTTTTGGGATTTTGTTTTCAGGAGGGGCTATTTATGGAATAAATATTCCTTATTTGCAAATGGTGGAATTAATATTCTTTAGCGCGATCGTTCCCACGCTCTGTGAACGATCATTAGCGCAAAAAAAGAAGGCAGCCCGAAGGCTGCCTTTTGTTCATCCGGTAAATCGGATCAGGACAAGAATCCACCATCCACATTCAACGAAACCCCAGTGGTGTAACTCGACGCATCACTGGCCAGATACAACACTGCTCCCGCCATCTCACTCGGGTCCGCCACACGCTTGAGTGGAATCTGTTGCAATGCGGTGTTCAAAATAGCCTCGTTTTTCACCAGCGCCGAAGCAAATTTGGTGTCGGTCAGGCCCGGCAGCAGGGCGTTGCAGCGGATGCCGAACTGCGCGCATTCCTTGGCGAACACTTTGGTCATGTTGATGACCGCCGCTTTGGTCACCGAGTAGATGCCCTGAAAGATTCCCGGCGAGATGCCGTTGATCGAGGCGACGTTGATGATGCTGCCGCCGCCGTTTTCGCGCATCAGCTTGCCGGCTTCCACCGACATGAAGAAGTAGCCGCGGATATTCACGTCGACGGTTTTCTGGAACGCGCTGAGGTCGGTGTCCAGTACGTTGCAGAACTGCGGGTTGGTCGCTGCGTTGTTGACCAGGATGTCCAGGCGCCCGAACTGTTCGCGGATGCCGGCGAAGACTTGGCTGATCTGTTCCATTTCACCAATGTGGCAAGCCACCGCAGTGGCTTTGCCGCCAGCGGCGATGATCGCATCGGCCACGTGCTGGCAGCCGTCGAGTTTGCGGCTCGAGACGATGACGTGTGCGCCTTGCTGGGCCAGCAGTTTGGCGATGGCTTCACCGATACCACGGCTGGCGCCAGACACGAATGCGATTTTGCCGTCGAGGTCGAACAACTGAGTCTTGGACATGGTTTTTCCTTGTTATTGGGGGCCAGTGGCGTGATCAGAGGCTGGATTTTGAAATGACTTGCAGGCTCATCTGCTCCAGCAGTTTGTTCATGTGAATGAACTGTGCGAAGCGTTTGTCCTGGGTCTGACCATGGAAGAAGCGGTAGTAGATCTGCTGCACGATGCCGGCCAGGCGGAACAGGCCGTAGGTGTAGTAGAAGTCGAAGTTGTCGATCTGGATGCCTGAACGCTCGGCGTAGTAATCGACGAACTCACGGCGGGTCAGCATCCCCGGGGCGTGGCTCGGTTGGCGGCGCATCAATTGCACCGGTGCCGGGTCGTCGGCTTCGATCCAGTAGGCGAGGGTGTTGCCCAGGTCCATCAGCGGGTCGCCGAGGGTGGTCAGTTCCCAGTCGAGCACGCCGATGATGTCCATCGGGTTGTTCGGGTCGAGGATCACGTTGTCGAAGCGGTAGTCGTTGTGGACGATGCTGGAGGTTGGGTGATCGGCCGGCATCTTGTCATTGAGCCAGGTTTTGACCGCTTCCCATTTTGGCGCGTCCGGGGTCAGGGCTTTCTCGTAGCGATCGCTCCAGCCTTTGATCTGCCGCGCGACATAGCCTTCGGGTTTGCCGAGGTCACCCAAGCCATAGGCGTTGTAGTCGACCCGGTGCAGTTCAACGAATTTGTCGATGAAGCTCTTGCACAGCGTTTCGGTTTTCGCCGAATCCAGACCCAGTTCCGGGGGCAGTTCGGAGCGCAGGATGATCCCCTTGACCCGCTCCATCACATAGAACTCGGCGCCGATCACCGATTCATCGGTGCAGTGCACGTAGGCTTTCGGGCAGTACGGAAAGCCGTCCCGGAGCTGATTGAGGATGCGAAATTCGCGGCCCATGTCGTGGGCAGACTTGGCCTTGTGGCCAAACGGCGGGCGACGCAGGACAAACTCCTGTTCGGGGTATTCGAGCAAGTAGGTGAGGTTCGACGCACCGCCCGGGAACTGGCTGATCTGCGGCAAACCACTCAGGCCCGGAATGTGGGCCTTGAGGTACGGATCGATCAGGCTGGCATCGAGCTCTTCGCCGGTGCGGATACGGGTGGACTGGTCAGTAAGCGCCATGCTTATCCCTTCTGCTTATTTTGGAGGCCAGACATCATTGGCTAATCTAATGGTGCGCCGGGGGGAGCCACAAGCGTGGCACGGTCTTATAGGTTAGCGTGTTGCTGGATAATCAACGTTCCTGATGTGCGAAAGCAGCCTCGGCGGACTATGGTTCAGGGGAGGGTACTTCCAGGAAGGAGGTTTGAAATGGGTTGTCCGCAAGTCTGTGCCACCGCAACCCTGCAGTGCAGCTTCGGCGCGGCGCCAGCCGTGCTCAACGTACTGCCGGTGAATCGCATGCTGACCGCAGGCATGCCGGCGGCGAACATCATGGATCACATCCCGCTGGTCAACGTCATGCCGTTCGGCACGTGCATGAGCATGGCCAACCCGATGGTCGCGGCCGCCACCGCCGCAGCGCTTGGCGTATTGACGCCGATGCCCTGCATCCCGGCCACCGCCACCCCCTGGATTCCCGGTGGCGCGCCGACCCTGCTGCTGGGCGGTATGCCGGCCATCGATGCCAACAGCACGCTGATGTGCAACTGGGCCGGGGTGATCAAGATTGTGATGCCGGGGCAGATGCAAATGCTGATTCCCTGACTCACACGATCAAACTTTGGGAGCGGGCTTGCTCGCGAAGGCGGCGTGTCAGGCGACATTGATGTTGAATGTGAGGGCCTCATCGCGAGCAAGCCCGCTCCCACAGGGGATCTGCTGTTAATGCAGTATTTGTGAACAACAGTGATCACTGTGGGAGCGGGCTTGCCCGCGATGGGGGCATCTCAGCCAATACAAGGCGTCAGGCCTCGGCCGGATCACTCCAGCGTCTGAACCACCAGCGAACTCTGGAAATCGGCTTACCCTCGGCGTCCAGCGGTCGCCCATCAGCAGCAAAACCCTGTTCCGGCTCCAGCAGTTGACCGTTGAGATAACGGGCCTCCACGGCCGGTTGACCGTTGGGATGAAAGCGCTGATACCGCCCCTCGCGCACGCCATCGCGGTAGAACTCCGCCTCGGCCAGTTGCCCATGGGGAAAGTAATTGAACGCCTCTCCATGCAGCAGCCCTCGGCGGTAAGTCGCCTTGCGCTGTAGCCAGCCCTGCGGCGCATAGAAACTGGCGATCCCCTGCAGCTTGTCACGAACAAACGGCAGTTGCGCCGAGACCTTGCCGTTGGGGTGATAGAGCAGGGTAGTGCCTTGCAGCTCGCCCTGGCTGTAGTGCAAATCAGCCTGCGCGCGCCCGTCATCCTTGATGTGCAACGCACCGTCGAGCCTGCCATCGAGCAAGCGACCTTTGAGCTGTTTATCGTTCTGCTGCAAGTCCAGCGGCGTGATGGCCATGGATTCTCCTTGTCAGTTGACCTGCACCAGACCACCCTTGATCGTCAGCATGCCGCCGCCATCCACGGTCTGCGAAGCGGCGCCCTTGTTGGTCAGGCTGATCCCTGCATCATTGGTCATTGTCGTGCCAGCCTTGTTTTCCAATGAAGTACCGGCCTGATTGCTCACGGAGGTGCCGGCTTTCTGGCTGATCGAGGTGCTGGCCTCGGCCGCCAGATCGGCGCCGCTTTTGATCGTGAAACTACCGCCGCTTTGCAGGGACAGGGTACCGGTCACCTTGATCGTCAGGTTGCCGTCCACCGTCAGACTGTAGTCGCCGGTGACCTTGTGCGTGTAATTACCACCGGTGCTGTGGGTCTGGTCAGCGCCGACGGTCACTGTGCGACTGTCCTTCACATCCAGATTGTCGCTCCCCGTCTGGATGGTCACGCTGCGCTTGCCTTTCTCCAGGGTCACGGTCTCGTCGCCTTCTTTCACCGTGCGGGTGCGGGCGTTCTGCACCGTCAGGGTTTCGTTGTGGCCGACGGTGGCGGTGGTGTCGTTGAGTACGTTGATCTTGAAATCCTTCTGCGCCTGGAGAAAAACCTCTTCGGCGTCCTTCTTGTCCTCGAAGCGCAACTCGTTGAATCCACCGCCACCCTTGGACGATTGGGTCTTGATCCCGGACTGGGTCTGGTTCGCCGGCAACGCATAGGGCAGGGCGTTGTCACCGTTGTAGACGCAACCGGTCACCAGCGGCCGGTCCGGGTCGCCATCGATAAAGGTCACGATCACTTCCTGGCCGATGCGCGGGACGAACTGCATGCCGAAGCCCTTGCCGCTCCAGGGCAGCACCACCCGGACCCAGCAGGAACTGGCTTCGTCGTTCTTGCCATCGCGGTCCCAAGGGAACTGCAACTTGATGCGGCCGTATTCGTCGGTCCAGATTTCTTCGCCGGACTTGCCGACGACGATAGCGGTTTGCGTATGCATCCGTGGTTTGGGCGTGGTTCGCGCCGGGCGAAACGGCGTGGCTTTGGGTATGGCTTCGAAGCGATTGCGATAATCCTCGTGACTGGCTTCGTGGGTAACTGCTGTCACCACCCAATCGATGTTCAACGTCGCGTCGTCATGCCCAGCAAGGGTGAACCAGTGCCCCGGCACCAGCCAACGGCAGTCGCTTTCACCGACAAAACGCTTCTCCTGACTGCGCAACCCATCGACCCGCTGCTTGGTCAGCGCATCGCCGCGAGCCTTGGCGTTATAGCCACCCGGATGCTCGTACATCGAAAGCGGCCCTGCCACCGCTTCAGCCTGGCCGTAGAGCGACGTGGTCGGCGTGGTGAACTCATAATCCGTCGCCCGATACACCCCGGCGACGGCTTGCATGCACACCTGGCCGGAGCGGATGCCATGCAGCTCGCGCTCGCCCAGTTGCTGACCGAGATAGGTGACCTTCGGCCCGTTGGGAATCTGCGGGAAAGCGTCGTTGCTGTCCCCGAGTACCAGCGTGTGCTTGCCGTCATCGTGGGTGAAAAACCAGAAAATCCCTTCCTCTTCCAGCAACCGCGAAACGAAGGCGAAATCGGTCTCGCCGTACTGCACGCAATACTCGCGCGGGGTGTAGCTGCCGGTCAGGGACAGTTTGAAATCGGTAAAACCATGGGCCTTGAAAATCGTGGTGACGATGTCCGAGGTCGCAAGGTTCTGAAACACACGGTTGTTGCTGGCCAGGGTCAGCCACCAGAGCCATGGTCTTAACACCAGTTGATAACGTTCGGCGGTGGCATCGGCGGGGAGTTGGCGGATTTCCGCGACCAATGCATCGAACGGGCGGAGCAGAGCATCATTGTGCAGGGTGGTGGTGACGTGGGTGGCGACGGCGGTGGTCAGGGCAAGGGAGGCGCCGTCGTTGAGGCCGTTGAGGGTTTGTGTACCCAGCGCGTTGAGGGTTTCTTCGCCGGACAATGACTCAGGGTAAAGCGCCGACAGCGAAGCGGCGGTGAGGGAGAGGCTGGTATTGCTGTCGGTGGTACGGGGCATTGAATGGCCTCAGGGGGGTGGACAAGGGGAAGGCTTACCACTTGAACGTGCCACCTCTTTCATGGATTGAAGCCTGGTTATCACTGACCCACGCATCCATGTCGCGGTCTTGTCCATAGTCGTAGCTGTACATCAATACCGAATTTGCGACATAGGGAGCGAGTTGCGGTCCACAAAGCTGACAGGGGCTCAGTTCGATATAGATACGGGTGACGAAGTTGCTGTAATCACCGTCCGGAAGGGCGACGCTATTGATCGCCTGGACCAATGCACTGATTTCCGCATGCCCGCGCAGGGTCGTTACGACTTTCTTGGTCGTGGTGGTGTAGTTGCCGAGAAGATCCAGCTTCAATGCGCTGTCGCCGAATTTGTACATCAGCACGCCCCGTGCGGCATCGAAATGTTCGACCAGGGCGAAACAGGTCCCATGAGACGCCCCCGACCCAGCCAGAGCGCGGCGGTTTGAAGAGGACTCATGGCAAATACTGGCCAGGTCGGGAATGGTCCCGCCATTCGTGGCCTGGTTGGCCGCCAGCCAGGTGGCGTACAGGGGATTTGCCCCTGTCATTGCCACATTGCCGCCTGAGTAACGACCGACCTTGTGTATTTCTGTCATGCCCATCTCCTGTTGAAAACTCCGGTCACTTCACTCCGTCAATTTGCCTGCCATCTATGTCGTCCCCTTTTTCTCTTCTTCGGTTTCTTTTTTAACCTTTGATGGCAATGAAATAGCCGCTGAGATCGGTCTGCTCGTGAACTCGATTTTGTAAGTCAGCAGCACTGGTTGTGTACAGAGTAGTTTCTTGATTGAACGTGGCGGTATTTTCGTATTCGTCAACAAATTCGGCCCAGTGGAAATTCCCATTTCCCAAGTCCAGGTTGGCTCTGACAATGGTGTCGACACTGATCCATTTCCAGTTTCCATGAGGGTTGGCAAGCCGTATGTAACCGCCCTCGCAGCGGTCCGCCACGCTCCAGTGAGCACTGGCGGCAGCTACATGTTCTGACTGAACTCTTCCATCCAATCCATAAAACGAGTACGCGATCAGAATAGCGTCGTTAGCGTGAGCGTTGAGACCATTTATAAAGGATATACGGTCGTGGAAACTGACAGCCTCGGCGTTGTAGTCGAGTGATAAGATAACTTTCATTATTTCGTAATATCGAAACAATCCTCCCGCGCTGTTTGAAAAGACTTTTGCTTTTTTTTCTATGGCGGTAATGAGGTTATTATCGATGCCATATATCGATTCCAAAGCCATCCAGATGGAGAAGGCACCACAGTTGTAGGCGTTTTGGGTGCGTAGTTGCAATACTGGGCGCATGAGGGAACTCCTTGAAAATTAAATCCGTCTCTTTTTCAGGCGACAAATGTCATTTTTTCTTGATCCATGATTTGCCGCTCTGTTTTTGGAGTGGGGTCCATATTCCCGGATTGGCATTGGGGTTCAGTGTTCTTTTAAGGTCGCCAGGTGGCCCGATGAAACCCAACGCGCCATAAAATGTCTTGCCACCTTCCACTTTTGGTTTGCTCATGTCGGTTAAGGTCAAGCATCCATTTTTTCCTCTGCGCTCGGAAAACTGAACGGCACGTTCTATCAGTTCTGTCCCCGTTCCTGGCAGGGTTGGACTGGCGCAAAGATCTTCCACCTTAACGTCGGTGTCCTGGACCTTTAGTGTCATCAGTCCTGCAACACTTCCGCCTGCTTTGGTCAGCGCAATAAATTTGAATACCCCGTCGCCGTCGGTCAAATATGATTCTGCAATGTTGAGCGCGTCGTTTGCCTGGATGGCTCGCTGGTCAATCACCGTTTTGCTTTTGATTAAAGCATTTACCTGGAGGATGAAAGCTTTCGCGGCCTCGACGTAATGTTCCTGTTTTACTTGGTAAATGTCGTAAGTCATAACCAAGGCTCCATGTCTTTAATTAAAAAGGGGGGTTCGATACAAATAAATCTGTCCCCTTTGCCGCACTTACCAATAGGCGGTAAAGGCCGGAATCGCCGGAAATCCGGCGGGTGCGTCCGCAACATTGCTGCCCGCGACCATCTTCGCTGTTCCGGCAGTGGTGCCTGGGTAGTAGAAGGTATAGGGCACTGTCACTGTGGCTACACCCAGTTTTTTCTTGTGATCCAGGCTGTACGAACCTTCATCGGCCTGAATGTTGATAATGACTTTGCACGTCGCGCTATTGGCGATCAGGAAGTCGTGACAGGTCTGACAGGGAAATGCGTTTTGCGCCAGGTAGATGATGTTGGCGCCGCCTCTTGCATTGAAGGCCAGCATTTCAGCGTGTTCGCAGGGGTTTCTTTTATTCCCTGTTTCATAGGTTTTTTTGTCCTGTTTCCAGGTGGGTGGCGTTTGTTTTACGGCCGTTAACGTATGAAGTACGACTTGAACTGTCATGTCTGCTCTCTCGAAATTCAGCGTTTGAACAGAGGGGGACGTTATTCCAACACCCACTCCGCCAACTTTCCCGTCACCTGGGTCATCAACACATTCTCGACATCCCGTGCACCCGCGGCACTGCACTTGGCCAACACCGCCTGCACAATCCCGGCATCAAACTCGAACTGTTTGCCCGTCGCCGCTTTATACCGGCCACGCAATTTCTCCAGCTTCGCCAACACAATTCCTTCCAGCGTCGCCTCATCCAGCGGTCGATACGCCACCACCGTCATGCGAGCGAGAAACGCCGGTCGAAACGCTTGCAGCAGCACTTTATGCAGCGCTTCGTTAAACGCATCGGTACCCAGTTGCGCCACCGGCGTATCAAGCAACAACTCAGCCCCAACGTTACTGGTGGCGAGCATCACGGTGTTTTTGAAATCCACCACTAACCCGGTTCCGTCTTCCATGACGCCTTTGTCGAAGACGTTGTAGAAGGCTTCGAGTACATCCGGGTGGGCCTTTTCGATTTCGTCGAGCAGCACCACCGAATAGGGTTTGCGCCGCACCGCTTCGGTCAGCACGCCACCGCTGCCATAACCGACGTAGCCGGGTGGGGCGCCTTTGAGTTGGCTGACGGTGTGGGCTTCCTGGTACTCGGAAAGGTTGATGCTGATCAGGTTGCGTTCGCCGCCATATAACGCATCGGCCAAGGCGTAAGCGGTTTCGGTTTTGCCGACGCCCGTGGGACCGACCAGCAGGAACACGCCGACCGGTTTCTGCGGGTCGGTGAGGCCGGCGCGGTAGGCTTGCAAGCGCTGGGCGATGGTGCCCAGCGCGATGCTTTGGCCCATCACCCGTTGGCCCATACGCTGGCCGAGGGTGCGCACGGCGTGAGCTTCGTCGGCGAGCATTTTGCCCACCGGGATACCGGTCCAGCCGGCGATCACGGCGGCGACGGTTTTGGTGTCGACCTGTTCCGGCACCAGTGGGTCATCCTGGCGAATCGCGTCGAGTCCGGCTTCCAGCCGCACCAGTTCGGCGGCCAGGTGATCAATGCGGCTGTCGGTGCCTTCGTCCGGTTTGTCGCTGTCGGCGCGTTCGCTCAAGGCGAGCAACTCGCGGCGGGTTTCCAGCAGTTCGCGCACGGCGACCCGTTCTTCATTCCAGCGCACTTCCAGTTCGCGAATGGCCTGCACATTGGCGACGGATTCGGTTTCCAGCAGGGTGATGCGTTCACGGTGATCGAGCCCGGTGGCTTGTTCGCGACGCAGGCGTTCGACTTCATCCTTGAGGCTGTTCTGGCGATGACGCAGGCTTTCCAACGGCGGCGGCACGTCGTGCTGGCCGAGGGCAACCCGGGCGCACGCGGTGTCAAGCACGCTGATGGCCTTGTCTGGCAACTGGCGTCCGGAAATGTAGCGATGGGACAGTTTCACCGCTTCATGAATCGCGGCGTCCAGCACTTGCACACCGTGATGCTGCTCCAGTTTGGCGGCAACGCCACGGAGCATTTCCACGGCGGTGATTTCATCCGGTTCTTCGACTTGCACCAGCTGAAAACGCCGGGCGAGGGCCGGGTCTTTCTCGAAGTATTTTTTGTACTCCAGCCACGTGGTGGCGGCCAGGGTGCGCAACTCGCCGCGGGCCAGAGCCGGTTTCAGCAGGTTGGCCGCGTCGCTGCCACCTTCTGCGCCACCGGCGCCGATCAGGGTGTGGGCTTCGTCGATAAATAAAATGATCGGTTTTTCCGCGCTGCGCACGGCGTCGATCACGCCTTTGAGTCGCTGTTCGAACTCGCCCTTGACCCCGGCACCGGCCTGCAACAGCCCGAGGTCGAGTACCCGCAGGCTGACTTCCTGCAACGACGGCGGCACGTCTGCGGCGGCGATGCGCAGGGCCAGGCCTTCGACCACGGCGGTTTTACCGACACCCGGAGCACCCACCAGGATCGGGTTGTTCTGCCGACGCCGCAGCAAGATGTCGATGCATTGACGGATCTCGCCATCCCGCCCGACGATAGGGTCGATACGCCCGGCGTGGGCATCGGCAGTCAGGTCCTGAGTGTACTGATCGAGTACTGAATCCTGTTTTGGCGCTGAATGGCCAGCCACGACAGGACGCGGGCCGCCGACGTGCTCGCGAGAGCTTTCGGTCCATTCCAGCAGGTTGCTGCGCAACGCCTCCCGGGGAATCTTCAACAGCGATGAAGCACTGTTGAGCAGCAGGCTGCGGCGTTCATCGCGGTCGATCAAAGCGAGTAGCAACAAGCCCGAGCGAATGCTGTCCAGCCCCAGTACGCTGGCCTGGACCACCGCATCTTCCAGCAGACCGGTGGTGTGCGTCGACAGCGCCGGAGTGCGGGTGCTGCCGGATTTGAACAACTCCAGGGCCTTGTTGATTTCTGCGGTCAGGGCGTCGCGCTCCAGACCGAAGCGTGGCAGCAGATAGGCAAAGTCACCGCCCTCGATGTCCAGCAGTTCCAGCAACAAATGCTCGATTTCGACATAGTGATGACCCCGTTGCAGACAGCGTTGCGCTGCCCGTTCCAGGGCGCGGCGATTGTCCGGGTTGAGGCGTCCGATCAGACTGGCCAGTTCCATGTTCAGGTAATCTCCAGCTGACGAAGACGGGTTTCGATGCGTTGCACGCCGAGGTTGGTCTGACGTTGCAAACCGCCGTTCCAGCTGAGCAGCGGCGGCGCCTCGCGACCGAGTTTCATCGGGCCTGCGCCGCGCACCAGCAACACCAGAGTGCAATCCAGGTCCGGGCCGAAATACAGCGCGCTGAGGCTGGCCAGCGCCGGGTGCGATTCGCCATCCGGTAAAAACCGTGCAGCCTGGGCCGAGGTCAACGGGCCAAGGGTCAGGCGGTAGCCGGCATGCTCATCCCAGACCCGAGTGCCGGCCACGGCTGTGCGGCCCAGTTGCAGGTTGCGCCCGCCCGGGATCATGCGGCTGCGGCTAGCGGGCGGGATCTCGCGCCAGGCGCCTTCGTAGGCGCTGAGTTCCACCGGCAGTTCGAAGTGCTCGCGCACAATGGCAGCGAAACCCGCGAGGGAGCGGCGGCCGTCGGCGAACAGTGCGCTACACGCCAGCACGGCAGAGTCGGGCACGGCTTGGCGTTCTTGCAAGGATTTGGGCAACAACCCGGTCAGCGCCCTCAACTGAGCCTGAACCGCCGAGGCGCCGGGGACGGTGAACCCCACGGCAATCCGGTGTTTGCGCATTACCTTGTACAACAGGCTCAGCAAGCGATGCTGGAACAGGTCGAGGAACTCGGCCGGTGCATGATCCTTGGCTCGAGCCCGTTGTTGCAGCCATTCCTGATAGGCGTAGGGCAGGGGGCCGTCAGGGCCACCGAGGCCGAACACCGGTGTGCAGAGGATCGGAGGCTCGCCGGGTTGCTGGGTCAGGCTTTCGATTTCGCTGGCAGCAAACAACGGCGTCAACGGCCCGCGCAGGCGAATGGCTTCCGCCTGGGGTGAGGTGCCGCTACCGAGGGATTCGGCTTGCGGATGTTCACGCTCCAGCAGCAAGAGCGCCTGCAACAGTTCAAATGCTTGCGGATCGCGTCGTAGTTTTTCACTCAGGTTTAGAGGGAGAGCGGCATGCCGGCTTGGGGTTGCCATGTTTTCACCTCCTTGTCTGACTGGACCAGGACCGTGCGCACGAAGCGATTGGCCGTGGCATACAGTGAAAAGAATTGCGCCAGCACGCCCGAAAATAACACCGCGCTGCTGCCGACAAAATGCTGCGAATCAAGTTGCAAACTCACTTCCAACCCATTGCGCCAACCGCGCCAGGCGTCTTCGCCGACATGGCCGATCACTCGCTCGCAGCCAAGGCTCAGCAAACCCTCGATCTGCCGCAAGGCGCTGGCCTCGTCACGCAGGTTGTGCAGCTGGAGAATTTCCTTGAGCGCATCCAGCGCCTGCGGTCCTTCGACCAGCGACAAATGATTGAGGGTCAGTTGCGACACCAGCCGCCAGCGCGATTCACCCTCCAGTCGCGGCAAACTTTGCGGACTCGGCGGGTTGCGCAGGCGTGCCCAGGCCACCGGCCCCGGTCGCTCAAAACCCAACGGCGTACCTGCCGCAAGGCTCTGGGCCAAGTGTCGATTGGTGCACAGCAACTCGGCGGTGAGGCTGTATTCGACGGCCTCGGCAAGAGGGTCGAGCCGGGTGTCCACCAGACTCACCAATACGTCGGTGCCCAGCCGATTCGGGGTCATGCCGCTGACCCGTCGTGCATGCCAGTAGCACTGTTTATCGCCGCCACCATGCTGGCTGCCGTAATAGGCCGGCACCCGTTGCACGCCTTGGCGGGTGGTGGCGCGCACCGCGCGGATGCTATGGATCTCGACGCTGTTTTCCCGGTGACTGTCGGCCACCAGGCGGTACTCGCTTCGGGTGCCGTCCGGACGCAGGGGCTCGGAGGTGCGCGGGAACAGGTTGATCACCGGCGCGCAACCGAGGGCGATGTCGCTGGCCTGAAGGTGCATGCGACTGGTCGGCGGGCAGTCGAAGACGATGTACAGAAACAGCGTCTGGCTGTCGCTGCTGGCGCCGGCCAGTGGCAGGTCAAAGAAGTTGAATTTGTCCGGGAAGGCAAAGTACTCGGCGAGCAGGCGCATGCCGGGATGCACACCGTCCTCGTCGGGCAGCAGGACTTCGTCGCTGGCAAACCCGACGATCTCAGGCAGCCCTGCCAATACCAAAGGCACGCTTCCCGCCGGCCCGGCCAACACCTTCACGGCGTGGGCGCCGAGCAGGTCATACAGGCAGGCATTAATCACCGGGGACGCGGCCAGATGGATGCGCAGATGCTGGATGCTCAGCTCCGACCATTGGCTTTCACCCAGGCAACGCAGACTCAGGCGCAACGCCGAACGGGCCTGGGGCACACCGGTCAGGGCTTGGGCTTCGTCGCTGCCAAGCAGCAACGCTTCGTTGATTTCCACCGGCCACAATCGAACGGCTGCACTGGTGCGAAAGTGGATGCTTTCGCCCTTGCTGGTGGTGACAAATAACGGTGTGTCCCGTGGCAATGGATAGCCGCCAGCCAGATTGCCTTTGCTCGGGTCCGGTTCGAACTGCACGATCGCGCAGGACGGCAGCGGGCGCATGGCCAAGGGGTAAAGTTGTTCCAGCAAGGCGTCGCTGAATTCGGCGTAGTCGTCATCGAGCCGCCGTTGCAGGCGCGCCGCCAGCAGCGCAAAACCTTCCAGCAGCCGTTCGACATGCGGGTCGGGGCATTCGCCGGGTGACAGTTCCAGGCGCCGGGCGACCTTGGGATAACGCTCGGCGAAAATGCTTCCGGCGTGGCGCAGCCAGGTCAGTTCGCGTTGGTAGTAGTCGAGCAGTTGCGGGTCAATCGAGTCGCTCATGACGCACCTCAAGGCCATCGCTGGCCCTCTCGATGACAAATGCCACGGGCCAGTGCTGCTGGCCACTGCGCAACTCACCGACCAGGCGAATGCACAGTTGCTGCGGATGACCGGGCACCGGATCGACCTGAACCTCGCCCAGGCGCAGGCGCGGTTCGAAATGGTTGATGGCCTCGCGCACTTCCCGCGCCAACTGACGGCGGTCATCGCTGCGCTGCTGTTGCAATGCAGTCCAGTCAGCGATGCCGTAGTCGAGAATGCTCGGTGGGGAGGTCAGCGGGCGTCGGCCGCGCCGGGTGTTGAACAAGCGCAGCAACTCCGTGCGGACCGAGTCGAGCAACCCCGGGCGGTCGAACACCTGCACGGTGTCGACCTCGCTTGAGGCGAGTCGCTCGAACAACGGTGGGAGCATGCCGGTGCCTGCCATGGCCGACGCGTCCGCTTACTTGACGAGCTTGTTGGCAGCCATGTCCCAGGTCGAGGCGGCCGTACCTTCCTTGGTACCGTCGTCTTTCTGGGCAGTGAGTTCCCATTTGATCTTGGTGAAGTTCAGGGAAAGGGTTTCCACCGGTTTACCACCCGTACCGCCGCTGACACTGACGTTCGACAGCACGACATTAGTCAGGGTGTAAATGATGAACGGCATCAGCTTCCCACTGCCTTCGGCGGCGTTGCGGCCGATGGTGATCTTGGCTTCAGGGATCGGTTTGCCGGCGCAGCAATACTCGTTGAGGGATGGGGTGGAGCTGTCGACGAATTTGGTCAGGGTGAACTCGCCGATGTGTGGCTTGCCGGAGGTCCGTTCCGAGTTGCTGACGTCGTTGGTTACCTGCATGGCCACGTTGTGGCTGTAGGACATGACTTCGATTTTGTCCGCGTAGCCCTCGAGCAGACTGTCGCCTTTGATGTCGCCGCCGAGGTCGAGAATGATTGCATCCATCGCATGAAACTCCTGAAGGTTATCGCGCTAGATAAACGGAGAACTCCCGCCGGGTTAGCCGGCGGGAGAGAGGCAGGTCAGGCGGCTACAGGTGGCGGCAGGGTGGCGACCAGGCGGATCGACGCAGTCAGCTCTTCGAGCTGGAAGTGCGGCCGCAGGAACACCGTGGCCCTGTAGGCGCCGGGTTTTCCGGCAACCTCGGTCACATCTACCCGGGCTTCACGCAACGGGTACTGCGCCTTGATCTCTTGCGGCGCGTTGTCGTTGATCAGCACGTAGTCGGCGATCCAGTTGTTGAGGTAGGTCTGCACGTTGTCGCGGGTCATGAAGCTGCCGACCTTGTCGCGCATGATCACCTTCAAGTAGTGCGCGAAACGCGAGGCGGCGAGCACGTACGGCAACATCGCCGAAATCCGTGCGTTGGCGTTGGCCTCGTTGGTGTTGTAAAGCTTGGACTTGTTGGTGGTCTGGCCACCGAAGAACACCGCCACGTCGCTGTTTTTCTTGTGGCACAGGGCGATGAAACCGAGGTCGTTGAGCTCTTTTTCCCGGCGGTCGGTGATCGCCACTTCGGTCGGGCATTTGAGTGACAAGTCACCTGAACTGGTGCGGAAGGTATGGGCCGGCAGGCCTTCGACCGCGCCACCGCCTTCGGCACCGCGAATTGCCGCGCACCAGCCGTACTTGGCGAAGGCCTCGGTGATGCGTTGCGACAAGGCCCAGGCGGCGTTACCCCACAGGTACTTGCCGTGGTCGCTGCCGTTGACGTCTTCGACGTAATTGATGCCTTCCACCGGCGAGGTTTCCGGGCCGTAAGGCAGGCGCAGCAGGAAATGCGGCAGCACCAGCGAGACGTAGCGCGAATCTTCGCTTTCGCGGAAGGAGCGCCATTTGATCAGCTCCTGACTCTCGAAGACTTTCGACAGATCGCGTGGCACGGCCAGTTCGGTGAAGCTGTTCATGTCGAACAACCTCGGGCTGGCGGCAGCAATGAACGGCGCATGGGCGGCAGCGGCGACGTTCGACAGTTTTTCCAGCAGGCCGATGTCCTGCGGGTGCCGGCCAAAGGTGTAATCACCCACCAGCAAGCTGAACGGGTGGCCACCGAAGGTGCCATATTCTTCTTCGTAGATTTTTTTGAACAGCGCGCTCTGGTCGAACTCGACGGCTTTTTCCAGATCGTTTTGCAGCTCTTTCTGAGTCACGTTGAGCAGGCGCAGCTTCAGCCGGGAACTGGTTTCGGTGTTCTGCACCAGCAGGTGCAGGCCACGCCAGGAGGCCTCGAGTTTTTGCAGGTCTGGATGGTGCAACACCTCGTTGAGCTGGGCGCTGATCAGCTCGTCGATCTGGCTGATACGGTCGTTGATCATCGCCACGGTGTCCTTGTCGATGGCCATGCCTTCGTCGAGAACCTGGGTGGCGAATTCCGCGAGCATGTCGCGGGCGTAATCCTGTTGGCTGTCGTCATGGGCCATGCGGCCTTCGGCGATGATGCGGTCTAGCAGGGACAGACTTTGCGTGGTGCTTTCACTGGTTTTGGCGGCGGCTGAAGCGGGCATGGCGACATCTCCCTAAGTGAATGAGTGATCAGGCTTGCGGTTCTGCCGGGGCTTCGGTGTCGCCTGCGGGAGCAGCGGCAGCGGTTTCCGGACGCGCAGACTTGATCTCTTGCAGGCCCTCGGTATTGGCGATGACATCGCGCAACAGCTTGTCCAGGTCATCGTTGCCATCGAGCTTGGTCAGCAGGTCACGCAGACGCTGGCGGGCTTCGAACAGGCGCCGCAGCGGGGTCACTTGCTCGACCACCTTGACCGGGTCGAAGTCGTCGATGTGTTTGAAGTTGAGCTCGATGTTGAGCTTGCTGTCGTCGCCGCTGAGGGTGTTGGTGACCTGCAAGGTGGCGCGGGGCGCGATCGAGGCGAGCACTTCGTTGAAGTTGTCGCGGTCGATTTCGGTGAAGCGCCGTTCATTCAGTTTCGCGAGTGGCTCGAGGGGCTTGCCGGAAAGGTCGGCGAGAATGCCAACGACCAATGGCAGTTCCTTTTTTTCGATGGCGTTGCCGATTTCGACGTCGTAAGTGATTTGCACCCTGGGCGGGCGGACCCTGTCGAGCTTGTGCTGAGTACTTTCTGCCATGTTGGCTGACTCCGATGCATGAGCGGGCGCAATGCATCGGGAGGCCCGCTCATCGCTTTCCCTTGCTGGACCGTAGGTTAGAAAGGGTGGCAGATGGACCTGTCGTTCCTTTGACAAACCTTCCTCGTTCGCTGTGTGGGCCGAACTATCCAAGAAGCTAGAACAGGTCTATAAAAAAGCAAGCGAAAAGATTTTTGGACTGTCTCGAGAAAAGGAAAACTCATTTTGCCTGCACGTTTTTTTGCTTTGGTCTTGTTCCTGACCCTCACCAGCTGTTCGTTATTCGGACCTCGTGTGGAGCTCGACAACCTGACCCTCGACGTTGCTCCGAAGGCCAACGACGACACCCCGATTGCCGTGGATTTTATTGCAGTGAACGACAAGGATTTGCTCAAACAATTGTCGGGCATCACCGCGCGGCAGTGGTTCACCGAGCGTGAGCAGTATCAACGCGACTACCGGCAGCTGATGACGGTCTGGGGGCTTGAGCTGGTCCCCGGTCAATTCATCGATAAACAACCCTTCCCGCTGGGGGGCAAGCGGGCGGCTGGACTTTTAGTCTTCGCCAGCTATAACACTCCCGGAGCACACCGGTTGCGGCTGGATGACCAGAGCAATGTCTGGCTCAAGTTCGACAGTCGCGAGATGACGTTGGTTGGCGACAGCCCGAACTGAATGCATCGCAAAAACGCCCATGTGCGCGGCGACACTTCGACGTCGAAAGGAATCGTATGAGCCTGTTACCTGACGCAGTTTGCTGGCACGAGGGCATGCAGTTATTGCCCCAGCATTTTCAGTTACAAGGGCTACGGGCGGAGGCGCTGGTGGCGCATTTTGCCCAGGCGTGTAATCCATGGTTCTGGGGCGTGAGTCGGGTCGAAATCGACCCCGGCGCACTCAGTGCCGGGCTGGTGCGGTTGCTCCATCTGCAAGGGACAATGCCCGACGGTTTGCCGGTCAATCTGCAAGCCGGTGTGGGACCGACACTGGAGCTCGACGTCAGCGAAACCATCAACGCCACCGACGACGCCACGGTGACGGTTTTTCTGGCGGTCAGTCCGTTGTGGCGTGCCGGGCAGTTGCTGCCGCTCAAGGGCCGACTGCAATCAGTGGTCGGCGATGCGTTGCCGGATTTAACCAGCGGCGAGTCCCCCGAATCGATCACCGTGTGGCGTCCGAATCCGCGGTTGTGCACGCAGTTGAACAAGGCCGACTCCATCTGCCTGCCGCTGCTGAAAATCCGCAAGGAGGGTGGCGGTTTTATCCCGTTGCCTTACACACCACCCACCCCCAGCCTGTTGCCGGAGTCCGTCATCGGCCGTCGGGTGGCCGGTTTGTGTGCCCGGGCGCGGGAGAAATGCATGTTCCTCGCCGGGCGTTTGCGTCAGGCGCAGCAGGCCGGCAATCAGGACGACGCGATGGAAATTCGTCGCCAGTTGACCGCACTCTGGGCCCGGCTGCCGGAAGTCGAAGGCGCGTTGGGCAGCCGTCAAGCCAACCCGCAAACCCTGTATGGCCTGTTGCTCGGACTGGCTGGCGCCTGGTCTGCATTGGACCCGTTGGCCGGAGTGCCGCCGTTTGCACCGCTGGATTTTCTGGAGCTGCAACGCGGCTATGAAGCGGTCCTCGACTGGCTGGAGAAAACCCTCGAATTGATTCGCGCCGGCTATCGCAGCCTGCCGTTTTCGCGCAGTGAACAGAGCTTCTCGATTCAACTGCCCGACGATCAGCCAAGCCAGCGCCTGGTTATCGGTTTGCGCATGCCCAACGGTGTGGGCGAGCAAGCCGCCAGCGAATGGCTGAGCGGTGCGATCATCGCGTCGCAGCCGCACATCCCGTTGCTCAGTCGCCAGCGCATGAGCGGCTTGTCCCATCAAGCCATGAGCCGTAACGAGCAAGTGGCCTACAGCGTCGGCGACGATACGCGGTTGTTTGTGGTGACGGCTGAAGGCCAATGGTTCGACGGGCAGTTGCCGTTGCTGATTGTCGCGCCGGCCTCAAAACCGGCGAGCAGCCCATGGCAAGTGGTGTTGTTTGTGACCCAGGCGAGCGAAAGTGCTTGATCAAGGAAGGGGCGTCATATGTCTGAGGGAAATGCCGGGACGGGTACACGGGGCCTCCACGAAGCACCGCTGAGCAGTGCCTTTCGCGAGGCCTGGCTGCAATGGTCCGAGGAATGGAACCAGTTACCCAAGGACAATGACGACGAGGCGCTGGTGGCGGCCGTGGTCGAACTGTCTACGCAAATTTCCCAGCGGCTGTGGCGAACGGCATTCGCTCGGGTCGGCGACGCCGCGACCGAACAGGTCAAGGCGCTGGTCTATGCCTTTGTCGCGCTGATCGATGAAACCTTGTTGTTTACCCCGTGGCCGGGCCAGTCCGCCTGGCAGGAAAAACCCCTGGAGTCGAGGATGTACGCCAGCCGTCAGGCCGGTGAGAGGCTGCCGTTGGCCATCAAGACGTTGCTGGACGAGCAGATTCCCACCACCCGCGACCTCGCCAATGTCTATTTGCAGTGCCTGGTATTAGGGTTTGAGGGGCGGCTGCGGGGCGAGCAGAGTCAGGCTCAACATGAAAAATTACGCCTGGCGCTGTTCACCTTTGCCTGGCAGCACGAAGCGGATTATGTCGATGTCAGCGCCAGGCTCGCGCAACCTTCGGCCGTGCCGCCGGTGCAGTTGCCTGTGCGTCAATCGTTGCCCGATGGCTTTCGCCTGGGCCTGGGGATACTCGCCATGATCCTGTTGCTGACCGGACTCGGCCAGTTGTTCTGGCGGGATATTCGCCAGGAGCTCGAACCGGTTTTGCAGATGACCGATTCGGTTGCCACCTCGGAGCAAGACTCATGAGCACCCTGGAGATTATCGGCCTGGCCATCGCCGTGCTATTGGTGCTGAGCATTATCGGGGTGGCGGTCTGGTGGTTGCGCACCCAGAGCGGAGCGGCGATCCGCAGTTTTTATGCCTCGGTGCGGCACATGGAGCAGGAGCAGGGCGCTCAGGACCGCTACCAGATTCCATGGTTGCTGATGCTCGGCAACGAAACCCAAGGCACACAGTTATGCAGTCAGTGGCACCTGCAACCGACGGACAAACCGGCCTGGTTCGGGCGCTGGTGGTCGGACTCCGAAGGCGCGGTATTGGTGGTGCCACAGGCGCTGTTTCTGCCGGATGAAGGCATGAACCTGCAACGGGGCGGCTGGTGGCGCTTGTTGGGGTTGATCTTGCGCTTGCGTAGCAGACGGCCACTGGACGGGGTGATCTGGACCGTGCCGGTCAGTCGCCTGGGCAATACCGAACAGGCCGCGACCCTGGGCCTGGCGGCTCGCCGACGGTTCATCGATCTATTGCAACGGTTCGGCCTGAGCCTGCCGGTGTACGTGGTCATTACCGGAATGGAAGAGCTGCCGGGTTTTCAAGAGTTGATCACGGCACTGCCGGTCGAAACCCGCGAGCAGGTGTTGGGCTGGTCCTCACCCCATGGCCCCGATGCGACCTGGCAAGCGCAATGGAGTGATCAGGCGCTGGACCAGGTTAACCGCGCCTTATCGGAGTCAATCATCGAAATCGGTGCCTTGTCCGGCCATTTGAGTGGCGAGCTATTTGGTTTGCCGGAACGTCTTGAAGCCTTGAGGCGCAACCTGCAAACCCTGCTGGAACCGGTTTTTCAGGGCAATGCCCAAGGTGAGGCGCCGCGTTTTCGAGGGGTTTATTTCACCGCCAACCAGCCGGCGCAGGACACTCTCAACGGATTTTCGGCCTACGACACCGGGTTGCAGCAAAGCACGTTTGCCCGGCAGTTGTGGCAACGGCGTGTGGTCGCCGAACGGGGGGTGGCCCAGGTTGTGCCCCGACTGTTGCGCCTGCGTCAGCGTTGGCAGCGATTGACCGGTGTGGTGGCGGTGGCGGTCGGTGTGGTCTGGGCCGTGAGCATGCTGTGGGTCTGGCAGGACTCGGTCAAGGAGGCTCATGAACTGTCGCGCCTGCTGCAAGGCGCGCAGAAGAATTACGTGGCGGTTACGGATGAGTCCCATCGACTGGAGTCGACCCGGCGCAACGTCCAGGGTTTCTGGCGAGTTCTGGAGAAGGCCCCGCAGTGGAGTTTTACTCGCGTGGTGTTTCCCACCTCCTGGTTCTCATCTCTGGACATGCAACTGGAGAATCAACTGCGCTTGACCGCCCAGAGCCATTTGTTGCAGCCGTTGCACAGCCTGCTGAGCGCGGAACTGGTGCAACTCAAGGCCATCCGCAATACGGAGCGACGTGGCAACGTCGAAAGCGAAGACCCGGCCCAATGGCAGAACTATGCCAAGGCCAAAGATCTGGTGGCGCGCGCGGTACGTCTTGAGCAACAGAATCAATGGTTCAATCAGGCGCTGAACAACCCGAAGGCGCCGCTTGAAGACCTGGCATTGTTGAGCAACAACGCGTTGTCCCTGAACCTCAATGTCGGCACGTTGCGCCATGCCGGTTTTTACAACCGGGTGTTGCTCGATACCGATAGCGGCGACTTCAAACCGCTGGACCTGGCCATGGAGCGCGCGACGATAGAGGAAAACTTTTCCGGGCTCATGGAACGCTGGCTGGACCAGTACTTTCTCGCGGACAACTTCGTGCGCCAGGCCGGTTATCTCAAGTTGCACCTGGAGCGGCTCGAGGTCGGCAGTGGCAACTCCCTGACTGAGCTTGAGGACCTGCGGGCGCTGATCGACGACCTGCAAGCGCTGATCGGCCTGACCAACTCGGCATGGAGCCGCGGCAAAGGCCAGGATCTGGTACCTGGCTATCGCGAGATGATGGACAAGGTGCGCCAGAGCATCTTGCTCGGTCCGCAGGTCGAACAGCAACTGGATCAGCAAGCGTCGAAGTTGCAGCAGAGTTTTCGCGATCAGTGGATCGCTCAGGCAGGGGCCAGAGGCAACTTGCTGGTGCAACAAGGTAGCGGGCAACTGACGTTACAAGAGCATGTCAGCCAGTTGAACAACGCGGTGCAGGCCCTGTTCAAACGCGATTTCGTGGCCATTGCCTTGCGTGCGGATCAGTCGGATGCCAGCGACATGCAGGGCCAGAATGTCGATGGCGATGACCTCAACGGCGCGCTGAACTATTTCGCCAGTTACAAGCGTTACGCCGCCGAAGAACTGCCGCGTATCCCGCCGGATTATCGCGGTGCATTGTTGCAAGCCGCCGAAGGCGCTGCGGCCAAGGCCATGTGGTTGAGCCTCAAGGAGCACAATGACCAGTCTCCTGCCTACGGGGTGTTCAATGTACAGGCGCCTCAGGCGGTGGCGTTGCAGAAAGCCTTTGTCGAGTTACGCCGCAGCGACCTGGCGACGCGTTTGCAAAGCGCCTTGAACCGACGCGCACTGAACCAGGTGGTCGACGGCCTGGGTGAAATCGTCGCCCAGCCGCTCTTCAGCGAGCGCACTGAAATCAGCCAGTGGGACGGCTCTAAAAACCTCGGTCTGCAACTGTATGGCGCCAGCGACGTGCAGGATTTGAAGCTGAGTCTCAAGCAGCAATTCAATACCATGCTGGGCATCACCGAACGGCGCACCTCGGCGCTGGAGTGGTTGAAAACCCAGCAGCAGAATCTCTCGGCGCTGGATTACGAGCGGGTGACACAATTCAGCGCACTTAACGATGAACTGCTCAAGTACAAGGACCAGAATCCCGCCAGTTCGCCGGCCCAGATCGAGCAGTTGGTGAGCCGCGACTTCATCGAAATGGATGCCACGTCCTGCGGCCAGGTCCTGCAAACCGTCAGCCTGTCCGGCGGGCGCGGGACGTTGGCCATGCGCGCCCTGGAACTGCAGCAAAGCGCCATGCAACGTTGTCAGTTTCTGCAGCAGCGGCAGGCATCGGTGGCGTGGAACGACCTGGCCAATTATTTCAATCAATACCTGGCCGAGCGCTTTCCGTTTGCCAAGGGCATTCAGGCTTCCGACGCGGACCCTGCGCGGGTTCAGCATTTTCTCGAACTGATCGACAAGCGTTTGCCCGTGGCCCAGGCCGGATTGCAGCTTAGTCAGACGCCCGAGCGCCTGGCCGCTGAGGATTTTCTCAACCGTTTGAAGCAGGCCAGTACCTGGCTGAGCCCGCTATTTGTGCGGGACAAGAGCGGCATCCTCGGCGTTGAAATGGACGTGCGCTGGCGCACCGATCGAGAGGAGGAGCGCGGTGCCGATCAAGTGATTGCCTGGGGGCTGGATGCCGGCAATCAACAGATCAGCTACCCCGGCGAAGCCCAGCCGAACCTGCGCTGGATGGTCGGCCAACCCGTCCGGTTGACCTTGCGTTGGGCCAGAAACGGTTACCAGCGCCCGGCCAACGATCCGTTGCAGCCAAGCCTGGTCGTGCGCGATCTTGAAGCCGGTTGGGAGTACGGCGGGCCGTGGTCATTGCTGCGATTGATCCGTTCGCACCAGTCGGTGCAGCGCCAGCCGAATATGGATTACACCGATTTTCCGCTGACGTTGCGCTTGCCGGTAACGGCGCAGACCGCCACTGCTGAGCAGACCCTGATGTTTGTTCGCCTGTCGCTGATGACCCAGGGCTCGAAGCTGCCGCTATCCATTCAGCCGCTGCCCACCCGAGCGCCGCGTTCGCCGTTCATGGTGACAGGGGTGACCGCGAATCTGGTGAACAATGAGGAGGGACTGTGAGCCTGCCTTCAAAACCGTTACCGGAACTGATTGTCCGGTTGCTTGAGCCGATCAGCGAGGACGCACCTTGCGGTCAGGATTTGCGCTATGAACGTGAATTCGACCAGGCGCGTGAACTGCGCCGCGAGGACGACACGAGCCTGCCGACGGGCGTCTGGCAGTCGTCGATCAAACGGGCGCAATGGCCGGAACTGGAAAAACTGACCACGACCTTGCTGCTGGAACGCAGCAAGGACCTGATGCTCTGCGCCTGGCTCGGTGAGGCCTGGTTGCATCAGGACGGGCTGGAAGGGTTACCGGGCAGTCTCGCGTTGGTTGCAGGGTTATGCGAACGCTATCCCGAGCATCTTCATCCTCAGGCTGAGGACGGTGATCAGTCATGGCGGGTAATACCGCTTGAATGGCTGTCCCGGCGCTACAGTGAAGTGTTACTGACCCGAGTGCCGTTGCTCGATCCGCGTAACAGCGAATTCGATGGCTTGTGTCTGGATGCCTGGCGGCGTTTGCAGGTGCAACAGGTGCTGGTCAATGACAGCAAGGCGGCGAAAGCCTCGGCGGAAACTGCGCGCAGTGAACAGAAGAAACTTACCGAACAGATTCGTGCAACGCCCCTGTCATTCTGGTTGCACAGCCAGGGCTGTCTGCTGATGAGCCTGCAACATCTGCAACGGCTGGAAGGCTGGAGCGATGCCTATCTCGGCACTCAGGCCCCGGGCTTCAAAGCCTTGCAGGACGTGATCGAGGCGCTATTGACGCTGGTCCAGGAGTTCATTGCCATGCACCCACGACAGTCAACCGAGGTACCTGTCGGGGCGCCATCCGTGGCGGCGTCCGGACCTGTCGATTTGCCGCAAGCGACATCGGTGCCTCAGGTGTTTCGCGAGCCGGCGAGTCGCGACGAGGCGTATCGACAATTGCTATTGATTGCCGAGTACCTGGCGCGCACCGAACCCCACAGCCCTGTCCCGTACTTGATCAAGCGCGGGGTGGAGTGGGGCAACAAGCCTCTAAGCGAACTGTTGGGCGAACTGATCTCGGCCGATGCCGAATCCCGGCGCCTGTGGACGCTGTTGGGCGTCCTTTGATCAGCGAATTGGCATGGCCATGATCGGTGTGGGCAAGGCAATGGGCGTCAATACCTGCTGACCGGAAAAGAACGCCACCAGGTTTTTCCCGACCAGTTCAACAGTCCCTTGCGTTGCCTCCGGGGACAGCCCCGCGACATGGGGCGTCAGGATCACGTTGGTCAACGCCTTGAGTGCGTCCGGCACATGAGGTTCGGCATCGAACACATCCAGTGCGGCGCCGGCAATGCGTCGCTGCTCAAGCGAGCTGATCAGGTCGGCGGTGACGATCACGCTGGCTCGGGCGATGTTGACGATGAAGCCCTGGGGGCCCAAGGCGTCGAGTACCTGTCGGTTGATCAAGTGTTTGGTGCCCAGCCCGCCGGGGGTGGCGACGACCAAAAAGTCTGATTCCCGTGCCAGTTCGGTGGGCGTCGAGCGGAAGCTGTACGGCACATCGCTGCGATGCTGGCGGTTGTGGTAACTGATCGTCATGTCGAAGCCGTGAGCGGCGCGTTTGGCGATGGCCATGCCGACCGCACCGAGCCCCAGGACACCCAGGTGTTTGCCAGCGAGGGAAGGGCGCATGATTTTCGGCCACTCACCCCGGCGCACGGCGGCATCGCAACGGGGAATGTCACGCACCAGCGACAGCAGCATCGCCATGGCATGGTCGGCGACTGAAGAGGCATTGACGCCGGCGCCATTGGTGACCGTAATGCCCCGGTTGGCGGCAGCTTGCAGATCGACGTGTTCGTAGCCCGCGCCGATCACGCAAATGATCTTGAGATTGGGCAGGGCGGTGATTTCGTCGGCATACAGGCCCAATGGGCCGCGGGTCAGCACCGCATCGATCCGGGCGCCATGCCGTGTGATGGCGTCGGCGCGCTCGGCGGGTGTCGGAGCCAGAATCAGGTGAAACCCCTGATGTTCGAGAATCGGCAGGTACTCATTGATGGTTTCAACCAGTACCAGAACGGTTGCAGGCATGCTGGGCTCCTGTGGACATCGGAAAGTCGGGGCTCGAAAGTGGCTTGAAAACGTTGCTTCAAATGGCTGATTCCGCGACGGTTTGGCATCTACCAACGATAGCAGGCTTATGGCCTTCGACCTCAGTGTAGGAGCGTTTCCGCAGCGCTTACATATCCACGGTGTTCAACACCTTTGCGAAGGCACCGTTCAGCGTTGCGTTATGGTGCTCGATGATCGACCGGGCCGGCAGCGCCGGTGTGTCCATGCAGGTATGCGCGTCGGCCACGAGTATGGGTTTGAACCCCAGTTCGGCCGCCGCCCGGCAGGTGCTGTCGATGCAATATTGGGTTTTCATGCCGGCGATGAACACCTCATTGATCCCGCTAGCCCGCAGTTGCTCCGCTAGCGCGGTGTCGTAAAAGGCATTGGGTCGGGTTTTGTCGAACAGGATATCGGCGCCGGCATCCAGATCCAGTGCGGGCAATAGCTGCCAGAAGGGGCTACCGACTTCGATGGGCGAACCTTGGGGGCCGGTATGGCGCACCGCGAAGATCGGCACGCTGCGTTCCCTGGCCTGACGAATGAGTTGCTGGATGTTCGCCAGTACCCGTTCACCGTCGTAGGGTTTTTCCGGGCCGTGGAACAGACCGACCTGCATATCGATGATCAACAGTGCTGATGACATGGGTGTTTCTCCTTGGGTGTCGTACGAAAATTGCCGAACGGACGGGAGAAACGACAAGGCCCCGGTCCATTGCTGGCGGGGCCTTGGGTTCACTGCGCTGTGTTTATCTCAGCCAGCCACCGCACGACCCGCCGGAAGCGGTCGTGGTGGTGCGGGTGAGGTTCAGCGCAGGAATATTCATGAGGCCGATCATGCAGTCGGCATCGCGGGTGTGTCAACGGCCGTGTCCGAGGTGAGAAATGTCCGGGCGGCGTCGAGAATTTCATCGGACAAGGCGTCACCCCGGGTGGCGCGGGCCAGGGTCAGGGCGCCGACCATCAGCGAATAGTCCACCAACGCTTTTTGCCGATTGGTCTCGGGCTGATCCGTGCCCATCAGCGGTGCCAGCATCTGCAACAATGCCTCCAGGCCTTGGGTGTAGGCCTGGTGCAAACCGCTTTCAGCGGTTTCATGGCACATGTCGCCGGCAAACGCGGTCACCGGGCAGCTTTCGCCCGGATTATCGCGATTGGCCGCGGACAGGTAGGGCGCGATGATGCTCTCGCGTGCCGAGAGACTGTCGTCGTTGTCTTCTATTTTCTGCTTCCAGCGCTCCATCGATTGAGTGAACGCCCGGCTGCACGCCTCTTTTGCCAGCGCTTCCCTGGATTCGAAGTGACCATAGAACCCGCCATGGGTGAGGCCGGCCGCGGCCATCACATCGACGACACTGATCCCGTGCAGGCCGCGTTCGCGAAACAGACGGGTGGCGGCCTCGACGATGATCTCGCGGTTGAGTTCGGCTTGTTTGCGGGAGACTCGGGGCATTGGCGGCTCACAGGTATATAAAAGGTAGAAATCAGCTGGCGTACTGGGCTATGCCATTGCCAAACGACCAGTTCTCTTTCTTGACCTCCACCAAATTGATGAATACATCTTCCAGGCGCACCGCCAGTTCCGCGTTAAGGCTCTCGGCAATGGTTTTGTAGAGGAGTTTCTTTTGCTCGATGGTGCGGCCTTCACTCAAGGTGATCTGAATCACCACCAGATTGTCGGTGCGATTGATGCCCAGGTAGCCGGGATCAAAAATGAAATGTTGTTCGTCGTGCTCGGCAAGAATCTGGAAGTTATCGTTCTGCGGCACGCCAATGGCGCTGTGCATGGCGGCGTAGATCAATTGCCCGACACGTTTGGCGTAAGTCGGGTCTTGATGCTTCTTGATGTCGACGCGAACGAGTGGCATGAGAGGGCTCCGCAAGTAAGGGCTGACGGTCAGCAGTGAGCATCGAAATTACATGACGGCAAACCTTTATTAAATAGATTTTTTAAAACATCTATTTAATGAAGGGTGCTAATGGATCTGATCCACACAACCACTCCTCAGCTAAGTCTTTGCTTCTGCTCATTAATCCCGGACAATCGCGCCCCTGTTTCGGCCAGGGCGCTGCCTGTCGGATTTTTCCGACTCGTCCTGACCGGGTAGCAACTGACCGGAATGCGGAGATCCCACCGGATGAATGATCAGGCCAATAGCGTCGACGAACGCTATGTATCGGCGACACCAGCGACGCTTGAGAGCTGGAATCGCCATGACACCACCTGGATGCTGGGCCTGTTTGGCACGGCCATCGGGGCTGGCACGCTGTTTTTGCCGATCAACGCGGGTCTGGGCGGCTTCTGGCCGTTGCTGGTCCTGGCGGTGTTGGCGTTCCCCATGACGTTTTACGCACACCGTGGCCTGACCCGTTTTGTGTTGTCCGGACGCGAAGGCGCGGACATCACTGAAGTCGTGGAAGAGCACTTCGGGATCAAGGCTGGCGCGCTGATCACCTTGCTGTACTTCTTCGCGATCTTCCCGATCCTGCTGATCTATAGCGTGGCCCTGACCAACACCGTGGGCAGTTTCCTCGAGCATCAACTGCACATCATGCCGCCACCGCGCGCCGTGCTGTCGCTCGTGCTGATCCTCGGCCTGTTGGCGGTGGTACGCTGCGGCGAGCAGGCGATCGTCAAGGCCATGAGCCTGATGGTTTATCCGTTCATTGTTGCGCTGCTGTTCCTCGCGGTGTTCCTGATTCCCCACTGGAACGGCGGCATCCTCGCCACCGCATCGACGCTGCCAGAACCGTCGGCACTGCTGCACACGCTATGGCTGGCGATTCCGGTGATGGTGTTCTCGTTCAACCATTCGCCGATCATCTCGGCGTTTGCGGTGGACCAGAAGCGTCGTTATGGCGATCACGCCGAAGAGCGTAGCTCGCAGATTCTGTCCCGCGCCCACGCCTTGATGGTGGTGATGGTGCTGTTCTTCGTGTTCAGTTGCGTGCTGACCCTGTCGCCGGCGCAATTGGCTGAGGCCAAGGCGCAGAACCTGTCGATCCTGTCGTACCTGGCCAACCACTTCAGCAACCCGACCATCGCCTTCGCGGCGCCGTTGATTGCCTTCGTGGCCATTTCCAAGTCGTTCCTGGGCCACTACATCGGCGCCAGCGAAGGTCTTAAAGGTCTGATCGTGAAGAGTGGCAAGCGCCCGGCACCGAAGACCCTGGATCGCATGACTGCTGCCTTCATGCTGGTGGTCTGCTGGATCGTTGCCACGCTGAACCCGAGCATTCTGGGGATGATCGAAACCCTCGGTGGCCCGATCATCGCCGCGATCCTGTTCCTGATGCCGATGTACGCGATCCGCAAGGTTCCGGCCATGGCGCGTTATCGCGGTCAGGCTTCCAACGTCTTCGTGACGGCGGTGGGCCTGGTGGCAATTTCGGCGTTGATCTATTCGCTGACTGCTTGAATCACAGGCCAGCCAACCACTGGCTGACACGCCGCTCCCACAGGGGGTTAGTGCAAACCTTGCAGGCATGAAAAACGCCGCTCATCTCACGATGGACGGCGTTTTTTTTTGCGTTGGAGAACGCACGCCCCTGATCCAGCGCACACGTCCCATGGGATTAGCGGCTAAGCTTGCGGCTGCATCAGCGCGTCGTAGACCGTTTGCCGCAGGATTGCCCCTTTCTCTGGAGACGCTTTATGGCAGGTGCCCACGGCGCATCGGCGCAACCCCGTGCCGACAGGCCAAACCGCTGGCTGGACGTTTTGGCCGGGTTGTCGATTGCCGGGTTGTTGTTGCCCGAGGCGGTCGCCTATTCAAGCATTGCCGCGTTGCCGCCACAGGCGGGTGTCATTGCGTTATTTGCCGGTCTGCTGTGCTACGGGCTGTTCGGTACCAGTCGCTTTGCCATCGTTTCTGCTACGTCGTCTTCGGCGGCGGTACTCGCCGCCGCCACAGCCACGTTGGCCAATGGTGACTCGGGCCTGCGCATGGCCCTGGCGATCGGTCTGGTGCTGGTGACGGGGGGATTTTTCCTGCTGGCCGGGTTGTTCAAACTCGGCAGCGTGACGTCGTTTATTGCCAAACCGGTTCTGCGAGGCTTTGCCTTCGGCCTGGCAGTGACGATCATCCTCAAGCAAGTAGCGAGCATCGTCGATCTGCACGTTAGCAATGGCAACCTGATCCGTTTCGTGCCGCAACTGCTTGAGCAATTACCGCAATGGAACCGGGTCGGCGCCCTCGTGGCGGCGGTGTCCTTGCTGGTGCTGTGGCTGTGCGCGCGGGTCAGGCGTTTGCCGGGAGGTTTGCTGGTGGTGGCGCTCGGCATCGCGGCCGGCCAATGGCTGAACTTGCCAGCCTATGGGGTGAAACTGATCGGCGTGATTGATCTGAGCCTGGAAGTGCCTCGTCTTCCCGTGCTGCCGTTTACCGACTGGCTGCGCCTGGGCGAATTGGCGTTCGCCATGTTGATGATTCTGTATGCCGAGTCTTACGGATCGATCACCTCGTTTGCGCTAAAGCACGGCGACCGTGTGTCCTCGAACCGCGATCTGCTGGCACTCGGCGCGGCCAATCTGCTGTCGGGCCTGTTTCATGGCATGCCGGCGGGCGCCGGTTACTCGGCGACCGCGGCCAATGAGGCGGCGGGTGCTGGATCGCGTCTGGCGGGTGCAGTCGCGGCGGGGGTGGTGTTGCTCATTGTCTTGACAGTGTTGCCCTGGATCGCCCTGACCCCAGAGCCGGTGCTGGCGGCCATCGTCATTTATGCGTTGGCGCGCGGCTTGAGCCTGCAGCCCTTGGGCCGTTATTTCATTTGGCGCCGTGACCGTCTGCTGGTGATCTGTGCCGTGGCGGCGGTGCTGGTGCTGGGAGTACTGGACGGTCTGTTGGTGGCGGTGGTGATCAGTGTGGTGCTGATGTTGAAACAAATGTCATCGGCGGATATTCAGGTGCTGGGGCGGATAGGCAGCGGTCATGATTTTGTCGATCTGCAGCGCCACCCTCAGGCCCGCGAGATCCCCGGTGTGCTGATCGTCAGACCGAGCGAAGCGTTATTTTTCGCGAACGTGGAGCGCATTCTCGGCGGTGCATTGCATCTGGCCCGCCACGCGTTAACGCCGGTTCATACGATTATTCTCAGTCTGGAAGAGACGCCCGACCTGGATGGCACCAGCATTGAGGCGCTGGAGGCGTTCTTTTTGCAGGTGCGGGCTGAGGACAAACTGCTGATTTTGGCGCGGCTCAAGCATCAGGCTCAGGCCGTACTGTCGAAGTTGCCGGCGCAGGAGCGAGCACAGGTGATCTTCAGTGATTTGAGCGTCGACGTTGCAGTGCAACAAGCACTCAAGTCATCCGCATAACCTCTGGGAGCGGCGGTGCGACGATTCGACATTGCTCTTCATGCAGGCATAAAAAAACGCCGCTCATCTCACGATGGGCGGCGTTTTTTATTGCGTTGCAGCGTTAGGCTTGAACGACCGGGATGTTGGCGTTCGCAGCAGCTTCACGGAACTCGGCGATCTGGTCGAAGGACAGGTAGCGGTAAACATCGGCCGCCATGCTGTCGATCTTGCCAGCGTATTCCATGTACTCCTCGACGGTCGGCAGGCGACCCAGGATGGAAGCAACAGACGCCAGCTCGGCCGAAGCCAGGTAGACGTTCGCGCCGTCACCCAGACGGTTCGGGAAGTTACGGGTCGACGTCGACACCACAGTCGAGTTCGGCTCTACACGTGCCTGGTTACCCATGCACAGCGAGCAGCCCGGCATTTCCATGCGCGCGCCGGCCTTGCCGTAGATGCCGTAGTAACCTTCTTCGGTCAGCTGGTGAGCGTCCATTTTGGTCGGCGGCGACAGCCACAGACGGGTTGGCAGCTGACCTTTGACCTGATCCAGCAACTTGCCGGCAGCGCGGAAGTGACCGATGTTGGTCATGCACGAACCGATGAACACTTCGTCGATCTTCTCGCCAGCAACGCTGGACAGCAGACGGGCGTCGTCCGGATCGTTCGGCGCGCAGAGTACAGGCTCTTTGATGTCGGCCAGGTCGATTTCGATGATTTCAGCGTATTCGGCGTCAGCATCGGCAACCATCAACTCAGGGTTGGCGATCCAGGCTTCCATCGCTTGAGCACGACGTTCCAGGGTACGCGCATCGCCGTAGCCTTCGCCGATCATCCAGCGCAGCAGGGTGACGTTGGAGCTCAGGTACTCGGTGATGGACTCTTTCGACAGCTTGATGGTGCAACCGGCAGCCGAACGTTCGGCCGAGGCGTCGGACAGCTCGAACGCTTGCTCGATGCTCAGGTTGTCCAGGCCTTCGATTTCCAGAATGCGGCCGGAGAAGGCGTTCTTCTTGCCTTTCTTCTCGACGGTCAGCAGGCCAGCCTGAATCGCGAAGTAAGGAATGGCGTGAACCAGGTCACGCAGGGTGACGCCCGGTTGCATTTTGCCTTTGAAGCGCACCAGGATCGATTCCGGCATGTCCAGCGGCATAACGCCAGTGGCTGCGGCAAACGCTACCAGACCGGAACCGGCCGGGAACGAAATGCCCATCGGGAAACGGGTGTGGGAGTCACCACCGGTACCGACGGTGTCCGGCAGCAGCATACGGTTCAGCCAGCTGTGGATGATGCCGTCGCCCGGACGCAGGGAAACGCCGCCGCGGGTCATGATGAAGTCTGGCAGGGTGTGGTGGGTGGTCACGTCGATCGGCTTAGGGTAAGCCGCGGTGTGGCAGAAGGACTGCATCACCAGATCGGTCGAGAAGCCCAGGCACGCCAGGTCTTTCAGTTCATCACGGGTCATCGGACCGGTGGTGTCCTGAGAACCCACGGTGGTCATTTTCGGTTCGCAGTAGGTGCCAGGACGAACGCCTTTGCCTTCTGGCAGACCGCACGCCTTGCCGACCATTTTCTGCGCCAGGGTGAAGCCTTTGCCGGTATCGACAGGTGCTTCAGGCAGCTTGAACAGGTCGGTAGGGCCCAGGCCCAATTCGGCACGGGCCTTGTCGGTCAGGCCGCGACCGATGATCAGCGGGATACGGCCGCCGGCACGAACTTCGTCCAACAGCACCGGGGTCTTCATTTCGAAGGTGGTCAGGACTTCGTCAGTGCCGTGCTTGCAGACTTTGCCAGCATGCGGGTACAGGTCGATCACGTCGCCCATGTGCATGTTGGTGACGTCGAATTCGATTGGCAGTGCGCCAGCATCTTCCATGGTGTTGTAGAAGATCGGTGCGATTTTGCTGCCGAAGCAGAAACCACCGGCACGCTTGTTCGGTACGAAAGGAACGTCGTCGCCGAAGAACCACAGCACCGAGTTGGTGGCGGATTTACGCGAAGAACCGGTACCGACCACGTCACCGACGTAGGCGATCGGGAAGCCGGCGTTGCGCATTTCTTCGATCTGCTTCATCGGACCGGTGACGCCCTGGGCGTCAGGCACGATGCCTTCACGGGCCATTTTCAGCATGGCGAGGGCGTGCAGCGGGATGTCCGGGCGGGACCAGGCGTCTGGAGCAGGGGACAGGTCGTCGGTGTTGGTTTCGCCGGTGACCTTGAACACGCGCAGGCTGATCTTGTCGGCCAGGACAGGGCGGTTTTTGAACCACTCGCCGTCAGCCCAGGATTGCAGCACGCCTTTAGCGTGAACGTTGCCGTTCTTGGCTTTTTCAGCGACGTCGTGGAAAGCATCGAACATCAGCAGGGTGTGCTTGAGTTCTTCGGCAGCGACTGGCGCCAGTTCGGCGTCGTCCAGCAGATTAACCAGCGTCACGATGTTGTAGCCGCCCTGCATGGTGCCGAGCAGTTCAACAGCGCGTTTCTTGTCGATCAGAGGGGATTTTGCTTCGCCTTTGGCGAGGGCAGACAGGAAACCGGCCTTTACATAGGCTGCTTCGTCCACACCTGGCGGAATGCGATTGGTGATCAGGTCAACGAGGAAAGCTTCTTCGCCAGCCGGGGGATTCTTCAGCAGCTCGACCAGGCCTGCAGTTTGTTCGGCGTTTAGCGGCTGGGGAACGATACCCAGTGCTGCACGCTCTTCGATATGTTTGCGGTAGGCTTCAAGCACAGTTATTACCCTCATCAGTGGTCCCAAATGGGTGTCCGGGACGCTCATCCCGAAATTGCCGTACTCATGCGCTGCGTGGCGTTGTGGGCCACTTAGCCAGAATTACCGACAATTCCTTACAGAAGCTGCTTTCAAAGTTTTACGCCTGCAGAACGGGGAGCTGATGAGGGTTGGCGTTGGGCTTTTCCCCGCTGGAAAAACCCTTCGCCAACACCGCTCTGAAGGAACGACTGTGCTCGTGACGCTTTGAAAACAGCTTCTAACGGACATTGGCGCCTTAAAAGGCTGGCTGATTCTACGGCAAAAAAAATTTAAAGGTAAGTTAGGCCTTTAACTTTGAGGGGTGATCAATGTTAGACAAAGGGCTAACATGCCGACCTGTTCTGCTTTCCCGTGCTCTCCCAACCTATGCCCAATCAGACCATCAAGACCCCCTGCGTCGGCCTCTGCTCCACTGTTTACGGTGATTTGGTGTGTCGTGGCTGCAAGCGTTTCCACCATGAAGTGATCAACTGGAATGGTTACAACGAGGAGGAAAAACGCGCGGTGTGGCTGCGTCTTGAGCTGCTGCTGTCCCAGGTGATGGCCAGCAAGCTTGAAGTTTTCGATCCCCAGCGCCTGCGCCTGCAGCTGGAGCAGCGCAAGATCCGCTTTGTGCCGCATCAGTCGGAATATTGCTGGGCGTACCAGTTGATCGCCCGGGGCGCGCGGGTCATCAATAACCTGGAAGCCTACGGGATGGTGCTGATGCCGGAGTTTCGCGACTGGAACCTTCCGGAACTGCGGGATGCCATTGATCGGGAGTTCTTTTTGCTCTCCGAGGCGCATTACCAGCGCTACATTGCCCCCGGTTTCCTCAAAGACGCCTTCGGCGGCTGAAAAGCTTCGCGGGCAAGCCACGCTCCCACAGGGGTTGTGTCGTGCACAATGGTTGTGATCGACACAAACCTTGTGGGAGCGTGGCTTGCCCGCGAAGGCGTCCTTATTGGCGCTGCCTATATCAATGCTGGGTCACGATCTCCTCCAGATGATCCATGATCGTATCCGGCTTCAGCACCAGCACGTCGCTCTCCACCGCATCCAGCACCACCTCCGCCGTATTCCCGATCAACGCCCCTGACAACCCGGACCGAGCCACAGTACCGATTACCGTCACCGCCGCTTGCAGCTTGTGGGCCATGAACGGAATCAACACATCCGCCGGACCTTCCTCGATATGCAGGTGCTCGTCATCAATGTCGAACTCGGCCTGAAACGATTTGCACTGCTCGCGATAGCGCGCCTCGATGGTTTCGCTGAGTTGCAACGTCGGGTCGGCCGCCGACAGCATCGGCGACGGATGGGCGCTGACCACGTGCAAATGGGCCTTGGCCAGGCTGGCGATGTCGTAACCGTGATCGACGATGCAAGCGTGCAAGGTGCGGTGTTCGCCATCGGTATTGCCGACATCGATTGCCGCCAGAATGACCCCGCCAGTCCACGGTTTCGAGGTTTTGACCAGCAGCACCGGCGTCGGGCAGTAACGCAGCAGTTTCCAGTCCGCCGGGGTCAGCAGGGCTTTTTTCAGTGGACTGTCGGGGTAATGCTGCTTGATCACCAGTCCACAGCCTTCAGCTTGCTGCACATCGACAATGGTTTCGTGCAGGCTTTCGTTCCAGGCCTGCTCGGTGGTGACGCTGTAGCCGTCCTCGATCAGCGCGGCCTTGAGCACGCCCAACATGCCGCTGTGGTCATGCTTGCGGTCGCAGACCAGCAGGTGTAGATGAGCCTGGGTCACGCCGGCAATCAGCTTGGCCCGTTTGAGCGCCAGGCTTTCCGAGTGTTCGGGTTCGAGGACCACCAGAATGCTGCGAATGGCTTGCATGATCGGGATCTCCATGAAGTAAAAAATACTGCGTTGGACAACTATAGTTGCTGGCTGGCCATTCGGGACTTGATGTATATCAACGGTCGCGACTGGTGGTCTGCCGGCAGGCCGGTATAATCGGCGCCCTTCGATTTTGAACCTCTTATCCGTGAGCCCCATGATCCTTCCCGAAATTCACGAGTTCCTCGGCTGCCGCACCCCCGATGGCTGGGTTCAGGCCGCGCTGGCTGATCAGGAAACCCTGCTGATCGATCACAAAAACTGTGAATTCAAGGCCGCCAGTACCGCGTTGAGCCTGATCGCCAAGTACCACTCACACGTCGATCTGATCAACCTGATGTCGCGTCTGGCCCGGGAAGAGCTGGTGCACCACGAACAGGTCATGCGCCTGATGAAAAAGCGCAAGATCGAGCTGCGTCAGCTGTCCGCCGGGCGCTACGCTTCGGGCCTGCGCAAAGTGGTGCGCAGCCACGAGCCGGTCAAACTGGTGGACACCCTGGTGGTCGGCGCCTTCATCGAAGCCCGTAGCTGCGAGCGTTTTGAAGCGCTGGTGCCGCATCTGGACGAAGAACTGGGCAA
Source organism: Pseudomonas sp. 478 (assembly GCF_003254125.1). Taxonomy (NCBI): domain Bacteria; kingdom Pseudomonadati; phylum Pseudomonadota; class Gammaproteobacteria; order Pseudomonadales; family Pseudomonadaceae; genus Pseudomonas; species Pseudomonas sp. 478. The sequence continues at coordinate 105,933 of NZ_QKZG01000017.1, forward strand.
GTTCTATTTCGGCCTGCTGAAGAGTGAGGCCCGACATTTTCAGGGTTACCTGAAACTGGCCTACCAGTACGGTGACGCCAAGGACATCGCCCAGGTGATCGACAAGGTCCGCGCTGCCGAGCAAGAGCTGATCGAGTCACCGGACGTGGAGTTTCGTTTCCACAGCGGTGTGCCAGCGGCCGCCTGACGCTTTCGAGTCGTACTCAAATTATGCGACCGGCACAAACCCCTGTGGGAGTGGGCTTGCCCGCGAAGAGGCCATCAGCAATACCGCAACGTCAAAAGGTGTACACCACCTGCCCAGCCAGTGAAGCCTGCATCCGCCGCACAACAATCGGACTGTCCGCCGCATCGTTGGCCAGATACTGCACGGCCAGCACCGTCGAAATGTCAAAGACTGTGAACCGGCTTAGCGGCTCAAACCCAGGCGCTCATGCCACTCGGCGATGGATTCTTCGGGATAGACGTCGAACTGCTGATCCGCAGGATGCGCTTCGACTTCCACCCACGGTGCCTTGGAACCGAGCATCAAGTGCGTGTGCTCCGGTGGCACCGGCAGCGGGGTGTCGATGGCAGAGGCAAACGGGTGAATCAGCTCCGGCCATTCGGGGCTGAACAGCCACAAGCCTGAACCGCACAGCGAACAGAAATTCCGCTCGGCGGTGCTGCTGTGGGCGCGTTTATCACCTTCGTCCTTGAGTCGTGCGTGATAAATCGCGATGTGCTTGCGACCGCGTACCTTAAGGCTGTCGGCATCGCCACCCAGGTTGATCGCGTAGCCGCCACCACCCTGAGTCTTGCGACAGATCGAGCAGTAACAACGCTGATACGGGTAGGGGTGGGCGCTGGTCAAACTGAACGACACCGCGCCGCAATGGCAGGAACCTTCGAGCTGCATGGGAACCTCCGACAGGTCTGGAACTTACCCAAGACAGCCTAGACCTTCAGCGCCCCTCCACCGGTACGAGAATCGCGTCGTCGGGTCAACCTGCGTCGGGTTTGGGGGAAGTCATTGCCCATAAGTGAGTGTGATGGCGTCGGATATGCGGTGGCTGTGCAGGCCCCATCGCGAGCAGGCTCGCTCCCACAGGGGAATGCATTTCAAATGTGGGAGCGGGCTTGCTCGCGAAGAACGATAACGCGGTCTACTTGCCGGTCATCCGCCACAAATACCAGGCAGCCACCGTCCGATAAGGACTCCACGCCAACCCGATCTCAATCATCTGCTTGCGTGTCGGCTGCACCTCGAGCCCCTTCATCCGCCGATACCCCTCACGCACTCCAAAATCATCGGCGGGCAAAATATCCGGCCGTTCCAGGCTGTAGATCAGCAACATCTCAACCGTCCAGCGCCCAACCCCACGCAAGGTAATCAACCGCTCGATCAGCGCCTCATCCTCCATGGCCAGTGCCGTGGCGTAATCCGGTACCACACCGTCCAGCGCCGCTTGGGCAATGCCCTGAATGGTCGCGATCTTGCTGGCGGAAAACCCGCAACTGCGTAGTTGATCGAACCCGGTCGCGACAACGTGTTCAGGCCTCGGGAACGTACCCGTCCCAAACAACGCGATCAATCGACCGACAATCGCATCCCCGGCCTTCGCATGCAGTTGCTGGTAGGCAATCGCCCGCACCAGCGACTCATAAGGATCGCGAGCCGCATGGGGCTGATGCAGGCAAGGGCCGACGGCGGCGATGTGGCGACGCCAGTCCTCATCGATGGACGATAAGAACTCGGTAGCGGGCAGATAGGCGTCGGGCATGGGCTCAAGTTTTCCCGGACGGCGCCAACAGGGCGTTCACCTCGCCATAGGTGAGGGCCTTCAGGTCACGGCTGTCGAGTGTCCCTGTTTCCAGAAAGCTCTTGGCCAGTGCGCCCATGGCGCCATACAGAAACTCAGCGATGCGCGAACCTGCACTCAAACGGCGTACGCCGAGGGCTTTCAGCTCTTCAGGCGATGGCAAGCCGGGGAGCCCGAGGACGTTCAACGGCAACGGAGTGCCTTGGCACAGCGCAGCGATCTCGTACTCAGCCGTGACGCCAGCCGCGAACAAACCATCGGCACCGGCCGCCTGATACAACGCGGCGCGCTTGAGCGTCTCGGCCACGCGATCTTCGGCGGGCACCAGACTCTTGAGGTACACATCGGTGCGGGCATTGATGAACAGCTTCACGCCGCGACGTTCGGCCACCTGACGAGCGACTTCGATCTTGCGCACCAACAGCTCGGGCGGGGAAGCACCGTCCTCGATGTTGATCCCCACCGCGCCGGCCGCGATGACGGCATCAATCACTTGGGCCACCCGCGTCAAGTCATCGGAATAGCCGGCCTCGATGTCCACGGTCAACGGCACCGAGATCACCCGGGCGATGGACTCGACCGTCGATACCAGGCGCTCAAGGGGCAGGGCGTTGCCGTCCGGATAACCGTGAGCCCAGGCGACTGCCGCGCTGCTGGTGGCGACGGCTTTACAGCCCAACTGTTCCACGATGCGCGCCCCGGCGGCATCGGCGACATTGGTGAGGATCAGCAAGCCGTCGTGGTGCAGTTGGTGAAATGGCGTGTCCATCGAATGTCCTTCCTTATGACTTTTTGAGAAACCTGCAAATGATCAGAATGCGAGTGGTTGCGTGATCTGCACCGCCGCTTTTTCCAGCCTGAGCAAGAACGCCTTGCGCGGTTGTCCTCCACCATAGCCGGTCAACGAGCCGTCGGTGCCGATCACCCGGTGACAGGGCACGACAATCGAGAGACGGTTATGTCCGTTGGCCAGGCCCACGGCGCGACTGGCGCCGGGTTTGCCCAATAGCGCCGCAATGGCGCCGTAAGTGCTGGTCTGGCCGTACGGGATCTTCGCCAGTTCGGCCCAGACTTGTCGGGCGAAATCGCTGCCAGGCAAGTGTAGTGGAACCTTGAAGTCAGTGAGTTTGCCGGCGAAATACTGCGTCAGTTCGGCTTCAATCTGCTGCAAATGCGCGTTATGTCCTGGCGCGACGGCATAGCCGTATCGATTCTGCAATGCTTCCACTTCCTTGGTCAGCGCTGGCCGATCAAGAAACTCCAGCAGCACCAGCCCGCGTCGTTCGGCCATGGCGATCATCGGCCCCAGCGGTGTGGTCAGGCGAGTGAACAGCAGCGGCTCGCTGTTGGCGGCGCGGCCGGGCGTGATGTTGAAGGACTTTTGAAACGCATCGCGAAACCCGCTCAGGGACTCGTAGCCCGAATCGAACGCCGCGTTGTCGATGGAATCGCCCTGTTTGATCCCGCCCAACGCCATGCCGAGGCGTCGGGTACGTAGCCAGGCGTGGAAGGTCATGCCGAAATGCTGCTTGAACCAGCGGCGCAGTTTCAGCGGTTCGATGCCTTCGGCCAGCAGCTGCGCATCGGTCCAGCGCTGCTCGGGGTCGGCATCCACCGATTTGAGCAGCCGCTGAACCCAGTCCGGCGCGATGGCCGCCGCGTCCAGCGGTTTGCAGCGCAGACAGGCGCGATAGCCCGCGGACATGCACTCATCGGCATGGGCGAAGAACTCGACGTTCTCCGGTTTCGGCTTGCGCGCCGTGCAACTGGGGCGACAGAAGATGCCGGTGGTTTTGACCGCGGTAAAGAACACCCCCTCGTAGGCGGTGTCTCGTTCGAGCATGGCGCGAACCATCTCGGCGTGAGGCGGAAGCAAAGCGTTTTGTAGGTTCATGGGCCGAGCATAAGCCGCGTCGCCCAGCGCCTCCACCGGAAAATCGACAGAGAATTCCAGCCATTCGTCATAAGGGCTGCCTAATGCTTATGTCGGTGATGGATGTCCGGAAAATGTGGATGGCTGTGGCGCAGCGGCGTGTGTTGATGTTCGTGACTGTGGGGTTCGGTCCCGTCCCACTGGAGCGAGTGTTCATGTTGATGATGCTCGTCATGCACGTGGCGATGAGCATGCTTGAGCGCCTCATGTTGATGCTCATGGGCATGACTTTCCTTGAGGTGAATCCATACCCCAAGGCCCATCAACAGCGAAGCGGCCCAAAATGTCAGCGTGACGGGTTCGTTCAGCAGCAGGATGGCGATTGCCGCGCCGAGGAAAGGTGCCGTGGAAAAGTAGGCGCCGGTACGAGCAGTGCCCAGGCCCCGGAGTGCCAGAACGAACAACACCAGGCTGATGCCATACCCCAGGAAACCCACGATCAACGTAGGCCCCAGCACCGTCATGTGCGGCAGTGTTGCGCCGAGCAGCAGCGCCAGAGAACAGTTCACCGCCCCGGCGACCAACCCCTTGATGCCGGCAATAAACAGCGCATCCGAAGCCGATACCTTGCGCGTCAGGTTGTTATCGATCGCCCAGCACACGCAGGCCAGCGCTACCGCCAGCGGTCCGATCCAGCCCTGTGATTGCGCCGGGTTCTGGGGCCAGGCCAGCAGCAAGCCGCCGGCGACGATTGCCAGCATTCCGGCGACGATGCGCCGGTCAGCGTTCTCCTTGAATACCACCCAGGCCAGCACGGCGGTCAATACCGATTCGAGGTTGAGCATCAGCGAGGCCGTGGCGCCGGAGGTCAGGGTCAAACCGAACATCAGCGCCACCGGCCCGAGCACACCGCCAAAAGCGATGGCACCGATCAGCCATGGCCACTCCGACGATTTCAGCCCGCTGGGCTGCCAGCCTCGGTCACGCAACAGTCTAACGAGCGTCAGGCCCAAGCCGCTGCCCAGGTACAACAAGCCGGCCAAAAGGATTGGCGAAAGGTTCAGGCCCAGCAACTTGGCCAATGGCGTACTCGCGCCAAAAAGAGCGGCAGCGCCAAGGGCGTAGACGATGTTCAGGTTCATTGAGGGCCTGTGGTGAGTTGGGGAGTGGGCGAGTACTGCACAAATTTCGTGGCCAACAACATTCTACTGTGGGAGCGAGCCTGCTCGCGATAGCGGCTTTACATTCAATAATGATGTTGACTGACTGACTGACAGACCGCTATCGCGAGCAGGCTCGCACACAGTTTATAGATAGAGTTCAGGCCCGACGCGCCATCAGCAACACCGAAGCCGCCGCTGACAACAGTCCCGCGCAGCAACGATTGAACATCCGCTTGCCCCGGGGTTCGGCGAACCAGCGGCGCATGTGCAGGCCCATGTAGGCGTAGGCACCGATGGCGATCCATTCCAGCGCCAGGAACAACGCGCCCAACACGGCGAATTGCGGCGATACGGCTTGGGTCGAGTCGACGAACTGCGGCAGGAACGCGGTGAAGATCAGGATCGCTTTCGGATTACCGGCCGCCACCAGGAACTCCTGCCGCGCCAACGCCAACATCCCCACCGGCGCGCCCGCCACCACGTTTTCCGTCCCGGGATCGGCGCGCCACAATTGCCAGGCGAGGTAGAGCAGGTACGCCGCCCCCAGAATCTTGATCCCGTAGAACAACAATTCCGACGTTTGCAGCACCACCGCCAGCCCCGCCGACGCGAGGGCGATCATGCCGGCGAACGCGAACAGCCGACCGATCCCGGCGACACAGGCGATTCGATAGCCGTAGCGAGTCGAGTTGCTGACCGACAACAGGTTGTTCGGCCCAGGCGCCATGTTCAGGGCGAAGCAGGCGGGAAGAAACAGGGTGAGGGTCGCGAGGTCCATGGCGGGGCTCCAAAAGCGGGAACGGTATTTTTATCACAGGCCCGGGGTGGCTTGACCCATACAGTGGTGGACGGCGGTCGCGGTACAGCTGAGGGGTGTTTTGTTCAATACAGCCCTCAGGTCGCTCTTTACCTTGAGGCCTCGTTCAACTGAATTGAAGAAGGTCTGTGATGAGTCTGATTATCTCGATGGCGGCGTTTGCACTGGTGGCCTCGATAACGCCAGGGCCGGTGAACATCGTGGCGTTGAGTTCCGGCGCGCAGTTTGGTTTCCGCGCCAGTCAACGGCATGTGGCCGGGGCGACGCTGGGTTTCGTCGTGTTGTTGGTGTTGATGGGATTAGGGCTGCATGAGGTGTTGCAGCGCTGGCCAGAGCTGACGCTGGGGGTGCAATGGGCGGGGGTGGCGTTCCTGTTGTACATGGCCTTCAAGTTAGCCGCCGACAAGGGAGATCTGCAGGCGAAGGAGTCAGGCCGTGCGCCGTCTATGTTGTACGGCGCGGTCATGCAATGGCTCAACCCGAAAGCCTGGCTGGCCTGCGTGGCCGGGATGGGCGCTTTTGTGGCGGATGGCGAGGCGCGGCTGGTCTGGCAGTTTGCGGCGGTGTATCTGGTGATTTGCTACCTGTCCGTTGGCTGCTGGGCCTATGCCGGGACGTTTTTACGCGGCTATCTGAGTAACCCGGCGGGCATGCGTCTGTTCAATCGGAGTATGGCGTTGTTGCTGGCGGTGAGTGCGGTGTACCTGTTGATACCTTAAGCACAGGGATCGCGTCGTTGGAGTCAGCCGCGATACTGCCCCGGTGTCGCCGCCAGATGTTGTTTGAACGCACGCTGAAAATGCGCCTGATCAGCAAACCCGGCTTCGAGCGCGACATCGGCGATCAACTTGCCGCTGCGCAGTTGATCGCGGGCGAACTGGATACGCCGGTTGACCAGAAAGGCGTGGGGCGTCATTCCATAATGCTGCTTGAACGCACGGATCAGGTAGGACGGCGATAGTTGAGCCGCCTCGCAAATGTCTTCGAGCTTGAGCAGTTGCGTGCAGTTGTCGCGGATGTACTCGGCGGCCCGTTCCAGTTTGAAATTGGGTTCGCGCAGTGGTTGGTCACCAGGGTTGAGGCGCTGTTGCACATCGGTGAAAAACTCCACCGCCGCGCTTTGCTTGCGCAACACGTCTTGCTGCGCATCGACCAACACGTCGTACACACTTTTCAGACCGGCATACAGATCACTGTCGCGAGTGTGGGTGATGGAAAACCGTCGAAACGCCTGGTCCCGGCCAAAGCCGAGCTGATGCTGCAAGTCGGTCAGCCACGGCGTCTCGACGTACAGCATCAGGTACGACCACGGTTGGTCATCGATGGGATTGCAGGCGTGGACATCACCGGGATTCATCAGCACCACGGTGCCGGCACTGACCTGGAATTGCGATTGCTCGTGGAGGTAGGTACTGCGCCCGGCCGTGATCGCACCAATGGAAAAGTGCTCGTGAGAATGCCGGGTGTAACAGACCTCGCGGCCGTCGGCGATGGAACGGGCTTCGATGAAGGGCAGGGCGTCGTCGCGCCAGAAGCGCGGGGCTTTGTCAGCGTCTTTGGCAACGGCGGGCTTCATGGTCAGCGTCCTCGGCAGGTCAGCGTCGAAGTGTATTAGCTCTCGCCGTCAAAGGCTCGTTGCAGCGCTGCGATATCGAGTTTTTTCATCTGCAACATCGCTGCCATGGCGCGTTGGGATTTTGCCGTGTCAGGGTCTTTCATCATGTCCATCAGGGCCACCGGTACGATCTGCCACGACACGCCGAATTTGTCCTTGAGCCAGCCGCATTGCTGGGCCTCAACGGGACCACCCGCGGACAGGCGCCCCCAGAAGTGGTCGACTTCTTCCTGGGTATGGCAATTGACCTGAAATGAAACCGCTTCATTGAACTTGAATATCGGACCGCCGTTGAGGCCGGTAAAACTCTGTCCGTCCAGCTCGAAACTGACCGTCATCACCGAACCTTCGGGCCTGCCGTGAATCTCCTGACCGGCCTTGCCGTAGTGGGTGGTGGCGCTGATTTTCGAATGATCGAAGATCGCACAGTAGAACTTCGCGGCCTCCTCGGCTTGATCGTCGAACCACAGGCAGGGCGTGAGTTTTTGAACGCGGTGCATGGTTTAGCTCCTCTACGGATTACTCAGGCTGGACTTTCAGCGTAGTCAGCCTCGGGTCGTCTGGCCGTACCGTAGATCGACAAGTTGAAAGAGTTTCCCTGGGCAATGGAATCAAACATGTCGGCATGACCCGATAGCCGCTAGACTTGCCGACCTGGTTTGCCGCAAGGACGCTCTGCCTCATGGTTACCTCTCGATTACTGGCTGTTTCCTGTCTGCTGGCTGCCGCTGCTGTAAACGCTGGGCCGTTGACGTATCACCTCACAGACCCCGCGAAGAAATACGTCATCGATGTGCAGTTTGCACAGCCGCCGACCCAGACTTTCGACGGCGCTCCTGCGCTGATTACGTTGCGCAAAAGGGCCGGTGGGCAGGTGGTGCAGCGCATCGAGTCAGCCGAAGCGTTCGCCCTGTTCAAGCCAGGCCGAAAAGCTTCGGAGTTCGACCGGAACCTGGCGTATGCCGATCAAAATCTGCTGTTGTTCGGCGATTTCAATTTCGATGGGCAACAAGATCTGGCCGTACGCAACGGCAATAATGCAGGCTATGGCGGCCCTTCCTACGACATCTATCTGTTCGATCCCCAGAGTCCGACGCTCGTGTTGAGCTCGTCCTTCTCCGCTCTGACCCGTGACGAAAATCTGGGCATGTTCGGCATCGATCCGGTCACCAAAAGCCTGCATACCCAGTCCAAAAGCGGCTGCTGCTGGCGCCAGAGCGCGACCTGGCAGATACAGGACAACCGTCCTGTGAAGGTGGCCGAGAAAACCGAGGTGGTGCAAAAGCCCTCGCAAGCCAGCCCGTTCATGCCCTATGGCTATGTGGACGTCACCAATCGTGAACTGAAGTCCGGCCAATGGACGGAGCGTCGTCGACTCGAGGGGCCCGTCGGTGAAGCGCCGGTCATGTTGCGCGGCACCCTCGATGACAAGATCCCCGTTGAGCTGTGGTGGCAACGTCAGGGTGATGTCTACGTTGGGGAAGTTCGCTACGGCAAGACCGGCAGCGGCCAACCGATCCGGCTGGTGGGCAATACCTATGAAGAGGGCGGAATCGTACTGCGTGAACTGGACGACGACGGTCAGATGATCGGCAACTGGTTCGTCGAAGGCACGCCGAACGAGCAGGGCAGCCAGACCGGCACGTGGATCAACGGTTCCCGCCAATTGAGCATCAATGTCAGGCCGACCGCGTTCAAGGTGGCCGCGCAAAAACTTGAGCGGGTAGCAGACAGTCAGCGAGAAGGGCGCTACCTCGTGAGCAATGTCCAGGATCGGCGTGTCGGCGAGCTGACCCTCAAAGTAGTGCCGGCGATCGATAACGGCCCCGAGATGGCAGACATCAACCTGAGCATTTTTCAGCTCAAGGATCCGCCCGTTGAAGTCCATCATCAGTACCCATTGCTCGCCGGCAACCTCGTCATAGCGCTGGACCCCGAGGGCGACCCGCTGTTTCGCCTGCAATTGCTCAACGGCGCCGCAGAAGTGACGGGTTTTGGTGAGTATCAGAAGTACAGCGCGGCTTACGTGAAACAACCTTGATGGTGTCGTCTTCCGGCGCAACATCGGCTGGACAAAGGTCTGGTCGGCGTCGTGAGGCCTGAAGGTGACGGTTCAGCTGCGGCCCAGGCCACCTTTTTCAGCGATCCAACGGGTGGCCAAATCAATAAAGGCCCGCAGTTTTGGCTGTGTCTGGGTGCGACTGGGGAAGTACAGGTATAACGCCGAACTGAGTGGCACGAAGGGTTGCAGCACCCGCTCCAGGCGTCCATCCGCCAACTCTTCGGCAATTTCCAGATCACAGGCGTAGGCCAGGCCCGAACCGCTGCGAGCGGCCGCCACCAACAGTCTGCGGTCATTGACGATCACGCCGCCCTCGACGCCCACGGTGAAGTCCCGACCCTCGCGGCGAAACTCCCAGCGATGTGCGCTGCCGGAGGTCGAGAAACGAAAGCCGATGCATTCGTGTCGGGTCAGGTCTTCCGGGACGGCCGGTTTGCCAGTCTTGGCGAAGTACGCCGGGGAGCCCACCACCGACCATTGCAGGTCAGGTGTCAGGCGCACTGCGATCATGTCTTTTTCAATCGACTCTCCCAGACGAATCCCGGCATCGAAGCCGCCAGCCATCAGGTCGACCGTGGCGTCGTCCAGGGAAATATCGAGGGTGACTTGCGGGTACGCCTCGCGGAACAGCGGAATCAGCGGCTCCATCAACAAGGCCCCGGACAATCGCGGGGCTGTGAGTCGCAGCGTGCCCATGGGCTGATCGCGGAAACCGCTGAGCACCGCCAGCGCTTCATCGATTTCACTGGCCGCCGGACGCAAGCGGGCAAACAGACTGGCGCCGGCTTCGGTCAGCGCCACTCGGCGTGTGGTGCGCTGAAACAGCAGCACGCCGGTGCGTCGTTCCAAGAGCTTGATCGCATGGCTGACGGCGGTGGGCGTAACGGCTAGCCGAGTCGCGGCCAGGGTGAAGCTTTTGTGCTCGGCGACCGCGAGAAACTCGGTCAAACCGTCGAAAGGGTCGTGATTCATATCGGCGCCATTATGAAAGAGCGTTTCATAGTGCTTGTAACACGAGGGCATTTTTCCAACCAATGTTCCTGCGTACCTTGTGCTTACCCCAACTGACTACAAGGATTCGCGATCATGACCACTTCCCTACACTTCAAAAGTGTCTGGCTCATCACCGGTGCTTCTCGCGGTATCGGCGCCAAGATCGCTGCCGCCGCGCTGGCCAATGGCGACGCGGTGGTCGCCACCGCCCGTGACGCCAACAGCATCACCCAGCGTTTTGGCGAGCGGCCAGACTTGCTGGCCGCCACCCTTGATGTGACCAACGAAGCCCAGGGTATTGCGGTCGCCAACGCGGCCATCGAGCACTTCGGGCGCATTGACGTGCTGGTCAACAACGCCGGTTTCGGCGTGCTCGGCGCGGTGGAAGAAGCCAGCGCCGATGAAGTGCGCCGCGTGTACGAAACCAACGTCTTCGGCTTGCTGAATGTCACGCGCGCCGTCCTGCCGCACATGCGCGCCGCTCGCCGTGGACATGTGATCAATCTCTCATCGGTGGGCGGCTACAGGTCGGGGCCGGGCTTTGGCGTCTATTGCTCGACCAAATTTGCCGTCGAAGGCTTGAGCGAGGCGCTGCACGCCGAGCTGGCACCGTTGGGCATCAACGTGACCATTGTCGAGCCCGGCTACTTCCGGACTGAGTTCCTCGAAGGCAATTCGCTGGTCGAATCCCCGGCTTCGATCGCTGACTACGACAGCACGGCGGGTGAGGTGCGCAAAATTGCCAAGGCCGTGACCCTGAATCAGCCTGGCGATCCGGACAAGCTCGCCCAGGCCATGATCACCCTGGTGCAAGCGCAAAAAGCCCCGGTGCGCTTACCGCTGGGCAGCGACTGTGTTGCAGCGATCGAAGCCAAGAACACCTTCGTCGCTGAGGAGTTGCAGACGTGGCGGGAGCTGTCGGTGTCCACCGACTTCTAAGCCCTCAACCGAGTTACTTCAGTCTTCTTTGTGTGACCGGTGGTCGATGAACCGGTCTCGCCCGGCAATTTGCGCTTAGCTGTAGGGATAACCCTGCCCTTGTAGGAGCCGAGCTTGCTCGCGATGGCGTCAGGTCTGACACACCGCGTTATCGTTCATCGCGAGCAAGCTCGGCTCCTACAAAGGGCGTAACGGCGGAGGCCGGAGAGAGCCCTTTCAGAACACCGTGAATCTGAGGAAATTCGCAATGCTGACCCTCAACATCAATGGCAAGGACCAGGTGCTGGATGTCCCCGCAGACATGCCGCTCCTGTGGGTCCTGCGCGATGTCGCGCACCTGACCGGCACCAAATTCGGTTGCGGCATGGCCCAGTGCGGCGCCTGTACCGTGCACGTCGACGGCGCGCCGCTACGCTCCTGTATCACCCCCGCCACAGCCGTGGCCAATGGGCAAAAAATCCTCACCATCGAAGGCCTGTCCAACGACGGTTCGCACCCGGTGCAACAAGCCTGGGCCGAACTCGATGTGGTGCAGTGCGGCTATTGCCAGTCCGGGCAGATCATGTCGGCCGCCGCGTTGCTGGCGAAAATTCCCAAGCCCACCGACAGCGACATCGATCAGGCGCTCTCCGGCAACATCTGCCGCTGCGGCACCTACCCGCGGATCCGCGCAGCGGTCAAACGCGCCGCCGAGATCGGTTGATGCCACGTTGACAGGAGTCCGAACAATGAACAGCCTCAATCCTCTGTCACGCCGCGGTTTCCTCAAGGGCAGCGCGGTGCTGGGCGGTGGTCTGGTGGTGGCGTTTGTCATCCCCGGTGGCCATCGCTTTGCCATGGGCGCCGAGAATCAAGGCAATGTTTTCGCGCCCAATGCGTTTTTACGGATCGGCAATGACGACAGCGTCACCATGCTGCTCGGCCATTCGGAAATGGGCCAGGGCATCTGGACCGGCCTGACCATGCTGATCGCCGAAGAACTGGACGCCGACTGGTCGAAGATCCGCGTCGAACATGCACCGGCTTCGGCTGCCGAGTATGGTCTGGCGGGGTTTGGCGGGATGCAAATCACCGGTGGATCGACCTCGACCTGGATGGAGTTCGACCGCTACCGTCAGGCCGGGGCAGCGGCGCGTTTGATGTTGATCGACGCGGCGGCCAAACGCTTCAACGTCGCGCCCTCCGGGATTCGCACCGAATCGGGTGTGGTGATTGCCGGTGACCAACGCGCTACTTACGGTGAACTGGCCGATGACGCCGGCAAGCTGCCGGTGCCGGATCCGGCGTCGATCAAGCTCAAGGAGTCCAAGGACTGGAAAATCATCGGCAAACCGACCAAGCGCCTGGACACCCCGGAGAAAATCACCGGCCGTGCCAAGTTCGGCATGGACGTGCAGTTCGACGGCCTGATGACCGCCATGGTCGCGCGTTCGCCGGTGTTCGGTGGCAGCGTCAAATCCTTCGAAGGCGCCGAAGCGCTGGCGATTCCGGGCGTGCACAAAGTGGTGCAGGTGCCCACCGGGGTGGCGGTGATTGCCGATCATTACTGGGCGGCGAAGCTGGGGCGCGATGCGTTGAAGGTCGATTGGGACCTGGGGCCGAACACCGGGCTCGACAGCCAGGCGCTGCTGGAAAGCTTCCGCAAGCTCGCCGCCACCCCTGGCGCTTCGGCCAGTCAGGCCGGTGATGTCGCGGCGGGTCTGGGTAAAGCGGCGAAGACCATTGATGTCGAATACAGCGTGCCGTACCTGGCCCACGCGCCGATGGAACCGCTCAACTGCACAGTGAAAATCACCCAGGACAAATGCGAAATCTGGACCGGCACCCAGTTCCAGACGCTGGATCAAATGGTCGCCGGGAAAATCACCGGGCTCAAACCCGAGCAGGTGGAGATTCATACCGAGTTTCTCGGCGGCGGTTTCGGTCGCCGGGCCAATCCGACCTCGGACTTTGTCGCAGAAGCCGTGGAAGTCGCCAAGGCCGCGGGTGCACCGGTAAAAACCGTCTGGTCCCGGGAGGACGACATTCGCGGTGGCTACTACCGCTCGGCGTTCCTCCATCAGGCCCGCATCGGCCTCGATGCCGGCGGCCTGCCGATCGCCTGGAAGCATGTGATGGTCGGGCAGTCGATCATGGCGGGCACGTCATTCGAGGCGACCATGGTCAAGAATGGCATCGACAAGACCTCTGTCGAAGGGGTCGCCGACAGTCCGTACCTTGAGGGTTTGGCGAATCACCAGGTTGATCTGCATTCGCCGCAAACCGGCATCCGCGTGCTCTGGCTGCGTTCGGTGGGGCACACCCACACCGCGTTCGTGATGGAGTCGCTGATCGACGAACTGGCAGAGGCGGCCGGCAAGGATCCGGTCGAATACCGACGAACCTTGCTCAAGGACCATCCACGGCATCTTGGCGTGATGAACCTGGCCGTCGAGAAAGCCAACTGGAAGGCGCCACTGCCGGACGGCCATGCGTTGGGTGTCGCGGTGCATGAGTCTTTCGGCAGCTATGTCGCCCAAGTGGCCGAGGTGTCCCAGGACAACCTGGCGATTCGCGTGCATCGGGTGGTGTGTGCGGTGGATTGCGGCATTGCGGTCAATCCGATGAGCATCGCGGCGCAAATGGAATCGGCCATCACCTTCGGCCTCGGATTTACCTTGCACAGCAAACTGACCTTCAAGAACGGGCAGGTGGTGCAATCCAATTACCATGACTATCAAGTGCTGCGGCTCAACGAGATGCCGGTGGTAGAGGTGCATATCGTCCCCAGCAGCGACAAACCCGGCGGCATCGGTGAGGCCGGTGTGCCGCCCACGGCGCCGGCAGTGGCCAACGCGGTGTTCGCCCTGACCGGCCAACGCTTGCGGGAACTGCCGCTGCAACTGTCGGGGGTGTGAGATGAGACGACATCTGATGCTTGGCGCGGTGGTGTTGATTGGCCTGGTCGGCTACGCCGAGGACCTGTTCGCAGACGATAAGGAAGCGATCAAGGCGTTCGATACCGTGCAAAAGGTCTTTCAGAGCCCACGCTGCCAGAACTGCCATATCCCCGGCGATTCGCCGTTGCAGTTCGACGCCGGGATCCCTCACGCCATGAACGTCGTGCGGGGCATGGACGGCAAGGGCGCGGCGGGTTTGCCCTGCGCTACCTGTCACGCTGAGCGTAATCCGCCGGCCAGTTACGGCGCTCACGCACCACCAGGGGCGCCGCACTGGAGCTTGCCGCCCGCCGCGCACAAAATGGCCTGGATCGGTCTGCCGGCCGATAAATTGTGCGCAATGATCAAGGACCGTTCCAGCAACGGTGACCGCGATTTCGCCGCGCTGATCAAGCATGTCAGCGACGACAAATTGGTGCTCTGGGGCTGGAATCCGGGTCAGGGAAGGGCGCCGGTGCCAGTGCCGCACGACATTTTCGTCACCCAGTTCAAGCTTTGGGCTGATGCGGGAGGGCCATGTCCGGTCGCGGGTAGCTGACCGGCGGTCCGTTAACAGGGAGTCAAAGCGGGTATGGAAGACTCTAAGAAATATACCCGCCAATGGAGTGAGAAATGCTGATCCCAGGCAAACCGGTAAAACCAGGCGCGTGCGCCGACTCGTTGCGCACGCCTCTGCAGGAGCGCGAGCTGCTGCGTGACTTGGCCCGCAAGGCCGAGGAGGAGCTGATGGGCGTGCAGATGGCGAGCATGGACGAGTTGACCCTGCTCTCCAACCGACACGGTTTTACAGCGCTGGCCCAACAAGGACTGGATGCCTGCCAACAGCTGAAAAAGCCAGCGACGCTGCTGCTGTTCAATATTGATGACTTCAAACACATCAACTATCTCTATGGTCGTGCCGAGGGCGATAACGCTCTGAAAATCTTTGCTGATGTGCTGCGCATCGCCTTTCGCGAGAGCGATGTGATCGGCCGGTGGGGCAGCGACAAATTCGTCGCGTTGCTGACTGGCTCAAGCGTTGTGGAAATACCCGCGATCAGGGCGCGACTCGAAGAAATACTCGAAGAGCGCAATGCCACGGTGCATCGCGGTTATGACATCCACTACAGCGTCGATCAGATCGAGTTTCATCCTGCGCTTCACGAGACGGCCGAGGGCTTACTGGCCGCGGTCAGTGAGCAAATCGGCAGCGACCCGTTCGGCCACCCGTAGCAACGAACCGTCATTTCGGAACCGACCGATCATCTGTAAACCGATCGGCATCGATCCTTCTGCGCGAACCAGCGGGATATTCACCTGCGGCCAGCCAAACGCGCCCCAGAACTTAATGAAATCCGAGGGCCCGGTGCTTTCCAGGCCCATGGGCGCGACCATCCCGCAGCAGGGACCGAGCATCGCGTCGTAGGGCTGGCAGCGTTCATTCAGGCGCGGTGCAAGCGCCGCCAACCGGGCCTTGGCAGCGGACTCCTGTTCCCAGGTGGTCGCCGCCGCCCGGTCGAACATTGCCAGGGTCGAAGGGCTTAACAATGCGCGGTGTCCCTGAAACTCCTTCGCCAGAGAGCGGGCGCCTTCGCAGTCGTTGATTAACAGGTGATCGTCGAATACCCCGGCAAATTCATCCGGCAGTTGCACGTCGTCGACCTGATGGCCGGCGCTGCGCAAGTGGTCCACGGCCTGTTCCAGGGCGTTGGCCACCTCGGGGTCGACCTGATCCCAGCGCGCTGTGCGATAGAAGCCCAATTGCAGAGGGCGTGGTTCAACCTCAGGCACTGCAAAACCTGGAATCAACACCCGCGCCACCAAGTGCAGATCCCGCACCGAGCGACCGTACCAGCCTACGGTGTCGAAGCTCGGCGCCAGCGGCTTTACGCCTTCCAGCGAGACCAGCCCAAACGACGGTTTGAACGCGAACAGACCGCAATAGGACGCCGGTTTAAGCAGTGAACCGGCCGTCTGGGTGCCCAGCGCCACCGCAAAGAAATCCGCTGCCATCCCGGCCGCCGAACCGGCGCTGGAGCTGCCCGGCGTGCGGTCCGGGTCATGCGGGTTGCGGGTCGGGCCAGTGTGCATGTACGCAAATTCAGTGGTGTGGGTCTTGCCCATGATCAGCGCGCCAGCCTGGCGCAGCAGGGTCACCACATGGGCATCCCGGGCCGGTTGATGACCGGCATAGATGGGCGAGTTGAATTGGGTCGGATGGTCGGCACTGTCGAAGACATCCTTCACCCCCACCGGGACCCCGGCCAGCAAGCCACGACTGTTGTGCAACGCAGCATCGGTGCGTACTTTTCGGGCATCGAACGAGACGAAGGCCTGGATGTCCGGCTCCAGCGCCTGAATGCGCTCAAGGACCGTTTCGGCGATGGCGGCGGCGGTCGTCTCACCCTTGATCACGGACTGACTGAGGGCCGTGGCATCCGGGACTGGGCGGATCATTTGGCGAACAACTGAGTGATGTCCTTGAACGCCTTGAACTCCAGCGCATTGCCGCAAGGGTCGAAGAGAAACATCGTGGCTTGCTCACCCACCAATCCCTGAAAGCGAATGCCCGGTTCGATGACGAATCGGGTATCGAGGGCTTTCAGGCGTTCGGCCAGAGCTTCCCATTCGTCCATCCCCAAGACCACACCAAAATGCGGCACGGGCACGTTGTGGCCGTCGACGGCATTGGTGTGAGCGGCTTCTTGAAAGGCGTTTTTCGGTGCCAGGTGAATGACCAGCTGATGGCCGAAAAAATTGAAATCGACCCAATGATCGCTTGAGCGACCTTCTTCCAGGCCGAACACTTCACCATAGAAATTGCGTGCGGCAGTCAGGTCGTAGACCGGGATGGCCAAGTGGAAAGGGGAGAGTTGCATCGGATGTGCCTCGGCTGTCTGGATTCAGCCTGAGTTTAGCGCTGTGCTTTTTGATTGAAAGACGATAGTTTTTGCGTCGAGCTCAAATTATTTCGATCAATCGAGAACGTCTATGTTGCGCGAATTGAAAACCTTCATTGCCGTCACGCGCTATGGCACGTTCGCGGCGGCCGGGATGCACGTCGGGCTGACGCAGTCGGCGGTCAGCGCGCAGATGCGCAATCTGGAGCAAGCCCTGGGTATTCGCTTGTTCGACCGCACCGGACGTCAGGCGATTCTCAATGCGGCGGGCCAGCGCGCGTTGCCGATGGCGCGGGAGATCCTTGAGACCTTCAGCCGCATGGCGGTCAGCGATGATGTCAGTGAGTATCGCGGCGAGTTGAAAATAGGCGCGGTGGCCACGGCCCAGACCGGACTGCTGCCCCAGGCGTTGCTGCGGCTGAGGCAACAGGCACCGTTGTTGGAACCGAAATTGGTGCCCGGCGTGTCGCTGAACCTGTTGAGCCAGGTGGACACCGGTGAGGTGGATCTGGCGATCCTGATCAAACCGCCTTTCGAGTTGCCCAAGGAACTGTCAGCGCAGGTCATCCGCAAGGAACCGTTTGTATTGATCGTGCCGACGGACCTTGAAGGCGATGAGCCGTTGCAGATCCTCGCGAGCCATCCGCATGTGCGTTACGACCGCAATTCGTTCGGTGGAAGACTGGTGACTCGTTTTTTGCGTGAGCAGCAGATTGATGTGCAGGTGGCTTTGGAGCTGGATGAGCTGGAAGCCATCGTGAAGATGGTTGAATGCGGGTTGGGAGTGTCGCTGCTACCCGAGGCGGGGCTCTGGCTTGAGCATGGGGCGAAGGTCAGGATCATCCCGTTGGGCGAGCTGACGTTCTTCCGCGAGATCGTCCTGTTGCAGCGCTACAGCCAGCGCACACAGCCGATCCAGCAGCTGTTTGCCCGGTGCCTCACCCAAATCGAAAGCTAAACCACAACCCCCTGTGGGAGCGGGCTTGCTCGCGAATACGGTTGTTCATTCAACATTGATGTCGTCTGACACGACGCCTTCGCGAGCAAGCCCGCTCCCACAGGGGGTCTGCGTCAGGTCTCAAATCGCAGGCAAAAAAACCCGCCTGAAGAGGCGGGTTTTTTATTTGGCTGACCGAAGATTACTCTTCGAGGCTGCCCATGGCCGTGGTGTTGAAACCACCGTCCACGTACATGATTTCGCCGCTGATGCCGGACGCCAGGTCCGAGCACAGGAAGGCGCCGGCGTTGCCGACTTCGTCGATGGTGACGTTACGACGCAGCGGAGTTTGCGCTTCGTTGGCAGCCAGCATCTTGCGGAAGTTCTTGATGCCGGAAGCGGCCAGGGTGCGGATCGGGCCAGCCGATACGCAGTTGACGCGGGTGCCGTCCGGGCCCAGGGAGCCGGCCAGGTAACGAACGCCAGCTTCCAGGGAAGCCTTGGCCATGCCCATCACGTTGTAGTTCGGCATGGTGCGCTCGGCGCCCAGGTACGACAGGGTCAGCAGGCTGCCGTTGCGGCCTTTCATCATTTCGCGACCGGCTTTGGCCAAGGCCACGAAGCTGTAGGCGCTGATGTCGTGAGCGATGCGGAAACCTTCACGGGTGGTGGCTTCGGTGAAGTCGCCATCCAGTTGGTCGCCCGGGGCAAAGCCGACGGAGTGTACGATGCAGTCCAGGCCGTCCCACTTCTTGCCCAGCTCAACGAAGACCTTGGCGATTTCTTCATCGCTGGCCACGTCGCACGGGAAGCACAGCTCAGGGTTGGAACCCCAGCTTTGTGCGAACTCTTCGACACGACCCTTGAGTTTGTCGTTCTGATAAGTGAAGGCAAGCTCAGCGCCCTCGCGATGCATGGCGGCAGCGATGCCGGATGCGATGGACAGCTTGCTGGCGACACCGACGATCAGTACGCGCTTACCGGCGAGAAAACCCATGTGTTGCTCCTCTCTTTCAGGTTATTGCGCAGTGGCTGGGGCCAGGAAAGCGGCTTCCAGCAACTGCTGTGTATACGGATGTTTGGGCGACGCAAAAATACTTTGCGCGTCTCCCTGTTCGACCACTTGGCCTTGCTTGACCACCATCAGCTGGTGGCTCAGCGCTTTGACGACAGCCAGGTCATGGCTGATAAACAGATACGTCAGGTTGTACTTGGTTTGCAGCGAACGCAAAAGCTCCACCACTTGGCGTTGCACTGTCCGGTCGAGGGCCGATGTCGGCTCGTCCAGCAGAATCAACGCCGGTTTTAGCACTAATGCCCGGGCAATGGCGATTCTCTGCCGTTGCCCGCCGGAAAATTCGTGGGGGTAGCGGTGCCGGGTTTCCGGATCCAGACCTACCTCCTTGAGTGCCGCAATAATCGCCAGTTCCTGTTCCGCCTCGGTGCCCATCTTGTGGATCCGCAGGCCTTCGCCGACGATCTGGCTCACGCACATCCGTGGGCTCAGGCTGCCGAACGGGTCCTGAAACACCACCTGCATCTCCCGCCGCAGCGGTCGAACCTGTTGCTGCGTCAGGCAGTCTAGCTGCTTGCCTTCAAAACGGATGGCGCCTTTGCTGCCGATCAGCCGCAAAATCGCCAAACCCAGTGTCGACTTGCCCGAACCGCTTTCTCCCACAATCCCCAGAGTCTGGCCCTGAGGCAGGCTGAAATTGATTCCGTCCACCGCTTTGATGTGGTCGACAGTCTTTTTCAGAAAGCCTTTCTTGATCGGGAACCAGACTTTCAGGTCCTCGACTTGCAGCAAGGGCGGGCCAATCACATTGGTCGCTGGCTTGCCGCTGGGCTCCGCTGCCAGCAGTTCCCGAGTGTACGGATGCTGCGGTGCGCGGAACAACTCTTCGCACGATGCCTGTTCGACGATGCAACCGCGCTGCATGACACATACGCGATGCGCAATTCTTCGCACAAGGTTCAAATCGTGACTGATCAGTAATAGCGCCATGCCCAACCGGGCCTGTAATTCCTTGAGCAATTCGAGGATTTTAAGCTGAACGGTGACGTCCAGCGCGGTGGTTGGCTCGTCGGCGATCAGCAATTCCGGCTCGTTGGCCAGGGCCATGGCAATCATCACCCGCTGCCGCTGGCCGCCAGACAATTCATGGGGCAGCGCCTTGAGGCGCTTCTCGGGCTCCGGGATGCCGACCATTTCCAGCAGCTCCAGCGTGCGCTGGGTCGCGACTTTGCCGATCAGGCCTTTGTGAATGCCCAGCACTTCGTTGATCTGCTTCTCGATCGAGTGCAGCGGATTGAGCGAGGTCATCGGCTCCTGGAAGATCATCGCAATCCGGTTGCCGCGGATGTGGCGGATGGTTTTCTCTTTCAGGCTCAGCAGGTTCTGCCCGGCGTACTCAATGGTCCCGGACGGATGCCGGGCGAGCGGGTAGGGCAGCAGCCGCAGGATCGAGTGGGCGGTCACCGATTTGCCGGAGCCGCTTTCCCCCACCAGCGCCAGGGTTTCACCGCGCTTGATATCGAAGCTCACGCCTTCGACCACCCGTTGAACGCGCTCGCCGACGACAAATTCGACGGCCAGGTCGCGCACTTCGATCAGATTGTCCTGATTCATTTCACTTCCTCGGGTCGAAGGCATCGCGAGCAGACTCGCCGATGAACACCAGCAAACTCAACATCAACGCCAGCACGGCAAACGCGCTCATACCGAGCCACGGCGCTTGCAGGTTGGATTTGCCCTGGGCCACCAGCTCACCAAGGGATGGTGCGCCAGGCGGCAGACCGAAGCCCAGAAAGTCGAGAGCGGTCAGGGTGCCGATGGCGCCGGTCAGAATGAACGGCATGAAAGTCATGGTCGAGACCATGGCGTTGGGCAAAATGTGGCGGAACATGATCGCACCATTCTGCATGCCCAACGCCCGCGCGGCGCGCACGTATTCCAGATTACGTCCTCGCAAGAATTCGGCGCGGACCACGTCCACCAGACTCATCCACGAGAACAGCAGCATGATCCCCAGCAGCCACCAGAAATTCGGCTGGACGAAACTGGCGAGAATGATCAACAGGTACAGCACCGGCAGCCCGGACCAGATCTCCAGAAAACGCTGCCCGGCCAAATCCACCCAGCCGCCATAGAAACCCTGCAAGGCCCCGGCAATTACGCCGATGATCGAGCTGAGAATGGTCAGGGTCAGGGCGAACAGCACCGAAATCCGGAAGCCGTAAATCACCCGCGCCAACACGTCGCGGCCCTGATCATCGGTGCCCAGCAGGTTGTCGACAGAGGGTGGCGCCGGGGCCGGGACTTTCAGGTCGTAGTTGATGCTTTGATAGCTGTAGGGAATCGGCGCCCACAGGACCCAGGCGTCTTTTGCCTTGAGCAATTCGCGGATGTACGGGCTCTTGTAGTTGGCTTCCAGCGGGAATTCGCCGCCGAAGGTGGTTTCCGGGTAACGCTTGAGCGCCGGGAAGTACCAGCCATTGTCGTAGTGCACCACCAGCGGTTTGTCGTTGGCGATCAGTTCGGCACCGAGGCTCAACCCGAACAGCAGCAGAAACAGCCACAGCGACCACCAGCCACGCTTGTTGGCCTTGAACAGTTCGAAACGTCGACGATTGAGAGGGGACAGGTTCATCTCAATGCTCCCGGCTTTCGAAGTCGATGCGCGGATCGACAAAGGTGTAAGTGAGGTCACCGATCAATTTCACCACCAGACCCAGCAGGGTGAAGATAAACAGCGTGCCGAAGACCACCGGGTAATCGCGGTTGATCGCCGCCTCGAAACTCATCAGCCCCATGCCGTCGAGGGAGAAGATCACTTCCACCAGCAACGAACCGGTGAAGAAAATCCCGATAAACGCCGACGGGAACCCGGCGATCACCAGCAGCATGGCGTTGCGGAATACATGGCCGTAGAGCACACGGTGGTTGGTCAGGCCCTTGGCCTTGGCGGTGACCACGTACTGCTTGTTGATTTCGTCGAGGAAGCTGTTTTTGGTCAGCAGGGTCATGGTCGCGAAGTTGCCGATCACCAGCGCCGTCACCGGCAATGCCAGGTGCCAGAAGTAATCGAGCACCTTGCCGCCCATGCTCAACTCATCGAAGTTGTTGGAGGTCAGCCCCCTGAGCGGGAACCAGTCGAAATAACTGCCGCCGGCGAACACCACGATCAGCAAGATGGCGAAAAGGAACGCCGGGATTGCGTAACCGACGATGATCGCCGAACTGGTCCAGACGTCGAAGTGGCTGCCGTGTCGCGTGGCCTTGGCGATCCCCAGCGGGATCGACACCAGGTACATGATCAGCGTGCTCCAGAGCCCGAGGGAGATCGACACCGGCATCTTTTCCTTGATCAGGTCGATGACCTTGGCGTCGCGGAAGAAGCTGTCGCCGAAATCCAGCGTCGCGTAGTTCTTGATCATGATCCACAAGCGTTCCGGCGCCGATTTGTCGAAGCCGTACATGTGCTCGATTTCCTTGACCAGCGCAGGGTCCAGGCCCTGGGCGCCGCGATAGGCGGAGCCCGCCACCGAGACTTCGGCACCACCGCCAGCGATGCGGCTGGTGGCGCCTTCGAAGCCTTCGAGCTTGGCGATCATCTGCTCTACCGGCCCGCCGGGAGCGGCCTGGATGATCACAAAGTTGATCAGCAAAATGCCGAGCAAGGTCGGGATGATGAGCAGCAGTCGCCGAAAAATATACGCCAGCATCTGATTACTCCGTGCCCGCAGGGTCGGCTTGCAGTTTGGTTTCGACTTCTACCGCAGGTTTGGCATCGGGCTTGACCCACCAGGTATTGATGCCGATGTCGTACTTGGGGGAGATTTTCGGGTGGCCGATGTGGTTCCAGTACGCCACGCGCCAGGTCTTGATGTGCCAGTTGGGGATCACGTAATAGCCCCATTGCAGCACGCGGTCCAGTGCGCGGGCGTGGGCCACCAGGCTTTTGCGCGAATCGGCGTTGATCAGTTGCTCGACCAATTGGTCCACCACCGGGTCTTTGAGGCCCATGGAATTGCGGCTGCCGGGTTTGTCGGCGGCGGCGGACATCCAGAACTCGCGTTGCTCGTTGCCCGGTGAATTGGACTGAGGGAAGCTGCCGACGATCATATCGAAGTCCCGGGAACGCACGCGGTTGATGTACTGCGAGACGTCGACCCGGCGGATCACCAGGTCGATGCCCAAGTCGCTCAGGTTGCGCTTGAACGGCAGCAGCACCCGCTCGAATTCGGTCTGGGCCAACAGGAACTCGATGGTCACCGGTTTGCCATTGGCGTCGACCATCTTGTCATCGACAATTCGCCAGCCCGCCTCTTGCAGCAGTTGATAGGCTTTGCGCTGCTGGGTGCGGATCATCCCGCTGGCGTCGGTCACCGGATTCTGGAACGCCTCGCTGAACACCTGCTCGGGAATCTTGCCGCGGAACGGGTCGAGGATCGCCAGTTGATCGGCGTCCGGCAGGCCGCTGGCAGCCATTTCCGAATTCTCGAAATAACTGCGGGTGCGCGCGTAGGCGCCGTTGAACAGTTGCTTGTTGGTCCATTCGAAATCCAGCAACAGGGTCAGGGCCTGGCGCACGCGCACGTCCTGGAACACCGGGCGGCGCAGGTTGAAGACAAAGCCTTGCATGCCGGTGGGGTTGCCGTTGGGGATCTGTTCCTTGATCAACCGGCCCTCGGTGACGGCCGGGATGTTGTAGGCATTGGCCCAGTTCTTTGCGGCCATCTCGAGCCAGTAATCGAACTGCCCGGCCTTGAGTGCTTCCAGGGCCACGGTGTTGTCGCGGTAGTAGTCGGTGGTCATCACGTCGAAGTTGTAGAACCCGCGGTTGACCGGCAGGTCCTTGCCCCAGTAATCCTTGACCCGCTCATAGCGCACCGAACGCCCGGCCTTGACTTCGCTGACCTTGTACGGGCCGCTGCCCAATGGCATTTCCAGGTTGCCCTTGGTGAAATCGCGCGTCGCCCACCAATGCTTGGGCAGTACCGGCAACTGGCCGAGGATCAGCGGCAGCTCACGGTTGTTGTTGTGTTTGAACTTGAACAGCACCGTCAGCGGGTCTTCAGCGACCACTTCCTCGACATCGCTGTAGTAACCGCGGTACAGCGGCGCGCCGTCCTTGATCAGGGTCTGGAAACTGAACACCACGTCTTCGGCGCGCATCGGATGTCCGTCGTGGAAGCGCGCTTCGGGGCGCAGGTAGAAACGCACCCAGCTGTTGTCCGGGGCTTTTTCGATCTTGCCGGCCACCAGGCCGTACTCGGTGAACGGTTCATCCAGGCCCTGTTTGGCCAGGGTGTCGTAGATCATGCTGATGTCGTCGGCGGCGACACCCTTGTTGATGAAGGGATTGAGGCTGTCAAAGCCGCCGAAACCGGCCTGGCGGAAGATCCCGCCCTTGGGTGCGTCGGGGTTTACGTAATCGAAATGTTTGAAATCGGCCGGGTATTTTGGCGGCTCGTTGTACAGGGTCAGGGCATGTTGCGGGGCGGCACAGGCCAGCCCGGCGAACAACAGACCGCTGGCCTGCAAGAGCAGGGTGCGTACGGGTTTCATCGATCTTTCTCCGAAGATTTCAGCCACCATGCGCTCAGGCCCAATGTGTAGGGCGGCGTGGTGACGAAGGCGAACCGGTTGCGGTAGGCCAGGCGGTGATAATTGAGGTACCAGTTGGGAATGATGTAGTGCTGCCACAGCAACACCCGGTCCAGGGCCTTGCCGGCGGCGACCTGTTCATCGCGGGTCTGGGCGGCGAGCAATTGTTCGAGTAAATGGTCGACCACCGGATTGGCAATACCGGCGTAGTTTTTGCTGCCCTTGACCCCGACCTGGCTGGAATGGAAGTACTGCCATTGTTCCAGGCCCGGACTGAGCGTCTGGTTGAGGGTCATCAGGATCATGTCGAAATCGAACTGATCGAGGCGTTGCTTGTACTGGGCGCGATCGACCGTGCGCAGCCGAGCGTCGATGCCGATGCTGGCGAGGTTCTCGACGTAAGGCTGAAGGATGCGCTCCAGGTTCGGGTTGACCAGCAGAATCTCCAAACGCAACGGTTGCCCGGCAGCGTTCTGTACGTGTTGGCCATTGAGCTTCCAGCCGGCCTCCGCAAGCAGGCCCAGGGCCTTGCGCATGGTTTCCCGGGGGATGCCGCGCCCTTGGGTCTGCGGCAGGCTGAACGGCTCGGTGAAGAGCTTGGCGGGCAACTGCTCGCGATACGGCGTCAGCATCAGCCATTCATGGCCGACCGGAAGGCCGGTCGCGGAGAACTCGCTGTTGGGGTAGTAGCTCATGGCGCGCTGGTAAGCGCCGCTGAACAGGGTGCGGTTGGTCCACTCGAAGTCGAACATCAGGCCCAGCGCTTCACGGACTTTGGTCTCGGAGAAGGCCGGGCGCCGGGTGTTCATGAACAGACCCTGGCTCTGGGTAGGGATCTGATGCGGGATTTGCGCCTTGATGACGTCGCCGCGCTGCACCGCCGGGAAGCTGTAGCCGTTTTCCCAGTTCTTTGCCTGGTGCTCGATATAGATGTCGAATTCGCCGGCCTTGAAGGCTTCGAACGCGACGTCGCTGTCGCGGTAGAACTCGACTTCCATGCGGTCGAAGTTGTATTTGCCGCGATTGACCGGCAGGTCCTTGCCCCAGTAATCCTTGACCCGTTCGAAAATGATCCGCCGCCCCGGCTCTACCGAGGTGATGCGATACGGCCCGCTGCCCAGCGGCGGTTCGAAGGTGGTGGCCTTGAAGTCGCGACCTTTCCAGTAATGCTGGGGCAGCACCGGCAATTCGCCCAGCCGCAAGATCAGCAACGGATTGCCGGCGCGCTTGAAGACGAAACGGATGCGCTGCGGATTGAGGATGTCGACCCGCGACACTTCCTGAAGGTTGGTGCGGTATTGCGGATGGCCTTCCTTGAGCAGCAAACGGTAGGAAAACGCCACGTCATAGGCGGTAATCGGCGTGCCATCGTGGAAACGCGCTTCGGGGCGCAGATTGAACACCACCCAGCTGCGGTCTTCGCTGTATTCCACGGATTGGGCGATAAGGCCATAGCTTGAGGTGGGTTCATCGCCGGACGGCGCGTACTGGCCGGTGCCGACCATCAGCGGTTCATTGAGCTCGTTGATGCCGTATTGCAGGAAATTCGGCGTGGAAACCGGGCTTGAACCCTTGAACGTGTAGGGGTTGAGCGTATCGAAGGTGCCAAACGCCATCACCCGCAACGTACCGCCCTTGGGCGCTTGCGGGTTGACCCAGTCGAAGTGGGTAAATCTGGCCGGGTACTTGAGCGTGCCGAACTGCGCATAACCATGGCTTTCGCTGATCGTCGCGCTTGCGGGGGAGCTCAAGGCCAGGCTGATCAGGAGCAGGAGGAGGGGACACTTCAAGTCAGGGATCCGATCCAGGCGGCTTGGGCTTTGTGGCCCGTACAGTAACAGCTTGTATCGACAGGAAAAAGACGGGACTTAATGCGGGGTTAATTGCGCAAGCAGACCCCCTTTAGCAGCAGGCGAAGTGTGGTGAGGGGATTTATCCCCGTTCGGCTGCGCAGCAGTCGTCAATCCTGTAAGTGCGTGTTGCGAATGAACTGGTGGGGCCGCTTCGCAGCCCGACGGGGATAAATCCCCTCACCACACTTCGCCTGCTGCTACAAGGTTCTTCGCAAACTCTGCAGGGCGAAAAAAAGCCCCTGAAGTCAGGGGCTCATTTTAGCGAGGGGAAGCCACCGTCAGCATCTGACCAGGCTTCAGCGCCTGGCCAACACGTGGGTTCCAGCGCTTGAGGTGCTGCATTTCAACGTTGAAACGCTTGGCCACCATGTACAGCGAATCGCCTTGCTGGACCTTGTACTGGGTCTGCGGCTTCTGTTGGTCAGCTTTACTGTTTGCTTTGCTGTTCGCCGCCACGACGGTGTTGACCCGGCCGCTGCTGCGTTTGGTGGTGTCCTGCATGACCAGTGTCTGGCCGGCCTTGAGGTTCTTGCCGGTCATCTTGTTCCAGCGCTGCAGGTCCTTGACGTCGACCTTGTTGGCCTTGGCGATGGCGGCCAGGTTGTCGCCGCGTTTGACGCGGTAGGCACGTTTGAGGCCGGCGATTTCGGAGTCGTCCGAGCCTTCGAATACCGGCTTGAGCGACTTCTTGCTGATCAACTCTTCAGGACGCATGGTCGACAGGCTGGCAGTCAGCAATTGCGCCTTGGACGTTGGCACCAGCAAATGCTGTGGGCCATCGATGGTGGTGCGCTGCTTGAAGGCCGGGTTGAGCTGGAACAGTTCGTCTTCGTCGATGTTAGCCACCGCGGCGACCTTGGACAGGTCCATGCGCTGGTTGATTTCGACGACCTGGAAGTACGGTTCGTTGGCGATCGGGTTCAGGTTCACGCCGTAGGCTTCAGGTGCCAGCACCACTTGCGACAAGGCCAGCAGCTTCGGCACGTAGGCCTGGGTTTCGGCCGGCAGCGGCAGGTTCCAGTAATCAGTCGGCAAGCCGAGCTTTTCGTTGCGCTCGATGGCCCGGCTGACCGTGCCTTCGCCGGCGTTGTACGCCGCCAGGGCCAGCAGCCAGTCGCCGTTGAACATGTCGTGCAGGCGGGTCAGGTAATCCATGGCCGCGGTGGTCGAGGCGGTGATATCGCGACGGCCATCATAAAATCGGGTTTGACGCAGGTTGAAGTAACGCCCGGTGGAAGGGATGAATTGCCACAAGCCAACGGCGTCGGACCGGGAATAGGCCATCGGGTTGTAGGCGCTTTCAATCACTGGCAGCAGCGCCAGTTCCAGCGGCATGTTGCGTTCTTCAAGGCGTTCGACGATGTAGTGAATGTAGAGGCTGCCGCGTTCGCCGGCGTTTTCGAGGAAGGACGGGTTGCTGGCGAACCACAGGCGCTGTTGCTCGATGCGCGGGTTGACGCCCAGGTTGTCCTGCAACTGGAAGCCCTGGCGCATGCGCTCCCAGACATCTTGTGGAATTTGTGGAGTCGGTTTTTCGCTGAGCCAGATAGGTTTCTGCTTGGCCCGGGCGGCGATGTTCGGAGTGTGTGCCGCGTCGGTCTGCGGCACATGGCTTGAGCAGCCCGCCAGAGTGGCGGACACAGCCACCGCAATGGCTTGAGCCAAGCGGGTCAATGCGTCTGAATTGATGGCTTTACGAATAGATGACGACATTGGCTGGAAGTAAGTTCCGGGCAAAAATGTCGGGCGATTCTAGAAAGCGCACCCCCTGCGGTCAACCATTCAGAATTTTTGTACCAACGTGATGGCTACTTAGAACTTATCTTTCCAAGCACGAAGAGCAGCAAAAACCGCACTCGGAGCCCGGTTTTGGGTTCCATTCCGTTCGTCCACTTTTTCTTTAACGGATGTTTCGTCGACACGCAAAAACGGGTTGGTTAGCTTTTCAAGCGCCAGAGTAGAGGGCAGCGTCATGATTCCGGCTTCGCGTTGCGCGGTGACTTTTTCCAGACGTGCGGCGGTGTCCGGATTGCCCGGTTCGACCGCTACGGCAAACTTCAGGTTGCTCAGCGTGTATTCGTGAGTGCAGTAGACCAGCGTATCTTCAGGCAGCGCGGCCAGGCGGCTCAGTGAGGCATGCATCTGCTGCGGCGTGCCTTCGAACAAGCGCCCGCAACCGGCGGCGAACAGGGTGTCGCCACAAAACAAATGGCCCTGGTGATAAAAGGCAATGTGTCCGAGGGTATGGCCCGGTACATTGATGACATCGAAGTCCCAGCCCAGCACGCTGATGCGGTCATTGTCCTTGAGTGCCACGTCCCGCGCCGGGATGCTTTCACTGGCCGGGCCATAGACTGTCGCGTCTGTCGCTTTTTTAAGCTGCTCGACGCCGCCGACGTGGTCATGATGATGGTGAGTGATCAAAATATCACTCAACACCCAACCCGGATGCGCGGCGAGCCAGGCCTGTACTGGCGCGGCATCGCCCGGATCGACCACTGCGCAGCGCTGGGTGCGGTGGTCTTGTAATAACCAGATGTAGTTGTCGGTGAAGGCGGGCAGGGCACTGATCTGTATCATCGTCGGATTCGCCAAGCGGAAAACAATGGCGCATCTTAGAACTTCCTGGCGCGTTGGAGAATGCAATGACCGATAAAGCGTTCGCTCAGGCTGATCCTGAATGGCTGACATTGATCAGCGCGGCCCGTGAATGGCTGTCCGGCCCTATCGGGCAATTTTTGCTGGACGAAGAACGTCGCATGCTCGAAGACGAGTTGGGGCGGTTCTTCGGTGGCTACCTGGTGCATTACGGTCCGTCGGCCCAGACGCCGCCGTCGGCGCCGCAAGTGCAGCGCAATGTGCGACTCGGCGCGCCGTTGCCGGGTGTCGAGATCGTCTGCGAAGAGCAGGCTTGGCCTTTGAGCGAGCATGCCGCCGATGTGGTGGTGTTGCAGCATGGGCTGGATTTCTGCCTGTCGCCCCATGGTCTGCTGCGCGAAGCGGCGAGCAGCGTGCGGCCTGGCGGGCATCTGCTGATCGTCGGGATCAACCCCTGGAGCACCTGGGGCTTGCGTCACGTTTTTGCTCACGACGCCTTGCGCAAGGCTCGCTGCATCTCCCCCTCGCGAGTCGGTGACTGGCTGAACCTGCTGGGCTTCGCGCTGGAGAAACGCCGCTTCGGGTGCTATCGTCCGCCGCTTGCGTCACCCGCCTGGCAGGCTCGTCTGGCCGGTTGGGAGCGCAAGGCCGGTGACTGGCAACTCTCGGGTGGCGGCTTCTATTTATTGGTTGCGCGCAAGATCGTGGTGGGCCTGCGTCCCGTCCGTCAGGAGCGGCGCGAACCGATGGGCAAGCTGATTCCATTGCCGATGGCCAAGGTCAATCGTCGCCGCATCGATCCGTAAGACACTTTTTATTTTCCCGGCCGGGTTTGCCCCGGCCTCGGGCATCGTCGATCACTGATCGGCGAGCCACCGCATTTTCTGGATAGATTGGCATGAGCGATAGCGTAGAACTCTTCACCGACGGCGCCTGTAAAGGCAACCCTGGCCCTGGCGGCTGGGGCGCTTTGCTGGTGTGCAAGGGCGTTGAAAAAGAACTGTGGGGCGGCGAAGCCAACACCACCAACAACCGCATGGAGCTGATGGGCGCGATCCGTGGCCTTGAAGAACTCAAGCGCTCCTGCGACGTGCTGCTGGTCACCGACTCGCAATATGTGATGAAAGGCATCAACGAGTGGATGGACAACTGGAAGAAGCGCGGCTGGAAAACCGCTGCGAAAGAACCGGTGAAAAACGCTGATCTGTGGAAGTTGCTGGATGAGCAGGTCAATCGCCACAACGTCACCTGGAAATGGGTGCGCGGGCACATTGGCCATCACGGCAACGAACGCGCCGACCAACTGGCCAATCGTGGCGTGGATGAAGTGCGCGGTTGCAAGCAGGCTTGATTCCGGCTCTACCGATGCACCGCGTCATCGCTCTTCGCGAACAAGCCCGCTCCCACATTTCATCGAGTTCTTCCATGAGAATACGGTTGAATGTGGGAGCGGGCTTGCTCGCGAAGGCCGCGACTCGGTGCTCCGGCCAGGGGCCATCGCGGGCAACCCCGGCCCTCAAGAAATCACAACATCAAAATCGCGGCGGCCTGTGCTGGTCTGAATACCGGTCGTTGACGCTCTCGCGAGCGTGTTAACATCGCCGCTTTTGCACGAATGACCCGTTGAGAGCTGAGCACTGATGGCCACCAGATCCGTTGTACTCGATACCGAAACCACCGGCATGCCGGTGACCGACGGCCACCGGATTATCGAAATCGGTTGTGTCGAGTTGATCGGTCGGCGCCTGACGGGCCGGCATTTCCACGTTTACCTGCAACCGGACCGCGAGAGTGATGAAGGCGCCATTGGCGTCCACGGCATCACCAACGAATTTTTGGTCGGCAAGCCGCGCTTCACCGAAGTGGCTGATGAGTTCTTTGAATTCATCAAGGGTGCGCAGCTGATCATCCATAACGCGGCGTTCGACGTTGGCTTCATCAACAACGAATTCGCCCTGATGGGCCAGCACGATCGTGCGGACATCACGCAGCACTGCTCGATCCTCGACACCCTGATGATGGCCCGGGAACGTCACCCGGGGCAGCGCAACAGCCTCGACGCCTTGTGCAAACGCTATGGCGTCGACAACTCCGGTCGTGAACTGCACGGCGCCTTGCTCGACTCCGAGATCCTCGCCGACGTTTACCTGACCATGACGGGCGGCCAGACCAGCCTGTCCCTGGCCGGTAATGCTTCCGATGGCAATGGTTCCGGGGAAGGTGCGGACAACTCCGCCACCGAGATCCGCCGCCTGCCGGTCGATCGTCAACCGACGCGTATCATCCGTGCCAGCGAGGATGACCTGGCCCAGCACATGGCACGCCTGGAAGTCATCGCCAAATCCGCCGGCGCTCCATCGCTCTGGCAGCAACTGGCTGAAGCCAAGGCTCAGGCGTAGCTGCGATTTTTGATCTTGATCAAGCGTAACGCGCCTGATGACCCATTTCAGTGCATCACACTCGCCACATGCGCTCGAACCCTCTACCCTGAGGTGATTGGCGGACCACGGTCTGCCGCCTCAGGACACTGAGCCCCATGTATAAAGATTTGAAATTCCCGGTCCTGATCGTCCATCGCGACATCAAGGCCGACACCGTGGCCGGTGATCGCGTGCGTGGCATTGCCCGGGAGCTGGAGCAGGAAGGCTTCAGCATTGTCTCGGCGGTGAATTACACCGAAGGGCGACTGGTCGCTTCGACCCATCACGGTCTTTCCTGCATGTTGATTGCGGCTGAAGACGCCAGCACTCACTCTCATCTATTGCACAACATGGCCGAGCTGATCGGCCTGGCGCGGGTGCGTGCGCCCGACCTGCCGATCTTCGCGCTGGGTGAGCAGGTGACCCTGGAGAACGCTCCGGCCGATGCCATGGCCGAACTCAATCAGCTGCGCGGGATTCTTTATCTGTTCGAAGACACTGTGCCTTTTCTGGCCAGGCAGGTCGCTCGAGCGGCACGCAAATATCTGGATGGTCTGCTCCCGCCGTTTTTCAAAGCGCTGGTGCAGCACACGGCCGACTCCAACTATTCCTGGCACACCCCCGGCCATGGCGGCGGCGTGGCGTACCACAAGAGCCCGGTGGGTCAGGCGTTTCACCAGTTCTTCGGCGAAAATACCCTGCGCTCCGATTTGTCGGTGTCGGTGCCGGAACTCGGTTCTTTGCTCGACCACACCGGTCCGCTGGCAGAAGCCGAGGCCCGTGCGGCCCGCAATTTCGGCGCCGATCACACTTTCTTTGTGATCAATGGCACCTCGACCGCCAACAAAATCGTCTGGCATTCGATGGTCGCTCGCGATGACTTGGTGTTGGTGGATCGCAACTGCCACAAGTCGATATTGCACTCGATCATCATGACCGGCGCCATTCCGCTGTACCTGTGCCCGGAGCGCAATGAGCTGGGGATCATCGGCCCGATTCCATTGAGCGAATTCAGTCGCGAATCGATTCAGACCAAGATCGACGCCAGCCCGCTGACCAAGGGCCGGGCGCCCAAGGTCAAGTTGGCGGTGGTGACCAATTCGACGTACGACGGCCTCTGCTACAACGCTGAGCTGATCAAGCAGCAACTGGGCGACAGTGTCGAGGTCTTGCACTTCGATGAGGCCTGGTACGCCTACGCGGCGTTTCACGAGTTCTTCGCCGGACGTTACGGCATGGGCACTTCCCGCAGTGAAGGCGGCCCTCTGGTGTTCAGCACCCATTCCACCCACAAACTGCTGGCGGCGTTCAGCCAGGCATCGATGATTCACGTCCAGGACGGCGGCGCGCGGCAACTGGATCGGGATCGCTTCAATGAAGCGTTCATGATGCACATCTCAACCTCGCCGCAGTACAGCATCATCGCTTCGCTGGATGTGGCGTCGGCCATGATGGAAGGCCCGGCCGGGCGATCGCTGTTGCAGGAAATGTTCGACGAAGCGCTGAGTTTCCGCCGGGCACTGGCCAATTTGCGTCAGCACATCGCCGCTGACGATTGGTGGTTTTCCATCTGGCAGCCGCCGTCGGTGGAAGGCATCGACCGCGTGATCACCGACGACTGGCTGCTACAACCCGACGCCGACTGGCATGGCTTTGGCGGCGTGACCGACGACTACGTGCTGCTTGATCCGATCAAGGTCACGTTGGTGATGCCGGGCCTGACGGCAGGCGGCGCCCTTAGCCAGCGCGGGATTCCGGCGGCGGTGGTCAGCAAGTTCCTTTGGGAACGTGGGTTGGTCGTTGAAAAGACCGGGCTGTATTCATTCCTGGTGCTGTTCTCCATGGGCATCACCAAGGGCAAATGGAGCACGCTGCTGACCGAGTTACTGGAGTTCAAGCGCAGCTACGATGCCAATGTCAGCCTCGCGACGTGCCTGCCGTGCGTGGCACAAGAAAATGTCACGCGCTATCAGGGCATGGGGTTGCGCGATTTGTGCGATCAACTGCACGCCTGCTATCGCAGCAATGCCACGGCCAAACACCTGAAACGCATGTACACAGTGCTGCCGGAAATCGCCATGAAGCCGTCTGACGCCTATGATCAATTAGTGCGTGGCGAGGTGGAAGCGGTATCGATCGATGCACTGGATGGGCGGATCGCCGCGGTGATGCTGGTGCCGTACCCGCCGGGGATTCCGTTGATCATGCCCGGCGAGCGTTTTACCGAGTCGACACGCTCGATCATCGATTACCTGGCGTTTGCCCGCACGTTCGATAGCAGCTTCCCGGGGTTTGTCGCTGATGTACACGGATTGCAACACGAAGACGAGGGCAATGGACGGCTGTATACCGTTGATTGCATCAAGGAATGAGGACCTTTCCCAGTATGCAACCGATCATGAATCCGAAATACCCAGGGCTGTCGGTGCGCGTTGCCGACGATGGTTTTGCAGCCTACATCTGGGGCAGTGATTTCAGTTTTGAAGTCGCAGACTACGGCGCCGCCGAAATCGGTAAACCGGTGGAGCAGTGGCCGGTGACGCCGATCACGCCCTATCGCAAGTGCTACGGCATTGATCCCGAGGAATTCAGCAGCTTCCGTGATGCCGCTGACAGCGCTATTTTCATGGCTTATCTCGATGATGAACCCGTGGGTCACCTGGTGGTCAGCACCAACTGGAACGGCTTTGCCCATATTGACGAGTTGGCGGTGCATGCGCCGGCGCGCCGTCATGGTGTGGCCAAGGCGTTGCTGGATGTGGCGCAGTTCTGGAGTCGCAAAAAGAAACTGCCGGGCATCATGCTCGAAACCCAGAACAACAACCTGGGGGCCTGCCGGCTTTATGAGCGCCGCGGTTACGTTTTGGGCGGAATCGATCACCTGCGCTATCGCGGGATCGATCCGAACACCGCCGAAGTGGCGCTGTTCTGGTATCGATTGTTCGATAATCCGCTGGAAACCCCGCTTAGTTCGCCAACATCGCCACGGCTTGTTCCGTGATGATGCCCAGCAATGCCTGAACCGCTGGCGATGGCTCGCCGTTCTTGAGGGTCAAGGCATACAGGCTGATCGGCACGGCCGGCGCCAGCGGGCAGGCATCCAGCCCGGCCGATTTCGCCCCGAGGGCGGTGAAAGGGTCGACGATGGCCAGACCTTCACCGGCCTCGACCATGCTGCGCATCATCTGGTGAGTCTGTACCCGGGTTTGAATGACCGGGGCAGGGCGCAGGGCATGCAGCTTGTTTTCCAGTGCCGGGCTCAGCGGATCATGACCTTCCAGGCCGACCATCGATTGGCCGGCCAGGTCCTGCAGCGAGATGTACTTTTGTTTGGGTTGCAACCAGCCGTGGGGGGCCAGCAGCTGAAGTTTGCCTTGGGCGATCACCTGGCAATGAATGTCGGCGTGATCGGGGTCATGCAGGCTCAGGCCCAGATCGCTTTCACGCAGCAGCAGGTTTCTGACGATCTCGCGGGTAGGTTGACTCAGAAGGGTGCAAGGCGCGTCAGGAAGGCGTCGGCGCAGGGCAGCAATGCTCTGTGGCAATAGCTGCTGTGCCAGGGGCGGCGTGCAGACGATCCGCAAGGGCGGAGCCTGATATTGCCTGAGGCTGTTGGCCAGCCGCTGAACCGGCTCGAGCGCTTCATAGACGTGGGCGATCTGGACCTGCAACTCCCGCGCCTCGCGCGTGGCCTGCAAGCGTCCACGCACGCTGGAAAACAGCATGAAACCCAACTGATCCTCGGCGTCGCGCAGAATCCCTTCGACTTCAGCCACAGGCAACTGCAGCCATTCGGCGGCGGTGCCCAGGTGACCGGTCTGCAGGAGCGCCTGGATCACTTCGATATGACGTAAACGCATGCGTGAAGTCCATGTTCAGCAGGTGAGGGAGTCAGTGGCTGAATCCTAACTCAAGTGCGCGCATATGACTTCTGCTCATAACACGGGGTTATGAAGCGATGGTGGTTTCCGGCCGGCTGCCGACATAGGTGTCGGGCTCGCGCACGATGGTCACGTCCGATTGCACCAGCAGAAATTGGTTGTCATCGAGCTTTTTGACGCGATCGCCAATGGCCAATTTGTAGGTGGTGACAGGCACCGAGCCAGTGAGACCGTCTGCCGACGGGGTGGATTCCTGGAACTCATGCACGGAATAAACGCGGCCTTCCGCGTCTCTTGCATGGAACTGACCGACGAGTACTGCTGCCATCTGCTTAGAACCTCTGGGGATAAATCACTCAATTTGCGGCTCTGTAGACCGTGGTTGGGCGAGGTAAGTTTTCCTACAGGAAAAAAATAATCAGGGGCGGCGTTTTTCAGTCGCCCACGGGTTGAATCGTCATCTATAACTACATGCTCTTTCCATCGCACAGTCGAGAATCTTCCATGAGCAACGTCTATACGATCGCTGTACTGGTCGGCAGCTTGAGAAAGGGATCGATCAATCGCAAGGTGGCGCTGGCCCTGGCCAAGCTGGCGCCTGCCAATCTCAAACTGGTTATCGTCGAAATCGGCGATCTGCCGCTCTACAACGAGGACATCGATGGTGCTTCACCGCCGGCAGCCTACAGCACTTTCCGGCAACAAGTGAGCTCATCCGACGCGGTGCTGTTCGTGACCCCCGAATACAACCGTTCGGTGCCTGCGCCGATGAAGAACGCGATCGATGTGGGTTCGCGTCCCTATGGCAAGAGTGTCTGGAGTGGAAAGCCTGGAGCAGTGATCAGTGCTTCGCCGGGCGCTATCGGTGGTTTTGGCGCCAACCATCACCTGCGCCAGTCCATGGTGTTTCTGGATGTGCCGTGCATGCAGCAACCGGAAGCCTATCTGAGCGGTGCCGGTTCAGCGTTCGACGAGGCGGGTAATTTGTCCGAGTCACTCAAACCGTTTTTGCAAAAATTCATCAATGCTTATGGTCTTTGGGTCGAACAACATAAGAAGGAATGACAAATCCTGCGTAGGAGCAAAGCTTGCTCGCGATGGCGGTGTTTCAGTCGGCATTGATCTGACTGACACACCGCCATCGCGAGCAAGCTTTGCTCCTACAAGGGTTCGGCTACAAATCATTGCACACCGATCTGCCGTAGCAGCTGCTATGTATGGACTCGCCCCTGGTGCGTTTAGGCGCAGGGGAGCAAATTTGGGCTTTACTCCGTTCGTGTGTTGCGGCTGAATCGCGGTTTGTTTTCCGACAAGGCTGCACTGCATGCTGATCGCATCGTTGATTTTCCTGCTGACCATCACCTTGGTGATCTGGCAGCCAAAAGGCCTTGGCGTTGGCTGGAGTGCGGTATTCGGCGCGGTCCTTGCGCTGATTTTCGGGGTCGTACACCTCAGCGACATCCCGCTGGTGTGGCAGATTATCTGGAACGCCACCGGAACCTTTGTCGCGCTGATAGTCATCAGTCTGCTGTTGGACGAGGCGGGGTTCTTTGCCTGGGCGGCGTTGCATGTGGCCCGTTGGGGGCGGGGCAGCGGACGCAAGCTGTTTGCTTATATGGTGCTGCTTGGTGCGTTGGTGTCGGCGTTGTTCGCCAATGACGGGGCCGCGCTGATTCTCACACCCATCGTGATTTCCATGCTGCTGGCGTTGCGCTTTTCCCCGGCGGCGACACTGGCGTTCGTCATGGGCGCCGGTTTCATCGCGGACACAGCGAGTTTGCCGTTGGTGGTGTCGAACCTGGTGAACATCGTTTCCGCTGACTTCTTCCACATCAGTTTCAACCGTTACGCGGCTGTGATGATCCCGGTCAACCTGGTGAGTGTCGCGGCGACCCTGGCGATGCTGATGTGGTTTTTCCGTCGTGACATTCCCAAGGACTACGACCCCGAGCAACTGGCGCATCCGGCTTCAGCGATCCACGACCACGCCACGTTTTACGCCGGTTGGGCCGTGTTGGTGATTCTGCTGCTCGGCTGCTTCGCGCTGGAACCGCTGGGGATTCCGATCAGTGCCATTTCTGCGGTGTGCGCGGTGTTGCTGCTGGCCATTGCCGCCCGTGGTCACAAGATTTCCACGCGCAAAGTCATCAAAGAAGCGCCGTGGCATATCGTGATTTTCTCGCTGGGCATGTACCTGGTGGTGTATGGCCTGCGCAACGCGGGGCTCACGGGATATCTGGCCGGATGGCTGGATGGTTTTGCCGGCTACGGCGTGTGGGGCGCGGCGATGGGCACGGGCGTGCTGACGGCACTGCTGTCGTCGATGATGAACAATCTGCCGACGGTGCTGATCGGTTTGCTGTCGATCGATGCCAGCCAGGCGACCGGGGTGGTGAAGGAAGCGATGATCTACGCCAACGTCATCGGCAGCGACCTGGGGCCCAAGATTACGCCGATTGGCAGCCTGGCGACCCTGCTGTGGTTGCATGTGCTGGAGCGCAAGAGTATCCGGATCGGCTGGGGGTATTACTTCAAGGTCGGGATTGTGCTGACGGCGCCTGTTTTGCTGGTGACGTTAGCGGCTTTGGCATTGCGGTTATCGGTTTAGACCGCGTCGGCCTCTTCGCGAGCAAGCCCGCTCCCACAGGGGACTGCATTTCAACCTGTGGGAGCGGGCTTGCTCGCGAAGAGGCCAGGGCAGTCACCACACATCTCAGCCATTACCGGGCACATTCGGCCAAAGATCCGCCACCAGGAACAGCCGCTCGGCTTCTTCCCAATCACCCTGGGCGTTTTCTGTGAGACGCACCAGCAACTGCGCCGGGGCGAGTGGCTCCAGGTCGCTGAGCCAGGCATTCAGCTGTTCAGTGCTCCAGGTCTGCTCCACCGGATAGTGAGCCGGCGCCAGCCAGGCATGGCGGGGCAGGGGTTGCCAGCGACCGAATGGACGTTGCACGACAAAGTCTGCCCAGTCCTTCTGGTGCAGCCAGCTACCGCGTAAATGTTGGGGATGTGCACCATTCGGTGGCTCGGCCAGTCCCGGCCACGGATACAGCAAATAGCCACCCAGCCACAAATGTGCACTGAACTGCTGGATATCCAGCGCCGCCAATACTTCGCGGCTCTCCGGGCGCGCCGAAATCGGTAATTGATGCTGCGTCAGGTGGGCCAGTTTGCGGTCCAGCCGATCGTGGCAACCGGGGCCGAGCCACTGCGCCGTGTCGTGTCCGTCGCCATTTTGCGGGCCAAGGTAAAGTTTGATCGCCAGTTCCAGATGATGCACGCCGTCACGATCGCGCAGCAGCATGTCCAGCTCGCCCAGCGTGTGGCCTTCGCGGCGGATCGGCATGTTGGCGGCAATCAGGTCGATGCCCGGTGCGTGCCGCACGGCGTATTGCCAGAGGCGTTCGTAGTACAAGCCCAATCGCCGGGTTCGAGCCTGCGCCAGCCAGTGCAGCAAGTCATAACTGTCACGATCCAATTGCCGCAACCACAATTCGAGCCGTTCTGGTGCCTGCACCCAGTCACTGCCGGTCAGCGGATGACGCTGCGGCCACGTCGTGACGCCGAGCATCGGCGGCGCGAGGATGACCCACGCCAGGTCGCGCACTTCGGGGTGGCGCAACTGGTGGGGCAACTGCAGCAAATCTGGAAATAGGATCATCTTGCGAGCATAGCCTCAATCGTGAGTACACCGTTGTGGCTGAAAGGATTTTGTCTATCCTGCGCTTTCGCCCATAATCGTGTTTTTCGCCGTCGCGCAGGAACCTCATGGAGCAATTTCGTAATATCGGCATCATCGGTCGCCTGGGCAGTTCGCAGGTGCTGGATACCGTCCGCCGACTGAAACGGTTTCTGCTCGATCGTCACCTGCACGTGATCCTCGAAGACACCATCGCTGAAGTATTGCCGGGTCATGGCTTGCAAACCTCGTCGCGCAAGATGCTCGGCGAAGTATGTGACATGGTGATTGTGGTCGGTGGTGACGGTAGCCTGTTGGGCGCCGCTCGTGCGCTGGCCCGGCACAATATCCCGGTGCTCGGCATCAACCGGGGCAGCCTGGGTTTCCTGACCGATATTCGCCCCGATGAGCTGGAAGTCAAAGTCGCCGAAGTGCTCGACGGCCACTATCTGGTCGAGAACCGCTTCCTGCTGCAAGCCGAAGTCCGTCGTCACGCCGAGGCCATCGGTCAGGGCGACGCGCTGAATGACGTGGTGCTGCACCCCGGCAAATCGACGCGGATGATCGAGTTCGAGTTGTACATCGACGGCCAGTTCGTCTGCAGCCAGAAGGCCGACGGCCTGATCGTCGCCACGCCGACCGGTTCGACCGCTTACGCGCTGTCGGCGGGCGGGCCGATCATGCATCCCAAGCTCGACGCTATTGTGATTGTGCCAATGTACCCCCATACCTTGTCGGGCAGGCCGATTGTGGTCGATGGCAACAGTGAGCTGAAAATCGTCGTGTCCAAAGATATGCAGATTTACCCGCAAGTCTCCTGTGACGGGCAGAACCATTTCACCTGCGCGCCAGGTGACACCATCACCATCAGCAAGAAGGCCCAGAAGCTGCGGCTGATTCACCCACTAGACCACAACTATTATGAAGTCTGCCGGACCAAACTCGGCTGGGGCAGCAAGTTGGGTGGTGGAGGCGACTGATGCTCGATCCCGCGCGAAGCTACGACCTGATCGGTGACGTGCACGGTTGCGCTCTGACCCTTGAGCACTTGCTTGACCTGCTCGGTTACCGAAAACACGCTGGCGTCTGGCGGCATCCGTCGCGCATGGCGGTGTTCGTCGGCGACATCATCGACCGCGGCCCGCGGATTCGCGAAGCGCTGCACATCGTTCACGACATGGTCGAAGCGGGTCAGGCGCTGTGCATCATGGGCAACCATGAATTCAACGCCCTCGGCTGGAGCACGCCGGCGCCTCCGGGCAGCGGCAAGCAGTTCGTGCGCGAACACACCCCGCGCCATGCGCGTTTGCTGAACGAAACCCTGACCCAATTCGAAGACCATCCGGCGGACTGGCATGACTTCCTGCAATGGTTCTATGAGATGCCATTGTTCGTCGATGCCGGGCGTTTCCGCGTGGTGCATGCCTGCTGGGATGCGGGCCTGATCGAACCCTTGCGCGCGCTATTCCCCAACGGTTGCGTCGATGAGCATTTCCTCCAGGCCTCGGCCGTACCGGGCAGTTTCGCCTGCACTGTGTTCGATCGCCTGCTGCGCGGCACTGACATGCGCTTGCCTCATGGTCTGACAATGACCAGTGGCGATGGCCTGACGCGTTCGTTCTTTCGCACCAAGTTTTGGGAAGACGACCCGCAAACCTACGGAGACATTGTGTTCCAGCCCGACGCCTTGCCCGAACCCGTGGCCCGGACGCCGCTGTCGTCCACTGAAAAAAACACCTTGCTGCGCTATGGCATCGATGAGCCATTGTTGTTCGTGGGCCATTACTGGCGCAGCGGCAAACCGGCGCCGATCCGGCCGAACCTGGCCTGTCTGGACTACAGCGCGGTGCTTTACGGCAAATTGGTTGCCTATCGTCTGGACCAGGAAACCCGCCTCGACCCGCATAAATTTGTTTGGGTCGATGTCGAGCGGCCGGAGGTGCTGCGATGAGTGCCGTTGCTGTTTTACGGCTGCCGCTGGCGGTGGACTTGAGCGGGTTCGTCAAACTGTTGCAGCGCATGCAGGTGCCGCATCGGGTCAGCGAAGAGGCGGGCGAGCAAGTGCTGTGGGTGCCGGCCAGCATCAGCGAAGATGTGCGTGTGTTGTACGAACGCTTCCCGGCCGGTGATCCCGATCAACAGCTGGACATTCCGGTGGCGCAAACCATAAAGCGCCCAGGTTTCGTGGAGCAATTGCGCCACGCCAAGGCGACAGCGTTCGTGTTGCTGCTGAGCCTGTTTGTCGGCGCGGTGACGCTGCTGGGCGAAAACCTCGACACGATGCGCTGGCTGACCTTCCTCGATTTTCGCGTTGTCGGCGAGTACATCCACTTCGTGCCATTGGCTGACAGCCTGGCGGCGGGGCAATGGTGGCGTCTGGTGACACCGATGCTGATCCACTTCGGCATCCTGCACCTGGCCATGAACGGCATGTGGTATTGGGAACTGGGGCGACGCATCGAGTCGCGCCAGGGCAGCATCAACCTGATCGGCCTGACTTTGCTGTTCGGCCTGGTCTCGAACTACGCCCAGTTTGTTTTCAGTGGTCCGACGCTGTTTGGCGGGTTGTCCGGCGTGCTGTACGGCCTGCTCGGGCATTGCTGGATCTTTCAGCTGTTGTCGCCCAACCCGGCTTATCGCCTGCCGCGCGGCGTGTTGGTGATGATGCTGGTGTGGCTGCTCCTATGCCTGTCCGGGCTGGTCTCAATGATCGGCTTCGGTGAAATTGCCAACGCGGCCCACGTCGGCGGGTTGCTCGTCGGATGCTTGACCGGCTTGTTGGGTGGTTTGTACAACCGCCGTAAACTGGCCGTCTAACCAGTTATATCAATAAAGAGCGCGGAGCCCTTGATGTCCTCTTTTAACGAAATGATCAACAACAT
Organism: Pseudomonas sp. 478; assembly: GCF_003254125.1. NCBI lineage: Bacteria > Pseudomonadati > Pseudomonadota > Gammaproteobacteria > Pseudomonadales > Pseudomonadaceae > Pseudomonas > Pseudomonas sp. 478. Next base: position 147,878 of record NZ_QKZG01000017.1, read on the forward strand.
CACCCCTGATATCTACCAGAGCCTGAAACTGGCGGTGGAAATCGGTAAATGGTCGGACGGTGGCAAACTCACCGCCGAACAACGCGAACTGTCGCTGCAAGCGATGATCGCCTGGGAAATCCAGAACCTGCCCGAAGACCAGCGCACCGGTTACATGGGCGTGCAGGAGTGCGGCTCCAAGTCGATCGAAGTGCCGAATATCCTGTTCAAATCGGATGCCGTCCATTGATCGAGATTGGTCGCGGTGCAATCAGCAAAATGTCGGCGCGCCTTGACGGGCCGAACGTGCAGTACGCGTTTCGTCTGGATGACGTCGAGGTCCCGGTCAATCCATTGATCGGCACCACGGTGCGCCTGGAATACCTGGGGGCGATTCATTGCACCCATTGTGGACGCAAGACCAAAACCAGTTTCAGTCAGGGTTACTGCTACCCGTGCATGACCAAACTGGCCCAGTGCGACATCTGCATCATGAGCCCGGAGCGTTGCCACTATGACGCTGGCACCTGCCGTGAGCCGGAGTGGGGCGAGAAGTTCTGCATGACGGATCACATTGTCTATCTGTCCAACTCTTCGGGGGTGAAGGTCGGGATTACCCGCGCCACCCAGCTGCCGACCCGCTGGATCGATCAGGGCGCCCGTCAGGCCTTGCCAATCATGCGTGTCTCGACCCGTCAGCAGTCGGGCTTCGTCGAAGACCTGTTCCGCAGTCAGGTGGCAGACAAGACCAACTGGCGTGCGTTACTCAAGGGCGATGCGGTGTCGGTCGACCTGGCGCAGGTTCGTGATCAGCTGTTCGACAGTTGCGCCGAAGGGCTGCAAAGTTTGCAGGAACGATTTGGCCTACAGGCGATCCAGACTATTGCCGATGTAGAAACGCTCGAAATCCGCTATCCGGTCGAGCAATATCCAGCCAAGATCGTCAGCTTCAACCTGGACAAGAATCCGATCGCCGAAGGCACGCTGTTGGGAATAAAGGGCCAGTACCTGATTTTCGACACCGGCGTAATCAATATTCGTAAATACACGGCCTACCAGCTCGCCGTGCATCAGTAAGGACTCCAGCATGCGCACCGAACAACCGAAGATGATCTACCTGAAGGACTATCAGGCGCCCGAGTACCTGATCGACGAGACGCACCTGACCTTCGAGTTGTACGAGGACCACAGCCTGGTCCATGCGCAACTGGTGATGCGCCGCAATCCCGAGCGTGGCCCGGGCCTGCCGCCGCTGGTGCTGGATGGCCAACAGCTTGAATTGCTGTCGGTCAACCTGGCCGACATCGAGTTGACCGCCGCCGACTATCAGTTGACGGAAAACCACCTGACCCTGCACCCGACCAGCACCACCTTCACGGTCGACACCAGCGTCAGAATCCACCCCGAAACCAACACCGCGCTGGAAGGCCTGTACAAATCCGGCACGATGTTCTGCACCCAGTGCGAGGCCGAAGGCTTCCGCAAAATCACCTATTACCTCGACCGTCCGGACGTGATGAGCACGTTCACCACCACGGTGGTTGCCGAGCAGCACAGCTATCCGGTATTGCTGTCCAACGGCAACCCGATTGCCTCAGGTCCCGGCGAAGACGGCCGGCACTGGGCGACCTGGGAAGATCCGTTCAAGAAACCTGCCTACCTGTTCGCGCTGGTGGCCGGTGATTTGTGGTGCGTCGAAGACACCTTCACCACCATGACCGATCGCTCCGTAGCGCTGCGCATTTATGTCGAGCCGGAAAACATCGACAAGTGCCAGCACGCCATGAACAGCCTGAAGAAGTCCATGCGCTGGGACGAAGAGGTCTACGGTCGCGAGTACGACCTGGACATCTTCATGATCGTCGCGGTCAACGACTTCAACATGGGTGCCATGGAGAACAAGGGCCTCAACATCTTCAACTCGAGCGCCGTGCTGGCCCGTGCTGAAACCGCGACCGACGCCGCGCACCAGCGGGTCGAAGCGATCGTTGCCCACGAGTACTTCCACAACTGGTCGGGCAACCGCGTGACCTGCCGCGACTGGTTCCAGTTGTCGCTGAAGGAAGGCTTCACCGTGTTCCGCGATTCGGGCTTCTCCGCCGACATGAACTCGGCCACGGTCAAGCGCATCCAGGACGTGGCGTACCTGCGCACCCACCAGTTCGCCGAAGACGCCGGTCCCATGGCTCACGCCGTACGCCCGGACAGCTTCATCGAGATTTCCAACTTCTACACCCTGACCGTGTACGAAAAGGGTTCGGAAGTGGTCGGCATGATCCATACCTTGCTCGGCGCCGAAGGCTTCCGCAAAGGCAGCGACCTGTACTTCGAGCGCCATGACGGCCAGGCCGTGACTTGCGACGACTTCATTAAAGCCATGGAAGACGCCAACGGTGTCGACCTGACCCAGTTCAAGCGCTGGTACAGCCAGGCCGGCACACCGCGTTTGGCGGTCAGCGAGTCCTACGACGCGGCGGCGAAAACCTACAGCCTGACGTTCCGCCAGAGCTGCCCGGCAACCCCGGACAAGGTTGAGAAGTTGCCGTTCGTGATCCCGGTCGAATTGGGCCTGCTGGACTCAAAAGGCGCGGCCATTGCGTTGCGTCTTACAGGTGAGGCCAGCGCTCAGGGCACTTCACGGGTCATTTCGGTGACCGAAGCCGAGCAGACATTCACCTTCATCGACATCGCGCAACAGCCATTGCCTTCGTTGCTGCGTGGCTTCTCGGCGCCGGTGAAACTGAGCTTCCCGTACAACCGCGATCAGCTGATGTTCCTGATGCAACACGACAGCGACGGTTTCAACCGTTGGGATGCGGGTCAGCAATTGTCGGTTCAGGTGCTGCAAGAGCTGATTGCCCAGCAGCAAAAGGGCGAGAAACTGGTGCTGGATCAGCGCCTGGTTTCTGCCTTGCGTACCGTGTTGTCGGACGAGACGCTGGATCAGGCGATGGTCGCGGAAATGCTCTCGCTGCCGGGCGAGGCATATCTGACCGAGATCAGCGAAGTGGCTGACGTTGACGCCATTCACATCGCTCGCGAGTTTGCTCGCAAGCAATTGGCAGAAAGTTTGTTCGAGGCGCTGTGGCTGCGTTACCAGGCCAATCGCGATCTGTCGAAGAAAACCCCGTATGTAGCCGAGGCCGAGCATTTCGCTCGTCGCGCGTTGCAGAACATTGCGCTTTCGTACCTGATGCTTAGCGGTAAACCGGAGGTGTTGGCGGCGACGCTTGAGCAGTTCGAGGCCAGCGACAACATGACCGAGCGCCTGACGGCGTTGGCGGTGCTGGTCAATTCGTCGTTCGAAGACGAGAAAGCCAAGGCCCTGGCCAGTTTTGCCGAGCATTTCAAGGACAACCCGTTGGTCATGGATCAGTGGTTCAGCGTCCAGGCGGGCAGCGTGTTGCCTGGTGGTCTGGAGCGGGTCAAGGCGTTGATGCAGCATCCGGCGTTCAATATCAAGAACCCGAACAAGGTGCGGGCGCTGGTCGGCGCGTTTGCCGGGCAGAACCTGATTAATTTCCATGCGGCGGATGGTTCGGGTTATCGGTTCCTCGCGGATCTGGTGATCGAGTTGAACGGGTTTAATCCGCAGATCGCTTCTCGGCAGTTGGCGCCGCTGACTCGCTGGCGCAAGTATGACGATGCGCGTCAGGCGTTGATGAAAGGTGAGCTGGAGCGGATTCGCGCTTCGGGTCAGTTGTCGAGCGATGTGTTCGAGGTGGTCAGCAAAAGTCTGGCCTGACTTTGGCCTCTCCCTTGGGGTTCACTCGGACCCTGTGGGAGCGGGCTTGCTCGCGAAGCTGTTGTTCTTGCCGTTGCCGTTGCCGTTGGCTTTTGACGTTGATCTTGATCTTGATCTTTCGCCCCTTCGGCAGGCCGAGCGGAGGTGTTCATCAGGGGGTTAGGCGCGTAGCGCCGTGCGGCGAAGCCGCACACATCGAGAGGAGGTCGTCGCGAAGCAGACCGTAGGCGATGCCCCCCTGATGGACACCGTAGCGAGGGAACACTGAGCTTTAGC